>NZ_OY781925.1:247500-950000 GCF_963677305.1 uncultured Holophaga sp.
CCACCCTTCGACCATGCTCAGAGCCCGGTCCGCCAACTCCGCCGTGATCTGCTGCCGCTTGAAGAGCTCCATGAGGCTCATGCCAGCCGTCAAGTTGAGCCCAGCCTCCCTGGCCAAGGCTCCGAAGGGATTGGAGGGTGCCACCCAGACGGCTTCGCATCCGCTTCGGAGCCTGGCCCGCCGCGTCAGCTTCCCTTCAATCAAGGCCAGCTCCCGCGAGGTGAGAGCCCCCACCTCGCGCGCCACTGCCAGGAGTCGCTCGTCCGCCAGGTCGCAGGCCAGGCCCAGCCGGTGCTCGGCACGCGCGGTGAGCATCCGGTAGGGCTCGTCGATGCCCTTGGTGACAAGGTCATCCACCATCACCCCGATATAGGCCCTGTCCCGCCCAAGAAGCACCGGGTCCAGGCCCTGAAGCCACCTTGCAGCGTTGATGCCGGCCAGGACTCCCTGCCCGGCGGCTTCCTCATAGCCCGTGGTGCCGTTGACCTGACCTGCGAACCACACCCCCTCGAGCCCCTCCATCCGGAGGTCCCTATTCAGCTGGAGGGGATCGAAGCTGTCGTATTCGATGGCGTAGCCTGGCCTGAGGATTTCGGCCCCCTCGAAGCCCGGCAGGCTCCTGACCATCTGGAACTGCACATCCACCGGCATGGAGGTCGAGAGCCCGGCAAGGTAGATCTCATCGGTCTCAAGGGAGTCCGGTTCCACGAAGATCTGATGGCTGCCCTTGTCCGGAAACTTGACGAACTTGTCCTCGATGGAGGGGCAATAGCGGGGCCCCACTCCCTCGATGTGCCCCCCGTACATGGACGAGCGCTTCAGATTCTCCCGGATCACCCGCTCGGTCCCGGCCGTGGTGTGGACGATGTGGCAGTCAACCTGGGGTTGGGGGATGGACTCGCTGAAAAAGCTGAAGGGCCGGGGGGGACGGTCCCCGGGCTGCGCCTCCAGCCTGGAGAAGTCGATGCTTCCCCGGGCGATCCGAGGGCTGGTGCCGGTCTTCAGGCGGCGATGCCGCAAGCCCAGAGCGGCCAACTGATCAGCCAGATGGGTGGAGGGAGGCTCCCCTGCGCGCCCCGAGGGGATCCTTCGATCCCCCAGGAGGACGAAGCCGTTGAGAAAGGTGCCCGCAGTGATCACCACGGCCCGGCAGGGCAGGAAAGAGCCATCCAGGAGTTCCACCCCCTCCAGACCCCGGGTGCCTTCAGCCCACCGAAGACCTGCCGCCATGCCTTGGCGCAGGTGCAGGTTGGGGGTGTGCTCCAGCAGATGGCGGGCAGCGTTCCGGTATTTCACACGGTCTGCCTGGGCCCGCGGCCCCCGCACCGCCACTCCGCGACTGGCATTGAGCATCCGGAAGTGGATACCCGTTGCGTCGGTCAGGCGCCCCATGGCCCCACCGAGCACATCCAGCTCCCGGACCATGTGCCCCTTGCCCACGCCACCGATCGAGGGATTGCAGCTCATCTGTCCGATCTGGTCCAGATTCAGGGTGAGGAGGGTGGTGGACACACCCATCCGGGCGGCGATCTGCGCAGCCTCAATCCCGGCGTGACCGCCCCCGATGACCACAAGCTGCATGACGACTCCTCGCCCTCCAGTCTAGAGCAAGGCACCGGTCGCAGAGGGGTGGGTGCCTCTCAGCACCCGTTCCCGGCTTCCTGGGTCAGGAGACCTCCCCACCCTGAGTATCCTTCCCCTCTCCGGGGCAGCAGCACTCCTTGATGTGAGCCAGCTTGTCCTTGACCTTCCCGCCCATGTCCCGAAGATCGGCCCTCAATTCTGGACCACTCTTGGGGGTGAGCAGGGCCACCACGGCAGCCCCCACAGCCGCTCCGGCCAGGAACAGCACCAGCGATGTCCCGATGGATCCGCGCTCGTCACTCATGACTTCTCTCCTTTTCCCCGGCGGATCGCCTCCGCCGGAACAGCGATGCCGCCGCCTGGAACCCGGCCAGGAGGAGCTCCAGCCTTCCGGAACCGCCCTCCCTCCTGCCGAACATCGCAGGAATGCTCTGGACCAGGCCCGTCAAGGTCCGGGAAAGGGTCCGGGGAAGCTCCAGGGTCTCCCCCACGACCTTGGCCATCTCCTCAGTCTGGAGACGGATGCAATGGACATCCTGGGTCATGTGGTCCAAGTCGTTCCGCGCTGTCCGGGCAAGGTCCTCCATGGCCTGCGCAGTCCGGCGAAGCTGCAGCAGCAGGGGCACCAGGAAACCCACCAGCACAATCACGGCCAGGGCCAAGATGATCTCAAGAGTCACCAACATCACTACTCCACAAGAATGCCCGGCGCCCAACGGCCTTATCATGAGGATAGGGTGGCCCAGGGCCACCGCCAGGGGAAATGGAGACGAAAGCAATGAAACAACGCCTCAGCATCGAGGAGCGGAGAGAGCGGCGCCGCAGGGTCGTCCATCGCTCGAAGTTTGCCCTGCCCTCGGCCATCACCCTGATCTCAGTCCTTTGCGGCTTCTCCAGCGTGGTGATGTCCATGAATGCTGCCGGAGACCACCCCAGCTGGTATTTCCGATGGGCGGCGGCCCTGCTCGTGGTGGCCGGCATCTTCGACGGCCTGGACGGACGGGTGGCCCGTGCCACCAACACATCCACCGAATTCGGCGTCCAGCTGGACTCCCTGGCCGATGTCCTCAGCTTCGGCATGGCCCCCGCCATCCTGGCCTACCGCTTCGGTTTCTTCGCCCTGGGCATGCAGGACCATCAGCTCCGGGCCATCGGATGGGCCGCCTCCTTCTTCTTCCTGGCCTGTGGTGCGCTCCGTCTGGCCCGCTTCAATGTGCAGGTGGGCCACACCGACTCCCGCTTCTTCGTGGGCATGCCCATCCCCTCAGGGGCCGCCTGCGTCGCCTCGGTGATCCTCTTCTGGCCCCACACCCCCGCCACAGCCCTCCACGCCTATCTCTTTGCGGCCGAGCTCTTCTTCGTGGGGCTCCTGATGGTCTCCACCCTCCGCTTCCCCAGCTTCAAGAAACGGTCCCATCACCCCCGGGCCGGCATGTGGATGATGGTCGCCTTCCTGGTCCTGCTCTGTCTGCTGGTGATCTTCCAGGAGCGCTTCTTCGCACCTTTCTTCGGGGTCTACATCCTCCTCGGACTGCTCCTGAACCTCGCTTGGCTGGCAGGCTGGCGGGGCATCCCGCTGCCCGCCGAACGGACCCACCACCACGAGAGTCCCGCCGAGACCATCCACTGAGGTGCAGTCTCCTGGCACCACCATGACGCCGTATAGGAGGGATGCAGGGCGCGCAGCGACCGGGCGGTCCCCCCTTTTCAGGTAGCCCGGCTACTCCCTGGGATAGATCCGGACACTCTTGAAGGTCTTCAGCATCACCTTGCCCGGCGGGAAGCCGCGGGGCTTGCTGACATCAGCCACCCGACACCAGTGGACCTCCACCTTGCCGCCATCCCGGGCCTTGGAGAAGAAGGCGGCCAGCTCCGCCGCCCGCTCCAGGACCGGGCGGGGCAACTCGCTCACCCGGTCGGGATTGCGGACCACCACATGGCTGCCGGGCACCCCCGCCACATGGAGCCAGAAATCCAGGGGCGCCCCCACCTTGAAGGTGAGGTTGTCGTTGTCCGCATCCCCCTTGCCGATGAGGACCTCGAAGCCCTCCACCATCAGGCTCCGGAAGGCCTTGCCCTTCCCATCCACCCGCTTGTCCTTGCGTTCCATCTTCTTGGACTCCTGCTTCTTGGAAGGCTTCGGGACCGGCAGCGGCGGGGCGGGAACCCCGGCAGCCTCCAGCTCCCGGATCTGCCGCAGCCGCTCCCGCTCCAGGTCGGCCACCCGCTCCAGACCACGCTCCGCACGCTTGACGGCATTGAACCACTTCTGGACCGCCACCTCGGCCCTCAGACCGGGCGGCAACTCGACGCGGGTCCCGTCCAGGAGTTCCACCACCCCCTGAACATGCTGGAGCCGGTAGAGCTCGGCTCCCACCTGCTTGGCCTTTTCCCGCAAGGCCAAGGCGGCTTCATGGCGCCCCCGGTCCTTTGCCAGCGCCTCACCGTAGCGCTCCAGGCGCTGGCGCTCGGCCACGAGCTTGCGGTCCACCCCCGCCTGCTTGGGCGCCAGGAAGAGCTTCTCCGCCCGGGCCTTCGACCAGGCCCGATGGCGGTCAAAGAGGCTGCCCTCCCCCTCCAGAACCTCCGGGAGCTCTCCGGCCAGGGCGGCCCCCAACTGCTCTCCGAAGCGCTCCCGCCATTTCCGCATGGGCGGCGAATCCAGGGCGGGCTCCGGGGCCTGCTGGGGAAAGGGTGAACCCATGCCCATCCGGGCCGGGTTGAGGTCCAGCCCATCCAGGCGCAGACCGGAGCGGCCAGGGATGGCCTGATAGGCCAGACGCGTGACCTCGATCCGTCCGGTAACAGCCGTGCGCCGGAACAGAACCGCCAGCCAGCGCTCCCTGGGATCGCCCTCCAGATCCTCCAGTCGGGCCCCCTTGAGTTCCTGTCCCCAGCGCCGGGAGAGATCCACCTTGGTCTCGCCCTTCAGCAACCTGAAAGCCTCGTCCTTCTCATGAAGGAGCCACAGCTCGGGAGCGGGGTTCAGGAGAAAGATCCAGGCGAGGCCCGGCTCCAGACCGGCCCGCCGCTCGGGAGCCCACTGGAGGATCAGGGCTCGCGGGCTGGCGAGCACATTCTGGACCTGTCCTCCGACCCTAAGACGGGCCCGGACCAGAGCGAAGAGAAGCGGTGCATCCACGCTCCAGGATCGCATTCCGGTCGCCTCCGGTCCATGCTGGAGCCGAGGAGCCCACCATGAAGCCATGGACCCCCAAGCGCCTGACCGCCCTCACGGGAGCCCTGTCCACAGCCTACCCGGACGCCCACTGCGAACTCGACCACCTCGACCCCTACCAGCTGGTGGTGGCCACCATCCTCAGCGCCCAGTGCACCGACGCCCGGGTGAACCAAGTGACCCCTGCCCTCTTCGCCCGCTATCCCGACGCCGAGTCCCTGGCTGCTGCGGAGCTGCCCGAGCTGGAGGAGCTCATCCGCTCCACGGGGTTCTTCCGCAACAAGGCGAAGAACCTCATCGGGATGGCCCGGGGCCTGGTGGAGCGCCACGGGGGCCGGGTCCCTGACACCCAGGAAGCCCTGGCAGCCCTGCCAGGGGTCGGCCAGAAGACGGCCAACGTGGTCCTGGCCAATGCCTTCAGGATCCCCGCCCTGGCGGTGGACACCCACATCTTCCGGGTCGCCCGACGGCTCGGGCTCTCGACGGGCCACACACCCGAAAAGGTCGAGGCCGATCTCTGCGCCCTCTTCCCCAGGGAGAGCTGGATCGAACTCCACCACCTGCTGATCTTCCATGGACGCCGGACCTGCGACGCCCGGAAGCCCGCCTGCACCCTCTGTTGCCTGGAATCGGAGTGCCCCACCGGCCAGGGCCTCATGCCCGATCCCCACACCGGCCGCTCCCTGGCCTGAACCGGGACAGGAGGGCACTCAGCAGGGCCGCCCCACCTCCACCCGGCACCGCAGGCATCCTGGCCAAGCACCTCGAGCAGGCCGCACCCCCTCGCCATGCGAGGTATGCTGTTCCCACCGGAGGCCCCATGCGCACCCCTGCCCTGACCCTGCTCATCCTCACCGCCGCCCTGGGCGCTCAGAGCGTCCCCGCCCCCCGGATCTTGGAAGCCGCCAAAGCCCGGGGACACGAGGTCATGGAAGCCAGAAGGGCCTTCATGAGCGCCGGACACAACACCAAGGACTTCCACCCTGATCTGGCGGCCCCCCTCCGTGAGGTGGAGACCCGTCTGGCTGCGGAGAAGGACCCCGCTGACCGTCAGGCCCTCCTGGTGACCCGGTACTATTACCTGACCCTCTGCCACCAGCACCCAGAGCCCGCCTTCCTAAGGCAGCTCCTGGGAGAGGTCCCCGCCCTCTCACCGGACTGGAGCCTGGAGCCCGGCCTGCTGGCCTCCCTGATGGAGGAGGAGGACCCCGCCTGCCAGGCTTACACCGCCGTGGCCATGGCCGGCCACCCAGATCCCGAGGTCCGCCGGAACCTCCTCTTCGACCACTTCTGGGAGCGGCTGGATGCCAAGGATGAGGCCGGCTGGCGATCCGACTACCAGCGGCTCCTCAAGGAGTTCCCAGAGTCAGAGCAGACGAAGAAGGCCAAGGAGATCCTTGGCGGGGAGCTGAAGACCATGCCGGGACGCCCCGCACCCGCCTTCTCCATCCAGGCCCTGGACCAGCCTGGGGTCACCTACACCCTGGACACCTTCAAGGGGAGCTACCTCCTCCTGGACTTCTGGGCCACCTGGTGCCCCCCCTGCAGGGCGGAGATGCCCCACCTCCACAAGGCCTGGGCGCGTTTCAAGGGGAAGGACTTCCACATCCTGAGCCTCTCCTTCGACCGGCGGATTGAGCACATCGCGCCTTTCCGGAAGCAGGCGGCCACCCCCATGCCCTGGAGCCATGCCTATGTGCAGGGGGGCTTCACCAGCGCCCTGGCCCAGGCCTACGGCGTCAAGGGCATCCCCAAGCCCCTCCTCATCGGACCCGATGGCACCATCCTCGCCACCGGCGCCGATGTCCGGGGGGAGAACCTGGAGAAGACCCTGGAAAAGTACCTGAAGTAGCTCCGCAAGGGCCTGGATGGACTCGCCAAATGGGTTAGGTTTGGGCCAGAGACGGGAGGCTCCCATGGAAGACCCCAGGCCCCGGCAGGATGTCGATGATCTGGAAGGCAGGATCCGCGAGGCCCTCGAGCGGGGCGAGGACATCCGCGAGCTCGTCCGACAGCTCACCCTGAAGCGGATGAGCGAGCTCACCCAGGACCTCGGTTCCCTCCGGGCCATCGCCAGCGCGGTGATCCGTGGCGCGAAGGCCGGAGTGCGGAAGGATCTCGAGCGCTCCCAGGACCAGACCGGACTCGCCGTCCAACGGCTGAAGGAGGCTGTGGCCGGTCTTGACGCCGCCCTCTCCCAGTTCGCCCTGGCCTCCAGGCTGGCCCTTGAGGAGGCCGCCAGCCGTGCCCGCCAGCTCCCCAAGGCTGACCTGGACAGGATCCGCCAGGACCTGGAAAGCCTGGATCCCCTCTTCTTCGAGGCCCTGGAGGAGGCGGGCGAGCCCGACAGCCTGGGACGCATCCTGAGGGATCTCGCCGGGCATCTCCGGACCCAGGGCACTTCGGTTGGGGCACAGGCCCAGGAAAGTCTGACTGCCCTCGGAATCCAGGTGGAACGTGCAGGCAGATCCCAGGCCCAGGTGGGGGCCCAGCTCGCCCAGGGGGGTCTGGGCCTGATCCGGCAGCTCACCGCCGGTGCCCTGACGGGCCTGGCGGATCGGATCCAGCCCAGGCGTTGAACCGATGCTGCTCCAGGCCATGGCCTCCATGAGGGATCTCGGGCGACTGCACGAGATCGCTTCAGTCCTCATCCGCTATGGGTTTGGTGATCTGGTGCGCCGTCTTGGGCTGGCCACCCCTTTGGAGAAGGCCGGAAGGGTGCTCCACTGGCACGGCGCCGAGGAGCTGCTCCACCTCCCACCCGCCTCCCGGGCCAGACGGATCCTGGAGGAGCTGGGACCGACCTTCATCAAGCTGGGCCAGATCCTGGCCACCCGAGTCGACCTCCTGGACCCGGACTGGACGGAGGAATTCAGCAAGCTCTTGGATAGCGCCCCCCCCGTTCCGCAGGAGGCCGTCCTTGCCCTCCTGACGGAGGCCCTGGGCGCCCCACCGGGAACCTGCTTTGCGGCCTTCGACCCGGAGCCCATGGCTGCCGGCTCCATCGCCCAGGTCCACCGGGCCCGCCTCAAGGATGGCAGCGCCGTTGTGGTCAAGGTTCGCCGTCCCGGCATCCGCACCATCATCGAAGCGGATCTCCGCTGGCTGGCCAAGCTTGCAGAGCTGGCCGAGGCGGAGCGCACGGAGCTGGCCTGCTTTCACCCTACGGAACTGGTGCGCCAGCTGACCCTCTCACTCCGGCGGGAGCTGGACTTCGCCAACGAGTGCCGCAACGCCGAGCGTGTCGCCGCAAGCTTTGCGGGCTACAACGACCCCCAGGAGCCCCAGAATCCAGCCGAACCGGTCATCCTCGTCCCCAAGATCCACTGGGACTGGGTGCGGGATGGGGTCTGCGTCCAGGAGCTGGTCCAGGGCATCCCGGGACGGGATCTGGCCGCGGTAGGCCAAGCCGGCCTGGACCGGGGACTCCTCGCCCGCCGCGGAGCCCGGGCGATCCTGAAGATGATCGTGGAAGACGGCTTCTTCCACGCCGATCCCCACCCCGGGAACATCTTCTACCTCACGCGTAACCGCATCGAGTTCATCGACTTCGGCATGATGGGACGCCTCACGGCAGAGCGGCGGGACCAGCTGACCCGCTTCCTCCTCGGGCTGGTCCAAGACGACCCCGCCTTGGTGGCCGAAGTCCTGACGGACTGGACCGGCGGCGGCCCCGTGGATGAGACCGCCCTCCTCCTGGAGATCCAGAGCTTCGTGGACCAGTACCATGGGGTGCCCCTGAAGCAGCTCAACCTGGGGGCCATGCTCTCCGATCTGGCCAATCTCATGCGCCAGCAGGGCTTGACCTTGCCCTCCGACCTGGCCCTGCTCATCAAGGCCTTCATTTCCCTGGAAGGCATGGGGCGCGAGCTGGACCCGGACTTCGACATGGTCAGCCAGGCCCTGCCCCTCCTGGAGCAGGCCATGCGGCGCCGCTACCACCCCCAGGCCATGGCGCAGCGGAGCTGGAGGACCCTCCATGAGCTCCTCAGCCTGCTGACCGGGCTTCCCGGCGACCTCTCACGTCTGCTCCGGGCGGCCCGGAGGGGCAGGCTGGAGATCCACATCGATGTGACCCACCTCAAGCGGGTGGGCAACCAGCTCGACCGCGCCGCCAACCGGATAACCATCGGCATCGTGGTGGCCGCCCTCATCATCGGCTCCTCCATCGTGATGACGGTCCCGGGGGGCCCCACCCTCTTCGGCCTCCCGATCTTCGGCCTTGTGGGCTTCCTCATCGCCACCATCGGTGGTATCTGGCTGCTGGTGTCCATATGGAGGACCAGGAAGGAGGAGTGACAGTAAGCAGGGCATTCAAGCGGACCCTGGTCCCTCCTTGATGTCTGGCGGAACCCGGGCAGGGGCTCATCCGTTCTGCCGCTCGGCGACCCAGTTCATGACCTGGATCGGCGTCATGCTGTTGAGGTCCAGTGCCATCAGCTCCGCCCTGAGCGGGTCGGGCTCGGACTCGAAGAGCGGCAATAGGGGCTGCTGGACCTCCTGTACCCTGCGTGCCTTCCGGGGCGCCTCGATGGGCAGCTCGGGGGTCTCGGTCAGGATCCGCTGGGCCTTGGCGATGACGCCTTTGGGGAGCCCCGCCAGCCGGGCCACCTGGATGCCGTAGCTGCGGTCTGCGGGTCCCTCGGCGATGCGGTGGAGGAAGAGAAGCTGCTCCTCCCACTCCTGAACCTCCACGTGGAGGTTCAGGATTCTGGCATCCTCGGCCAGGCGGGTCAGCTCGAAGTAGTGGGTCGCGAAGAGGGTGCGGGGTTCGCCGCCCTTCAGGTCCCGCAGGTGCAGAGCGATGGCCTCCGCCAGGGCCAGACCGTCCCGGGTGCTGGTGCCGCGCCCGATCTCATCCAGGATCACCAGGCTGTGGGGGGTGACCTGATTGAGGATGCGGGCGGTCTCGGTCATCTCCACCATGAAGGTGGACTGCCCCTTGGCCAGGAAGTCGCTGGCGCCGATGCGGGTGAAGATGCGGTCCGTGAGCCCGAAGCGCATGAGCTCCGCCGGTACGAAGGAGCCGATCTGGGCCATCACCACCAGCAGGGCCGCCGTGCGCAGGAAGGTGCTCTTGCCGCCCATGTTGGGACCCGTCACCACCGCCATGGCCCGGCTCTGTCGCAGGCTCAGGTCGTTGGGGATGCACTCCCGACCCATGCGGGACTCCAGCATGGGGTGTCGGGCCCCGCTGAGCAGCAGCTCCCGCTCCTCGCTCAGCTCAGGCCGCACCCAGCCGCTCTGCCGGGCCCTTTCCGCCAGGGCGCAGAGCACATCCAGCCGGGCCACGGCCTGAGACAGACAGGTGAGCCCGCCCCGTTCCTCCAGCACCAGGGCCAGGAGACGCTTGTATTGCAGCTCCTCCAGGCGCACCTGATCGGTCTCGGCGCTCAGGAGCCGCTGCTCGAAGGCCATGAGCTTCTCGGTTGTGAAGCGCTCGGCATTGGCCAGGGTCTGCTTGCGGATGAAGTGGGCGGGGGCGGAGGCCAGGTTCGACTTGGTGATCTCGAAGTAGTACCCGAAAACCCGGTTGTACTTGATCTTGAGGCTCCCGATGCCGCTGGCGGCCCGCTCCTCCTCCTCCAGCTCCAGCATCACCTGCTTGGCATCCCGGGCGAGCCGGCGCACGGCGTCCAGCTCTGGGTCCACCCCCTCCTGGATGACGCCCCCCTTGTCCAGCTCCAGGGGCGGGGCCTCCGCGAGGCAACGCCGCAGCTCATCCAGGAGGGGTGTGCAGAGCGGCGTCCCCTCGTCCCAAAGATGGAGGGAGCGGGCATCCTCCAGCCAGCCCCCCTCCTGGATAAGTCCCGGCAGACGCTGGAGCGCACCAAGCCCCTCCCGCAGCTGGCCCAGCTCCGGTGGGGTGGCGAGGCCCATGGCCACCCGCCCCAGGAGGCGGTCCAGGTCAGGCACGCCGGCCAGCAGCTTCTGCAGCGGGTCCCGGCAGCGGTCCTCCGTGAGCCAGGCCACCTGGCCCCAGCGTTCCTCCAGGGCGCCCCGCTCCCGCAGGGGCTGGTCCAGCCAAGTCTTGAGGAGGCGGCTCCCCATGCGGGTACGGCACTGGTCCAGCAGGGCCAGCAGGCTTCCGGTCTTCGAGCCATCCAAGGTGTTGCCGAAGACCTCCAGGTGCCGGGCGCTGGTGGCATCCAGCAGGGGGCCCACGGCCCCCAGCTCCAGGGCCACCCCCTGGATGTGGGCGGGTTTCCCTTTCTGGGTGGTTTCCACCTGGTCCAGGAGGGCCCCCAGGGCCCCGATGGCTGCGGGGTAGGGGTCGAGCCCCACCCCTTCCAGGTGGGTCCAGCCGAAGAAGGCCAGGATCTGCTGCCGGGCCCGCTCGGTCTCGAAGCGCCAGAGGGGCAGCCGGGTGCGGGCAGCCTCCAGCTCGAAGTCATCTTCGGCACCCTCCGCCAGCACCAGCTCGTGGGGCCCCAGGCGCTCCAGGGTAGAGGCCAGAAGCTCGGCCCCCTCGCCGGGGATCACCCGGAGCTGGCCCGAGGCAAGCTGCAGGAGGGCGATGCCCCAGGAGGCCCCCTGCCGATGCACACACCCCAGCCAGCGACCATCATCATCCAGCCAGGTGCCCGGGGTGATGATGCGCTTGATGGCCCGGGGCAGAAGGCCCTTGACCTCTTCGGGCTTGGCGGTGGGCTCAGCGATGGCGGCCGAATAACCAGCAGCCAGGAGCTTGGGCAGGTAGCCCTCCAGAGCGAAGTGAGGCACCCCGCACATGGGGGTCTCGCTGTCCGAGCCCCGGCCCCGCAGCGTCAGGGCGATCTCCAGCACCGGCGCAGCCTTGACCGCATCCTCACCCAGCAGCTCGTAGAAGTCCCCCATGCGGGTCAGGAGGATGGCCTCCCCAGCCTCCCGCTTGAGGGCGGCGATCTGCTGCAGCATCGGTGTGGACATGGGACCCCTGTAAAAGGCGGCTTACGCCGCCTTTTACATTATCCGGGAACAGGCAGCGCCCTCGCATCCACAGGACTGGATCAGATTCCCGGACTGTTGATGCAGGAGCCCAGAGGGCCCGTGCATCAGCCCTTCACCTGGGTGGTCAGGAAGATGGGCAGGGTCATCTGCTCAATCTGGCTCTGGAGGGCCTCGAGGTCATCGATGTGCCCATCTTCGTCGCTCAGGATCTCCTGGAGTACGCTGCGGGTGGCGTAGTCCTTGACCTCGCCGGCCAGGATGATGGCCTCGTTGTAGACCCGGATGGCCTCTGCCTCGGCCTCGCGGTCATTGTCGAGCTGCTTGACCACATCGGCACCGATGTGGATCTTCAGCAGGTTGGTGACGGTGGGGGTGCCATCAAGGAAGATGATGCGCCCGATGAGCTTCTCGGCATGCTTCATCTCGACGATGGCGCGCTTCTGGAAGTCGTGGTGCAGCTTCCCGTAGCCCCAGTCCTCGCACATCTCGGCGTGGACCATGTACTGGTTGATGACCGTCAGCTCCCGGGCCAGCAGGTCGTTGAGGGTTGCAATGAGGCGGGGATCACCCTTCATGACTTCACTCCTGATGCGGTTCGCTACCGGGAGTATAGATGAGGCCCGGGCCGGGTCCAGTCCAAGTTTCCACGCATCAGCTGCGGGAGCAGACCCGACCGAGGGCCTCCACCAGGGGTTCGACGCTCTCCTCCTTCAGGGAGCAGAAGGCGATGCGGATGCAGTTCCCCTGCTGGGAGACCACACCCACCCCTTCCTCGGCGATGAGGCGCTGGCGGACATCATCGGCCACGAGGCCGTCCCGGAGCTTGAGGAGGCAGAAGCAACCGGCATTGAAGGGGTAGACCGTCCAGTGGGGGGAAGGCACATCCAAGGCTGCCTTGAGCTTGCGATAGCGGGCCGCGAGGATCTGGCGCAACCGCTCGAACTCAGCCTCATGGCGCTCATCCTGGAGCTCCAGTTCCACCAAGTGCTGGCTGAGGCCCACGGTGCCCCCCAGGGCGCTGCGGATGAGCCCCATGCACTTGTCCACCAGGACCTCGGCGATGGCCTTGTCCACCCCGAAGTGGAGGAAGGCGACCCGCCCGCCGAAGAAGCTGAGTTCCTTGGTGGCACCGTCGCACTTGAGGGGGATGAGGTTGGGGTGGCGGTCGATGAGTTCGAAGAAGAGGCTCTTGGTGGTGGCCGAGTCCTCGAAGACGAGCCCGTGGTAGGCGTCGTCGCAGTAGACCACCACGGGGCGGGTGGCGGCAGCCTCCACCAGCACACGCGCGATGCCACTCAGTTCCTCCTGGGTGGGACTGAAGCCGTTGGGATTGGCGGGGAAGTTCAGGAGGACGTGGACCTTCCCGGGCTGGGAGGCCAGGGTGGAGCGCAGCCCCTCAAGGTTGAAGCCCCCCTGGCCGTTGTAGAACGGGAAGGGCGCGAACTCACCCTGGAGGCGCACCTGGAAGACCGTCTCGTAGTTGTCCCAGTAGAGATCCGGCAACACCAGCGTCTCCCCGGGCGCGAAGAAGAGCTCCGCAGCCATACCCAGGGCGTGACAGACGCCTGCGCCGGCCACGGGGAGCCCGACCTTCTCCATGCGGGCATCTTCTTTCACCAGCTTGGCATGCCAGAGCTTACGGGCCTGCTCACGCCCGGCGATGGGGGCATAGAGGAAGGCATCCTTAGGGTTCAGGCCAGCCAACTTCTCGGCCAGGGGTGCCAGGGGGATGGGATGGCCCGCCCCGTCGGTGATCTGTCCGATAGTGGCATTGATGGCGCACCCCTTGGCCTGGCCCGCCTGGTAAGGAATGCCCTTCGGGAAGAAGGCTCGGTGGCCCAGGGGGGAAAGCGCCTCCAGGACCGCAGGGTTGATGGCCTGGATCCGGGCATTGCGCTCTTGTGCTTCGGGGTGGGTCGTCATGGAGAGGGTCCTCGGGTGCGGGCAAGCCCCTGGCTTGCGGCCGGACGCCCAGAATACCAAACGCAGCAGCCTGATGCCGGGTGCTTTCCGGCATCCAATACCAGGTCCCAGAGGCCCAGAATCTCTTTTTCTCAGGATGATCACCATGGCGAATGACGCAGTCAGCATCCCGGAGTATTGCTCCAACACGAGGGCATCCCAGTGGATCACCGAGATGGTCACCCACTGCCGACCCGCCGGAGTCCACTGGTGCGAGGGCTCACAGGAGGAATACGATCGGCTCTGCGAGGAGATGGTCCAGGCGGGAGTCTTCCGCAGACTCAACCCCGAAAAGCGTCCCGGCTGCTACCTCGCCCTCTCCGACCCCTCGGATGTGGCCCGGGTGGAGGACCGGACCTTCATCTGCTCCCTGCGCAAGCAGGATGCCGGACCCACCAACAACTGGGAGGATCCCCGCCAGATGCGCCAGAAGCTCCAGGGCCTCTTCGAGGGTTGCATGGAGGGGCGCACCCTCTACGTGATCCCCTTCAGCATGGGGCCCCTGGGCAGCCCCATCGCCCGCATCGGCATCCAGATCACCGACAGCCCCTACGTGGTGGTCAACATGCGGATCATGACGCGCATGGGCCGCGAGGTCTGGAAGGTGCTCGGCAATGGTGACTTCGTGAGCTGCCTCCACTCGGTGGGGCGCCCCCTGGCCCCCGGAGAAACCGATGTGCCCTGGCCCTGTGATCCGGAAAATAAGTACATCGTCCACTTCCCCGAGGAGCGCAGCATCTGGTCCTACGGCTCCGGCTACGGGGGCAACGCCCTCCTGGGGAAGAAGTGCTTCGCCTTGCGCATCGCCAGTGTCATGGCCCGGGACGAGGGCTGGCTCGCCGAGCACATGCTCATCCTGGGACTGGAGGCCCCTGACGGGGAAAAGACCTACGTGGCCGGAGCCTTCCCCAGCGCCTGTGGGAAGACCAACTTTGCCATGATGCAGGTTCCCCCAAGCTTCGAGGGCTACAAGGTCACCACCGTCGGGGATGACATCGCCTGGATCAAGCCCAACTGCGACGGGACCTTCCACGCCATCAACCCTGAATCGGGTTTCTTCGGTGTGGCCCCCGGCACCTCTTGGAAGTCCAACCCCAACGCCATGGCCACCCTGGCCCGGAACACCATCTTCACCAACACGGCCCTGACCCCAGATGGGGATGTCTGGTGGGAGGGGATGACCGAGGAGATTCCCGAGGGACTCATCGACTGGCGGGGACAGCCCTACCAACCGGGCTCGGGTCAGCCCGCAGCCCACCCCAATGCCCGTTTCACAGCTCCGGCCTCCCAGTGCCCCAGCATCGATCCCAATTGGGCTGATCCCGAAGGGGTGCCCATCAGCGCCTTCATCTTCGGAGGGCGCCGAGCCACCACGGTGCCTCTGGTCATGCAGGCCTTCAACTGGAGCTTCGGGGTCTACCTCGCCGCCACCATCGGCAGCGAGACCACGGCCGCAGCCACCGGGACCGTGGGGAGGGTGCGCCGGGACCCCTTCGCCATGCTCCCCTTCACCGGCTACCACATGGGGGACTACTTCAACCACTGGCTCCAGATCGGCCGCGGCGTCGCCGACCTGCCCAGGATCTTCATCGTGAACTGGTTCAGGAAGGGCCCCGATGGGAAGTTCCTCTGGCCGGGCTACAACGAGAACTTCCGGGTCCTGAAGTGGATCACCGAGCGGGTGCGGGGACGGGCCTACGGCCGGGAAAAGGCCCTGGGCTGGGTACCGAGGAGTGCCGACCTCAGCCTGGAAGGGCTGGACGGACATTGCCTGGAGCGCAACCAGGAGGCCCGGAAGATCGACCACCAGGAGTGGCGGAACGAGCTCCTGCTTCACGAGGAGCTCTTCGACCGCCTCTATGACAAGCTGCCCAAGGAGTTCCTCCACATGCGGCAGCTGCTGCTCTCAAGCCTCTGGCGCAGCCCCGAGGAGACGGGGCTGATGCCAGAGGAATAGGCGCCCGTCCTAGAAGTGGAAGAGGGCCACGCCCTGCAGGGCGTTGGCCGCTCCATTGTCGGAGCGGAACTGCCCGGTGGTGAAGCGCCCCTCGAAGGACCAGTGGTCATCCAGGCGGTAGCCGGCACCCGCGGCCAGACCCAGGCCGTTCTGCCCCCCCCCGGGGGAGACATCCCACATATTGTAGGAGAGCCCCATGGTCAGGTAGACCCCCTTGCGGCGCTGCTCGGTGTAATAGACGTAATCAGCACCGAGGCTCCAGGCGGTGATATCGAACTTGCGGAATCCCCCGTCGTAGGGAACCCAACTGCCCGAGTAGGTCTGGTAGTCGATGCGGGTGCGCAGCTCGTGCCCATCACCGTAGTACAGGCCCAGGTTCGCTCCGAACACATAGCCCATGCTGTGATCCAGGGTGGTGCCCAGATCACCGAAAGGCAGCTGCAGGCCGCCCTGCACACCGAACTCGGCCTCCTGGGCCTGAAGCCCCGTACCAGCCAGCATCAGGGCGAGGGGTGCTGCAGCGATCCAGCGGGATAACCGACTCATTCATACCTCCTAAGCTGAACGGGTCAGGGTATCACGCAATGAGCATCGAGAGGGTGATGGTGGTCCCCTGCCCTTCGCCGGGGCTGGACAGCTGGATGGAGCCGCCCATCATCTCCATGAGGTGCTTGCAGATCACGAGGCCCAGGCCCGTACCGCCGTACTCGCGGGAGTGGCTCCCGTCCGCCTGCACGAACTTCTGGAAGAGATTGGCCTGGGCGGAAGGGCTGATGCCGATGCCCGTATCGGTCACGCTCACACTGATGCGCCCGAAGCCCCGCTCCACGGCGATCTGCACCGAGCCCTGCTTGGTGAACTTGAGGGCGTTGGAGAGGACGTTGAGCAGAACCTGCTTCATGCGTCCCGGGTCGATGGCGACCTCCGGCAACTCCCGCAATCCCTCTGGCCAGATCAGCTCCACCTCCGGCCTCCGCGGATAGGCTCCCGCGAGGGGCTTCACCTCTTCCATAAGGATGTGCAGGCTCCAGGACTCGGTCCGGATCTGCATCCTGCCGGATTCGATCTTCGCCAGATCGAGAATGTCATTGAGAAGGGCCAGGAGGTGCTGGCCGGACTGGTAGCTGTCCCGGAGCATCTGCTCCATCTCGGCCTCATCCTCATAGAGGCCGTCCAGCACCAGCCGGGTGAAACCCAGGATGCCGGTGAGAGGGGTCCGGAGTTCATGGCTGGTGAGGGCCAGGAACTCGCTCTTGAAGCGATCAGCCTCCCGGAGGGCGACATTGGCCCGCTCCAGCTCCCCGGTCTTGACTCGGAGGACGTCCCGCTGCTCCCCCAGATCCCGGAAGAGCCAGGCATTGTAGATGGAGACGGCCACCTGGCGCTGGAGGATGGTGAGGATGTCCAGGTCGTCCTCGATGGGGTTGCCGCTGTCCAGCTCGAGAATGGCGAAGCCCATGAGGAGGAGCTGATTCTCGAAGGGCACGAAGAAGAAGCTGCTGTCCCGGTGCAGAGGCCTGAGCCCGGCCAGGGGCCCGGCAAGACAGGCCTCATCGAGGCGCTGGGCCTGGTAGAGGACGATGGGCGTGTCGGGGAAGGGGTTGGGTGCCGGAAGAAGGAGCTGGGGCACTCTGGGATGACCGGCTTTCGGCTGAAAGCAGGCTCCACCGTCCTCCAGGAGCCAGATCACGCACTGTCGTGCGCCGAACTCGCGGCAGAAGACCTCCGCCAGCACCCCCGCCATCTGGTTGACCTTCGGCGTGGCCGCCAGGATCTCCGAGAGATGCTGGAGCACCATCATCTGATGGGTCCGCTCCGCCAACTTGATGCGGAGGTCCCCCAGCTCTGCCGCCATCTGGGAGATCTGGCGCTGGTTGTGCATGAGCTCGGCCAGGAGCTCCTCACCGGAACTCCACTGGGGCAGGCCTGCCCCAGGCCCCTGACGGGGATTTGAGGGTCCGGACTTGCCTTGAGGAGGAGGCTGGGAGCTCATGTGCCTCTAGAATAGAGTGCATTCCGGGAGTCGGCTCTGAATTTGAATAAGCGCCTCACCAAGCTACCCCCCATGGAGCGCCTCATCTTCTGGGGCGTGGCCATTCTGCTGCTCTCCCAAGTGGGTTGGTGGGTGGTCTTCCACTTCCATGAATCGGGACGCCTCCTGGAGGCCAGAACCGAGGCCCTGAGGGCGGGGAGGGCCGAGGCTTGGCAGATGGACAGCACGGCCCTGCTGCGTCAGAACAATGCCAGTGGAGATCCCGGTGGTCGTCCTGGCACGATCTGGGGTCTGCTCCCCGACTCCAAGTCCCTGGAAGAGCGGAAGCGACTCATCGAGGGGCGCTTCCCCTATGTGGCCGTCAGGGAGGAACCCCAGTCCTCCGACGACCCCCTGCTCCTTTCGGACCATCCCGCCTACCTGACCCTGCGCCCCGAATACCTTGCCGACCTCGAGAGGCAGCGCCGGGGCACCATCCAGCGGGTCGCCATCCAGGGCATCATCTTCGTGGGCGTGATCCTCTTCGGACTGGGCTACATCTACCGCAAACTCAACACCGAGCTGGAGCTGAAGCTGCGCCAGCGCAACTTCATCGCCGCGGTCACCCATGAGCTGAAGACCCCCCTGGCCTCCGTCAGTGTATGGGTGGAGACCCTCTTCACCCGGGACTTGGACCAGAAGCAGCGCGGCCGCATCCAGGAACTGGTGGACGGCGACTTGGCCCGCCTCAATGACCTGGTGGGCAACCTGCTGCGGGTGGCCCAGATGGACGCGGGCAGCATGGAGTTCAACCCGGCCCCCAGGGAACTGGGCCCATGGTTGGAGGAAGTCTGCACCTGGGCGAGCCACCGCTACGAGTCCAGCAGCCTGGGTCTGACCCTGAACCTGGGTCCGGGGATCTGGGCGGAGATCGACCCCAAGGCCATGGCCCTGGTCATGGAGAACCTCCTCTCCAATGCCTTCAAGTACTCGGCCTCCCCCCGGGAGACCACCGTCACGCTCGACGCCGTGGGGAACTGGGCCATCATCGTCGTCGCCGATCGCGGCCAGGGCATCGCCTCTCGGGACCTGGGAAGGATCTTCCAGCGATTCTTCCGGGCAGGGGACGAGATGACCCGGGCCATCCCAGGCACCGGACTGGGACTTTTCCTGTGCAAGGAGATCGTCGCAGCCCATCATGGAAGCATCCGGGCCTCCAGCCTGGGCCTGGGGCTCGGCTCCACCTTCACCATCCGCCTTCCCCGCCTCTCTCGCTAGGTCAACCGCCATGGATGTCAGTCACGAACCCAGCCTGATCGCCCAAACCCTTCAAGGGGATGGCGATGCCTTTGGAACCCTGGTGGAGCCCTATCTCGGGCTCTTCTACGCCGGCATCCATCGGATCCTCCAGGACCCCCAGGATGCCCAGGACGCCCTCCAGGAGGCCCTCCTCAGCATCCACACCGAGCTCCACCGCTTCCAGGGCATGAGCAAGTTCAGCACCTGGGCCTACCGGATCTGCATCAACGAGGCCCTGATGATGCGCCGGTCCAAACTCCGGAAGCGCGAAGACAAAATCGAGGATTTCCTGCCACGCTTCTCCCCCGACGGGCATCTGATGAGTACCGACAGCTTGCGCGACTGGAGCCAGGAAGCCATTGCCCTGGACCTGGTCGAGCAGGAACAGGTGCGAGCCAAGATACGCGAAGGGCTGGAACAGCTCTCCGATGAACAGAGATCGGTTTTCATCCTCAGGGACCTCGAAGGTATGGATACGGAGGAAGTCGCCCAGATGCTCGGCATCAGCCGCGGTTTGGTGCGCCAGAGGCTGCACCGTGCACGCCTCGGCCTCCGGGGGGTCCTGGATGCTTTCATGACAGGAGGGCGGTCATGAGCCTGCTCCTGAGTTGCAGGGAAGTGGCGGAAGTGATGTCGGACTACTCCGAATCCCGGTTGCCCGCCTCTCTCCAGCTCAGGGTCCGCCTGCATCTCTCCTTCTGCCGGGCATGCGCCGTGCTCCACAGCACCCTGGACATTACTCCGCGGGTCTGCCGGGAGCTCCTCTCCGGACCTGTAGGGGAAGTTCCCGCCCCGGCCCGCCAGGCCCTCCTCCTGGCCCTGACACATCTGGACCGGCCCCGCTCCGGGCCCGGCTTTGAGGTGGACCCCCTGCCCGGCTGCCTGGGGGAGGCCTCGGACCGCCCCCTGGAGGCCCTCCGCCTCACACGGGAGGCCCTGGCTGCGGGGCACTGCCCCACCAGCGCCCCCTTTCTCGCCCCGGAGGTCCTGGCCCTCTTGCCGGATCCGCAGCAGTGGACCTGGAGCGAACACCCGAACTCGCGCTCTGCGGTCCTCCTGGAGGAGCAGGGCCTTCGCCTGATCCTGCTCCAGGCCCTTCCGGGCTACCAGCAGCCCGAACATCTCCACGAGGGCACAGAGAGCATCCTGGTTCTCGATGGCCACCTGGAGGATGGAGACGGCCTCTACCAGCGTGGCCGCTGGATCCACCACCTCGAAGGGTCATCCCACGCCCCCGCCGCGCTCGGCGGAGGCTGCTGGTGCCTGATCCGTGAGGAGGGTCGTACCCGGAGCCGGGGGATCTTCAGCCGGGGCCGTAAGCCCCTGGCCGCCTGAGCCTTCAGCGCAGCCGGGGACCCAGAGAAGCCCTTCGGGCCCTGAGGACCTGGAGGTCCTCCTCAGGCAGGGGGCTGAAGCCTCCCATACCCAGGGCCATGCGGAGGATGTGGCAGACATGCTCCAGCCGCTCCATGCCACTGCGGACTTCGGCCACCGATTCCCCCCAGGCGATGCCCCCATGGCGGGGAAGGAGCATCAGGCGGTGCTCCGGCAGATAGGGCACCAGCACTTCGCCCAGGGCCGGGGTTCCTGGATTGGCGTAGGGCACCACGGGAATGCGCCCTGCGGCCAGGATCACCTCGGGCATGGCCGTCCCCGGAACCTCTTCCCACTCGGGATGGGCCAGGGAGCAGGCGATGGCCGTCGGGGGATGGGCATGCAGAACGCAGCGGGCCTCGGGGCAGTGCCGGTAGACCGCCAGGTGCATCAGACGCTCGCTGCTGGGGCGGCCCCGGAGGACCTCCCCATCGGGACCCAACCAGGCGAAATCCTGGGGGCTCAGGTTTTCCTTGCTCACCCCTGTGGGGGTCATGGCGATGCGGCCATCGGGGAAACGCCAGCTGGCATTGCCGTCCCCCGCAGCCATCAGGTTGCGGAGGTGCATGTGGTGGCAGACCTCGGCCAGGGCCAGCAGGACTTCGGTTTCGGACTCGTTGTGGGACATGGTCGGCATCGGGGCCTCCGGTTTCCACCCCAGTGTGGGGCAAGGAGGGGCCGCACGGAACCGCGGCATGGAAGCTTCCGCACCGCCTCACGTATAGTGGAGGGAAGGCCTCAGGTGCCAAGTTGACCCCTCCTCCCCAGACCCGCAGTGAATCCCTTCTCCGCACTCTCATTGAGGCCTATCTGGTCGAAGGGGAGCCTGTGGGATCCCGCCTGCTGGCCCAGCGCTTCGCGGAACCCCTCTCCCCGGCCACCATCCGGAACGTCCTGGCGGATCTGGAGGATGACGAGCTGGTCACCCAGCCCCACACCAGCGCCGGTCGAGTGCCCACCCAGAAGGCCTACCGGTACTATGTGGACCGCTGGGTCCGCCCGGAGCCTCCTGACCCCGACACCGCCGCCCAGTTGGCACTCGCCCTGGAGGGTCTCGACCGGGACCCCGAGATCTGGCTCCGCCATGCCAGCCGGGTCATCTCCGAGGTCATGGGGGGCATCTGCGTGGCACTGCCCATCCATCTCGCGGGAAGCCGACTCCTGCGCCTGGAGTTCGTTCCGATGGCCTCCCGCCGGGTGATTGCAGTCTGGATCGGCCAGGGCGGCGAGGTCGAGCACCAAGTCGTCGACAACACCTGGGACTTCGATGCCAGCACCCTCACGGAACTGAGCAACTTCGCCACCGCGCACTTCCGGGGCCGGACCCTGGACGAGCTCAGGCGACGGCTTCTCTCCGATCTCCGGGACCAGGCCGACGAGGCCCGCAGCCTCTGGCGGCGTCTGGCCTGCCTGGCCGAGCACCTGATGCCGCAGGAGGACAGTCCCGCCGTGGTCGTCACCGGTGTCGGCTCCCTCGGGAAAACCCCGGAGTTCGGGGATCCGGCCCGTTTCCGTCAATTGGTGGAGACCTTCGAGAGTCACCGCCATCTGGCCGAACTCCTGAACGCCTTCGCCCAGTCCGCCATCCACGGAGTCCAGCTCCTGCTGGGGTCCGAGAACCCCTTCTTCCCTTCCATCCCCCTGGCCACGGCCCTGCGAACGGTCAGCCTGCCCAAGCAGGAGTCCATCGCCCTGGCTCTGGTGGGCCCCTTGCGCACGGACTACACCAGGGTCCTGGGCAGTCTGGCTTGGCTTTCGGACGAAATCGACCAGCGTATCCACCGCCCTCTGTAATCAACACAGACTACCTTTCTCAAGGCTCTTTCCGGACCTCCCCCCGGACCAAGGCACGCACCCTTCCCATCCCGCCAGGTTCTCCCTAGAATCTCCCCATGAGCCAGAACTTCCCCAACCCGAGCGACCCCCTGTCCGAAAACCCCCGTCCCCAGGATGGCGACATGACTGTGGACCTGACGCTTGATGGCTACGAGGAGGTCGACGACCTCCAGGCCCTGGCCGATGAGATTGCAGAGCAGGCCCCTGCAGACGGAAGCCAGCGCCCTGCACCTGAGTCCATGGCCTCCGAAGAGGCCAGCCAGGCCCTCAGCGAGGCCAAGGCCCGGGTCCAGGAACTGGAGAAGCGCGAAGCCGAACTCCAGGACAAGCATCACCGCCTCCTGGCTGACTTCGCCAACTTCCGCAACCGGAGCTCCCGGGACACGCAGTTGGCGGTGGACCTATCAGAGAAAAAGCTCCTCCTGGAAATTCTCCCGGTGCTGGACAGCTTCGAGCGCTGTCTGGGTTCCCAGTACCAGTCCATCGAGGACTTCCACGCCGGGGTTTCTCTCATACATAAACAATTCATCGACTCCCTGCGCCGGATCGGTGTGGAGAAGGTGGAACTGAAGCCCGGGGACGCCTTCGACGCCCAGAACACCGAGGCCCTGACCACCACCTCCAACCCCGCCCTGCCCGATGGGTCCATCGCCGCGGTCTTCGAGAGCGGATTCCTCCTCCGCAACACCCTGCTCCGGGCCGCCCGGGTGGTCGTCAACCACCTGGACACCCCGGGCGGGGAAGCCGTCAACTAGCCCCACCCCTCTTCACTCCGGAGTCCGCCCATGCCCGGTAAGCTGCTCGGGATCGATCTTGGAACCACCAACAGCTGCGCCTGCATCATGGAGGGGGGCGAGCGCCGGGTCATCCCCAACCGGGAAGGCAGCCGCACCACCCCCTCGGTGGTGGCTTTCACCGACAAGGGCGATGTCCTGGTCGGCCACATCGCCAAGCGCCAGGCCGTCACCAATCCCCAGCGGACCCTCTTTGCAGTGAAGCGCCTCATCGGCCAGAAGTTCACGGCCCCTCGGGTCCAGGAGGCCGTGGGCCGTCTGCCCTTCCCCGTCACCAAGGCCCCCAATGGCGATGCCTGGCTGGCGGTGGGGGACCGGGACTATGCCCCCCCCGAGATCTCGGCCATCGTGCTCCGCTCCCTCAAACAGTCCGCCGAGGCCTTTTTGCACGAAGAGATCACCGATGTGGTGATCACGGTTCCGGCTTACTTCGATGACGCCCAGCGCCAGGCCACCAAGGACGCCGGGAGGATTGCCGGCCTCAACGTGGTCCGCATCATCAACGAGCCCACCGCTGCCGCCCTGGCCTACGGCCTGGACAGGAAGGGGCGGCGCGAGGTCCTGGCCATCTGCGACTTCGGCGGAGGCACCTTCGACTTCACCCTCATGGAGATGAACGACGGCGTCTTCGAGGTGCTGGCGACCTGCGGCGACACCTTCCTCGGTGGCGAGGACTTCGACCTGGTCATCCTGCAGTGGCTCGTCGAGCGCTTCCTGGAGCAGACCGGAGTCGACCTCTCCCTGGACCGCATGGCCCTGCAGCGCCTGAAGGAAGCCAGCGAGAAGGCCAAGTGCGAGCTCTCGACCCTGGACAAGGTCGACCTGCGACTGCCCTTCATTGCCCAGGGACCCACGGGCCCCCTCCACCTGGAGGCCACCCTCACCCGCGAAGAACTCGAACAGATGGTGCGCTCCCTGGTGGACCGCATGATCCTCCCCATCCAGGATGCCCTCAAGGAGGCCAAGCTCCACCCCGACAAGATCGACTCCGTCATCTTGGTGGGCGGCCAGACCCGCATGCCCCTGGTACAGGAGGTCATCCGGAACTACTTCAAGAAGGAGCCCAACCGCGACCTCAACCCGGACGAGGTCGTGGCCATGGGAGCCTGCATCCAGGGCGCCGTGCTCACCGGCGAGGTGAAGGACCTGGTACTCCTCGACGTCACCCCGCTCTCCCTCGGCATCGAGACCCAGGGCGGCGGCTTCGTCAAGATCATCCAGCGCAACACCACCATCCCCACCCGGGACAGCCGGGTCTTCACCACGGTCGTCGACAATCAGGCCCGGGTCGAGGTTCATGTCCTCCAGGGCGAGCGCGAGCTCTCCGAAGCCAACAAGAGCCTGGGACGCTTCGACCTGGTCAACCTGCCGCCGCTTCCCAAGGGCGTCCCCCAGATCGAGGTGACCTTCGACATCGACTCCAATGGCATCGTCAAGGTCAGCGCGAAGGACCTCATGACCAGCCTGGAGCAGACCATGAGCATCCGCCCCAGCTCCGGCCTCTCCGAACTGGAGATCCAGCGCATGATCCGTGAGGCCCAGACCAACGCCGAAGCCGACGCCCAGCGGAAGGACGAGCTGAAATACATCGCCAGCGCTGAAGGTCTGCTCTTCTCCTGCGACCGGAGCTTTGCCGAGTGCGGCAAGTTCCTGAGCGAAGCCGACCAGACCATGGTCCGTGACACCCTCAATGCCGCCCGCCAGTCCGTGGCCACCAAGGACCTGCAGGGCGTCAAGACCTGCGAGGGACAGCTTCTGGAGGCCCAGAAGCTCCTGACCAATGCCGTCCTGGCGGCCAGCGAGGCCATGATGAACAGCCTGGACGGGGGCAGCACCCCCGAGGGCCCCACGGGCCTGAACCTGTAAGGCGGACCCCGGGCTCTGTTATCCTGAGTTCATGACGAAACGGGACTACTACGAGGTCCTTGGCGTTGCCAGGGACGCATCCACTGACGAGATCAAGAAGGCCTACCGCAAGCTCGCCATGCAGTACCACCCCGACCAGAATCCGGGGAACAAGGAGGCCGAAGAGAAGTTCAAGGAGGCCGCCGAGGCGTACGCGGTCCTCTCCGACGACGACAAGCGCCGGAACTACGACCAGTTCGGCCACGCCGGCATCGGCGGCTCCGGCGGCGGGGGCGGTTTCCAGTTCGACCCCAGCCAGTTCGCCGACTTCCAGGACATCTTCGGCAGCTTCTTCGGAGGCGGCGGCATCTTTGGCGATATCTTCGGCGGTGGCCGGGGCCGTCGCCAGCAGGGAGGGGCCGAGCCGGGCTCCGACCTCCAGTACACCCTCCGCATCGGCTTCAAGGAGGCAGTCTCCGGCGTCGAGGCCAAGGAGATCGAGATCCCCCGCCTCGAGTCCTGTGACACCTGCAAGGGCTCGGGCTGCGCCGAGGGCACCCGCCCCCAGGTCTGCCCGCAATGCCGGGGGAACGGCCAGGTGGCCGTGCGCCAGGGCTTCATCCAGATGTACGTGAACTGCCCCCGCTGCGAAGGCCGTGGACAGATCATCCCCAGCCCCTGCACGAGCTGCCGCGGCGAGGGCAGGATCCACCGGAAGACCAGGGTCAAGTTCCGGATCCCCGCTGGCATCGACCGCGGTCAGCGCCTCCGATTGAGTGGCGAGGGGGAGGCTGGTCGGAACGGAGGCGGCAAGGGTGACCTCTACGTCGTCTTCGACGTGGCCCCCGACTCCGTCTATGAGCGGGATGGGGCCGATCTCCACCGCACCTTCGAGATCCCCTGGCCCCTTCTCGTCCTGGGCGGGGAGGTTCCTCTTGAGACCCTCTACGGCAAGGACGCCATCCGCCTCACCCCGGGCACTCCGGGTGACAAGGTGGTGAAGATCCCCAATGCCGGCGTGCCCCGCCTGAGGGGTTCAGGGCGCGGCGACCTCTACCTGCACCTCAGGGTGGCGGTCCCCCAGAAGCTCCCTCCGGAGCAGGAGGAGCTTGTGCGCCAGCTCCTGGATACCATGATCAGCGGTGGCCAGGCCCCCGAACAGCCCGAGGGATTCCTGGCCAAGGTCTTCGGTTCAGAGAAGAACCGGAAAAAGAAGAAGCGTTGAAGTGACCCCCGGCCAAGCGCCGGGTTTCCGAAAGGAGTCCTTGTGCGCATCAGCCCTCTCCTTCTCACCCTCCCCGCCCTGCTGGCGGCGGCCCAGCCGCCGGTCAGGGAGGTGTCCCTCAGGACGCCGGACGGCTTCCTCCTCAAGGGAACCCTGACCCTGCCCAAGGGGCAGGGCAGGCATGCCGCAGTCCTCCTGGCCCACCAGTTCCGGGCGGACCGCCAGGGCTGGACCCCCCTGGCGGAGCGCCTCCAGAAGATGGGCATCGCCACACTGGCCCTGGACCTCAGGGGCCACGGAGAGAGCACCGAATGCAAGGGCCAGAGCCTCTCCGTCGGTGAGGACTTCGTGGACTCAGCCCAGCGGGTCGGCTTTTCCATGATCCCCCGGGATCTAGAGCAGGCCGCCGCCTGGCTCCGACACCAGCCAGGCATCGATGCGCGCCGGCTCGGCGTGGTCGGCTCCAGCGTGGGGGCCCTCTCGGCCCTGCTCGCCGCACCGAAGATCCACCCTGTGGCCTTGGCTGTCCTCAGCCCAGCCGGCAACCCGGCTTTCGGACCTGACGCCGCTACGCTCATGGCAGGCGCTGCACGCCACAGCCGCAGCGCCATCCTCGTTCTGGCCGCCGAGGGGGATGCCAGCGCCTGGGACAATGCCCAGCGCCTGAAGACCCTGCCCGGAGTCTGCACCCTCTCCTTCCCAGGCCAAGACCATGGCTTCGCCTTCCTCCCGGGGCACAGCGACACCGTGGCGGTCTTCCTGGGGGAGTACCTCCGGAAGAGGACCCCTGCCCTGGCCAAGCCCGCCCAGCCCCAGGAAGGCAGCACCCGTTTGGCCGTACCTGCGGACCCCAAGGCCTCCGGAGCGGCTCCAGCGTCGCATTCAGCCAAGTGAAGCTGCGCCCGGGAAGGGCGCTCGGCATACAATGGTTCCATGAACCATCCTGAACGTGTGACCGCATGTCCCGCCTGCCTCTGATCGCCCTGGACGGCCCCTCTGGGGTGGGCAAGTCCACTGCCGCCAAACGCATCGCCCTTGAGCTCGGCTGGAGCTACCTCGACACCGGAGCCATGTTCCGGGCCACGGGACTCGCCCTCCAGCGAGCCGGGCTGGCCCTGGAGGATCCTGAGACCCTCGGGACCCTCTTGGGGCAACTCCGGATTGAGCAGCGGGGGACCCGCATCCTCCTGGCCGGCGAGGATGTGAGCGAGGCCATTCGCACACCCGAGATCTCCCGCCTCGTCTCCGCCGTGAGCGCCAACCCCCAAGTACGCCGGACCCTCCTGGAGCAGCAGCAGCGGATCGGCGCCAGGGGTCATTGGGTGGTGGACGGAAGGGACATCGGCACCGTAGTGTTCCCCGAGGCCTGCTGCAAGATCTTCCTCACGGCCAGCGTCGAGACCCGGGCCCGCAGACGATTCCTGGAGCTGCGCAGCAAGGGCTCCAGCATCACCCTGGAGGAGGTCACCCGGGACCTGGAGCAGCGGGATCTCCAGGACTCCACCCGGGCCCTCGCCCCCCTCCGGAAGGCCGAGGACGCCGTGGAACTCGACTCCAGCCACATGAGCATCGAGGAAGTGGTCGCCTGGATCGTCCACCACCACCACAGCCACGCCTGAGTCCCAGCGCCGCAGGAGGCGGACCATGCTCCAGGAGCTCCTGGAACACCTGAAGGATCTGCAGGCGATCCCCTGGACCCGGGTGGGCCCCCTGAAGCTCGTCTGCGCTCTGGGCGCGGTGGCCCTGATGCTCCTGGTGAGAGCGGCCAGCGCCGATGGCTGGGTGGCTTTCCTGGATGGCCTCAACCTCGTCTTCCATGAGGCCGGCCACCCTCTCTTCAGCCTCTTCGGCGACACCATCGGCTTCCTGGGGGGCACCCTGATGCAGCTCCTGGTGCCCCTGGCAGTGGCCGTCAGCCTCTGGGGGAAGCGCCAGGCCGTGGCCACAGGCCTGGCCGGGGTCTGGTTCTTCGAGAACGGCTTCAACATCGCCCGCTATATGGCCGATGCCCGCAGCCAACTCCTGCCCCTGGTGGGGGGCGGTGAGCATGACTGGGGCACCCTTCTTGGCCGCTGGGGGCTCCTCCGGCAGGACAAGGCCCTGTCGGGCACCCTGGCGGCCCTCTCCTGGCTCGGGATCCTGCTCTGCTGCGCCTGGCTGGTCTGGCGCTGGTGGTCGGACCGCCAGCGCCCCCCGGACTAATCGATCTCGATGGCCCTCAGGTCCTTGCCGGGCTTGAAGCGGATCGAGCGGCCCTTGGGGATGGCGACGGAGTCGCCGGTCTTGATGTTCCGGCCCATGCCACGCTTGCGGGGACGGGGTTCAAAGACACCGAAGCCGCGGATCTCGATGCGGTGACCGTCCAGCAGGGCATTTTTCATGTGGTCGGTCAGGAGATCGACCACCTGGAGGGCGGTGGCCTTGGAGATGGGCAGGGCCTGCATGAGGGCAGACGCGATATCGATCTTGATCATGGGCCACCTCAGGATTCTGGATTGGAAGTCTGACAGTACTACCAGAGCTCATCCAGCGGTGAAAGGGAAAAGGTGAAGATGATCATCTTCCGTCTTTCCCGAGGCCCCTCGGCCTAGTACCGTGGAAGGCTGCCCTTTCCAGGAGCGCCCCTTTGGAAACCCTGTCCGACTTCATCACCTGCGCCGTCTCGGCCATCCGCCACGGCAGCGACAAGCAGCGCGCTGCCGCCCTGCTCGAGCGCTGGGGCACGGCCTGGCAGGGCCCCCAGCGGGCCCTGGAGTCCACCTACTCCAACCACGGCGCCTACCTTCACTTCAACCAGCTCATCGGCAAGGTCTGGAGCCATGCCTTCACCTTCCATGCCACCCAGCGTGAGGGACTGGTCCTCCGGGGACCTGACTCCGACCGCGCCCGGAAATCGCACAAGCTGCGGAACACCAAGCTGGACGCCACCGGGCTGGATGCCCTCTTCCTGGCCTGGAGCGCCCACCCGGAGGCCCACCCCGCCGGCAACGCCGTGGAATTCCAGCTCACCGAGACCCCGGATGAGACCTGGGAGGCCTGCCTGCAGGAGGTCCTGCAGCATCTCGGCTGAGCCTCAGCCTCCGATGTGGTGCATCTGGATGCGGGGCAGCTGCTCGGTGAGCTCGGTGCGGCGCTCCGAGTAGCGGTCATCCCGGACCTTCCATCGGGCGATGACCATCTCCCGCAGTGAGTCATCATCGGCCCCCCCCCGCAGGGCCTCCCGGAGGTTCAGCCCCTCTGAGGCGAAGAGGCAGGTGTAGAGCTTGCCCTCGGCCGAGATCCGGGCACGGTCGCAGCCGCGGCAGAAGGGTTCGCTGACTGAAGCGATGAAGCCCACCTCACCGACCCCGTCCTTGAAGCGCCAGTCGTGGGAGACTGCGTTGCCTGGGGCGGGGATGGGCTCCAGAGGCCAGACTTCGTTGATCCGGCGGATGAGTTCGGAAGAGGGCACCACCTGATCCAGACACCAGCCATTGCCCGTGCCCGTGTCCATGAACTCGATGAAGCGCAGGACGTGGCCATGCCGCCGTGCAAAGTCGACGAGCGGGATCACATCCTCCTCATTGACGCCCCGCTGCATGACGCAGTTGAGCTTGATGGGCGCGAAGCCCACCTGGGAGGCGACCTCAATCCCCCGGAGCACCTGGGCAAGGGGCACATCCGAGTCCACAAAGGCTTTGAAACGCTCCGGATCCATGGAATCCAGACTCACGGTGAGGCGATCCAGCCCAGCCTCCCTGAGGAGGAGGGCCTGCTGCTCGAGCATGGAGGCATTGGTGGTCGCCGCCACCTCCCTGATCCCTTCAATGCGCTTGAGACGGGAGACCAGGGCGGGCAGATCCCGGCGGAGCAGGGGCTCCCCCCCCGTCAGACGGACCTTGCGGACCCCCAGGGAGGCGAAGACCCGCACCAAGCGCTCCATCTCCTCATAGGAGAGGACCTGGCTGTGGGGAATGAAGGAGAAGTGCTGGCCGTCCTTGGGCTTGCAATAGGTGCAGTTGAAGTTGCACCTATCCGTGACCGACAGGCGCAGGGCCGTAATCGGCCTTTCGAGAGTATCCAGAACCACCATGCCTTCAGATTAGCGGATTGGCACTGCCGGGGATGGGGCAAAATGGGAGGGAAGGATTCCCGACATGGCATTTCTCTCCCGACTCTTCTCCCGGGGCCAGCGCGCCCCTCTGCCCACTCTCGAAGAGCTCTTCACGGAGCTTGGGGTCACCTCCTCCCTCCCGGGCCTGGAGGATTTCCGGGAGGACTTCGAGCATCTCGACGCCGGGGAGCGCCGCCAGTGGGCCGGCGCCGTGGCCGAGCTTCAGGCGAAGGGCCTGGGTCTGCCCCCACAGTGGCTCGATGCCCAGTTCGACCTGATGCCCCAGCTCGTCCCCCACTGGCAGGCGGAGAGGGAGCCCTTCCTCGCCAAGCCCGTGGCTGAGGGCCTCTGCCAGCGGATTCTGGCCTGCGGCCATCTGGTGCCCGCGCCCTGGCTCATCCTCTGGGGAATCTCGGAGGATGATCTGGAGGACCGTGCCCTGGGACAGCTCCAGGAGAAGAGTCAGGGGCACCCCTTCCGGAAGCTACCCTCCGGCATCTACCAGAGCAGCTACGGCGACGGCATGGACGCCTCACGCATCCTCCTGCCTGAACTCTGGAGTGAGCTCTTCCCCGGACAGAACACCTTCCTTGCGGTCCCGACCTCGGGCTGCCTCCTGGTGGCCCCCCAGATCCTTCTCCCCAAACTGGTGGAGGCGGTGCTCGCCCGGGTCGACGGCGAGGGTACCCGGATCTCGGCAACCCTCTACCAGCGGATCGACCAGACCACCCTCCCCGCCAACCTCCAGGACCCACACCCCATCGCCCAGCCCCAGCGGGAGCTGCGCCAGAGCGACTTCGCCGCGGCCTGCCTGGCCCAGGAGAGCGATCTCCCGCCAGAGCTGGGCACCCCTGCGCCTCTGATGACCATCAAGACCCAGCAGGGACGCACCCTTCTGCTCACCCTCTGGCGGGAGGGCACTCCCTGCCTCCTGCCGGATGCTGACCTGGTGGGCTTCCTCGATGCCCAGGGGCAGCCCCTGGGCATCTTCTTCCGCCAGACCCTCCCCCGGATCCCCGAACTCAAGGGGGAACCGGTGGAGATCTGGGGGCCCCGCCGCCTCCGCTACCCCACCTTCCCCAGTGCCGGACAACGGGAGCGCCTGGAACCCTTCGCCAGCCCTGAACAGATGGCCGGCCTCTTCCGCGGCCCCGGCGAGCGCAGCCAGGCCCCCAGGCCTGCAGCCCCCGCCCAGGCATCCACGGCCTCCACCCACTCGAGCCCTGTCCCCGAGCACCTGCGGGGCCTCAGCCTGGGCCCCGTCCGGGAGGACTGAGCCTTGGACAGCCCCTGGATCCTCATTCCCCTCGGGAACCCCGGTCCGGAGTATGCCGGGACCCGGCACAACCTGGGCCGGCGCCTCCTCCTGGACTGGCTGGCAGCCCGGGGCATCACCCCTGAGCCCCTGCGACTCTTCAAGACGGGCACCCTCTATGCCCTCACCCCCGGCATCCAGGCCCTGGTCCCCGCCACCTACATGAACCTCTCCGGCCAGGTCTGCGGAGAGGCCGCCAAGGCGGGTCTCTCCACGAACCGCCTCCTGGTCCTCCTGGACGACAAGGACCTCCCCCTGGGCACCGGGCGGCTCCGGATGCAGGGCGCAGCCCACGGTCACAACGGGCTGGCCTCCGTCCAGGAGCACCTGGGGACGGATGCCGTGCCCCGACTGCGCCTGGGTATCGGCCCCTTCCAGCGCCCTCTCCACGAGTTCGTCCTGGGTCCATGGACACCCGCGGAGGAGGAACTCATCCAGGCCATGGGCTCGCCCTTCGCCGCCTTCCTGGAGTCCCTGGTCACGGAGAGCACCCTGGAAAGGCTCCCGGGGCAGGTCAACCCCGAATCATTCTGGCGACCCGTCACGGCATCTTGATCAAAGCAGGGAATTTCCCCCTTGGCGAAACGGCGGTTTGGCGGGAGTATCGGTCCATATTCTCCTCTACATCCGACGCCGTCTCCCAGCCTGGAGGGAGGCGTCGCTTCCGTTTCCTCCAGGCATGATCCATCGGGTAACGCAATGGCTCAAGGCACCGTCAAGTGGTTCAACGCCGAGAAGGGCTTCGGCTTCATCATCCCCGACGAGGGGGGTACAGACCTCTTCGTCCATCACACCGCCATCCAGGAGCGGGGCTTCCGCACCCTCCTGGAGAACCAGCGGGTCCAGTTCGAGGTCGTGCAGGGGCCCAAGGGCCCCCAGGCCACCAACGTCACCAAGGACTGACCCATAAAAATCCTGTTGAAGTCGCTCCGAAGCATGGCTACGCTTGGCGCAACTCAACCCCGACATCTGACCGGAAGACCTCCCCAGGGTCGGGACCGGTGCTTGTTCGCAAGCCCCGGGCTCAACGGAGCCATGCTCCCCAGGTGTCCATATCCTGGATGGACATCTGAGAGTACAACCCCAGGAGCCGGGGCCAGACCCCAAGGATCCAAGCACCATGTCCCAAGGTACCGTCAAGTGGTTCAACGCCGAGAAGGGTTACGGCTTCATCACCCCCGATGAGGGGGGGCCGGATATCTTCGTCCATCACTCCGCCATCCAGTCCCGCGGTTTCCGCACGCTGGAGGAGAAGGCCCGCGTGACCTTCGAAGTCGTCCAGGGTCCCAAGGGCCCCCAGGCCGCCAACGTCAACAAGATCCAGTAAAGGCTCCCACCCGGCCGGAGAGCAGGACCCCGCCACCCGGGCGGGGTCCTGCTTTTGAGGGAAGACCCCTTGCCCCGCGGCGATCTTGCAGGACTATAGATACATGTCTTCCTTACCCAGCGGCGAACAGGTCCATCGTGCATCCCAGATCCTCTATCGCTGTCTCGAAGAGGTGGGGAGCACCCGGGCCGTCCTGTACCTGCCCGTAGAGGGGGTCTTCGAACGGGTGGCCCACTATGGATGGCCCCGCCACAGCGCCCCGCCCCAGACTCTGGAGACCGGTCAGCTCCTTCTGGAGACCCTCGAATCTGGCCCGCGGGTCGACAACTCGGGGAGCGATCCGCTGCTGGCACCGCTGAAAGAGGGGAGCGCCCAGGCCCGTTTCCTCCTGGCTCCCGTTCCCCTGGCCCCGGGGCCTGAGGCCCTCCTCATCCAGCGCGACCGGGGGCAGGGCTCGCCCTACCTGGAATCCCGGGACATCCCCCCCACCCAGACCATCTGCCTGGAGCTATCCGAGGCCCTGGATCCCAACCCCCGCCCCCCCGCCCGGGAGCCTGTGCCCGTGCAGGAGGCCATTCCTGTGGAGGCGCCCCATAGCGAGGTGCTGGTCTCCTCCCTGGATCTCTCCGAGGTGGTGACCCAGGGGCCCCAGAAGGGCCTCCTGGCCGGGACCTTTCTGCCCGAGCAGCGGACCTTCTTCTGGGAGCTGGCCGAGGTCCTCTTCCAGGTCCTCCCCCTCGCTGCCGCAGCCCTCTGGATGGAGGACCCGATGGAGGGGCGCCCCATCCTGGTCTACAGCCGCCGCTCCCTGTCTCCCGACCACCGAAGGGAGATCCAGGGCATCATCTCAGGCCAGCGCCCTGAGTTCGCCCCCTCCGCCTTCAGGGTCATGGCCCGGACAGGCTCCCCGGGGCGGGAGCCTCTGGACACCCCCCTGGGCACCCATCTCCCCCTCCTGCTGGAGGAGGAGGCCGGGTACCAGGACCTGCTCCTGCTCTGCCGCGCGGACCGGAAGCCCTTCTCCGAAAGCGAACTCCAGTTCACCCGCCATATCGCCCGCTTGGCCGCCCACCACCTGCAGGAGGCAAGGCTCCACGAGCGCTACCACCGCGCCTTCCTCTCTGTCAGCCGGCACCTGCTCGGCGAGGCCCCGGGCCTGCGCACCCACAGCCTCAACACCGCCCGCCTGGCCCGGAACCTCGCGGTGCGGATCGGCCTGCCCACCGCCACTGTGGAGGCGGTCAGCATCGCGGCCATCCTGCACGATGTCGGCTCCCTGCTCCTGGATCCCGACCTCCACAGCCGAGGACGTCTGCGCCCGGAGGATCTCGACCGGATCCGGGCCCACCCCGTCCTGGCCTCCACTTTCCTCAAAGACTTCCAGTTCCCCTTCGATGTCCCCTCCATCATCCGCCACCACCACGAGCGCTGGGACGGTACCGGCTATCCCGATGGCCTGTCCGGTGAAGACATCCCCATGGGCAGCCGGATCATCGCCATCATTGAAACCTTTGAAGTCATGACCGGGGGCTCCGGCTACCGCCCCCCCGTTCAGCGCAGCGAGGCCCTGGAGGAGATCCGCAGGACAGCCGGTACCCAGTTCGATCCGGCCCTCGCCCTGGAGTTCCTTGCCATGATGGAGCCCGGCGGGCGTTAAGCTGTTCCCGGAGGTCCGATGCGTCCTGCGACCCGCCGGAGGGGAGAGAAGGGGTACATTCTGGTCATGGTGCTGGGCGCCATGGCCATCGTGGGCATCCTCATGACCCGGGCCATGCCCTCGGTGATCGCCCAGGTGCAACGGGAGAACGAGGAGGAACTCGTCTTCAGGGGAGAGGCCATCGCCAATGCCATCAAGGCCTACAAGAAGAGCACCGGCAATTACCCCACCTCCCTCGAGACCCTGGTCAAGACCAAGCCCCCCATCCTCCGACGGCTCTACAAGGACCCCATGACCCAGGATGGCACCTGGGAAGTGGTCACCGCCGTCCAGGCGGGCCTGACCGGGGACAAGACCGGCCTGCCCATTGTCGGCGTGCACAGCAAGAGCACCCAGGACAGCTTCCGGACCTACCAGGGAAAGACCCTTTACTGCGACTGGGTCTTCTCTGCCGCCGACAATCTCTTCGGGATCTCAGGTGGGGATGCCAGCCTTGCCGCTGCAGCCCTCGCTGCCACCACCACCAAGTAACCCGGAGCCCGCATGCACCGTCTGAAAGGCCTGGCGGCCGCCCTTCTCCTGACTCTCCCCCTGGCCGCCACTGACTTCCAGACCTGGAGCGGAGCCCTGCAGGCGCGAGGCATCTCCGTGAGCGCCGGCCTCTGGGACCTCAGCACCGGAAAACTCGTCGAAGGCTGCCAGACCGATCTCCCCCTCGTCCCCGCATCCACAGCCAAGGTGGTCACCACCTACGCCATGCTGAAGAGCTGGAAACCGGACACGGAACTGCTCACCGAAATTTCCGGAGACCTCAAGGATGGAGTTGTCCAGGGGGACCTGGTCATCAAGGGCAGCGGTGACCCCTTCCTCGTCCCCGAGCGGATCTGGCTGCTCGCCCAGGAGCTCCGCCGCCAGGGGGTGCAGCGCATCGTGGGACGCGTGCGCCCGGATCAGAGCGCCTTCGATGCCCAGATGTACGGCCCCGGCTGGGAGAACACCGCCTTCCGGAACACCCCTCCGATCCTGCCCCTCTCCGTCGGCTTCAACCGGGACGAGAGCGGGGCCTATGCGCGGGATCCCAGTGCCCTGGCCGCCGGGCTCGTCACCCGCATCCTCCGGGAGTCGGGCATCCCGGTGGAGGAGAGGGAGATGCCCGCAGGCCCCCTCCGACGGATCCACACCCTCAGCTCCCCGCCCCTCCGGCGCCTGGTCCAGGACATCAACAAATACAGCAACAATTTCATGGTCGAAATGCTTCTGAAGGCCTTCGGCGGGGGGACCTGGAGCGGTGGGACCGCACGGGTCCAGGCCTTCTACCAGTCCGTCCTCGCCCTGGGCCCGGAGAGCATCTCCCTGGTGGACGGTTCAGGACTCAGCAAGGACGATCGCCTCTCCGCCCGGACCCTGGCCATCGTCCTGCGCGCCGCCTGGAATGACTTCGAGGTGGGTCCCGAGTTCGTGGACTCCCTGAAGATCATCGGAGGCGAGCCCTGGCACCTGAAGCACCTCAGCCCCGAGACCCTCCGGCGGCTCACGCGGCGGGTCCGCTGCAAGACAGGTCACCTGAACGATGTGGTCACCGTCTGCGGGTACCTTCAGAAGCCCGACGGCGGCCTCCGGGTCTTCGCGATCCTGCTCAATGGCAAGGCCGAGGATGACGATATCTGGGAGATGGTCAGCCACTGGGCGGAATAGGCCCACCCGCCCACCAGGGCAGAGTAGTCTGGGAACACCCCGAGGAGATCACGTGGCCAGAGTGTGCATCGTGGATGACAGCCGGCTCGCCCGCACCGTGGCGGCCACCTGTGTCCGCAAGCTGGGCCATGAGGTCGAGGAGATCGATCCCACCAGCATCTTCGATGTCCTCAGCGTCCTTCGTTCGACCCCCCCGGACATTCTGCTGACCGACTACCTCATGCCCAATTGCCCTGGGCTCAGCCTCGCCCGCTCCAGCCACGAGGATGCCGCCCTGAAGAAGATGAGGATCATCGTCATCACCGCCCACAGGGATGCCGAGGTGGAGGAGCGCCTCCTCCGCGTGGGCGTCTCCCAGGTCCTCCACAAGCCCTTCAACCCCCAGGATCTGATGGACACCATCCAGAGTCTCCTGGAGTCAGCGGAGGATTAGACCGCTGGCTAGATGGTGAGGGTGCTGGAGGGAGCCGGGACATCAAAGGCCAGGCGCCCGTGGTCCAGTCCCAGGATCCGCTTCTTCATTCGCTGGATGAGCCCCCGATCGTGGGTGGCCACCACCACCGTGGTGCCCTGGCCATTGATGCGCTCGAAGAGGGTCATGATCTCCTGGGCCAGATCCGGGTCCAGGTTGCCCGTGGGCTCATCGGCGATGAGGACGAGCGGGTCGTTCACCAGGGCCCGGGCGATGGCCACCCGTTGCTGCTCCCCGCCTGAGAGCTGGAGGGGATGATTGGCCAGCTTGTGCTGGAGGCCAACCATTTTGAGAGCCCGGAAGGCCCGGTTCTTCTGCTCGGCGCGGCTCACCCCCAGGATCCGCAGGACGAAGGCCACATTCTCGAAGACCGTCATGGAGTGGATGAGCTTGAAGTCCTGGAAGACGACCCCCAGCTTGCGGCGCAGGATGGGGACCTCCTTCTCGGGCATATCCCCCAGCCGGTGCCCGGCCACCCGGATCTCCCCGGAGGTCGGCAACTGCTGGCGGAAGAGCATCCGCAGGAGGGAGGACTTCCCGGCGCCACTGGGGCCGGTGAGGAAGACGAACTCCCCGGATTCAATGTGGAAGCTCACATCCGACAAGGCGGTGTGCATCCGTCCGTACTGCTTGCCCACATGGCTGAGGAGAATCATGGCCTGTCCTCAGGCATAGGGATCCGGATGGTAGGGATCCTCCCCTGGCAGCAGGGGCAGAGACTCCTCTCGCTCCACGCCATAGGGGTTCTCCTCTTCATACATCACGCTGGCGGACATCCTGCACCTCCTGAAGGCATCTTCTAGCAACTTCCGGACCCGCCCTGGGGCGGCAGCTCCTTCCTCACCAGCTGGCCACAGGCCCCCTGGACATCCCGACCCCGGCTCTTCCGCACGGTGACGAAGCAACCCCGGGCCTTGAGGTGGGCCACAAAGGCATCGACCCGGTCCTCGGCGGGCTCCCGGAAGCCCGTCGCCTCGTGTTCGTTCATGCGGATGAGATTGACGTTGTGCCCGCGGCGCAGCTCTCCCAGCCAATCCGCCAGCCTGTCTGCATCCTCCGGCGTGTCGTTCTGCCCCGCCATCAGGACGTATTCGATGGTCAGCTTCTCCCGGTCAGCCAGGGGCCATGCGTCCAGAGCCTGGCGGAGGCGTGCCAGCCCCCAGGCCCGGTTGACGGGCATGATCGCGCTGCGGGCCTCGTCCGTGGTGGCATTGAGACTCAGCGCCAGCCAGGGACGGGGCTCAAGGTGCGCCAGCCGCTCGATCCCGGGCACCAGCCCCGAGGTCGAGACGGTGATGCGGCGGGTGGAGATGTTGAGACCCCTGGGGTGGTTGAGGATCCGGATGGCCCGGTGGACCTGGTCGAGGTTGTGCAGAGGCTCCCCCATTCCCATGAAGACCAGGGTGATGGCGTGGGGGCGCCCAGGTCCCAGGGCCCGGAGGGTCGCCAGGACCTGCCCCACGATCTCGCCGGCGCTGAGGTTGCGCCGGATACCCAGGGTCCCGGTGGCGCAGAAGGCGCAACCCATGCCGCAGCCCACCTGACTGGAGACGCAGAGCGTCACCCTGGGGTTACGGACCTCCCGGGGCATGTGGACGGCCTCGATACACTCGCCATCCCCCAGGCGGAGCATGAGCTTGGTGGAGCCGTCCTCCGAGGGGTAGCACTCCGCCACTTCGGGGAGACCTGTCTCGAAGCCGGCCTCCAGCCACTCGCGGATCTCCCGGGAGAGCCAGGGCCTGCCCTCTCGGTACTCCCATGGGCGCTGGATCCGGGCAAAGAGGTGCTCACCGCGGCCCGGCGCCCCGGCTGCCTCGAAGTCCTCGGGGAGCATCCCGTATATCGACAACCGCCCAGCCCTTTCAGGGGCTGGGCGGTCCCAGGGACGAAGTCCAGTGTGCACCATGGGCCCATTTTACAGGGAAAACACCCCAGGTCCGAATAACGGCAGAGCCCCCCCAGGCATCAAAGAAGTATTGCTAATGAGACTCCGTCTCAATAGCATCATCAGAGGGGGATAACCATGAGCGTCATGATCGCCGGAGGAGATTACATCGAGACCATCGCAGCCTACCTCAAGCAGCTGGGGGCGGATGAGATCCTGCACCGCAGCTGTCGCAAGGAGTCGGAGGCCTCCCAGCCCCTCCCCAAGCGACTGGACGCCATCCTGATGCTGACCTCCTACCTGGGACACAGCTCCATGCAGCGGCTGAGGAGCGAGGCCCGGCGCCAGGGCATCCCTGTCCTCTATGCCAAACGCTCCTTGGTGGACGTCAAGCGCCAGTGTGAGGGGCCCGCCAGCCCGATCCGACACGACTGATCGGCCTGACGCGTGCCGGGATGCCCACCAGGCGCTATGATTGACGAGTGAACTGGCGGACGGCTTGCATCCCTCTTCTCACCACGGCCCTGCTCGCCGCAGGCAGAGCTCCGTCCACCCGAGGGGTCACCTATCTATATACCTACTACGATCGCAAGGGCGGTGTGGTCATCAACAACCTGCCCCCTTCCTCGGTGCGCGGGCAGGGCCTCATCCTCAAGCGTGTCGGCGTAGGCCAGATCCGGCTCGCCATCAGCAGGGTCGAGATGTCCCGGGTCCTGCGGAGCCCCGAGCTGCTGGCGATGGTGGATGAGATCGCGGCCACCCAGGGGGTGGACCCCTTCCTGGCCCGGGCCATCATCCAGGCGGAGAGTGCCTTCAACTACAAGGCCCGGAGCCATGTCGGCGCCCTTGGGCTGATGCAGCTCATGCCGGCCACGGCGCAGCGCTTCGGCGTCCTCGACCCCTTCGACCCCAGGCAGAACATCACCGGGGGCACCAAATACCTCCGCTGGCTCCTGGATCGTTTCAAGGGTGACACCACCAAGGTGGTGGCCGCCTACAATGCCGGCGAGGGGGCCGTGGACAAGTATGGGGGGATCCCCCCCTACAGCGAGACCCGGGCCTATGTCCCCAAGGTCCTGGACCTCTACCGCCGCAAGCTGGTTCAACCCGACCCCAAGGCCTCGGGCTCCATGGCCCTCCTCAAAAAGGGACGAGGCGGATTCAAGGTCAAGGAGAGCCCGGTGGATCCGGAAAAGAAGCCAGAGACCATGCTGGCCACCTCCACCCCTCCGGAGCCTCCTGCTCCTCCAGTCCTGAACACCCGCCTCTACCGTTGGAAGGATGGGGCCGGGCGCTTCCATATCAGCGACCAACCCCCTCCCCGGGGTTCCAGAGAAGTGAAAGTCTCGGGCACTCCCGAATAGTCCCCTTGATCCCCCTGACAGGTCTGGGAAACTGATCTTTTGGTCTGGAGGCTTCATGGCAGTTCAATGCGGCATCGTGGGACTTCCCAATGTCGGGAAATCCACCCTTTTCAACGCCCTGACCCAGGCAGGGGCCGCAAGCGCCAACTATCCGTTCTGCACCATCGAGCCCAACACCGGGGTGGTCGATGTGCCGGACGCCCGGATGGATGCCCTGGCGGAGATCGTCAAGCCCCAGCGGATCCTCCCTGCCGCCCAGGAGTTTGTGGACATCGCCGGCCTGGTGCGCGGTGCCAGCAAGGGCGAGGGGCTCGGCAACGCCTTCCTGGCCAACATCCGCGAGACCGATGCCATCGTCCAGGTGCTCCGCTGCTTTGAGGACGGGGACATCACCCATGTCGAAGGCGGGGTGGACCCGGTCCGGGACCTGGGCATCATCGACACCGAGCTGATCTTCAAGGACATGGAGTCGGTGGAAAAGGCCCTGGAGCGTCACATCAAGACCGCCCGCAGCGGCAACAAGGAATCCCAGGCTCTGGTGGCGGTTCTGGAGAAGGTCAACGCTGCCCTGAACGATGGCCGCTGGGCCCGCACCGTGGAGCTGAGCAAGGAAGAGATCCTCCAGCTCAAGCCCTTCTGCCTCATCACCATGAAGCCCATGCTCCTGGTGGGCAACATCAGCGAGGGGGACATCCCCGCCCCCGAAGCCAACCCCCACTACCAGGCCGTGATGAAGGTGGGTGAAGAGCGGGGCTGCCCTGTCATCGCCATCTGCTCCAAGCTGGAGGCAGAAATCCAGGAACTGCCCCCCGAGGAGCGCCCCATGTTCCTGGAGGAAGCCGGTCTCAGCGAACCCGGCCTCAACCGCCTCATCCGCGCTTCCTTCCGCCTTCTGGGCCTCCAGACCTACTTCACCGCTGGGGTGAAGGAAGTCCGGGCCTGGACCATCCCCGTGGGGGCCACTGCCCCCCAGGCGGCCGGCGTGATCCACACGGACTTCGAAAAGGGTTTCATCCGGGCCCAGGTCATCGGTTTCGAGGACTTCATCAGGCACCAGGGCGAACAGGGCGCCAAGGAGGCTGGACGGATGAGGGCGGAGGGCAAGGAGTACGTCGTCCAGGATGGCGACGTCATCCACTTCCTGTTCAACGTCTGAAGGGCCGCCTGATAGGCTGATGCCATCACCGGACGGCAAATGAACCAGAAGAAGGGCGCAAAGGGGAGCCGCGAGACCCCCATCGAGGACCCCAAGCTCATCGCGGGCTGCCTTGATGCGCTCCGCGACGAGGCCACGGAGTTCCCCATCAAGGTGGAGGGCACCAGCACCCTTCCCTATGCGTCAATCATCTCTGCCATCGACAAAGAGAGAGGCTCCATCGCCCTGAAGCTGGTGCGCCCCCTCCCCCACGAGCTGGCGGTGGGGGCCACTTTCCGCATGGTCTTCTCCGTGGGCGGTCAGCGCTTCGAGGCCCTCACCCGCTTCCAGGGCAGGGAGGGTTACCTCCAGTATCTCTTCAGCCGGCCGACCCAGCTCTTCTACTCGGATCGACGCCGGGAAAGGCGCTTCCCCTTCCGGCCCCGCGAGTCGGCCTACATCATCGCCCAGTCGAGCCCCCTCCTCGGGCTGGGCATGGCGGGCCCCCTGGCGAACCTGAGCATGGGGGGCCTGGCCCTGCGCCTGGACCGCCTCCTCAGGCTGGAGGATCAGATGCGGCTCCCCGTCCACACGGGCAGCCTGGATGCGGGGCTCGTCTTGGACAGGGTCCGGCTCCAGGATCTCCCCAAGCTCCCGGTGCTCGAGCTGCGCGGCCGGGTGGCCCACCTGAGCGCCAAGGGGGACGAAGTCTTCCTGGGCATCGAGTTCGGTGCCCTTTCGGTCGAGGAGACTGCCGCCTTGGCAGCCTGCCTGGAGTTCCGCGAAAAGGTAAGCCGGGGTTCAGGTCTGCCGAACAGCCCCTCCCCGAAGTCCGGGCTCCAGCCCGGCAGGACCGAAGCGCCCGCACCAGGAGAGGAAGGGGCTCCGGATCCCCTGGACGAGGCCCCCGAGCTGGAGGAGACCGACAGCCCGCTCCTCACCCTGCAGCGACGCACCCTCCGGGTGGGCCTCATCATGCTGGCTTCGGGGGACCGGGAGGGCGTGCTGGGGCTCCTGCGGCACCACGGCTATCTGCGGGTCGACACCGTGCGGGATCTCGCCCAGGCCCGGGCCCTCTGGAACGCCCAGCCCGAGCGCAGGCCCGCCTTGGTACTGGCGGGTCTGCCCCCCACCGCCCTGGGGGTGGAGCAACTGGTCCAGAGCATGGGCAACACCCCCATGGCCCTCCTGAGTGATGCCACGGACCCGGGCCTCATGATGGGGTTGGGCAGCACGACCCGCATGCTTCCGGTCCACCCCCTCGAGGCGGAGGACGAGGAACACTGGATCCGCATCCTGGATGGCCTGGCGGGCATCGGAGGGTGACGGGGGCGTGGCGGGGATTCAGAGGCCCATGAATTGCGCCCTGGAAGACACCCCTACCTGAGCTGTGTGAGCTTCACCAAGTCCCCCTCTGGCCCCACCCGGAGCAGCTCATCTTCGATCCGGTTGCCCCCCCGAAGCACCGGATCCGAGGCGTCCCGGGCCAGCAGGATCCCACCCCGGGCGTTGCGATGGACCACACACTCCTCCAGGGTCACCTCCCCGTCCTCGAAAAGGACGAGGCCCGTATCCTGGCTGTCACGGATGGTGCAACGCACCAGGAGCAGGCTGCCCCCGGGCTCCACCTTGCCCCCGCCCCGTTGGTTGCCGTAGACCTCGCAGCCCTCCAGAACACCCCGGCCTCGCCCTGAGCTCACCACCCCCCAGGACTGGCCACTGTGGATCCGGCACTGTTTGAGCTGGACCGTGGCACCATGGCTGACCAGCAGCCCAGCATGGCCATTGGCCGCGATCTCGCATTCATCCAGTGTTCCGATGCTCTGTTCCAGAAGGGAGACCCCGAAGCCGGCGTTGCCATGAAGGCGGCACTGCCGGAGATGGAGGGAAGCTCCGCCGCTGGCATGGATCCCCGCTCCGGCATGGCCACTGCTCTCCGAGTCCTCCATGAAGACCTGACTCTTCTCCATGACCAGGACTCCGGCGAAGCGGCTGCCCTGGAGCCGACAGCGCCTCAGGACCACCCGACTGTCCCCGGCGACCTCCAGCGAGCCGCCCTCGCGGCCATCGAGCTCACAGTCCTCCAGGGTGGCCTGGCTGAGCCCCTGCAGCTGGAGTCCGACCCCCGGGGCTGCGTGGAAGCGGCAGCCCTTCAGGGTGGCCGAGCTCCCTTCGAGTTCCTGAAGCCCGGCCAAGCGCTGCCCGCGGAAATGGCAGCCCTCCAGCTGGGCTGAAGCCCCCCCCCTCAGCACCAGCCCAAGGGCGGATTCCCCTTCGAAGCGGATATTGCGAAGGACCAGGGATGTCCCTGAGCCCTGACAGCTCAAGCCCGGCTCACAGTCCGAGTGGATCCGGCAGTCTGTGAGCTCCGCCTGACCGGAGAGCTGGAGCACCGCAGGGGCCGGGTCCGGATCCCGGCCCTCCTCCCAGGGCTTGCAGAGGGTCACCCCGCGCACCACGATCCGGCCCCCTGTGAAGGTCAGACACGGCCCCTTCGGGCTTTCCAGGATGATCTCCGAGGCCTCGCCTTCGCCCAGGATCTCCACCTCCCGGTCCACCACCACCGACTCCCGGTAGGTCCCGGGCAGAAGGATGATCCGGGTACCGGGCTCCGCCTGCCGGATGGCCACCCGCAGACTGAGACAGTGGGCCTTGCCCCCCCTGCCCACGATGATCAGGCGATCCGTGGGGATGCGGCGCCCAGCCCCGGCGACCGCCCCAACCAGGGGAAGCGGAGCCGGAGACGGCTCCTCTGGCTTCAGGGCCCGGCGGATGGCCTCGGCCAGCTCCTCTGCCGAACCGTAGCGGTCCCCGGGGTCACGGGCGAGCGCCTTCTTCACGACATCCAGAGTGCCCGGAGGCAGGTCCTGGACCTCCTCAGCCGCGATGGGGGCAGGCTCAGCCCTCAGTATGGCATTGAGCACGGTGGTCACCGTCTCCCCCGTGAAGGGCTTGCGCCCTCCGGTCACGATCTCGTAGAGGACCACCCCGATGGCGAAGAGATCCGAGCCGGGGGTAGCCTTTCCCGTATCCAGGTACTCGGGGGCCATGTAGTTCACGGTCCCCATCCAGACCCCCTTCTGGGTCAGGTCGGATTGGCTGATGAGGGCGACGCCGAAATCCATGAGCTTGGCCAGGGGTCGGGGCCCCTCGGCCACCAGGACATTGGCGGGCTTGATGTCCCGGTGGACGATCCCCCGGGCATGGGCGAAACCGAGCCCCTCGCAGACCTGGGCCACCAGCTCCAGCAACTGGGCACGGGTCAGCCGCCCAGATCGGATCAGGCTCTCCAGGTCCTCGCCCCGGACGTATTCCATGGCCAGGTAGTGGAGCCCCTGGTCTTCGCCGAACTCGTAGACCGTCACGATGTTGGGGTGGTTCAGGGAGCCGGTGGCCCTGGCCTCCCGCTCGAAGCGGGCCTGGGCTTCGTCACCGAAGGCTGTCCCAGGGAGAATGGTCTTGACCGCCACCTCGCGCCCCAGGATGGGATCCGTGCAGAGATAGACCTCGCCCATGGCCCCTTTGCCGATCAGCTCCCGGATCTGGAACTTGCCGATGCTCTCTCGCATGATCGCCCTATCCTATCCGGAGAGCAGGCATGACCGCCTTCCTCCGGATGACCACCAGCGTGGCGTCGTCCCGGAAACGCCCGCCGGTCATGTGCTCGAAGGTGCGGACAAGGATGGCCTCCAGGAGCTCCTCGGCTCCAAGCCCCGGACTGGAGCGGACCACCTCGGCCAGGGCCTCCGGTCCCAGCTCCACGCCAGCTATGTTCTCCGTCTCCACCACCCCGTCCGTGAAGATCAGCAGCGTGTCACCCGGACCCATGACCGTGCTCCCCTCCCGGAACTCAGCCCCGGGCAGGAGTCCGATGATGGGCCCAGTCGCCCCCAGGAACTGGATGGGCCCCTGGTCGGGGATCAGGAGTGCCGGATTGTGCCCCGCGTTGACGAAGCGCAGGTTCCCGTTCAGCGGATTCAGGCTGGCAGCGAAGAGGGTGGCGAATCGGTTCCGGTCCCTCACCTGGTTCATCCGCTCGTTGAGCCTCCTGGCGAGCCCCCCCCAATCGCGCACCCGCTGGTCCGCCATGGCCCGGAGGAAGGCCGAGAGCTGGGCCATCACCAGGGCAGCAGGCAGGCCCTTGCCCGAGATGTCCCCCACGGCCACATGGAGTCGGCTCTCCCGGGAGATCCAAAGGTCATACAGATCACCCCCCACCGCCTGGAAGGGGAGGTTCACCGCAGCGCACTCCCAGCCTGGCGGCTGCGGCAGGTGCCTGGGCAGGAGCCGCTGCTGAATGTTGCGTGCGGTCTCGAGATCCTTCTCCATCCTGAGGGACTGGATCCGGCTCTCCCGGAGGTCAAGCGCCGTGAACTGCCCTGTGACCAGGTTCACCAGGGTCTGCAGGAAGAGCTCGTCCTCCTCGTTGAGCGGCCCGGTCAGGGGTTCCGCCCCATAGATGAAGCCATGGCTGCGATCCTGGTCCTGGAGTTCATGGACATGGACCAAGCCTTCTGTGGCGATCACCTGGGAGAGTTCCTCGCCCAGAAGCCTCGGGGGCACCTCATCCAGGCCCCTGGAGGCGACCACCTCCCCCTCGGGCCCCAGAAGCAGCAGCCTGGGCATCTGGAATTCCCTCACCAGGGTGCCCAGCAGCAGCTCGGCCAGGCCCTCGCGGGTCTCCACCCCCCCCAAGTGGCGGGTGAGGTCAAAGAGGGCGTTGAGGCGCGAGAACTGCAGGGCCAGGGCCCGATTCTGCTCACTCCGGAGCGCCTCCAGGCGCCGCCAGGCCAGAAGCGGCCCCGAGACCGAAAGCAGCAGCTCCAGAGCCGGGGGAGCCTCGGTGGAGTGGAGGACCATGTGTCCGAAGAGTTCATCCCCGTGCGTCCAGGGAAGACTGACCCAGCCGGGACCGGGGTGCAGGGGGAAGGCAGGCGCGTTGCCCTTCAGGAAGAGCCAGCGCCGGCCGTCCCAGAGACCGCCCTGGCCTGCCCTGGCGATACCCATGGACATCATGCCCACCAGATGAATGAGCGACTCCTCAGTGAGTTGGAGCGGGAAGGCCTCCAGAAAGTCCACCAGGGGCAGCAGCTCCCTGGCGCCCTCAGGGATCTTCAGGGAGAGCTCCCTGAGGCGGTCAAAGGGTGATGAGGCGCCCGCATCCGCACTCATGGGACACGACGCTTGACCATCCGGCAGACCCGGCGTCCCTCGAGGGTGCCGAACTCCAGGCTGTCCATGAATCGACTCATGAGGAGCAGGCCCAGGCCCCCCCTCCGGGGGTGCCGCAGGTACTCGTCAGGCTCGGGGATGACCAGCTCCCCGTTCTCAAGCCCTCTCCCGTCATGGAGGATCCTGACCTCCAGGGCCTCGCCGAGGAAGTGGAACTCGACATCCACCTGCCGATCGGGATCCTGACCGTAGGCGTGCTGGATCACATTGGTCACCGACTCGTCCACGGCGATGGAGACCTTGGCCGCCGTGGCCTCGTCCATGCCAGCCTGCAAGGCGGCGCGCTTGGCCAGACCGGTAACCAGGTTGAGGTAGCGGGTCTGGCTCGGAATGGTGAGCCTGAAGTATTCTCCCCCGGACACAGGATCCACTCAGGACCTCCCGGCCAGAGCCTCCCGGACCCGGGTCTCGTCCGGGAAGATCCGGTAGAGCGCCGTGAAGCCCAGGGTCTCGAAGATGATGTGGACATTCTCCTGGAGGGCGCAGAGCAGGATGTCCCCTCCACCGGCCCTGACCTGCTCCACGATGCCCATGATGGCCCCCAGGCCAGCCGAACTGATGTAGCTCAAGTCCGAGCAGTCGATCAGGATGGAAAAGCGCCCGCTCCCCACCAGGTCATCCAGGACCTTCTCGAATTTCCCCACCGTGTGGGCGTTGATGAATCCCACAGGCTGGACCACGGTGAGGCCATCAGTATCGCGGACCTGGATCGTCAGATCGGGCATGGGCTTGCTCCAGATGGAACTCGGTGCATCCTATCCCCCGCAAAGCGAAAAAGCCAGCGCGCTCCTGATATGCTGAAGCGAACCATCCCAGGGAATCCCATGACGGAAGATGTGAAGGCGGACATCCGGCAGACTCTTCAGCGTTGGCTGGAGGAGCGGGACCGGTCCTGGCGGGAACGCTTCGACGCCCTCTGCCGGGAAGGCCTCGAACGTGATCTTGAGGATGGCTCCCTCCTCGAGTCCCTCGCGGCGCTCACGCCCCCGGTCACACCCGCCCCGGCCGGGCCTGCGTTCGAACCCCTCTTGGGCGAGGGGCTCGCTCTGCTCGAAGCCGCCCAGAGCCAGGGCGAAGTCCTCAAGCGCCTGCTGGAGGCCATCCGCCCTCTTGCGGGACGTTCCGCCCTCTTCGTCGTGAAGCAGGGGATCGCAAGTCTCTACACCTCCCTGGGTTTCGAAGGCGAGTCCCCTCGCCCCGGCTCCCCCGTCATCCCCCCCTCCGAACTGGAGGCGATGATCAGCGGAAGGATCCACCGGCTGGATCGCCCCGGACCGGCCTATGAATCCCTTCTCAGCCCCCTCAGCCGCTTCGAGGCAGAGTCCATCCTGATCCTGCCACTCCGCCTCAGGCGACGGACCGTCGCCGTGCTCCTGGCGGACAGCGGCTTGGCCCCCAGCCTGGACCACCCCAACACCATCCGCACCCTGCTCCACGTCGCCGAGTCATGCATCTCCTACCTGGCGGGACAGAAGGAGGAGGATCGGACCTCATCCTCCGAAACCTCCCCGGGCGGCATGACCCAGCAGCTCCCCGACCCGATCTCCGAGACCATCCCACCGCCCCCACCCGTGGACCCCAAGGTCCGGGCCAACGCAGAGCGGAGCGCCCGGGTCCTTGTGGGCGACATCGAGCTCTACTTCCCCGGCAAGGTGGAACAGGGCCGGAGCGCCGGCAGCCTCTACGCCCTGCTCCGGGATGAGCTTGACCGCAGCCGGGCCTCCTTCGTGGAGCGCTACGGGGAGGACCTGGAGCGCCATCACCGGATCTTCGCCTCGACCGTGGTACAGCAGCTCTGTGGGGGCGATCCCGCTCTCCTGGGCCCCGCGCCCTGGGCATGACAGGGAGGCTTGGCGAAAATCCCCCATCGAACTTTGCGTGACTTTCCGCCGGGGATGTGGTACATCCTTGGACCTTAGTGTAAGGAGCGCGGAAGCGATCATGGCGAATCTCGGGAAAAAGTGGATTTGTTTCAGTTGTAGCGCCAAGTTCTACGACTTCGGCAAATCCGAGGCTCTATGCCCCAAGTGCGGGACGAACCAGAAGGATGCACCTGCCAAACCCAAGGCGGGCAAGAAAGAGAAGGTAGCGCTCCCGATTGAGGACGACTTCGGCTCCGAAGGGGATATGGAAGGTGGCGAGGATGGCATTGTCGAGAGCTTCGGCATCTCCGGTGCCCGGGCCGAAGGCGTGGACCCCGGCGATCTGAACATGGACGACTACGACGAGTAGCCGAGTCTCCCCCCCCTGCCCCCCCGTGGACCGCCACGTCCACCTGGAGGGCAGTCTCGACCCTGCCTGGATCCGGGAGCGCGCGCATCGCCGGAGCCTCCCGGTCCCCAGGGCCGCTGAGGCCCTCTGGCGCGGTGAGGCGGGAAGCTTCCGGGATTTCATCGAGAGCTTTGTCTTCAGCTGCAGCTTCCTGGACGGACAGGAGGCCGTGGAGGCCGCCCTGGAGGCCGCCCTGGGACGCCTGCCCCCCCCGGAGGGGGCTGCCCTCCGCGGCCTGGATCTCTGGGTCTCCCCCCACTGGCTGGTCCGGGAGCGAAGGCAACTGAGCCTGGACAGCCTCTGGCAGGGTCTCGACAGTGGCATCCGTCGGGCCGCCGGACAGGGCATCCGGGTGGCGGTGGTGGTGGAGGCCGTCAACCACTTCGGGCCTGCCCACGGCCAGGAGGTTCTAGACCTCGTGGCGGGCAACCTGCCCCCCTGGGTGGTCGGCTTCAGCACCGGAGGCCTGGAGCAGGTACCCTTCCGGGACTGGGCACCCGTCTTCGACCGGGCCAGGGTCCTGGGGCTCCGCTTGGCCGCCCATGCCGGGGAGAACGGCCCCGGCACCCATGTCCGGGAGGCCATCCTGGAGGCCGGAGTCGAGCGGATCGTCCATGCCACGAGGGCCGGAGGGGATCCCGCCACCCTGGAACTCCTCGCTGGACGGCGGATCCCCGTGGATGTCTGCCTGAGTTCCAACAGGGCCCTGGTCGAAGGCATGGGAGCCCACCCCCTCCCAAGCTTCCTGGAGGCCGGGGTCCGTTGCGGACTCGGCACCGACGACCCCGGCATCATCCCCTGCAACCTCCCAGGGGAGTGGGCGCTGGCCAGCAGGATCGGCCTCGGGGACGAGGCCCTGCGCCGCCTGGCCAGGGAAAGCGCCGAGGATGCCTGGGCCCTCCAGATTGGGGCGTGAATCCCAAGGTATTCCATGGCAAACTAGCGGTTTCGTAGTGCGCCCGTAGCTCAGCTGGATAGAGCATCAGGCTTCGAACCTGAGGGTCGGGCGTTCGAATCGCTCCGGGCGCACCACGAGTTGTCGGCAACACCCTAGCGAATGTGGCGGAATTGGTAGACGCACTGGATTTAGGTTCCAGCGGTTGACGCCGTGCGGGTTCGAGTCCCGCCATTCGCACCACCCCAACGCCTTGAGCATCAGGAGATTTCATGCAGGCCACCCTGACCCATACGAGCGCCACCCGCAAGTCCCTCGAGATGACCTTCCCCGCCGAAGCCGTCAGCGGTGCCTATGCGAAGGTCATCGGCGACCTCGCCCCCAAGGTCCGCATCCCCGGGTTCCGCCCCGGCAAGGCCCCCAAGTCCGTTCTGCTGGGCCGCTACACCAAGGAGATCCTCGAGGAGGTCGCCACCGATCTGGTCCAGGCTCACTTCGCCGAGGCCACCCAGTCCGTGGGCGTGACCCCCATCTCCCGGCCCGCCGTGGAACCCGCCGCCCTCGTGGACGGCAAGGAGGGCAAGCTGAAGGTCCACTTCGATGTGGCCCCCGAGGTGAGCCTCCCCGAGTACAAGGGCCTGGCCTTCACCCGCCGGAAGCGCATCATCGATCCCGCCACCGTGGAGGAGCAGCTCGAGGCCATGCGCCAGCAGGCCGCCCGCTTCATCCCCGTGGAGGATTCCGAGGCCACCGCCGGCATCATCGTGACCCTTGATATCCGCATCAAACCCCAGGGCCTGAAGCCCCAGAGCTACGACGACCAGGTCATCGAGCTCAGCGACGAGCGCGACTTCGACAAGCAGGTGATCGGCATGAAGGTCGACGAGACCCGCAAGTTCGAGCTCCCCATGGCCGGGGATGCCACCGGAAAGACCATCACCTATGAGGTGACCCTCAAGGATCTGCGCCGTCGCGAGATCCCCGAGCTCAATGACGACCTCGCCAAGGACCTGGGCGACTACGACAACCTCGAGGCCCTCAAGGCCTCCGTCGAGAAGGACCTGAACGAGGCCTCCGATCGCGACGCCCAGACCCGCCTGGAGTCCGACATCCTGGAGAAGCTCCTGGAGATCACGCCTTTTGACGCCCCCGAGACCATGGTCGCCCTCCAGCTGGACGATTATTGCCACGAGTTCGCCCGCATGGTCTCCCGCCAGGGGGTCGACCCCAAGAAGATGAACTGGGCCGCCTACCGCCAGAGCCGCCTCGAGGACGCCAAGAAGGCCGTCCGCAGCGGCTACCTGCTCCAGGCCATCGGCAACGCCGAGAACCTGACTGTGAGTGAGGAGGAGCTGGATGCCCACCTCGCCGAGCTCATGGCCGAGCACAACATCCAGCAGCCCAAGGAGGCCTTCCGCGCCGAGCTCGAGCGCCAGGGCGCCCTGGCCGAGATCCAGGGTCGGGTCCGCACCGAGAAGATCTTCGCCAAGCTCACCGAGTATTCCACCCTCACCGAGGAGCTTCTGGACAAGGAAGCCTTCGAGCAGCTCCAGGAGCTGGAGCGCCGCCGCGAGATGGGCATGCCCTCCGCCCGCTACGATGCCGGCGGCCTTGAGGGTGGCGAGCTCGAAACCCAGGAGGGCGGCGAGCCTGCCGCCCAGGCCACCGAAGAGGCCTGATCCGCCATGACCGCCCCGGTCAGGATCGGCATCCTCACCGTCTCGGACCGGGCCTTCCAGGGGGTCTACCAGGACCTCGGAGGCCCCGGCATCGAGACTGTGCTCCAGGAACTCCTGGAGAGCCCCTGGGAACCCGTCCGCAGACTGGTGCCCGATGAACAGCCCGACATCGAGGAGGCCCTGCGGGACCTCTGCGACCAGGAGCACTGCACCCTGGTCCTGACCACCGGAGGCACCGGGATCGCCCCCAGGGATGTCACCCCCGAGGCCACCCTGGCCGTAGGGGACCGGGAGCTTCCGGGCTTCGGGGAACGGATGCGTGCCGTCTCCGCCAACATCGTCCTCACCGCCATCCTCTCCCGACAGACCGCCGTGATCCGGGGCAGCGCCCTGATCCTCAATCTCCCCGGCAAGCCCAAGGCCATCCGGGAGTGCCTTGACGCCGTGTTCGGCGCCATCCCCGACTGCCTCGACCAGATCGGCGGTCCCCGGCTGAGGGTCAACAAGGAGAAGGTCAAGGCCTACCGTCACGCCTAAACCTTGTGCATACAAAAAGAAGAGCCCCTCAGAAGAGGGGCTTTTCTTTTTGTGCGTCCGCCTGTTGACACATGAGTTTGATTGACGCATATTATGTGTGCGGTTTGACATAGGGTATTCCCAGTCACCCATCTCTTATGGAGGACACCATGAATCTCATCCGCTTCAACCCCCACACCCCCGCCCTCGGCACCCCCTTTGAACCCTTCGCCCTGATGCGCGACTTCATGCGCATGAACCCCTGGCGGGAGGCTGGGCTCACCTCCGGGCAGGAGGGCTTCACCCCTGCCTTCGACATCCGGGAGAATCCGGAGGGCTACCTCTTCACCGCCGACATGCCCGGTGTCGCCCGGGAGGAGCTGTCCATCGACCTCACCGGCAACCGCCTCACCATCGCCGGCCAGCGCAAGGCCGAGGCGCGCCAGGAGAGCGAGAAGCTCTACGCCGCCGAGCGGGTCTTCGGCCAGTTCTCCCGCACCTTCACGCTTCCCGACGGAGTGGACGCCGGAGCGGTCAAGGCCGAACTCAAGGACGGCGTTCTGAGCCTCACGATCCCCAAGGTCCCCGAAGTCAAGCCCCGGAAGATCAGCATCCAGGCCAGCTGAAATTCCGGCAGGCAAATGAAAAGGGCCGCTTCCGCGGCCCTTTTCATTGAATTCAGGGATTTTACTTCTTGCCCTTCTTGGCGGGGGCAGCAGCCTCGGCGGCCTCGGCCTCAGCAGGGGCCTCTTCCTGGGGCTTGCCCTGGATGGTGCAGACCACATTGTGGGTGTCGCCCAGAATGGTGAGGTGGCTGTCCCAGTTCACCTGGTCCACGCGCAGGGTCTCACCGATGCGCATGGAAGCCACGTTGATGTCGATGTGGCCGGGGATGAAGGCAGGGAGGCACTCGACCTCGACCTCGCGGTGCACGAAGTCCAGGATGCCACCCTCCTTGACGCCGATGGGGTTGCCCTTGAGGACGAGGGGCACCTTGACGCGGACGCGGTGGGTGGGAACCACACGCATGAAGTCGACGTGGCGCAGGCGACCGGTGACAGGATCACGCTGCACGTCCTTGATGATGACGTGGCGCTGGATGTCCGTACCCTCACGCTTCATGTTGATGACGCTGTTCATGCCGGTGTCGCTGCCGATGATGCGGGCGACGACCTTGGGGCTGATGGCCACGGACACGACGGGCTCATTGAAGCCATAGATGACGGCAGGGATCAGCCCTTCCTTGCGCATGGCCTTGGTGGCCTTCTTGCCGAGCTCTTCGCGCTTGGCGACGACAATGATCTCTTCGCTCATGATTCCTCCTACCTGGCCGCGGAGCGGCCCTCTCGTTGGGGACGGGCCGGGCGGCCCGGGTGCCCGACACGGGCAAGCTGCTAGAATACCCCGCAGCCCCCCTTTTTCCAAGAGACGACTTTCGTCACACAGGCGTTACCCACCTTCGGCATACTCCTCCCATGACCCACCATCCACCCCGCCCGGAAGACTTCCTCAACCGCGAGCTCAGCTGGCTCGCCTTTAACGAGCGGGTTCTGGAGGAGGCTGAGGACCCCCAGGTCCCCCTCCTGGACCGGGTCAAGTTCCTGGCCATCGTCTCCAGCAACTGGGATGAGTTCTTCTCGGTCCGGGTCGCCGGCATCTGGCGGCAGATCGATGCCGGCATCACCCAGCCGGGCCCCGACGGCTGGACCCCCCGGAGCCTCCTCTCCGAGATCTCCAACCGGATCCACCGCCTCTCGAATCGCCAGCACGCCATCTTCCACGAGACCCTCAAACCCCTCCTTGAGTCCGAGGGGATCCGGATCCTGAAACCCCACCAGCTCAGCCCCGTCCACATCGACTTCGTCCGGGACTACTTCGAGCAGACCCTGGCCCCCCTCATCACGCCCCTGGCGGTGGACAACAGCCACCCCTTCCCCCGCCTCGGGAACCGGGTCCTCGCCCTGATGGCCGAACTCGAACCCGAAGAGCGCCCCGGCGAAGAGCGCCTGCCGGTCTCAGAACTCTCCATCATCCATGTCCCCCTCACCGTGACCCCCCGCTTCCTGCGCATTCCCGGCACCCACAGTGGCTACGACTTCGTGATCCTGGAGGACATCATCCGGATGTTCGTCCACCAGATCTTCCTGGGTTACCGGGTGACCAACTGCAACGCCGTCCGGGTCACCCGGGACATGGACCTCCCCTTAGACGAGGATCCGTACGAAGACCTCATGAAAACCGTGGAAGAGCACCTGCGCAGCCGCCGCCGGGGCGCCACGGTCCGCCTCCAGTACGAGGAGCGCCTCAGCCCCAACCTCCTGGACACCCTCATTGAGGAGCTGGAGCTGGCCCCCGAGGACCTCTACCCCACCGAGGGCTTCGCGGCCTTCTCGGACCTCATGCAGCTGTATGACCAGATCGACCTGCCGCACCTGAAGGAGGCCCCCATGCCGCCCCTCCCCGTGCCCCAGATCGAACAGCACCACTCCGTCTTCGACGCCATCGCCAAGAACGACATCCTGGTGAACCACCCCTTCCAGAGCTTCGACGACTCCGTAATGCGCTTCCTGCGGGAGGCGGCTGACGATCCCGATGTCCTGGCCATCAAGATGACCCTCTACCGCATGAGCCGCCAGAGCCCCATCGCCTCGGCCCTGGAGCGGGCCGCCGAACGGGGCAAGCAGGTCTCCGCCATCGTGGAGCTGCGGGCCCGCTTTGACGAGGAGGCCAACATCGCCTGGGCCCGCAGGCTTGAGAAGGCCGGCGTCTACGTGGTCTACGGCATGCCTTCCTTCAAGACCCACGGAAAGACCTGCCTGGTCATCCGCCGCGAAGCCTCGGGCATCAAGCGCTACTGCCACCTCAGCACCGGCAACTACAACGAGAAGACCAGCCGCCTCTACTCCGACCTGGGCCTCTTCACCGCCCGCCCCGAGTTCGGCGAAGACCTCTCGAACCTCTTCAACTTCATGACGGGCTACACCCGCCCCCCCAAGTTCAACCAGCTCATCATCGCCCCCCAGGGCTTCCGCCAGAGCCTCCACGAGCGCATCGACCGGGAGCGCCGCCATGCCCGCGCAGGCCAGCCAGCCCGCATGATCCTGAAGAGCAACGCGGTGGCAGACGGCCCCATCATCCAGCACCTCTATGAGGCCAGCCAGGACGGCGTCCAGATCGACCTCATCGTCCGGGGCAGCTGCTGCCTCCGCCCCGGGGTCCCGGGCCTCTCGGAGAACATCCGGGTGATCTCGATCCTGGACCGCTTCCTCGAGCATGCCCGGGTCTACCACTTCGCCAACGCTGGGGAGCCTGAGACCCTTCTGGCCTCCGGGGATCTCATGAGCCGCAACCTGGACCACCGAGTGGAGATCGCCTTCCCCTTGGTGGATCCCATCGTGGCCGCCCAGGTGGTGGAGCTCCTGGAGCTTCAGCTGCGTGACACGGTGAAGGGCCGCGTGCTGGGCCCTGAGGGGACCGTCCTCCGGCGAGGCTTCCAGCCTGACGACGCCAAGCTCAGCAGCCAGGTCAGGACTTACGAGCACCTGCTCTTCCAGAGCGGGGCCCGCTCCGTGACCCAGCGTCTGCCGGCCTTCCGCGACGAGGAGATCTGAGCCCTGCCCCCCCCACCACAGACTGGGGCACACTGGTGACTCGGAGGCAGCATGGGCAAGGTCAGCCGCGCAGCGGTCTATGAAGTCCTGAACACCGTCCAGCTTCAGGGGGCCCCGGCCTCTCTGGCGGCTTCGCGCTCGGTGAAGCGGATCGGCGTGGAAGAGGACCGGATCCAGGTGGAGCTCCTGCTGTCGGGGGCCTTCCGCAGCCAGGAGGCCGCCCTGCGAGAGCATCTGACCGCCCTGCTCCAGGAGAAGACCGGAGCCGTCGCCCTCGAACTCCAGATCGAGTGGCAGGCCACCCCGGAGGAGACCCCGGTCAACCTCCTCCCCACCGTCAAGCACTGCATCGTGGTGGGCAGCGGCAAGGGCGGCGTCGGCAAGAGCACGGTGGCGGCCAACCTGGCCTGTGCCCTGGGGCGCCTGGGTCTACAGACCGGCCTGCTGGACATGGATATCCACGGACCCAGCATGGGCATGATGTTCGGCGTGGACGATGGCCCCCTGGGCACGCCCGATGGCCGGATCCTGCCGGTGGAGAAGTTCGGCCTGCGCCTCATGTCCATGGGCTTCCTGATCGATGAGGACCGTCCGGTGGTCTGGCGTGGCCCCATGCTCAACAAGGCCCTGGTCCAGTTCCTGGGGGATGTGGTCTGGGGGGACCTGGATGTGCTGGTGATCGACCTGCCACCCGGCACCGGAGATGTCCAGATCAGCCTGGTCCACCACGCCAAGGAGGCCATCCAGCGTGGCGGGGCCGTCGTCGTCAGCACCCCCCAGGATGTCGCATTCCTGGACGCCCGGAAGGCCATCGGCCTCTTCCGGACCCTGGAGCTCCCCATCATCGGCGTGGTGGAGAACATGTCCAGTTTCCTCTGCCCCCACTGCCAGACCGAGACACAGATCTTCGGCCATGGCACCGTGCGGGCCGCAGCGGAGCAGATGGCCCTGCCCTTCCTCGGGGAGGTCCCCATCGACCTGGAGCTCCGGAAGGCCGGGGACGAAGGTACGCCCCTGGTGGTCAGCCACCCCGACAGTCCCCAATCCCGGATCTTCCTGGACATGGCCCGGGTCCTGAAGGACCGGCTGGCCCTGTGAACACTGTCCCGGAAGCCCTCCTCCGGGGCATGGGGGAAGCCCTCGGCCACCACCGGAGGGGGGCCCTCAGCTCTGCGATCCTGGCCTACCGGCGGGTCCTGTCCCAGTTCCCGGGGCAGTGCGACGCCCTGGCCAACCTCGGGGCGATCTACAAGGACATGGGCCGCCTGGAGGAGGCGGAGCCCCTCCTCCTCCAGGCCCTGGGAAATCAGCCCGGCCACCCGGGGGCCCTCTGCAACCTGGGGGGCATCCGCCTCAGCCAGGGACGCTGCGGAGAGGCCAGGGAACTCCTGGAGCGCTCCCTGGCCCTGGAGCCCGGCGACCCCGTCACCCACTCGAACCTCGGCGCCCTGGAGCTCCGCGAGGGGCACCTCGGCGCTGCCCTCCGACACGATGAAGCCGCCCTGGCCCTGGCCCCCGAGCGGGCGGAGCTCCACCAGAACCACGGATTCACCCTCATGAGGGCCGGTCGGCTGAGCCTGGCGGAGGAAGCCCTGGGCCGCGCCCTGGAGTGCGATCCCGAGTCCCCGGGAGCCCACTGGAACCTGGCCTACGTGCGGCTCCTACAGGGACGCTACCTCGAGGCCTGGCCGGACTTCGCCTGGCGGCTCCTGGTGCCCGGAGCCGAAGCCAACCTCCGGGACTTCGCCCAACCGCGCTGGCGGGGGGAGCCCTTCGCGGGGCGGACTCTCCTGGTCTGGAGCGAGCAGGGCTTTGGCGACACCCTTCAGTTCGTCCGCTACCTGCCCCAGGTCAAGGCCCTCGGCGGACGGGTCGCCCTGCTGACCTACCCCAACCTCAAGCGGCTGCTGTCCCACTGCCCCGGTCTGGACGAGCTGGTCATCGAGGGCGGGCCCCTGCCCGAGTTCGATCTCCAGATCCCCCTGCTCGAGCTCCCGGCCCTCTTTGCCAGCACCCTGGAGACCCTGCCCCGGGGGGTGCCCTACCTCCAGCCCCCCCCACTCTCCCCAGAACTGGACACCCTCCTGACCCTGGGAGGCTCCCGGAAGCGCATCGGCCTGGTCTGGTCCGGCAACCCCGGCCACCAGGATGATGCCCGCCGCAGCCTGGATCCGACCCTGCTGGCCCCTCTGATGGCCCTGCCAGATGCAGCCTGGTACAGCCTGCAGGTCGGGGGTGCCCCGGCACCGGAGTCCTTCGGCCTCATCCCCCTCTCCAGCCGCTTCCGGGATTTCGCAGACACTGCGGCGGCCATCGCCTCTCTGGATCATGTCCTCAGCGTGGACACCGCCGTCCTCCACCTCGCAGGCGCCTTGGGTCGGCCTGCCAGCCTGCTCCTGCCCTTCTTCCCGGACTGGCGCTGGCTCATGGAGGGTGGCGACTGCCCCTGGTACCCCAGTGTCCGGGTCTTCCGTCAGACGAGCCCGGGGGACTGGGAGGGCGTGATCGCCCGGCTTTACGCCAGCCTGGAGGCGACCTCCCGGTAGTCCGGATCCATCCCGAAAACCTCCTGGAAACGCTCCCGGGCCTCAGCCTCCCGCCCCTGGAGGAGGAGGATCTCCGCGAGGTCGTAGCGCAGGCCGATGCTGTCCTCCGGGGGGAAGCCCGGCGACTCGATGCCCTGGAGCAGCCAGGCGGCCGCGGCTCCCAGATCCTCCCGGGCCTGCTCGCAGATGGAGAGCATGGAGCAGCACTCCAGGGTGCGCTCGGGATCGCTCATGGCCTTCTTGAACTCCTCCATGGCGGGCTCGATGAGCATCATCTCCTTGTAGGCGATGCCCAGGTTGTAGTGGGTGTCGTAGTCATCCCCCTTCACCTGCTGCTCGACCCCTTCGCGGAAGGCATTGAAGAGCTCATCCACACTCTGGATCTTCTCCACCACGTGGGTGGCATCATGCTTCTCCTCCCCTTCGTCGCCATCCATGAGCTGGGTGCCGAGGACATCGGTCAGGTCGAAGAAGTCGTTGGTGAAGTCGCTCTCCTGCAAGGCCTGGGCCGGGGACCGGACGTCCAGCCCGAGGCGCCGGAGGGCCGCCTCGGCCAGATCCAGACGGGAGAGGAGCTCAGGATGGCCGGGATAGCGCCTCAGGCAACCCTCGATCTCGATCTTGGCCTCTTCGGGACTGCCGTAGTCGAGCTGGAAGTCGATGTCCGACAGGGAGGAGGCCAGCTCCTCATCCACCGGAGCGGGGATGGCCTCGACGGCCTCCTGCTGCAGGGCCTGGGTTCCGGACTCCCGTCCCTTGAGGAACGCCAGGGGCTCCAGCTCCAGGGGCTCCAGATCGGGCAGGGCCGTCAGGGTCTCGGCCTCTGGAGCAGGGGCCTCCGGGGCGAGGTTGTCCGGGAGGAGGGACAGGATCGCTTCCTCCAGAGGCGGAAGCTCCTGGGTCGGGGGTTCCGGAGGCAGCAGGGGCAGAATCCCTCTGGGCTCCTCCACAGGCGCCAGAAAATCCGGGAGGGTGTCCAGGCGGATGCCTGCAGGTACCTCTTCGATGGGCAGAACCGGCAGGGCATGTTCCGGATAGGCATCCTCGGCCGGGGGCGGCAGCGGAATGGGCACCGCCGGAGCTGTCCCGGGCCCGGAATCGGTGGAGGGCTGGTAATCCAGGAGCCCCAGAGTCCGGCGGTAGAGCCGGGTGGAGCCCGGGAACAGGGCTTCGGCCCGGTCCAGCAACTCCACGGCCAGATCCTTGAAGCCCAGGGGGACCAGACGCTCGGCCTGCTTCACCAGGTGCATCTGGACCGCAGTCATCTTTCCGGCGCTCTTGATGATGTCAGCGACCCGGTTGATGGCGTCCCGGTTGGATGGATCCAGCTCGAGGATCTTGTGGTAGCACTCCTGGGCCCGGTCCATGACCCGGTTCCGCAGGTACTGCTCGGCCTCCCGCAGGAGCTGCTCGATCTGCATGCGGCGGACCGGATCCACCTCCGTGATCTCGAAGGTGTCGAGGGGCTGCAGCTCCGGCTCCGGGGCAAAGCGCACCGGAGGCAGGCTCTCCGGGACCACAATCTGGTCCGCACGGATCCCCAACTGCCCGAGTTTCTCAGCCACCAGGGCCGCGGACTCAGCCTCGCCCTTCTCCTGGAACTGCCCGTAGGCCCGCTGCAGGGCCTGGATCTGCTCTCCCCGGTTGCCCCCCTGATGGGCGATCTCGGCCATCAGCATCCAGGCCTCGGCATGGAGCTGGCCCTGGAAGCCGCTCTGGAGCACCCTGGCTGCGGCCTCCCCGTGGCCGCGCCGCGCCAGCTCACGCCCGATGGGCTGGAAGAGCTGAAGCCCCTCTTCCCCGCGCCCGGCCCGGCAGAGCTCCCGCAGGGCCCGTTCACTGAGGACCAACGCCTTCTCCGGAAGCTGGGGGATCTGGGCGAGGGACTCGAGGGCTGCGTCAGCCTGATGGGCCTGCAGCTGGATCTCGGCCATGTTCTCCAGGATCTCGGAACTCCTGGGATTGGCGGTGAGCCCCTCCCGGAGGAAGCCGATTGCCGCCTCCAGATCCTTCTGCATGACGGCGAGGCGGGCCTGGGTCAGGTAGACCTGGGGCGTGCTCACCATGGTCTTGGCACGCTCGAGGATCTGGCCGGCCTCGGCATGCATCTGCTCGAAGGCCAGGGCCTCGGCCACCTCAAGGTAGATGGCGGCTGCCCGCTCCTTCATCCCCTCTTTGTTGTAGAGATCCGCCAGCTTCACCTTGTTCTTGAGGTTCTTGGGGTCGAGCTCCACGACCTTGGCAAACTCCTCCAGGGCCCGCTTGATGAGCCCCTTCTTGGTGAAGAGATCCGCCACCTCGATGTGGACCTGGATGGCGTCCTTGATGAGGTTGTTCTGCCGGTAGAGTTCCGCCAGACGGGCGGCCACGTCCACATCCCCCGGGACCACTCGGTGGGCCTTCTTGAGGACGGCACTCGCCTTGGCCCCGAAGCCCCCCCGTTCGAAGCCCAGGCCCGCCTTCTTGAACATCTCGATGGCCTGCGGGGTGTTCCCCAGCTGGATGTAGGCGTCCCCGATCCGGTTCATGAGGTTGAAGTCGTCGGGCCGGTCGTCCAGAAGCTTGAGGAACTCGTCGATGGCCCGCTCGATCTTTCCCGAGGCCAGATAGTTCTCGGCCTGCTTGGTGATCTTGTTGCGGTCTATTGCCATATGGAGCCTCAGGAAGGTACGTGATTCTAAAGCGCGAAGGCCAGATTGCCTAGTCGGGAATCCCCAAATGGCGCCCAGTGAAGGCATGGGGCAGAAGCTCTTCCAGACGATGGAGCCGCCGCTCCTGCCGGTTGGCGAGGAGGATGGGCAATTCGGCGGCGAATTCCGCCAGCACCTGACGGCAGGCTCCACAGGGGGGGGTGAGGGACTCGGCCTCGGTCACCACCGCCAGCGCCAGGGGCCCTGGCCGCCGGAGCCCCTGGCAGATGGCGGCGCTCACCGCCCCGCGCTCGGCGCAGAGCCCCACCGGGTACGAGGCATTCTCGACATTGCATCCCCCGACGATCTGCCCATCCGGGAACACCAGCGCCGCCCCCACCCGGAAGCGGGAATAGGGGGCATAGGCCCGCGCCCAGGCCTGCCAGGCCACCTGGAGTGGAGCCTCCCAGTCCGGGGATTGGGGCTGACTGAAGTCCATGGATCCTCCGCTGACACAGCTCACTGGCTCGATGATACGCGCAGCCCGGCCCGGACCCTGGCCAGGGCCCTCCAACACGCCATACGCCCCTGGAAGGAGCGGCGCTCCCTGGTCCCCAGGACCTCCAGACAGACCTCTTCATGTCTCAGGCGGGCCATCAGGATGGCCCCGGAGAGGCACTCCAGTTCCTCCTCGAAGGCGCGCCCCGGCCCCCACTGACTCAAGTCAAGCCGCAGCCGGAGCCCCCTGGAACGCTCTCCTTCGAAGTCCCGGACCCAGGGCTCACCCCGCTGGGCGGTCCGCTTCCAGTGGATGCGGGAGGGGGCATCCCCCTCCCGGAAAGGCCTGGCCCCCTCAGGGCTCGTCGCCCCCGGCCTGGACGCCGGCCGCAACTCCTCCCCCCGCCCTTCCTCGCCCTGGGGCCAGCGGCGCGGGTAAGGCAGCACCAGCACCTCGCTTCCAAGGGGGACCCTCCAGGACTTCTCGAGGAAGCCAAAGGGAAAGCGCGTGACAAAGAGCAGGGACTCCAGACGCCAGGGTCCGCGCCGCCCCGGTCGGACACCCAGGGTGATCTCCTCCTCGTCCCTCCCCTGCCCGCCAGGATAGTGTCCCTCTCCCACCACGCCCCCCTCCGCCCAGAGGCGAACCCTGAGCCCCCTCAGCCTGCGGGGGGCCCGGTCCCTCACCCGGATCCTCAGATCTCCTCCCATCCGGGCAAAGAGGCGGCCCTCCTCGATCCGGAGGAGCTCCAGCCCACCCAGCGCCCTCATGCTCACCCACCCGGACACGAGGAAGAGGCCCGCCATGAGGGAGAAGATCAGGTAGAGGAGGTTGTTGGCCGTGCGGACGGCAAGGGCCCCCACCACCAGCAGGGCCAACAGGAACTCCAGCCCCAGGCGGGTCAGCGACAGGCCGAGCCTCCGGTCACTCCAGAGTTTCACAGGCACCCTCCTCAGCTCCCATCATCAGCAGGAGCGCCCCGAAAAACCAGGGACCCGCGCCGCTGGTAGAATGAGGGCATGTTCACGGGACTCATCCGCCACCTCGGAAAGCTCCAGGCCCTCCGCCCCCGACCCGGGGGCGCCAGGGTCCGCATCTCGGCACCAGCCGAACTCCTCGCCCGTGCAGAACTGGGGGCCAGCATCGCCTCCAACGGCAGCTGCCTGACCTCCGTGGCCCGGGATGGGGGCAGCTTCCAGGCGGACCTCTCCGAGGAGACCCTCCTCAAGACCACCTGGAGCCGCCTCCCCATGGGCGCCACCATCCACCTGGAACCCGCACTCCTGGTGGGGGACCCCCTGGACGGGCACCTGGTCTCCGGTCATGTGGATGGGGTCGGCAGGCTCCTGGAGCGGCCCCTGGATGAAGGCATCTGGCGCTTCTCCATGCCCCCGGAGCTGGCCCCCATGACCGCACCCAAAGGCTCCGTCGCCCTGGACGGAATCTCCCTCACCGTGGTCGAATGCGGACGGGACTGGTTCAGCGTCGCCCTCATCCCCGAAACCGTGAAGAGCACCCGGCTCGGAGCCATGCGCCCAGGCGACGAGGTCAACCTCGAAGCCGATCCCATCGGCCGCTACGTCGCCCGCGCCCTGGCCCTGGACAAGGGCGGACAGACCCTGTCGCGCTTCCTGGAGCGGGGCTGGGGGGACTGAGGCCCGAAGTCACACTCCGGTCACAGGGCCCTCACAGCCGGGGGCTGGGAATCCGGGGAGAGCACCGGAAGGGTGCCCCCCGGAAACCCGAGATGTGTCCCGCCCCCTCCCAGCGTCCCCCTGATCCGAGCTACGGCTCCAACTCCGTCTGCGAGCCCTGGCTGAGGCGCCATCTGGAGCTTCCGGAGTCCTTCTTCGACACCCTCCACGACGAGGCAGCCTCCACCCGATTGGAGCGGGATGACGACGCCCTGGTGGGGGTCATCCACGATGTCCTCTACGACTTCCGCTTCGACCCTTCGGCCGTGGCCACCACCAGCCTCTGCGTAGATCCCAGGCTCCTCCTGAGCGCACGGCTTAGGCCCCTGCGCACCATGGACCGGCTCCGCAGCGCCGTCCGGGCAGGCCAGACCTTCGACAGCCCCGAAGATGTCCGCGAACTCCAGCAGTCCGCCGAAGAGTTCTCCGCCGCCGTCGGGGACGCCGGCGCCCTCATCGAGCGCGTCAAACTGCTTCAGGAAGAGCTCTCGGCCCTCGTGAACGAAGAGAGCAACCGCACCCTCTTCCTCCTGACTGTGGTCACCGTCATCGCCCTCCCCATCAACCTCGTGGGCGGCATCCCCTTCACCGCCCACAACCATGGGTTCACCGTGATCGTCGTCGGCCTCATCCTCCTCACCACCCTCCTCGCCGACCTTGCCCTGGCCCGGCAGCGGGGGAGGTAGGGCGTTCCGGGCAGCCAGGAGGATGCCCAGTGCCTGGTCTCTGCGGGCCCAGGCCAGGGCGCCGAGGCATTTTGCACCTTCTGGCGATTTGAATATTCATTGAACAAACATGGAATACGTTATTGAATTTTCAGCTACCCGGAGACCCCACCATGGATGAGCTGCTCCCCTTTTACGAACGCGAACTGGGCATCCTCCACCAGCTCCTGGGGGAGTTCGCGGAGGAGCACCCCAAAATCGCCCGTCGGCTCCAGATTGATGGGGAGCAGTGCGAGGATCCTGCGGTGGAGCGCCTGGTGCAGGGCTTCGCCTTCCTGGCTGCACCGATCCACCAGCGACTGGCGGACGAGTTCCCGGAGGTATCCGAGCCCCTGCTCCAACGGCTGGCCCCGGGCTTCATCCGTCCCTTCCCCGCCACCAGTATCCTGCAGGTGGCCTTGGATCCCGAGAAGCCGGAGATCTCCCAGCGCTACCGGGTCCCCCGGCACGCCAGCGTCCTGAGCCCCTCCCGGAAGGGGATCCCCTGCCGCTTCCGGACCTGCTCGGAGCTGGAAGTCTGGCCAGTGGTGGTGACCCGGGTCAAGCTTCTGAGGACCCTGGACTCGGAGTTCCTGAGCCGCCGTTTTCCCGTCGAGGCCCTTCTGGAAGTGGAACTGGAAGCCCTGGGATCGGCCACGCTCCAGGCCCTCAAGCTGGACCGCCTCCGCTTCTTCCTGGACGGGGAAGCCTCCCTCATGAACCTCCTGCACGAGCTGCTCTGCAGCCGCCTGAAGGGGATTGAGGCAAGCGACGGCTCCGAGGATCCGGCCCGGAGCCTTGTACTGCCACCTAGCGCCCTGAGACCCATGGGCCTGGAGCCTGAGGATGCCCTTCTGGGGCCCGACAGCTTCGGCCAGTCGGGACACCAGCTCCTGGCCGAGTATTTTGCCTGCCCTGAGAAGCACCTCTTTCTGGAGCTGTCCGGACTCGACCACCCCAGACTCCTGCACCCCGGGGCACGCCTCCGCCTCCGATTCCTGCTGACAGCCTTTGGAACAGGCCCCCGACAGGAGGCCCTGCTGCGCAGCCTCGGACCGGACAACCTCAAGCTGGGCTGTGTCCCCATCATCAACCTCTTCACCGAGCCGGCCAGCCCCATCCAGTTGGCCGCGGGCAGCAGTCCCTACCCCATCACCACGCCAACGGGCCGGAAGAACCCGGAAGCCCTGGAGATCCACTCCGTGGACGACGTCCTGCGGGTGGAAGAAGAGCGGGACGGCGCCCGCAGAGTCGCCGTCCCATGGATCCATGAGCCCGCCCGGCACAGCAGGGAGGACGCCCTCTGCTGGCGGACGGCGGGGACAGGCGGCCCCACCCCCACCCTGGAACTGGTGGACCTGGAAGGCAGGACCACCGTGCCCGGAGCAGGGACCCTCCTCCTCCAGGTGACCTGCACCAACCGGGATCTGGCGGCGGAGCTGCCCTTCGATGACTCCAAGGGGGAAGGCCAGGGATGGACTTTCGAGCACCATGCCGCCCTGCGGAAGGCTGCCATCCTCCGGCGGCCCAGCCCCAGCCTGCGTCCCCACTCCCGACAGGAGCGCCACTGGCCCCTGATCGCCCAGGTCTGCAGGGACCATCTCTCCACCCTCCACCAGGGTCCGGAGTCCCTCAGGGAGAGCTTCGCCCTCCACCTGCACCGCAACCCCGGTGCGCTCAGAAGTCCCGCCTGCGGACTCACCGGAACCAGCACCCGGACGGTCAGTTCCCGCTTCCGGGTCGATGGGGAACCCATCCTCTCCCGGGGCACCGAGGTCTCCCTCACCTTCGATGAGGACTCCCATCCCCAGACCAGCCCCTTCCTGCTGACCTGCATTCTGGAGCGCTTCTTCGTCCGCTTCTGCCCTCCCAACAGCTTCATCCGGATGCGCCTCCTCACCCGCCAGCGGGGGGAAATCCGGGTATGGCCGCCCCGGCCGGGAGAAGGGAACTGGGTCTGACGAGCAAGGGCCCCTAACGGGGCCCTTGGATCTGGGGCGGCTGATGGGACTCGAACCCACGACACCTGGAATCACAATCCAGTGCTCTAACCAACTGAACTACAGCCGCCGTAGAGCTGTCCAGCATAGCGCGCTTCCCGGGGAAAGGCCAGCGAAACCTTTCAGGAGATGCCAGCATGTCAGTTTCTGTCGGCCATCCGGCCGGGAGCACAGAGAGGACTTATGAAGCGGCAAGTCAAACAGGTCATCGGGCTCTCACTCTTCGCCGCCGCCTCCATGGCGGTGGGCATGGGCCTCGGACGCGGCTGGGTGGCCCGGGCCGAAGAGGAGCGCCCCATCACGGTCAATGCCAAGGGCATGGACTCCCTGCCTCCCATCGCCGAGGTGGCAGAGAAGCTCAACCCCGCCGTCGTGGCCATCACCAACACCAGCATTGTGAAGACCCGGGTGGGGGCCCAGAGCGGCTTCGGCCAGGACTTCCCCTTCGACTTCTTCTTCGGACCCAACCAGCGCAGACAGGGGGGCGACACCGAACAGGAGCAGCGGCTCCAGGGTGCGGGTTCCGGCGTGATCATCTCCCCCGATGGCGAGATCCTCACCAACCACCATGTCATTGAGGGGATCCGGGGCGGCGAGGCCAAGATCGAGGTCAAGACCGCCGACGGCCGCAGCTATCCGGCCACCATCCTGGGCAAGGACAAGGAACTGGATGTCGCCCTGCTGAAGATCGATGCCCATCACCTCCCCTACGCCGAACTGGGTGACTCCGAAGCCGCCCGCATCGGCGAGTGGGTGGTGGCCATCGGCAACCCCCTGGGCCTGGACCACACCGTGACCCAGGGCATCATCTCCGCCAAGGGCCGCAGCGGCCGCCTCCTGGGCGCCGGCAGCGGCCTGGAGTCCTTCATCCAGACCGATGCCGCCATCAACCGGGGCAACTCGGGCGGTCCCCTCCTCAACCTCCACGGTCAGGTCATCGGCATCAATACGGCCATCAACCCCGCCGGCCAGAACATCGGCTTCGCCGTGCCCATCAACATGGTGAAGCGCATCATCAAGGATCTCCGGGCCGGGCGTCCCGTGAGCCGCGGCTACCTCGGAGTCACCCCCCAGGAGCTGGATTCCAAGTTCCAGGAGAGCCTGGGTGTCCGCGAAGGTGTGGTCATCGTGGACGTACAAAGGGGCCAGGCAGCCGACAAGGCCGGGGTCCAGAGCCTCGATGTGATCACCTCGGTGGACGGCCAGAAGGTCAAGAGCCCGGATGAACTCATCGCCGCCATCTCCGGGCGCCGCGCCGGTGACACCATCAAGCTCGGCCTGATCCGCGACCGGAAGGCTCTGGAGGCCACGGTGCTGCTCGGTGACCGCAAGACCATCGCCAAGCAGAGCGATGAGGACGACGATTCCGACGATGCCACCCCCCAGCGCAGTGAAGAGGGCGAGAAGAGCCTGAATCTCGAGAAGGAGTATGGCTTCAAGGTCGAGGCCCTCTCCCCCGCCAACCGCCACCGCTTCGGCGTTGACGAGGATCGCAACGGCGTGGTCGTCACCTACGTGGACCCCCGCTCCCCGGCCGCGGATCTGCGGGACAGGGGCTTCGGAGCCGGCATCGTGATCACCGCTGTCCGCAAGCAGAAGGTGGAGAGCATCAAGGGCTTCCTCGACGAGGTCCGCAAGGCCGATGGCAAACCCCTGCTCCTGACCCTTCGCAGCCCCAGAGGGGCCGGTCAGACAGTGGTGGCGGTGGGACACAAGTAGTCCACCCCCGCTGGAACGGAGACCGCCGGGAGCTTCCGGCGGTTTTCTTTTTCCTTCCCGGGCTCCGGACGGGGGCCTTCGTTATAGACTGGGTCATCTACCAAGGATCAATCATGGGTCAGCGCCTCCTCGTCGTCGACAATGACAAAGCCTTCCTGGATGAGCACCGGACCGCCCTGGAAGCCGCCTTCGAAGTCGAGTTCATGTCCTCCACGGAGGGCGCCATGCCCCGACTGGAGCTGGGGGGCATCTGCACGGTCCTCATCTGTGTAGAAGTCACCGAGAACAAGGGCTACGCCCTCTGCTCCGCCATCCGGCGTACACCGGCCCTCCAGGACCTCAAGGTGGTCCTCATCAGCGCCAAAGCGACTGAAGAGGAATATTCCCGCCACCAGAGCCTCAAGGGGCGGGCTGATCTCTACCTCCACAAACCCATGGAGCCCGGTGCCCTGGTGGCCAGCCTGAGCCCCCTCGTCCCCCCCCGCAGCACCCCCCCCGAGGACTTCCTGAGCGAGCTGGACGGGACCGATCTCGGCGAGGAGTGGCTGGAGAGCCTGAAGTCCGAGCTGGAGGTGGACTTCGAACCCCTGCCTCCCACCGATGCGGGCACCACCCGGGTCCTGCCCCCGGCGGAGCTTGAGCATCGCGTAGCCGAACTGGAGGACATGCTGGCCACCCGCACTCGGGAGCTCGAGAGCCTCAGCAGCCGCCTGGGGGACCTGGACCGCCTCCAGTCCCTCGAAGGCGCCCACAGCGCCGCCGAGGCGGAGCTGACAAGGGTCCGGGAGAGTCTGGCCCTCAGCCAGGAGCGGATCCAGGAACTCGAGTGCCGCGATGCGGGCACCAGCTCGGAGGAGACCGACCGCCAGATCAGGCTGCTGAAGCAGGATGTGGCCGGACTCGAGGGCACCCTGAGGGGACAGCGGCGGGAGCTGGCCGAGCAGGGCATCCGGCTCCAGGATCTGGAGGCCGAGAGCCAGGATCTCAAAGCCCGCACGGAGACCGCTGAGCAGCGTTCCAACGAGCTGGAGTCCCAACTGGCGGAAGCCCGCCAGGAGAGTGGGGACCTCAAGGCCGAGCTTGAGCAGACACGACGGCAACTGGAGGAGAAGAGCTCCCTGCTGACCCAGACGGAATCCCGGGCGGATGAGTTGGAAGTCCGCGGCGTCGAACTGCAGGCAAAACTGGAGGAGACCGAGGCCGAGCGGCGGGTCTGCGCAGGCGACCTGGAAACCTCCCAGGGGCGCCTTTCCCAGACGGAGACTGAGCTGGCGGAGAAGTCCACCCTGGTCCTGCGGCTGGAACAGGAGTTGGCGGCCATGAGCGAGCAGTTCGAGGCCGCCAGGAGCGTCCGGGACCGGCAGGCCGAAGAGCTGAGCGCCTTGCAGCAGCAGCTGGAGGAGGCCTGGGCAACCCGGGACCGGCTGAGCAGCGAAGGGGACACCCTGCGCAGCGAGCTTGAGAAGAGCCGGGCCGAGGCCCAGTCCAGCCAGGCGCTCCTCGAACAGGCTGCTGCCGAGCGGGACCGGTTTCAGGCCGATCATAAGGCCCTGGAAGAGCGACTCGCCCAGGAGGGCAGGGACCATGAAGCCCAGCGCACTGAGCTGCTGGCGGGCATCGACGAGCGGGAAAGCGCCCTGATGGACCTGCGGGTACAGCTCAGCACCCTTGAAACCCGCAGCGCAGCGCTGGAGAGCGAGAAGCGGGAACTGGAGGGGCACCTCAACGAACGCAGTGCCCGGCTGGACTCCCTGACGGGGGTCATCTCGGATCTTGAAGCCGGAATCCGCCGCGCCTCGGACCTGACACGACCCTTCTGATGCATCCGCTCGTCCTGTTCGCGACGCTCCTCCTGATCCTCGCGACCGCCTTCTTCGTCCTCGCTGAGTTCGCCGCCGTCCGGGTCCGCTCAACCCAGCTGGAGGCGCTCCTCCCCGATGAGCCCCGGGCCCATGCCGCCCTGGATGTCCACCACCATCTGGATCTCCATCTCTCCAGCATCCAGGTGGCCATCACCCTCCTGACCATCACCCTGGGAGCCACCGGCGAAGACATCTTCGTCGAGGGCTTCCGCCGCCTCTTCCACCGCCTCCCCTGGCCCCATCTGGGTCTGGTGCTGGGCTCGGTCCTCGGGTTGGTGGTCATCACCGTAATCCAGGTGGTCCTGGCGGAGCTGCTGCCCAGGAGCTTTGCTCTCAGGGCCACCACCGCCTGGGCCCTCCGCACGGCCCGGCCCCTGCTCTTCTGGTCCAGGCTCATCCGGCCCCTCACCTGGGTGCTGGTGCACCTCACCCATGCCACCGAGCGGCTCCTGGGCATCACTCCAGAGGAAACCCGGGTGGAGGAGCATGCCCCCACGGAGGAGGAGTTCAAGCACCTCCTCATCAAGAGCCAAGCTCAGGGCAACTTGGAGCTCACCCGCAAGGAACTCATCGAGAACGTCTTCAGCTTCTCCAAGCGGAGCATCAAGGAGGTGGCCATCCCCCGGGCGCGGGTGGTCCACTTCGACCTCAGGCGCCCCCGGGAGGAGAACCTGCAGTTGGCACGGCGCTCCCCCCACACCCGCATCCCCCTGGTGGACGGGGACCTGGACCATGTGGTCGGCGTCATCCACCTCAAGGAGCTGCTCTGGGCCCTGCATGAGCAGGGGGAGGATCTGGATCTGCAGACCCTGGCCCGCCCAGCCTTCTTCGTGCCGGAGATGCGCCTGATCCAGGATCTGCTCCTGGACTTCCAGAAGGAAAAGCAGCACTTGGCCCTGGTGGTCAACGAACACGGGGGGATCGATGGCATCGTGACCCTGGAGGATGTCCTGGAGGAGCTGGTGGGCGAGATCCAGGACGAGTTCGACCGGGAGGTCATCAACCTCCGTCGGACCCGGAGTGGCACCTGGCTCGCCCAGGGGCATGTCACCCTGGAGCAGCTGGAGGACCACCTGGGCCTCAGCATTGAAGTCGAGGCCGGCAGCGTGAGCCTGGGCGGCTACTTCCAGGAGGAGCTGGGCCGGATCCTGAAGGTCGGTGACGAGCTCAAGGTGCAGGGCTGGCGGATCCGGGTGCTGGAGATGCGGGGCATGGCCCCCCGCAAGTTCCTCCTGCGCCCTCCCCTTCCACCGGAAGCAGCCGGTGAGGAGGCATGAGACCCCTGAATGCCTTCATCCTGGCGGCGGGTCTGGGCACCCGCATGGGACCCCTCTCCCAGGTACTCCCCAAGCCTGCCTGGCCCCTGGGGGGGCGCCCCCTGGTCCTCTGGGGGGCGGAAGCCCTCCAGCGGGAGGGTTTCACCCGGGTCGGCTGCAATGTCCACCACTTGTCTGGCCTGCTGGAGGCGGCGGTGGGCGGAGCCATAGAGGTCTTCCGGGAGCCGGAGCTCCTGGGCAGTGCCGGTGGGCTCACCCATGCCAGGGACCGGGCGACGGATCCTCTGGCTGTGTGGAACGGGGACGCCATCGCGGAAGTCCCCTGGCGGATGTTCCACGCGGAACATCTCCGCCTGGGGGCACAGCTCAGCTGGCTGCTGGTGCCCCATGACGGAGGCCCCTGGAATCCGGTCTGGCTGGATGGAGAGGGTCGCCTGCTGCCCCCCGGGACGCCGGGCCCCCAGGGTCCCTTCCACTTCACCGGGGCCAGTCTTTGGGGACGGGAGGCCCTCTCCCTCCTGCCCGGGGGACCTGCAGACACCAAAGCCCACATCCTGCCCCGCCTGACCCGCCACCTGGGCATTGTCGTGGAACCCTTCCCCTGGCTGGAGGTCGGCACCCCCGACCAGCTCATCGCCGCGGCGGCCCTCCTGGCCCCCCAGGCCGAGGGGCGGTTGCCCGGGTGCTACCTCCACCCCGGCAGCGAAGGCGGCCCCGGCCTCAAGCGCTGCATCCTGGGACCCGGCGTACACCTGGCCCCCGGCTTTGAGGACCGGGATGCCTTCTGGGCGCTGACTGTAGAGGGTCTTCAACGCGCCGAGCTACCTTTGCCCGGGCAGCCCGCCTAAACTGTCCCCATGGACGCGAGACTGCAGGAGGCCCTTGAACGCTGGGATTGCCGCGAGCCGGAGGCCCTCTCCGGGGACGCCGGGGCACGCCGCTACTTCCGGGTGCGCCACCCCCACCTCGGGACAGCCCTGCTGGTGCTCTACCCCCCGGCACCCCTCCCCGGGCAGGGGGATGACCCCTACTTCGACTACCGGGCCCTGCAGGCCTATCTGGACCCCGTGATCCGGGTCGCCACCATCATCCAGTACCACGACGAAAGCCGGACCATGCTCATGGAGGATCTCGGCGACGAGACCCTGGAGCGGAGACTGACCCGCCACCCGGAAGAGGAGCGCCGCTGGGTCGAGATCGTGGCCCTCCAGCTCAGCTCCTGGGTGGGACTCCTCACCGCGGGCGCCCCCTCCAGGGCCTTCTTCATGCTGCGCGCCTTCGATGATGCCAAGCTCAGCTTCGAGTGGGAGTACTGCCGCACCAACTTCTTCCAGGACTTCCTCCAGAAGGATCCACCCCGCTGGCTGGACCGCCTCATGGAGGACGTCCAGGCGCGGCTAGTGCCCCAGGCGAGTTACCTGGCCCACCGGGACTTCCATGTCCGGAACCTGATGGTCCAGGGGGACCGGCTCATCACCCTGGACTTCCAGGATGCCCGCAAGGGGGCCGCCACCTATGATCTGGCCTCCATCCTCTTCGACGGCTACTGGGACTGGTCTGCCGAGACCAGGGACATCCTGGTCGGACGCGTCCGGGAGGAACTGGGCTGGTCCGACTCCGAACTCTGGGAGGAGCTGAACCTCAGTGCCCTCCAGCGGAACTTCAAGGCCCTAGGGACCTTCGGACACCAGATCATCCACAGGCGGAAGGCCCACTTCGCCCCGGCCATCCCGAGGACCCTCCGCCACATCCTGGGGCACTTCCAGCGCCTCCACCACGGAGAGGGCGTCCTCCAGACTGAGAATTGGCTGCGGATCGCCGAACGGCGGCTGATGGAACGCTGAGACAAGGCCTCAGTGCGGTTCACCCATGGCCCTGACCCGCTCGGCCAGGATCCTGGCTCGCGGATCCCGGCCCAGGTGCCGCCCCAGGAAGTCGACCGGCTCCCGGGCGTCGCTCGGCAGCTCCGGGCAGTCCAGCAGGACCGCCACATCAGGCTCGGCCAGACCGGAGCGTCCATGGGCCACCAGGAAAGCCGCCCGCCCGGCCCGGAGGATGAGTCCGGTCGCTTCCGCCTCGTGCAGGAGCCCGGCGAGCTCATCTCCCGGGTCTTCGCCCTCGGCGCCTTCGTGGGACTCGGGCACTCTGCCCAGCCGCTCCAGCAGGGATGCCTCCAAGGCGAGCTGTTCCCGGAAGGTCTCCTCGATCCAGTACAGGTTGGCCCGGAAATGCCCATGTCGGCGCCAGAGGATGTCTACCTTGAAGCGGAGCTGCGCGATGCGCTTCCTGTCCTCGTCTGTCCAGTCGTGCATGGACATGTCATGGAACTCCAAGGTCCTGGGGCGCAGGGTCTGAAGGTAGGCCGTGAGCCCATGGCGCCCCGTCCGCCCAAAGTAGATGTTCCCCGCAGGCAGTTCCACCAGGGCGTAGGGGAAGTCCTCCAAGCCCATGCCGGTCCTGGAGTCCTGCAGAGAGAAGGCCTCCCCGTACCGACCTCCCAGGCTCCCGAAGACTTCATCCAGACGCCAGGCTTCCTCAGGCACCGGGTGGGACATGCGCACAAACCGGGTATAGCCCTCCGCATCCGTCACACCAAAGAGGACGCCCTGGCTGAGCCCCCGGATCCGATCCCCGGAGCGGCTTGAGAAGAGCCGGTAGGGGGTACGGGGTGTCATCCGGAACTGGTACCCGAAGGGTCCCACCCCGACCTCAGGGGAGCGGCGATGGTTTTCCGGATGGAAGGGCTTGTGCGAAGGGGCCGGAAGCGCGGGGAATCGCCCCGACCACCGCGGGGCCTCCCTCAAAGGCGGAAGCACCCTTCCCGTCAGACAGCTGAGGACAGGGGCCTCCCCCGCCGGAAGGGGACGGGCCACCAGCGCCACCCAGAGGACCCCCAGCAACACCAAACCGCAAGCCCGGGCGCGGGGTCCCCTGCACTGAGAGGTCAGCCAGCCTCCCTTCACTCGTGCCGGTGGCTCCAGGCCACCGTGTCCTGGCGCCACTCCGAGAGGGAGGCGGCATCGGCGGGATCGATCTGGCCCAGGGCCTGGGCTCTGCGGGAGAGGTCATCGAAGGTGGCCAACACCCGCAGGGGAACGCCAGCTCCCAGGAAAGTGGCGTCCGCCTGGGGCAGCCCATAGCTGAAGAGGGCCAGGACTTCCAGCACTTCCGCCTCTTCGTGACGCAGGGCCTCCACGCACTTCACGCTGCTCCCACCGGTGCTGATGAGGTCCTCGATAAGGACCACCTTGTGTCCGTCGGCGTGGGGCCCCTCCACCTGCCGCCCCATGCCGTGCTTCTTGGGTTCAGGCCGGACGTAGGCCAGGGGCAGCTCCAGGCGGTCCGCCACCAGAGAGGCCCAGGGGATGCCTGCGGTGCTGGTGCCCGCGATGAGGGTGGGAGCCTTCTCGGCAGCTCGGGCGGCCAGTGCATCGGCGATGGCGGTACGCAACCCGGGGAAGCCCAGAAGCTGCCGGTTGTCGCAGTAGATGGGGGACTTGAGCCCGCTGGCCCAGGTGAAGGGGCTCTTGGGGGAGAGGCGCACCGCCCCCGCCTCGAGAAGTCCGGCAGCCAGATCCAGGTTCGTCATGGTCTCTCCATCCATACCGGTCCATTGTAGGGCCTGCTGCGATCACCCGCGCCAGGGGGCCTCGGGCCTCTACTGGTATATTGGAGGGTTCGAGGTCCGCGCCTCTGCGGACCTCTCCATGTCCCGGAATCCCCCATGCCCTGCATCCGCCGCCTGTTTGTCGAGAAGAAGCCCGAGTTCGCCGTGGAGGCCCGTCACATCCTCCACGATCTGCGGGACAACCTGGGGGTCGCCGCCCTCCAGGGTCTGCGCCTGGTGGTCCGCTACGACATCGAGGGGCTGGAGCCCCAGGTCCTCGACGCCGCCCGGTGGACGGTCTTCGCCGAGCCCCCGCTGGATGAGGTCTTCGAGGAGGCCCTACCGGTGGACGCAGATGAGCAGGCCCTGGCGGTCGAGTATCTGCCCGGGCAGTACGACCAGCGGGCGGACAGCGCGGCCCAGTGCCTCCAGCTCCTCGCCCACGGCGCCCGGCCCAAGGTGGCCTGTGCCCGCGTCTACGTCATGAAGGGGGCTCTCTCGGCGGAGGACATCGCCCGGATTCGCAGCTACCTGGTGAACCCCGTGGACAGCCGGGAGGCCTCCCCCGCCAAGCCCACCACCCTGAGTCCCGCCCTTCCCGAGCCGGAGGCCGTCAAGGTCATGATGGGCTTCAACGGCGCAGACGACGCCCTGCTCCAGGAACTCCAGGGCCAGTTGGGCATGGCCATGACCCTGGCGGACCTGCGACACACCCAGGCCCACTTCCGGGATGAAGAGCACCGCGAGCCCACCGAGACCGAGCTGCGCCTCCTCGACACCTACTGGTCCGATCATTGCCGCCACACCACCTTCCTGACCAGGCTGGAGGGCGTCACCATCGAGGATGGTCCCTTCTCCGGCCCCATCGCCAAGGCTTTCGTGGGCTACCGCAACCTTCGCCGGGAAGTCCTGGCGGAGCGCGCTGCCGAGAAGGACGAGTGCCTGATGGACATCGCACTCCTGCCCATGCGGGCGCTGCGCCAGGCCGGCAAGCTGGAGGATCAGGAGCAGACCAGCGAGATCAACGCCTGTTCGGTGATCGTGGACATCGACACCACCGCCGCCCCGGCCGGGCATGAGGAGTGGCTCCTCATGTTCAAGAACGAGACCCACAACCACCCCACCGAGATCGAGCCCTTCGGCGGGGCCGCCACCTGCCTGGGCGGCGCCATCCGGGATCCCCTCTCCGGCCGGGCCTACGTCTACCACTCCATGCGCGTCACCGGAAGCGGTGACCCCCGCACCCCCATCGCGGAGACCCTGTCCGGCAAGCTCCCCCAGCGCAAGATCACTACCGAGGCTGCCGCGGGCTTCGCCTCCTACGGCAACCAGATCGGCCTCTGCACCGGCCAGGTCCGGGAGTACTACGACCCCGGCTACGTGGCCAAGCGCATGGAGATCGGCGCCGTGGTGGCCGCGGTGCCCCGGGCCCAGGTGCGCCGCGAGGAGCCCGTCCCCGGCGACCAGATCATCCTGGTGGGCGGGCGCACCGGTCGTGATGGCATCGGCGGGGCCACCGGCAGCTCCAAGACCCACACCGAGGAGAGCATCGAGACCTGCGGTGCCGAGGTCCAGAAGGGCGACGCCCCCATGGAGCGCAAGCTGCAGCGCCTCTTCCGCCGCCCCGAGTTCTCCCGCCTGGTGAAGAAGTGCAACGACTTCGGCGCGGGAGGCGTCTCGGTGGCCATCGGCGAGCTGGCGGATGGCCTCGCCATCAATCTGGATGTGGTCCCCAAGAAGTACGAAGGTCTCAACGGCACAGAACTCGCCATCGCCGAAAGCCAGGAGCGCATGGCTCTGGTGGTCTCCCCCGCCGAGGTGGCCCGGGTGCTGGAGCTGGCCCGGGAGGAGAACCTGGAGGCCGTCGTGGTTGCCCAGGTCACCGAGGAACGGCGTCTGCGCATGAGCTGGCGCGGTCAGGTCATCGCCGACCTCTCCCGAGACTTCCTTGACACCAACGGCGCCCCGCAGCAGACCCGGGCCCGGGTCTCGGCCCCCACCGCCGCCACCCCCTTCGGCACCCCCAAGGTGGGGACCCAGGACCTGGCCGGCCGCTGGAAGGCCGCCCTGCAGTCCCTGGATACCTGTTCACAGCGGGGCCTCGTGGAGAAGTTCGACAGCACCATCGGAGCCGCCTCTGTCCTGGTGCCCTTTGGCGGTGCCACCCGCCGGACCCCTGCCGAGGCCATGGTGGCCAAGTTCCCCGTGCTGGGCGGCGAAACCCGCAGCGCCAGCGCCATGAGCCACGGCTTCATCCCCGGGATCGCCAAGTGGAGCCCCTTCCACGGGGCCGTCTGGGCCCATGTCCTGGCCGCCGCCCGACTGGTGGCGGTGGGCGCTGACCCCAGCCGCCTGCGCTACACCCTCCAGGAATACTTCGGCAAGCCCGGTAGCGATCCCCTCCGCTGGGGTGCCCCCCTGGCGGCCCTCCTCGGCGCTCTCGAGGCCGAGCTGGCTCTGGGGACCCCCGCCATCGGCGGCAAAGACAGCATGTCAGGCACCTTCAAGGATCTGGATGTTCCCCCCACCCTGGTGGCCTTCGCCGTGGATGTGGTCAAGGCCGACCAGGTCATCAGCCCCGAGTTCAAGGGTGCCGACCACGATGTGGTGCTGCTGGAGCTGCCCCGCACCGCCGAGGAGCTCCCCGACTGGGCCGCCCTGAAGACCCTCTACGGCCGCCTGGGCCAGCTCATCCGCGAGGGACGCATCCTCTCGGCCAAGGTCCTGGACATGGAGGGCCTCGCCCCGGCTTTGTCGGTCATGGCCTTCGGCAATGCCCTGGGACTGGACCTTGACGGGGAGAGGGAGGCCGCCTTCTGGTTCGCCCCCCAACCCGGTGCCTTCGTGGTGGAGCTGCCCTCCAGCGAGCGGCCGGACCTCCTCTTCAGCGGGCTCGACTGGGCCCTGCTGGGGCGCACCATCACCGAGCCCGTCATCCGCCTGGACGAGACCATCCTGGAACTCCCCGGCCTTCAGGCCGCCTGGGAGGCACCCCTGGAGCCCATCTTCCCCACCACCGAGGTCGGAGAGGCCCCGGCGGCCCTTCCCCCCTTCCAGCCCGTGGCCGCCACGGAGCGCAAGGCACCCGCCATCCGGATGTCCCGCCCCCGGGTGGTCGTCACCGCCTTCCCCGGCTCCAACTGCGAATATGACTGCGCCCAGGCCTTCGAGAGGGCCGGGGCCATCGCTGAGACGGTGGTCTTCCGCAACCTGGACCCCCAGGCGGTGGAGGAGAGCCTTGAGGCCATGGCTCAGGCCATCTCCCGCTCCCAGATCATCATGGTCCCCGGCGGTTTCAGCGCCGGGGACGAGCCCGAGGGCTCGGGCAAGTTCATCGCCGCCGCCTACCGGAACGCCAGGGTGAAGGATGCCGTCCACGAGCTCCTGCACCACCGGGACGGCCTGATGCTGGGCATCTGCAACGGCTTCCAGGCCCTCATCAAGCTGGGCCTGGTGCCCTACGGCGAGATCCGCGAACAGTCCCCGGACTGCCCCACCCTCACCTTCAACAACCTGCGCTACACCAGCCGCATGGCTACCACCCGCGTGGTCAGCAACCGCAGCCCCTGGTTCAGCCGCCTGAGCCCCGGGGACCGGCACGTGGTGGCCATCGCCCACGGAGAGGGGCGCATCGTGGGGCCGGATGCCACCCTGCGCCGCCTCCTCGCGGAGGGACAGGTGGCCACCCAGTACGTGGACCTGGCGGGCCAGCCCACTCTGGACCTGGACTTCAACCCCAATGGCAGTGCCTTCGCCATCGAAGGCCTCACCAGCCCGGATGGGCGGGTGCTGGGCAAGATGGCCCATGCAGAGCGCGTGACCTCCAACGTCTGGCGCAACGTACCCGGCGAGAAGGACATGCAGCTCTTCCAGGCGGGCGTGGCCTACTTCGCCTGAGGCCGGATTCTGCATTTACTCCCGGCGCAGAGCCATCCCGTTCATCCCCTTCATCCAGGCTTGAAATGCACTTTATTCAGCCAAGATGAAGAGGATGAACAGGATGAATGCACGCCATAGGCGATGATGGACTCGCGATCCAGGCGCACGGGAAACTCAGAGCCCAGTTCGCCTTGCGTACCAAACGGTTCCCGATGAATGTCAGCCGCCTGGGCTTTACTCCGGGCCTTGCCCAGGCCTCAGATGACTCAATTGCAGACTTCGGGCTGAGCCCGGAATCTGCATCGGTATCACGACCTTGGGATCGCCTCAGGCCTCTCTGGATTTGCGGAAGGCCTCCATGGCCTCGATGGCGAGAGCGTACTCGTCCTTGAGACGCTGGACCATGGAGGCGGTGCTGCCATTCAGGTTCTCGGTGCGGGCCGAGGCTTCGATGGCAGCCGCGGCGGCCCGGAGGCGGACGGCCCCCATGGTGCTGGCGGCCCCCTTGATGGCATGGGCCACATCCGCCAGTTCCTGGGCATTGGCAGCGTCGAGCAGGGGACTGAGGACCTCGATCCGGGACGGGGTGTCCTCCTTGAAGAGCTCCAGCATCTCCAGGAAGAGCCCCAGGTTGCCATCATCCAGAGTCAGGAGCTGTTCGAGGGTGTTGGAGTCCAGGATGGGGGAATCGGAATGGGACATGGAGTTCTCCAGAGCTACGGTCGCTTGTCGGCGCGGGTCAGCATGGCCTTGAACCTGCCCAGTAGGCCACTCATTCCGGACTCCGGGACCTCCTCCGGAAGAGCAGTGAGCGCTGGGACCGGTGAGGCGGGATCCAGTTCAAGGGCCTTCCGATAGCAGACCTGGGCATTGGCCCTGAAGCCCTTGCGGTCGTACAGGTCCCCCATGAGCCGCCAGGGTTCGGCGGAGCGAGGTCGCAGCCGGGCGGCGTTCTGGAAGGCCTCAATGGCCCGGCTGGACCAAGCGGGATTCCCGAGGCGGAGCTTCCCAAGAGCCAGCCATGGGTCGTAGGCCTGAGGCGAGTCGGGATCCAGCTGCAGGGAGCCCTCCAGGGCCTTGAGCGCCTCGCCGTAACGCTCGGAGGCCAGAAGGTGGCGGCCGGTGAGGAAGAGCCGACGAGCCCTGGCGAGGGAATCCTCCCCGGGCTCGGCAGGAGGCTCCTCCAGCTCGATGGCCGGAGCCTCCACCTCCACCGGGGCCGCGGCCTCAGAGGCCTGGGCCACGGGCCGGACCGGCTCTTCGAGTCGGAGTTCGGGCACGGTGGGGGGGGTCGGAGGCATGGAGTGCGGCAGATCCGGAGCCACGCGAAAGGGCTCCGGAACAGGGGTCGGGGGGGCCAAGGGCATGGAGCCTTCGACCAGGCGCAAGGCGCCGATAGCCCAGAGGGAGGCCAGAAAGCGGGCGGCCTCCTGCTCCCCGAAGCTCCCCAGACTCATGAAGGTGCTGAAGCCCAGCGGCTCCGCCCCCAGACAGGAGAGCGTGAAGGCCATCTGGGGCGTGAAGGGGAGGTCGGAGAAATCCTGGAGGATGCCGGGGACGGCCTCCCATCGCCACTGCTCTTCGGCCCTCAGAGCCCCGACCAGATCCGCCAGATGGGAGGCCTCCTGGAAGTGCCCCCAGACGAAGTGGCGGTGATCGAGCCTGAACTTCAGGTCCTGGCTCAGCTCCCGGCTCACGGGCCTCGGCATCCACTCGCAACGGATGACCGGGTGCTCCAGGGCATGGACCATGGCCTGCCCCAGGAAGACCCCCAGGTGGAGATCCCGATCCTCGGCGGTCATGAGCCCCCAGAGGACCACCTTCTCCCCCAGCCGGCCGGCCTCGCCGGTGGCCAGGAGCTCATTCAGGGCCGCGAAGTCCAGCACGCCCTGACGCAGCAGGTAGTTCCCGAACTGTTCGCCGGCCACCTCACTCCCGATGTAGACGAGCTCGCCATCCACCCAGAAGAAGTGGCGGGTACCATCATTCTGCTCAAGGCGCAGCTCTCCCTCGGACCGTTGCTGGCGAAGGGCGCCCATGAGAAGGGGCAGGGGTCGCGGGAAGTCCGGGTTGTGCATGGTCCCCATCTGTAAAGAAACGGTCTCTGGTGCTGCTCATATAAGGTTACATGAAAGCGCATCGGGACAATGGCGGTATCCTGTGAAATATGGTCGCCAAGCACGAGTATGCGGATCTGGAACAGCGGCTGGGCTACCAGTTCAAGGACCCTGTCCTCCTTCTCCAGGCCCTCACCCCGGTCGCCGCCGGGTTACCGGAGGACAACCAGCGCCTGGAGTTCCTCGGAGACGCCGTACTCCAGCTCTGCATGTCCCAGCTCATCGTCAGGCTCCAGCCCACTTGGCGTGAGGGCCCCATGTCCAAGCTCCGGGGGATGCTCGTATGCACGGACTCCCTGATCGCCTGGGCGAGGGATCTGGGCTTGGAACTCCGGAAAGGACCCCGTTCACTCCGCAGAAAGGGGGACGATCTCGCGGGCAAACCCATGGCCGATGCGCTGGAGGCCCTCCTTGCCGCAGTCTACCTGGACAGGGAGGCCCAAGGGCAGAGCGGGCTGGAGGCCGCCCTCCAGCTCGTGGCCCGCCGCTTCGAGACTCCGGTCAGGGAAGCCTACGAAGGCGTCTGGGCCCGGACGGACACCAAGACAGCCCTCCAGGAGCGGGCTGCGGCACTGGGGCTGCCCCACCCCCAGTACGAGCAGCTGGACCAGAGCGGACCTGCCCATGCCCCGGTCTTCAAGGTCAGAGTGAGTGTTGGGGACTGTCTCGGCATCGGAGAAGCCCGCAGTCTCAAGGCAGCACAGGCCGAGGCGGCGCGGGCGGCCCTCGAGGTCCTTGGAGGGAACGCTCACTGACTCTGTGCCTGAAGGCAGGCATGGGCTAGAATCATCCGGTTCGAGTGCTCAGAAGGTGCCACGTTGAAGGTTTTCCCCACGCTGCAAATCGAGAACGGCCAAGCCGTCCCCTTCATCGGCCAGTCGCCCGCAGAGACGGCGCCTGCCGACATGGTCGAGCAGCTCCTGGCCCTCGGGTGTACCCACGTCACCTTCATCGACCGGGACGCCGCCCGCGGGGTGGGCAATAACCGCGACCTCATCATCAAGCTCGTCAAACAGTTCACCCGTGCCACGGGGAAGATGTGCATCCAGGTGGGTGGAGGCATCCGCAGCTCGGACCTGGCCCAGATGTACCTGGACCATGGCGTCACCTGGCTCCTGGTGAACGCCATCCTGCAGAAGTCGCCCCTGGTCACCGAGCAGCTCGTCGCCCGCTTCCACACCCGCCTCACCGCCACACTCATGACCCAGGGCGGCGAGTTCAGGCTGCCGGGTGGCGGAGTCGCCCCCGGAACCACTCTGGAAGGGGCTGCCCAGACCATCCGCGACCTGGGCATCCGCCGGGCGCTCCACATCGACGCCCCCATGGAACCAGGGCAGGAGCCGGACTTCGCCAGTGCCCGGAAGATCTCCGAGATCGCCCGGATCCCCCTGCTCATGAGCGGGACCCTGAGCACGGAGGACCACGTGCGCAAGGCGGCTGCTGTCCCCGGCCTCCAAGGCGTCCTTCTGGATGTCTGGAACGTCACCGGCAATCCCCGGTTGGTGCTCCAGAGCACACACCCCTGCGTCTAGGAGGCGGACCGTGCTGGACAAGGAAACCCCGTTCCTGGCCCAGCTCTCGGAACAGGAGCGCGTCCACTTCCGGAACCTGGCCCTTCTCCGCCCGCAGCTCCCCTCCGAGGGACAGCTCCAGCTGGTGGAGGGATTGGCCCGCTCCCTCAATGCCCCCCGTCTCCTGACCCTCATCGCCCGCACTCCCCACTGGCTGATCCACGGCCCCATCCTCAACGCCCTCTCCCAGAACGAGGCCACCCCCGAACCGATCCGGCGGGACCTGGAGATGGCGGTCTCCCTCTTCGATCTCATGCGGGAAGCCGACCGGGCCCGCCTGCCCCACCGGGAGGAGTACCATGAGAGCGCCAAGTCGCTCTATCAGCAGCTGCCTCCGGACCTGAAACCCATCGTCAAGCAGCAGCTCAAGATGCTCGCACGCCCGGTGAGCGCCAGCGGGAGTACGCAGGAGCTGCCCCCCCTGCCCACCGAAACCCCCGACTGGGAGCAGCTCACCCTCCCCCCCGAGGCGGTCGAGACCTACTCCGCCACGCCCGTGCTCTCTCTGGAAGAGCAGGTGAGCCGCGCCGGACAGACCCTCGACCCAGCCGAACTGGAGGCCCTCCTCCTGGAGGGGGAGGAGGAGGTCTGGCGGGCCGGCCTCCGGAACCCCATGATCACGGAGGAGTTCCTCTGCGGGGTCCTGCCCAGGGCCACCAGCGGCGGCCTCTTGGAGGAGGTCTACAGCGAAGCCCGCTGGTATTTCCGCGAATCCATCCGGGAGGTCATCTACAGCGCTCCCGCATGCCCCGAACCCTTGGCCCGGGACATCCTGAGGACCCAGGAGCTCATCTGCCTCCTGGAGGGTCCACCCCCCAGAGGGGCGGAGCTCCGCCGCGTGGTCTCCCTTTTCTCCCAGATCGAAGAGGCTGACTACCAGTTCGTGACCTACTGGGCCAAGCGCAAGGCCCCGGCCCTGCTCAGGGTCGTCAAGATCTTCTATGACCGCCTCCAGCGCAAGCGGGCCCTCCTCGCGACCGGCATGGCCCCCACCGGGGGCGAAGGCCAGTGGGCCTCCCTGGAAGAGCGGGTCTTCCTCGCCAACCAGGGCACCCAGCCGGACCAGCTCATGGCCTCCCTGCGGGATCCTGATCTCCAGGTCTTCCGGGTGGTCCTGGAGAATCCGGGCCTGACCCCCCGTGAACTCCTGGCCGCCGTGCCCGGCATGGCCCGGGAGCGGGCCGAGCTCCTGGCCTGCCACCGGCTCTGGGGAGAGAACAGCACCGTGGTGGAGTCTCTGCTCCACAACATCCACCTCAGCGCCTTCACCGCCCGCCAGCTCCTGGCCCGACTGAGCACACCAAGGGCCCTGCTGGACCTCCTGCGGGACTCCCGGCTCCCCCACATGGAAGTCCGCCAGGAGGCCCTGGAGATGCTCCGCAGGCTCTACCAGGGCATGAGCTCCCCGGATCGCATCCTCGCCCTGCGCCTGGCGGGGGGCGAGCTCATCCGTCAGCTGCCCCAGGAGGTCCTTCGGGATGAGGACGCCCTCCTCCTCCTGGTGGCCGACCGCCAGATGGATCCCAGCATCCTCCTGCGGCTTGCCCGCAACAAGCAGACCCCCAGAAGTGTGCTGGAGCGCATTGGCGCCCACCCCATCCTCATGGCCCACCCCCCCATCATGTCGGAGCTCCTCCTCAACCCCAAGACCCCCAGGGAGACCTCCATCCGGATCTGGGGGCTGCTTTCGGAGACGGAGCAGCAGGCCCTCCTGGCCAGCCCCCACCTGCCAGCCACCCTCCGGCACCTGGGCTAAGCCCTCTCCGCCCCCCTCCGTAGACGCTCGGAACCTGGAGGAGAAGTCCGGATGAAATCGGCCTGGCGATGGACGCTGCCCTTTGCGCTCGCGGGTGCGGCAGCCCTGGCTCTCTCGCCGGGCTGCCATCGCCGCCCGTCCCGGGGCCCCGAGTGGGTCGGCCATATCCCAGCGGCCTGTGAGGCCGCAGTGTCCATCCAGGCGGGCTGGGCCTTGGAGGAGCCCCGCTTCCAGGCGATCCTGGCCCGCTACCCCGAAGCCGAACAGTCCCTGGAGCTCATCCTCAAGAAGGCCTCCATCGCCCCCCGGACCGAGACGGGTCGGATCACCCTGTACGTCATGGGCGGTGGGAAGGGACCCGCCTTCCTCCTCCGCTTCGGAGGCTTCCGCAATCCGGACGCCCTGGGAGAGGCCCTCTCCCAGGCCTTCCCCCGCGAAGGGGCCCTGGAGACCCGCGGCAGCTCACACCCCCTCATGGTGGTCCTGGATGCCGGTCAGACTCATATCCGCGCCGTGACGGACACCGATCGGTCCCTCTGGGTCGGAGACCTGGGTACCCTGGCGGAGCTCCTCAACAGCACGCCACGCACCGACCCCACCCTGGCAAGGGCCGCGGAGTGGATCGATCCCGAGGCCCCCCTCCAGGCCTATGTGAATGGCCGCAAGCTCGGAGCCAGGGCCCAGGAAACCCTGGGGACGGGGGCCCCGCATCTCCCCGAGGGCATCCGGACCCTCCTCTGGACCGCCCGCCCGCTGCCAGGTGCCTCCTACCGGCTGGAGCTCGCCCTGGCCGGAGAGCGGGAGGGGATCCGTCAGGTGGTCCCCTGGCTCGAGAAGTTCGTCGCCCTCGCCACCTCCGTCGGGGGTTCAAGCCGCCCCGCCCCCGAGCTCTCCCAGTCCTCAGACCGGGCGGTGCTGCGCTGCCAGCTTTCCGAAGCTCAGCTGAAGGCCATCCTGGAGCGGCTCGGCTCCCCCGGGACAAGGCCATGACCAGGGAGTCCTTGGAACAGGAGGCCACGCCGGAGTACTGGATGGCACGCCTCCAGGAGGGTCATGAAGAGGCCCTGGCCCACCTCATGACCCGCTTCGAGCGACCCATCTTCGCCTTCCTGCACCGCCGTCTCCAGGGCGAACTGGGCGTGGTTCAGGAGCTGACCCAGGAGGTCTTCCTGAAGTGCCTCCAGCACGCAGGACGCTTCGAGCGCGGCCGACCGGTGGCCGCATGGATTTTCACCCTGGCGGCTAATGCCGCGACCGATCACCTGCGTAAACGGGGTCGGGAGCTGCCTCCACCGGAGACCTTCGATGCTCCTGACCCCCTGATCCGCTCCCCCTGGGAGGATGTGGACCGGGATCGGCGGATCCAGGCCCTCCGCCGGGCCATGAACGGCCTCACCGAACGTCAGAAAACCATGGTGACCGCCTATTACGTCCAGGAGCACCCGGTCCGCCGCATCGCGGAGGACCTGGGCTGCGCCGAGGGCACGGTCAAGGCCACCCTCTTCCAGAGCCTCGCCAAGCTCCGGAGAATCCTGGAAGCCCCCCATGAAGCCTGAGACCATCGACCTCCGTCCCGCCGATCCCGAGAGCTTCGATCTCCTGGAGCACCCTGAGCTCTGGCCCGATGACCCCGCCCGCCAGGCCGAGCTGGCCGCCCTGTTGGAGCTCCACCTGGGTCTGGTGGCCCACGGCCGGGAAATCGCCCCACCCAGCAACATCCGGCGGATCGGCCCCCGTTGGCACCAGGGGGTCTGGCTCCCCCTTGCCGCCGCCATCCTCCTCGCCATGATCCCCACCGTCATTGCCCTCCGCCACATGAAACACATCCAGGACCAGTCCAGGGACCAGGCCCGCATCGAGCTGGTGGCCCGCAACCGGGCCCAGGAACGCCTCTGGGCGACCTTCTTCCAGCAGTCTTCGGACCTTCTGAAAGACTTCCAGCGCCGCACCTCCGCCTGCAGCAAGGACAAGGAGGATCGCTCCTCCGAGCTCCTGATGGCCCAGACCCTGCTCAGGGCCAGTCACCAGTTGGCTGCCCAGGGCTCCCCCAGCCCTGAAGCCGAGGCCCTCAGGACCGATCTCCATGCCTGGCTCACCGAGTTCAGTCTGGAGGATGGCTGCCTTGACCCTGATCGGGCCCAGGAACTGCGCCACCTGGCCGAGCACCGCGATCTCGAGGACGCCTCCCAGCGCCAAGCCCGGGTCCTGGACCAGGGGGGACGCTGATGCTCGAGCTCCTCTATCTCTTCACGCGGGACAGCGGACTGGAGGCTCTGACCCGCCCCCCCGCCGCCGAGGTCACCCGGATCCGTCCTGAGGAGCTCCTGTTCCGGGAGGCGAGGACCCTGCGCCACCAGCAGCGCTGGTTCGAGGCTGCCGCCCTCTACCGCCGCTTCCTGGTGGACCACCCGGGATCCCCCCTGGCCCCCAGGGCCCGCTTCTGGCTGGCGGCTACCCTGGAACAGGACCAGCGCTGGGACGAGGCTGCACGGGCCTACTCCGATTTTCTAGACCGCCACGGCAGCCACCCCACCCTGGCCCGGGAGGCCACCCTCAACCGCATCCGCTGCTGGGGAATCCGCCAGGGGCAGAGCCCCGAGGCAACTCAGGGGCTGCTCCGCTCCCTCCAGGACCCGCGCACCGAGATCCAGGTGGCCGCTGCGCTCCAGCTCGCCAAGACCGGAGACAGGCGGGCCATCCCGGCCCTTCAGGCAGGGCTCAGGCTGCCGGACTATGCCGACGCAGCCACCCTGCAGCTCATCGCCCTGGGGGCCAGGCCGGCCCCCACTTCGGGCCCCACCCAGGGACGCTTCCTGGTGATGCGCATCCACGAGAAGGACAGCCAGGAGGATGTCACCATCCGCCTCTCGCTCTCCCTGGCCAGGGCCCTGGGCAACTACCTCTCCAACGCCCAGCTCCAGCAGCTGAAGAACCGGGGCTGGGATCTGGACCGGATCCTGAGCGAGGCCCGGGAGCTCCCCAAAGGCAGCCCCCTTCTCACCGTGGAGGATGGGGAGAGCCGGATTTCCGTGGTAGTGGAGTAATCTGGAGCATTACAGGGAAATCCGCCCATGGAATCGCTCCAACGCTTCTTCAAGGAGCACATGCTCCGTTTCGTGCCCTGGATCCTCCTGGCCTCCGTGCTCCTCATGGTGGCCGGTGGACTCCAGGGGTCCTTGACCGCGAGCTTCAAGTTTGTGCTGGAGGCCCTCGGTGTGAGCAGCCATACCCCGGACACCGGAGCCTTCCTCAAGATCGCCCACGGCAAGCTCTGGCTGCAGAATCACTTCCCAGCGGGGTCCATGTTCAGGAAGGACCTCTACTTCATCCCCTTCCTGATCGTTATCCTCTTCACCGTCCAGGGCATCCTGACCTACTCGGGCACCCTGCTCATGGTCCGCTGCGGCATCAAGGCCACCCAGGCACTCCGTGAACGCATCTTCGCCCGGATGCTGGACCAGGAGCCGGTCTTCTTCCAGAAACACCCGGTGGGAGAGCTGATCCAGCGCTGCATCAACGATGTGGCCTCCGTCCAGGGCATCGCCTCCAACCAGTTCGCCCAGCTGGTCACCGAGAGCACCAAGGCCCTTGGCCTGCTGATCCTCGTGCTTTACATGAACTGGCGGCTCTCCATCGTCATCTTCATCGCCGCCCCCCTGGTGGTCCTTCCCGTCCGCCGCCTCAGCAAGGCCATCCGGAAGGTCAACCACCGCAACCAGGAGGCCTCTGGCGAGCTCCTCCAGCGGGTCAAGGAGGTCTTCAGCAACGTCCGGGTCGTCATGGGCTTCGCCCGGGAGTCCTACGAAGTCGAGCGATTCCGCCAGCAGAACCTCCAGCTCTACCGCATCGGCATGCGCAGTGCCCGCATCTCCGCCCTCTCCAGTCCCCTCATGGAGATCGTGGGCGGTCTCATGCTGGCGGCACTCATCCTCTACGTCGGGCGCATCATCGAATCGGGGCAGATGTCCGGCACCAGCTTCGCGGCCTACCTCATGAGCGTCTACGCCTTCTACGACCCCGTCCGGCGCCTCACCAAATTGAACAACGAGATCCAGGCCGCCCGGGCCTCCCTGGACCGGGTCTACTCGATCCTCGACCGCCAGCCCGAGATGGTCACCGCCGGAAACCCCTTACCCGTGCCCGCCCGCCCGGGCATCCTCCGCTTCGAAGGTGTCCGCTTCAGCTATGAGGGCCGCAATGGCCGCAACGAGGTTCTGAAAGGCATCGACCTGGAGGTTCGGACCGGGGAGACCGTCGCCCTGGTGGGGGGCAGCGGTGGCGGCAAGACCACCTTGGTCAACCTGGTACCCCCGTTTCTTCGATCCCACCGAGGGGCGCCTCACCCTGGACGGCACCGACATCCTGGACTTCGATGTGCGGGAGCTGCGGCGCCACATCGGCATCGTGACCCAGGAGACCCTGCTCTTCATGGACTCCATCCACGACAACATCGCCTATGGCTTCCAGGCCAGCCGTGAAGCAGTCGAAGCAGCAGCGCGCAAGGCCCATGCCCACGACTTCATCATGGGCCTGCCCAAAGGCTATGACACCCTGCTGGCCGAAACCGGGTCCAGCCTCTCCGGTGGCCAGCGGCAGCGCATCGCCATCGCCCGGGCCCTGCTCCAGGATCCCCCCATCCTGATCCTGGACGAAGCCACCTCCGCACTGGACACGGAAAGCGAGCGGGCCGTCCAGGAGGCCCTGGAGATCCTCATGCAGGATCGCACCACCCTGGTCATCGCCCACCGCCTCTCCACGGTCCAGAAGGCCACCCGCATCTGCGTCCTCAAGCATGGCCGCATTGCGGAGATGGGCACCCACAGCGAGCTGGTGAACCTGGGTGGCGAGTACAGCCGCCTCCGCAGCCTGCAGTTCCAGGCCTGACATGAAGAGAAGCGATTTCTTCTTCGAGCTTCCCGAGGAGCTCATCGCCCAGCGCCCCACCGAAGGTCGGGAGGACGCCCGCCTGCTGGTGGTGGACCCCCGGGACCACAGCCTCCGGCATACCACCGTCCGTGAGCTGCCCGATCTCGTTCCACGTGGAACACTCTGTGTGCCCAACGATGTGAAGGTCCGCCATGCCAGGCTCTGCCTCCGCCGCTCAGGGGGAGGCGAGGGCGAGGCCCTCCTCCTCAGAGCCATGCCGGAGGGTGGCTTCGAGGCCATGGTGCGTCCGGGCTCCCGCCTGAAGCCCGGCAAGATCGCCCAGGTGGTGGACCCAGCCACGGGGAGCCCCCTGGCGGAGCTCCAGATCGAGGAGAGCCTGGAGGAGGGCCTCCGCCGGGTCCTGGTGCTCCGGCATGGCCAGCCCCTGGACTGGGACGAGGTGGACCGCATTGGCCGCCTGCCCCTACCCCCCTACATCACCCATGCCGCCGACGAGGTGGACGAGGGGCGCTACCAGACAGTCTTCCGGGCGGAGGAGGGGGAGGCCGTAGCCGCCCCCACCGCCGGACTCCACTTCACGCCCGGGCTCATCGCCCGTCTGCGGGAGCGAGGCTGCCCCTGGGCTCCGGTACGGCTCCATGTGGGTCTCGGCACCTTCCGCCCCATGAGCGCCGAGCATCTCGAGGACCACGTCATGCACCAGGAGCGGTACGAAATCCCCGGGGAGACCGCAGGCATCTTGGAGAGCGCCCTGCGTGCGGGCAGCCCCCCCATTCTGGCGGTGGGCACCACCAGCCTCCGGACCCTGGAGTCGGCCTGGGACGGGGAGCACTTGAAGAGCAGCGGCCAGACCCGCCTCTTCATTAAGCCCGGCTATCGCCTCCGCACAGCAGAGATGCTCCTGACCAACTTCCATCTGCCCGAGAGCACCCTCTTCGTGCTGGTCTCCACCCTCATCGGCCTGGACTTCGCCCGCGAGGCCTACGCCGAAGCCATCCGGGAGCGCTACCGCTTTTTCAGCTACGGCGATGCCATGCTGATCCTGCAGACCCATTCCGGTTGAGCCCCTGCAAGACCGACGAGAGGGCTTGGCACCAGCATGGCATGGGGTTCCGACAGGCCTCCCACTGAGAACCATCGGCTCGGCCTTCGGGGATGGACCTGCGGGAAATCCGTCAGCTATCGCCGCTTGTGATGGGGCTTCTCAGGGGCCTCGACGGCGCCCCCCACCAGGGTCTGACCACTGTCCAGGCTCAGCTCCCAGCCCAGTCGGTCGCCCTTCTTCAGGCCGATGCTCTTGAAGGTCCCCACCGGGAATTCAACAAAGTTGCGGGTGGGCACCCTGCCCCCATAGGTGGGGCAGTCGTCCCCCACCATGGGTGAACAGGGGGGGACATTCTCCGCCAGTTCCAGGATGGTGCCGTCCGCCTTCACCCAGGCCACATCCAGGCTGATCAGGCAGTTCTTCATCCAGATGGCGTGGTAGCCATCCTCCTCGTAGAGGAAGAACATGCAGTGGTCCTTTGCCAGGGAGGGCCGGTACATCAGCCCCCGGGCCCGGTCCATGTCCGTGTGGGCCACCTCCGCCTGGAAGCGGTGCCCCTTCGCAAGGACGACTCCGCCGTCCGCCGCCACGGCGGGAATGACCGAAAACAGGGTGAGCAACAGGGGAAGAGCCTTGGGACTGCGCATGCCCCAAGGATAGCGCGGATCAGGCCGAAGGGCCCTCCAAGAGCGCCTTGAGCCCCTCGGGGAACACCGCCAATGCCGCCTCCCGAACCGCATGGGCATACTGCTGGATCTCCCACTGGGCATGGCCATCCGTCCGCAGACGGATGAAGTGGGCCACCGCCTGGAGGCTGGCGGTCCAGTAGACCTCGGAGTAGAGCCCCAGGGGCAGGATACAGCGGGCCTGTTCCCTGCAGACGCCCAACCCGATCAGCTCCTTGTAGTTCGCCACGCTGGCTCGGCAGGTGTCCAGGTAGAGGGCTGCCGCCTGCTCCCGGCTCCCCGCCTCGATCTCGCCCTCGCTGCCCTGTTTGTTGACCTTGGCCTGCTGGCGGAAGGTCGCAGGCACGTGGAACTCGTTCTCGGCGAACTCCACATAGCGCCCGCTGATCTCGTTGAACTCCGACCCGATGCGGTGCTTCATCCACTGGCGGAAGACGAAGATGGGCGCCTTCACATGGAAGGTGAGGGCTGTGTGGCGGAAGGGGGAGGTGTGCTCGTGAGCGGCCAGATAGCGCACCAGCTTGGCATCCCCCTCGTCAAAATCCTCCTTGCGCTTGCCGAAGGAGACCCGCGCAGCATTCACGATGGTGAGGTCCGAACCCATATGGTCCACCAGCTGCACGAAGCCGCGATCCAGGACGGGAAGAGAGGGGTGGGACATGGAGCCTCCGGTTTCCACGATTATCCCCCACCCGCCCCTTCCCGTCAGTCCCTTGGACCCTCAGATCCGGTCGACAGCCGGGCCTATTTATTTTTATTTCATTAACTGCTCCGCCCCAACTTGGAGTTCCCCTTGATTTCTGGGAGAATGGCGAGCTTGGCAGGCGAGCGGAGCGCCCGGACACGACGCCCGGACGCTCCACCCTGCCCTCTGGAGGCCGACATGAAGTTCTTCCTGGATACCGCCAACATCGATGAGATCCGCCGCATCAACGCCTGGGGCATCCTCGACGGCGTGACCACCAACCCTTCCCTGATCGCCAAGGAGTCCGGCAGGCCCTTCGAGGAGATCATCAAGGAGATCTGCAGCATCGTGGACGGACCCATCAGCGCCGAGGTCATCAGCCTCGAGGCCGAGGGGATGATCAAGGAGGGCCGCGAGCTCGCCAAGATCCACAAGAACGTGGTCGTCAAAGTACCCCTCACCCCCGAGGGCCTCAAGGCCACCAAGGCCTTCAGCGCCGAAGGCATCAAGACCAACGTCACCCTCTGCTTCTCCGCCACCCAGGGCCTCATGGCCGCCAAGGCCGGCGCCACCTATGTCAGCCCCTTCGTCGGTCGCCTCGATGACATCGGTCTCGACGGCCTTGAGCTGATCCGCGAGCTGGCCGCCATCTTCGAGAACTATGGCCTGGAAACCCAGGTGTTGGCCGCCAGCATCCGCCAGCCCCGCCATGTCACTGAAAGCGCCCTGGCCGGCGCCCACGTGGCCACCATCCCCACCAAAGTGATGGAACAGATGGTCAAGCACCCCCTCACCGACAAGGGCATCGAGGGCTTCATGGCCGACTGGAAGAAGAGCGGCAGGTAGCCTTCTGCCCCGTCCAAAGGAAAACCCCGGCCAGAGCCGGGGTTTTCCTTTGCCTTCAACTCCTGGGATCAGGGAATGGTGACGGTGTAGTAGTCCACTTGGCCGGCCACCATGTTGCAGTTATATAGCTGGTTGAGTTGCATCGCCTGCGGCGAAGCCAGCGTCGTGCTCTGGCTCCCTGCAAACCCGCTGGGGCTCGCCAGGGTTCCTGGGGCCGAAGCGGCACCATCGCCGTAGAGCGCTGGCCCAACCCAGAGGGCATATTCGCCCTGGTAGCTGGCAGCGTTCTGGAAAGGATGGATGCCCAGGATGTAGGTGCCGGAGGGAAGCACATACGTCGCAGTGTCCAGCAGGTCGACATCGTAGGTTGCCAGCAAGGTGCCTGTGCTGGAGTAGAGCAGGATCACGGAGTCCTCATCGCCAGTACTGCCTTCATCCGGCAGGGTCTCAATGTTGTAGATCGGCAGCGCGAAGCTGATCGTCTGGGCCGCCACCGTGCTCCCCTGCTTGACCTCGAAGACCGGCGTGGAGGCCACGGTTCCCGCGATGACACTGCGGGCCAGGTAGTACCCCGGGCGCAGTAGGTTGAAATAGGCTGATCCGGTGGTGGCGCTGGCATCACTCGTGACGCTGCCCGCCAGGGTCAGGCTGCTGGCGACGTAATTGCTGATGGTCTTACCGGTGGCATCGCACTGGTAGAGGCTCACGGTCAGACCGGACTGGGCATAGACCGACCCGTCCACCGTGTTCGTAGCCTTGATCTCCACGCGCCCATCCACATAGCTGGTCGCGGGGGTCTTCTTGGCGTTCACATCCGAGACCACGCTGCCAATGGTCTTGAGGACATTGACCCGCCCCCAGCCCGTGTCCTCGGTGAAGCCCGTGGCCCCTTCGATGTAGTCGGCATTGGCCTCCAGGTAGGTCTTGATCTGGTCGGGGCGGAGATCCGGTGCGAAGGTCAACATATAGCCCACCAGTCCCGTGACGAAGGGCGCAGACATAGAGGTGCCGGATTCACTGACATAGCCCGCATCATCGAAGGCGTAGGTCGAGATGATGTCGTAGCCAGGGGCGCAAACCGAGATGTGGCGGCCCGAGTCCGAGAAGTGGACCTTCTTGTCCTCACCGGTGGTGGCCCCCACGGCAATGACGCCGGAATAGGCCGCCGGGTATTTGGTGATGTTCTGGCCGTCGTTCCCCATGGAAGCGATGACCACCACATTGTTCTCCAGGGCATATTCAACCATGTCCACGGCGAACTGGCTGGCGTAGGTGCCGCCCAGGGACATGTTCACGGGGATGGTGTGGGCATAGTTAGCCTTTTTCCAGTTCACCAAGTGGTAAAGCGAACCGTAGATGGCCCAGGCTCCCCCGCTGCCCGCATCAGAGAGCCCCTTGTAGCTCATCAGGTCCACATTCCAGCAGACCCCGGCCACCCCGACCCCATTGTTGCCGGTGGCGGCGATGGTGCCGGCGGTGTGGGTGCCATGCTCGTTGCCATCGGTGCTGGTGTATGCGGTGCCCACATAGTCGATGGGCTGAACGGTGTAGTCACTGCTCCCGTCGATCAGGGCCCCGCCGTTGTCCAGGTCGTACCAGGAGAAGGCATGGGTGACCTGGGCGGTGAGATCCTCATGGCCGAAGTCGACCCCTGTATCCACATCCACCACCACAGGGCGGTATGAGCCAAAGCCGTAGGTGGTCCAGGCCTCCTTGGCCTGGGTGATGGCCACAGAGTATTCCTCACTCAGGACCTTGGGATCGGGATTGTCGTAGGTGATCCCGGCATCGGCCTGGATGGCAAGCTCAGGCTCAGCGAAAAGCACACCCCGGGCCACCTTGAGCGCTTGGAGGGCGCTCAGGACATCGGAGCCCTTCGTCAGGCGGTAGTATGTCGCCCCATTGAGGGTCATGCGACCGGCGACCTGGAATCCCAGCTTGGCAAAGAGCCGGGTATCCATGCCGCTGTCGACCTTGGCGATGACACTGCCATAGACCGAACCGGCCTTGAGCTCGGTCTCGGACTGGGGATCGAAGAAGGTGTAGGCTGCCGCAGGCGTGGTGGAGCTCGTGAGGGCCTTGGAGGTGGTGCTGGTTGTTGTGCCCGTGTGACCCGAGCTGCAGGCCAGACCAAGCGCCAGCCCACCAGCCACCACCACGCGGGTCAGGATGGAAAATGCGTGCGTCGTCATGCGGACTCTCCTACTGGGCATTGGGGTCTGTGGTGAAGGTGAAGTAGCCGTTGACCGCACCGTAGCCCTGCTCGTAGGTGCTGCCATAGGAGCGGCCGAAGGCCGCGGTCGAAGCGCCCGGCGTGGAACCTCCGAAATACTTCAGGAAGTAGCAGGCGTTGGCGGTGAAGTAGTACCCATCGCCGCTGCCGAAGAAGCTCCACTCATAGGTCGTCCCTGGATCCAGGTACCCAGAAGGAAGCGTAAGACTCAGAAGTGAATGGTCCCCGCTGATGGTGCAGGCGGTCGTCGTGGACCAGCTCCCGCTGGAGAGGCTGTAGATCTGAAAGACACCGCTCACGAAGTTGTAGCGGTAGCGCTGTGAGTAGACGGCATTCCCCACCTTGTCCCGAACGAGCAGGTCAAAGTAGAAGTAGTCGGAAGTGCTGGCATCCCAGAGGCTGGGATCTGAGATCGCAAGCTGGAAGGTGGGCGCCAGAGTGGTGACCACCGAGTCATGGGCTGGAGCCGCCAGATTGGCCTTGAAGGGGGCCAGGAACTTGGCATAGAGCGGAGTCGACATGGGAGAGTAACCCCCGTTGGCCGTCGTGTTGCCACTGAAGGCCCTAACTTCGTAGAAGTAGAGCTTCCCCAGCGTCAAGGTCGGATCGGAGTCATAGACGGTCAGCCCGCTGGCGAGGGTCAAGGAAGGCAGGGTCACGGTCTTGACCTTGGTGTAGGCACCGGCATCCACAGCCCGGTATAGCTCGTAGCCCCTGATGTACTGGGCAACCCCGGCATTGGTCACACTCAGCTGCAGGGCCCCCAGGCAGGTGGAACTGCTCCCATCGCTGGAGGGCAGAGAGAATATATTCCGGGAGACGCCATAGGTATTGAGCCCCAGTGCGCTCAAGGTAGCCGTGGCCGTGGAGAGGTCAGCGTCGGAAGTCACCGAGGCCACATCCGTCAGGGTCACGGGCAACCTCTGCTCCGTGCGGTTGTTGGCCACGTCATAGACCACCACATCCACATAGTGGCTGGCGCTGTTGGCCCCAGCGAAATTGACCGCGAAGATGTCCGTGGTCCGGTAGGCCGCCTCGTCCCCGAAGGTGATAGCGGTTGAGTTCTCCGCCTCCTCGTCCGCGGCAGTGTAGTCGTAAGACCAAGGCAAACGATCGACATTGATTCCGATGCCGAAACCGGACCATGCAGTGGGGCTGATACCCGAGCGCCCCACCGCGGTGACCTTGATGAACTTGATGTTGGCCATGGTGTCGCTGATGGCACCATCGGCCACGGCGGTCCAGGTGCTGCCATCGGCTGAGTAGGCCAGGGAAGTGATCACCGGAGCCGAGGCAGGGAAGGAGACCATGCCCAGGCTGTGGCAGTAGAAATCTGCTGTGGAGGTAACGGCAGGGTCAAAGGCTGTCAGCGCTGCCTGGGCCGAACCGCTGGCCTCTGCGTAGAGGGTGTACTTCTGGGTAGTGTCCAGACCCAGGTCCAGGGTACCGGAGTCCGGAACGGAGATCCCACTCTGGAGCACCGTGCCATCGGCATCCGTCACCGTCAGGTTGGCGCCGACCGCTGGAGAGCCGTTGATGGAATCCAGCACCGTTGCCTTGGTCGTCAGGGGCAGCCGGGTCACCGTCAGGGTGCTGCTGGTGGCCGTGCCGTCTTCGGCCGTGACCACAACAGTAATCAGATTGGCCCCATCCTGCAGGGCGACCGTCGCGGTGCCCGCACTGCTCAAGGGATTGCCGTTCACGGCAACCGTTGCCTTGGCGCTTGCGGCCTTGGGCGTGAGGACCAAGCTGCCATCCCCGGAGTAGAGGGTGGTCTGGTAGGCGGTCACCGCACCACTGAAGGCAGGACTCAACTGTCCGTTGGACAAGCCCAGGCTGGCCAGATTCGAGTTCCCGTCCACCTGGACCGTCGAATGGGTGGAATGACCCGACGAACAACCCGGCGACATGACAAGGCCCAGCAAGACCAGAGACACAATGGGGATTTGTTTGTAGCATTTACTATATAGCATGGGCAATCTCCTTGGAAATTGGCGGTGTACCATGGATTCAATCACAGAAGACTAACACCACGGTGACAAACCCATACATCAAAAGCAAAGGCATGTTGTTTTTTTATTTCAATATGTTCTTATTTGCTTGGTACATTGATGGTTATACTATTATTCCCGTAAAAAAAATATACCCAGTGGGCTCCAAAAGAACCGATCCGATGCCAGATCCAGGTCATACACCCGGTTTATTCAACGGTTCGGCGAGTCCAAGCCGGGGATCCCTGTCCCTCCCCTCCTGAACGCCCTTGCTAAACTGGGATCAGGAGTCCTCCATGCCCGTCAACATCCCCCATGAGTTGCCCGCACGAAGCATTCTCGAAGAGGAGAACATCTTCGTGATGTCGGAGCAGCTGGCAGCACACCAGGACATCCGGCCCTTGCGCATCGCCATCCTCAATCTGATGCCCACCAAGATCCAGACGGAGACCCAGCTCCTCCGGCTCCTCAGCAACACGCCCCTCCAGGTGGAGATCACCCTTCTGCACATGGACACCCACCAGTCCATGAACAAGAACACCCCCCAGGAGCACCTGGAGACCTTCTACCAGACCTTTGACCAGGTCCGGGACCGCTACTTCGACGGTCTGGTCATCACCGGCGCCCCGGTGGAGCAGCTCGACTTCGAGCAGGTCGACTACTGGAGCGAGCTGGTGAAGGTCATGGCCTGGGCCAAGACCCATGTCTTCTCCACCCTGCATGTCTGCTGGGCGGCCCAGGCTGGGCTCCACTGGCACTTCGGCATTCCCAAGCACACCCTCGACAAGAAGGTATTCGGCGTCTTCGCCCACCAGATCCTGGATGAGCAGGACCCCTTGGTGCGGGGTTTCGACGAGGTCTTCCTGGCCCCCCACTCCAGGCATACGGAGGTCCGAAGGGAGGACGTCGCCAGCGTCGAGGGCCTCAAGATCCTCGCAGAGTCGGCTGAGGCCGGGATCCTCCTGGCCTCGGCCGATGAGGGCCGCCTGGTCTTCGTCACCGGCCACCCCGAGTACGACCGCCTGACCCTGAAGAGCGAGTACGACCGGGATGTGGCCAACGGCAGCCGCATTGAGGTGCCCAGAGGCTACTTCCCCAACGACGATCCAAGCCGTCTCCCGCCCCTCACGTGGCGCTCCCACGCCCACCTGCTCTATGCCAACTGGCTCAACTACTGCGTCTACCAGCGGACTCCCTTCAACCTCGACGCCATGGCCCCCCAGCCCCGCTGATGAAGAGAGGGGGGCCCAGACCCCCCTCTCTTCATCCAGGAAGGATCCGGCTCAGCGCAGCGTCTTGGAGTCCATGGAGAACTGACCGGTCACCTTGAGGAGGTTGAGACCCATGATGTCCTTGTTCAAGGGCGCCTGACCGGCGGATTTGACGTACTGCTGTCCCTCGTCGGAGAGCGCATAAGCCAGGAAGTCCCGGAGCATCGGCTCCACACCGGCCTTGGGATTCTTGTTGATGTAGACATAGAGGAAGCGGGCGAAGGGATAGGCACCGGAGGAGACCGAATCCGGCGTGGGCTCCACGGCCACATCGGAGCCATTGGGCGCGATGGGCACCGCCCGCAGAGAGGCGAAGACCTCCGAGAGGTTGGCGGTGCAGATCCCTCCGGGATTGGCCGCGATGGCCTCGGTCATGGCCATGGCATCGGCCACGAAGGGCACCGGGAGCCGGGGGGGGCTGGGGGGCATGAAGAGGTTGATCAGGCCCATGACGCTGGAATCGACAGTCCGGGCATAGCGCTTGACGGGCATATCGGACCACTCCCGCTCCCGGACCCCGGCCTCGCCCCAGGTGTTGATCTCCTGGGGCCACCCCAGGCTGCGCTCGGCACAGAAGATGGCCTCCACCTGGGACATGCTGAGCCTCTTGATGGGATTGTCCTTGTTGACCACCCAGACGAGGGCATCCATGGCCAGGGCCACCCGCTCTGGACGGTAGCCCCACCGGGCTTTGAAGGCCTCCTGCTCCTGGGGGGTCAGGTCCCGGGCCAGCATGGCCATCTGGACTTTCCCTTCCGTCAGATCATGGAAGGCCTTGTCCTCTCCAGCAACCTTCACCTCAAGTGAGAAACCCTGGCGACGGGCGGCGAAGGCATCCCCCCAGAGCCCCATGGCGAAGGTCAGGGCCTCGCCGCCTTCAGCCACATAGGCCTGAGAGGAGGGCTGCTGCGCACGCACCAGCGGGGCACCCACCAGGCAGAGGGCCGGGATGAGCGCCTTGGTCCAGCTCTTGAATGTCCGGAAACCCATGAATCCACTCCTGGGAAGCAGTGGCCCCTAGCGGGGCGGTCCATCCAATACGAGCGGAGCACCCGGGGAATCCGGAGAACCCGCCGACTCGAGCGGCAAAGCCGATGAGATTTTTCAGTGACTCAAAAGGAATCATACCCGCGTGCAGTCCCAAGAGGAATCGGATCGCCAGGGATCTGCTGACCTTGCCTCCCCCCGGACCAGAAGCGGCGCTTCAGCATCGCGGCCCTGGAGCAGGTAGACTCGTCCTTTCCTGAAAGTCCATACCCATGTTCTGTTCAAGACACCTGCTCGTTCCCTGCCTGCTGGCCCCTTTCCTCGCCGCCACCCCCCCCCAGGAGCCCCCAGCGCTCCAGGCCTTCATCCAGGGCATGGCCGAGCATCATGGCTTTGACCCCGTCGCTCTGAGAACCCTGCTCGGTAACACCACCCGCCAGGAGCGGGCCAGGCAATGGGTCCTGCCCCCGGCCTCCCCCCTCCAGAGGAACTGGCGGGTTTACCGGACCCGTTTCATCGAACCCCAGCGCCTCAAGGCGGGACTGCACTTCTGGAAGACCCATGAAAAAGCCCTCCGCCGTGCCCAGAATCTCTATGGCGTGCCCCCAGAGGCCATCGTGGGGATTCTGGGCGTGGAGACCCTCTATGGCAGCCGCACCGGTAACTTCCCTGTGCTGGACACCCTGGTGACCCTGGCCTTCGACTATCCGGACATCCCCGGCCGCCCCAGCCGGGCACCATTCTTCCAGGACGAGCTGGAAGCCTACCTCCTCTGGTGCCGGGACACCGCCCAGGATCCCCGCCCATGGCACGGTTCCTACACAGGCGCCATGGGGATGCCCCAATTCATGCCCAGCAGCATCCGGAAATGGGCGGTGGACTTTGATGGCGACGGAAGGATCGACCTTGCAGGCAGCGCAGAGGATGCCATCGGCAGTGTCGCCAGGTATCTGAAGGATCATGGCTGGCGCCCTGGAGAGCCCATCGACCTCCCCATATCCGGCCCCACAGCCCTCAGGGCAGCCGCCACCCTGGCGGACGGGCGCCGTGAACCCCACCGCAGCCTGGCCGTCCTCCGCGAGAGCGGAGTGAGAACACCCAGGAGCCGCCTGGCCCCGGACACACCCGCACTGATCGTCGACCTCCCCACCCCTGGCCACCCCACCGAGTACCGGGTGGGCCTCTCCAACTTCTTCGCCCTGACGGAGTACAACCGCAGCTACTTCTATGCCGCTGCCGTGGCCGACCTCGGACGAGCGGTCAAGGCTCGCCTCAAGCATCCCAAGCGCGTCATCATGGACCATCGATCGGACCGACCATGACCCAGCCCACTCCCACCCCCCTGGATCCCCTGCTCCGCGAGTGCCGCAAGGTCATCGTCGGCCAGCCTCTCCTCCTGAACCGTCTCCTGGTCGCCCTCCTCTGCCGCGGCCATGTCCTTCTGGAGGGCCTGCCCGGCCTGGCCAAGACCCGCACCATCAAGACCCTGGCCTCCTCCAGCCACATGGCCTTCCGCCGCATCCAGTTCACCCCGGACCTCCTGCCTTCGGATGTCATGGGGACCCTGGTCTTCGATCCCAAGGACATGAGCTTCTCGGCCCGGAAAGGTCCGGTCTTCTGCAACCTCCTCCTGGCCGACGAGATCAACCGCGCCCCCAGCAAGGTGCAGTCAGCCCTCCTCGAGGCCATGGAGGAGCGCCAGGTGACCCTTGGGGAGGAAAGCTTCCGCCTTCCCAACCCCTTCCTGGTGCTGGCCACCCAGAATCCCCTGGAGCAGGAGGGCACCTTCCCCCTGCCCGAGGCCCAGATGGACCGCTTCCTCTTCAAGCTCCGCATCGACTACCCCAGCCACCAGGAGGAGGTGGAGGTCCTGAGGCGGGCCAACGGCACCGAAGAGACCGTGATGCCGGTCATGGACGACCTCCAGATCCTGGAGGCCGGCCGCCGTGCCGACGCCGTCCGACTGGACGATGCCATCCGGGACTACATCGTCCGTATCGTCGCCGCCACCCGTCCGGGCCACGGCAAGCCCTGGAAGGGGCGGGAACTCCTGCGGGCGGGCGCCTCCCCCCGTGCCAGCCTCGCCCTCCAGTCCTCCTCCAAGGCCCTGGCCCTCCTGATGGGCCGGGACCGGGTGCTGCCTGAGGATGTGGTCTCCCTGGCCCCTGACATCCTCCGGCACCGCCTCCTCCTGACCTACGAGAGCGAAGCCGACGGCGTGAACAGCGACCAGGTCATCCGCCTCCTCCTGGAGTCCGTCCCCCGTCCGTAACAACTACTTCACGATCAATACTTGGGAACCAAGCCCCTTCCCGGGACACAATCGTTTGTGTTACATTGATTTTTCAGTTGAGAATGGGTAGCATTTAGCACCCTTACCCGAAAAGCATTCAGTCCACCATGGGGTAACCCCCAGGAGGCCATACAGCGTGTAGAGACTCGCTAGGTTCCTCACCCGAGGGAGGTTTCATGAATCTGTCGCCGATCGTTCTGGCCCTTGCCCTCCTGGGCACGACCGGAACCCTCCAGGCCGGAAAGATCCACCGGACTCCGAAGGCCCACAAGGCCTCCACCCGGAAAGCCGCGGGTCGTCAGACCGCAGCACGCAAGGCCGATGCCCGGAAGCTCCCGGTCGCCCAGGCCGTCCACCGGGTCAAGCGCGGCGAGACTGCCAGCCGCATCGCCCACGAGCATCACCTCGATCTCGAAACCCTGGCCGCGCTGAACCCCGGGGTCAACCTCGCCAAACTCTCGCTGGGCACCACCCTCCGGATCGCCGCCCCCAAGGCCCCGACCCGGCTGGCCAGTACCCACCGTGCCCCGGCCCTCTCCGCCACCAGCGAAGCGATCCCGGTCCTGCCCTCGACCCCCAGGATCGAGCCTGGGGCCCTGGTCCACCTGGAACGCATGCTCCCTGCCATGGTCGTGGCGCCTCCCCTGGAGCCCCGCCCCAATGCGCCGAGCACCGGCATCCCCGCCTCCGAGCTGCGGCCCATCCTCCCCGAGACCCCCGGCACCACCGTGGCTTCCACCTTTGAACCCGCCGATCCCGAGCATCTGGACCTGCTGTGGCCCGTGGAGACCCGCACCGTCAGCTCCCAGTTCGGCCCCCGGATGCGGACCAAGTCCGTCCTCAAGATGCGAGGCAAGGGAAGAGCCGCCCGCAAGCGGATGGTCAAGGTCCGCTACAGCGGCAGGCACCAGGGCGTGGACCTCAATGCCCCCAGGGGAACGGACATCTATGCCGCCATGGACGGCCAGGTGATCACCGCCGGCCACCATAGCGAGTACGGCAACTTCATCGTGATCGACCACGGCAATGGCGTCACCACCCTCTATGCCCACACCAGCGCCAACTATGCCAAAGAGGGCGACATCGTCCACCGTGGCCAAAAGATCGCCGCCGTAGGCTCCACCGGTCGCTCCACCGGCCCCCACCTCCACTTCGAGCTCCGCGAGAACGGCATCCACGAGGATCCCCTGCCCCTGCTCAATGAAGACGAGGAGATCTCCGCGGAGATGATGGCCCTGAACCGTACCATCGCCTCTTCGAACTGAACCTGGCGAACCTTGTCCGGACATCCCGCACCCATGATCGTCAGGTCGGTCCGCCGGCCTGACGCGTGTTAGGCTGAGCATCTGGCTCGAAACCCGAGGTAAGACATGGCGTGCTTCAAAAGCTCCTGGCGTGGGATCTCCGCGATGGCCCTGGCGATCGCCACGGGCGCGCTCCTCACCTCCTGCGGAGGAGGCTCGAAGGACACGGCCACCATCAAGGGCACGGTGACCTACACCCGCCGTTCCCTGACCACGGACAGTGACGGCATCCCCACCGGCCTCAGCACCAGCTACGGCAGCGCCCAGGTCGCCCGGGGCGTGAGGGTCCGGCTCTACGAGGCCGATGAGCAGACAGGCGAGAGCGGAACCGAAGTGGTCTACAAGATCTACAGCACGGCCTTCACCGATGACGATGGCGTCTACTCCGTCACGGCCCCCAAAGATGAGGCCTGCTTCGTGCAGTTGGAGAGCGTGGCGGGCACGAGTTCCACCAACACCATCCGCCTGGTGGCCGACACCAGCGTGGACCTGTCCGACATCGACGCCGGTACGGCCATCGCCGACCGCCCCCTCTATGCCCTGCGTAAGACCCCGGCCGGAACCTCAAGCACCACGGATCCCCTCCTGACCACCACGGTCTCCGGCGGCAGCACGGTCAACTTCGCCATCGACAGCTCCACTTACTGGTGGAAGGTCCCCGCCTCCGCCGATCTGGCCACCGAGGCCTCCCTGGAGAGCAGCCCCACCGGCAGCAGGCTCCCGGCGATCATGGACTCGATCTACGCCTTCTACGATATCTACGGCGATCCCACCCCCGGCGGAAGCCTCGACCTCTTCTACCGGCCCACCTTGAGTGATGATGACCGGGGCACCTTCGTGGACTGCTCCGACACGAACCAGCTCTATGGATCCATCCGGGCCAACCAGAACGACGACGCCTGGGATGCCTCGATCATCTACATGCTCTGCGCCCGGAACGCCCTCTACTCCCACACGACGGTGACGCCCTTCCCCTTCCAGGCCAAGCAGCTCCCTCTGGACAGCACGGGCGTAGCCAGGAGCGTGGGCCTGAATCCCGTCCACGCCATGCTGAACGGCTTCCCCTACGGCATGGCCGCCACCCTCCTCCAGTCCCCCTACCTGGCGGACACCACGGATGACGGGAGCCTGGTGGAGTACCACGACATCCGGGACATCAGCAGCATGGACAAGGACGCCTTCTCCTCACCCTCCCTGGCGGCCCTGAGCTGGGCGATCTTCCTCAAGGCCAACAAGATCACCACCGACAGCGTATCCACCTGGAGCAACCTGGACGAAGAGAGCCTCTACCGCTTCTTCAACCTGAGGATCCCCACGGACTCCGATAGCCACGCAGCGGACACGGCCAGCATATACAAGCAGCTGACCCGCCTCCAGGAATCCAAGTCCAGCAGTGACTCGGTGGACCTGGAGAGCATCTTCACCGACACCGTGCTGACCAATCTGGTCTCGGACTACGGTCTCACTTGGCCCCGGCCCTCCTCAGGCTCCGAGGCCTCCTTCCTCCTCGACTGGGGAACCGATCCCTCGGGGGACTACACCCTCACCATGGGCCAGGAGTCCGCCGTCGCCGATGCCGATGGCACCTTCCCCAACTTCTCCAAGGACGAGATCAAGCACGCCCGCTTCCTCATGAGCATGGACGCCCTCTACGAGCTCTCCGTGGCCATCAGCCCAGCCCTGCCCGATGGGGCCAGCCTCCAGCTCAAGATCCAGGATGCCAGCGCTCAGCTGCTCACCGGCACCGTGACCGGCTCCGGGGGTACGATCACCGACTCCCTCATGCTGGACGGGAATGCCGACACCCCCACCTACATTCCGGTCTACCTCCGCCTGCTGACCGGAAGCCTCACGGACAAGCTGGACAACCGCACCGTCACCGTCACCTTCACCAAGCGGGCCAGCTGACATGGAGCCCGGAGCCCTCACCGCCCTGCGGGAGAGGATCCCCTTCATCCCGGAGCTCGCAGTGGTACTGGGCTCCGGCCTGGGCCCCCTGGCGGAGTGCGAAGAGGCCCGGAGGGGCGTCTCCATCGCCTTCACCGAGCTGCCCGGCTTCCCCCGCCAGACCGTGGAGGGCCACGCCGGACGCATGGTCTTCTGTGAACTGGAGGGACGCCGGGTCGTGCTCCAGGCGGGGCGCTTCCACTGCTATGAGGGCCACCCCATCGATCTGGTCACGGCCCCGATGCGCCTCTATGGCCGCCTGGGCGTCCCCGGGGTCCTCCTCACCAATGCCGCCGGCGCCGTCAACCCCGCCTTCGCCGTGGGCGAGCTCATGGTCCTGAACGACCACATCAACCTCATGGGCCTCAATCCCCTCTGCGGGCCCAATGTCCCCCCCGGTCCCCGCTTCCCGGACATGACAGGGGCCTACGATCCCACCCTCGTTGCCCGACTCCACCAGGCCGCCGCCGCGACAGACCAGAGCCTCCGCGAGGGTGTCTACCTGGCGGTCACCGGTCCGAGCTACGAGACACCCGCAGAGATCCGCGCCTTCCGCACCCTGGGCGCCGACGCCGTGGGCATGAGCACCGTCCCCGAGGTGCTGGTGGCCCGGCATGAAGGAATGCGTGTCGCGGCCATCAGCTGCCTGTGCAACATGGCCGCCGGGATCCTGAGCAGCCCCCTCTCCCACGCCGAGGTGCTGGAGGCGGGCCGCACAGCCGCAGCCCGCTTCGAAGCCCTGGTCCGCGCCTACCTCAGGCTCTGATATCCACGTTGGTGCCAAGCCCCGCCTGCTGCGCCACCGAATCGATGAGCTGCAGACTCTGGCTGGCCGAGGAGTCCAGAGCCTTCCGAAGGGTGCCTACCGTGGCACTGTAGGGAATGCTTGCAGCTCCAGTCACGGCGCTGGTGATCTTGGATACGTCCATGGCGCCCTCCAGGAAGACTCATCGGCCCCGGGTGATCCGGACTTTAGGCATCCGGGATCGGATCAGGGCGGCGGCATCCTGCAGACCGTCCTGTTTCTGGGCCGAGGCCTCGCGGTTGGCCTCTGCAATGGCATCGAAGACCTCCCGCCGGTGGACCTCCACCTCCTTGGGGGCGACGATCCCCAGCCGCACCCCATCCCGGGTGATGTCGGTGACGATGACTTCGATGCGCCCGTCGATCATGATCGACTGGTCGAGCTTGCGCGTGATCACCAGCATGCCGGACCTATCGCTCGAGGATGAAGGGGAACTTGAGGGGGAACTGATCCGGATTGAGGATCAGCTGACGCCCGTTCCGGGAGTGGATATTGATCACCAGAGGACCCGCCAGGTTGGCCGTCATCTTGCGCGGATCCTCGGGGATGACCACCATGGCCAGCACCAGGGCATCCTCCGGCTTCTCCAGGGCGAGAAAGGCGGCATCCTCCTCCTCGAGGGCGAAGTCGTAGTCCGCCTTGATGGCCCCGGCATCGATGCAAGTGAAGGAGATCTCCTCCTCCTCCACGGACTGGAGGAACTTCAGGGGATAGCCGCCCACCGGCTCGTAGAGCCGGAAGGATTTCAGCGCGGGGAACCCGATCAGACCCTTGGGGAACTCGATGATCACCTCCTCCTTGGGGGCGAAGACCGGATATTGAAGGGGGTAGCGCTTGGAATCGAGCATGACCTGCAGCCCCTGCCGGGTGCAGCTGTTGATCACCAGGGGACCCGCCAGGTTGGCCGTGATCCCCCGGGGATCCTCAGGCACCACCACGAGGGCCAGGACCAGGGCGTCCTCCTGGCGCTCCAGGCCCAGGAAGGCGGCATCGTCGTCCCCCAGGGGCACCTCATAGTCGATCTTGATGGCGGCCACATCCATGCACACAAAGGAGATCTCTGGTTCCTCCACGCACTGGAGGAACTTCAGGGGGTAGCCCCCCTTGGGCTCGAAGAGCTGGAAGCTGCGGAGGGCGGGAAAGCCCGCCAGACCCCGGGGGAAGGTCAGGAGTATGGAATCCTGCGTCATGGCAGCTCCGAAGGAGGACAGTTGACTGTTCGGCTCAGGACAGGCCGGGGTTCATTCCTGCATGGTAGCGCCCGGATCGAAGATCCCCCAGAGCGCATCCAGCCGTTTGGCCCGGAAACGGGGGTTGGGGATGCTGCGCTCCAGGGCCTCGCGGCTCCGGGGCGGATGCTGAAGACGGGCCAGGATCCACCGGTTGCCCAGCTCCATAACCGCCGCCACATCCCCCTCGTTGCCCCAGGAGGACCGGAGTTCCGTCAGACGACGGGCCCGTTCCTCGGCCAGGGGCCCCAGCCCCAGGCGGCGCACCTTGTCCAGGGTCGGGTTGCTCGTGGGCGGTCGGTAGGCCCGGACCCGCTTGACCAGATCGGCCATCTCCCGGGGGAGGGCGGCCAGACGCTCGGCCGTGTCGGGCTCATCCCGGCGGCCCTCCGCCTCCTCCGCCAGAACCCGAAGCAGAGGCAGCAGCAGGGCCGCATCCCGGGCCGCATAGTCCAGCTGGCTGGACCTGAGGGGGCGGATCATCCAGTTGGAGTCCTGCTCTTCCTTGGGGATATCCACATCCAGCTTGAGCTTGGCCATGGTCTTGAGACCCGGCTGAGGGTAGCCCAGGGCCCGCCCCAGCATCATGGTGTCCAGCACCGAGGCCGGGACCACATCGTAGAGGCGCTTGAAGACAATGCCATCCCCGGAGAAGTCGTGGACGATCCATGGGATCTCGGCCAGGGCCTCCAGACAGGGCTTCATCAGCGACCCCAGAGCCACCGGATCCACCAGCCAGGCCTGTTCATGATCGGCGATCTGCAAAAGTGCAAGGACGCAATGGTGGACCCCCGTCAGGCTGCACTCGATGTCCACCGCCAGCAGATTGGCCTGGAACCACTGTGGCAGCGCCCGGGCGAGCGTCTCCGGGGAATCTACGTACGTCGTGGGGAGGTCGAAGTGATCCGGGGCCATGATTCCCAGTGTATCCACCCTGAGCCGCCTTCATCACCAAGGCCGGCAGGTTCCACGTGGAACGCCCCACGGCCCTAGACACCCTGAGCCGCAAAACGGATTCTTTCAACCGCGTTTCCGGCGTGCATCGGCGGACAAAAGAGCCTTCCCCGGCTCAAGCCAGCAGCCGCCACCCCAGGCGGAGGAGCATGGCCCCCACCACCCCCAGGAAGAGAATTCGCACCCAGCGGGTCCCCCGGAGCAGGGCGGTGCGCGCCCCCAGATAACCCCCAATCCCATTGGCCACGGCCATGCTGAGCGCCAGAAGCGGCAACCAGCTCCCCCGGGCCACGAAGAGCACCAGAGAAGCCAAGTTTGAGGCCCAGTTCACGCTCTTGGCCAGCGCCGAGGCCCGCAGGAAGTCGAAGCCCAGCACCGCCACGAAGAGGAAGATGAGGAGGGAGCCCGTCCCCGGCCCGAAGAAACCATCGTAGAAGCCGATCAGGAGCGCGATGAGGCAGGCCAGCCCCCTCTGGTGCGCCATGCCGAAGCGCGGTGCGTGGACCCTCCCCAGCCCGGGCTTCAGGAGGGTGAAGGCGAGCATGGCCGCCAGAAGGATGAAGAGGACCGGCTCAAAGCCCCGGGCCAGGCGCCCCTGCACCACATAGGCCAGGGCCACCCCAAGCCCGGCCCCCAATATAGCCGACAGGACCGGTAACAGCACCTCCCGGGGCGACAGCACCCGGGAGCGCAGGAAAGCCCCCGCCGCCACGGTGGTCCCCGTGCAGGCCACCGCTTTGTTGGTGCCCAGGACCGTGGTGACCGGCACCCCAGGCAGCCCCAGCATCAGGGCCGGAATGGTGATCAGTCCCCCACCCCCCACCGCCGCATCGACGAAGCCCGCCACCAGGGAGGCCAGGACCAACAGAGCCAACATGGAATAGGAGAGCCCTCCGGCGGGCATCAGGGGGCCATATGGGAGCGGTTGCGTCCCAGACGCTTGCTCTCATAACAGGCGTCATCCGCCCGCTGGAGCAGACTGGCCAGGGACTCCCCGGACACCCACTGGGCTACCCCCGCGCAGAGGGACAGCCGGAGCTCAAACCCGTCCAGGCTGAGGGGGCCCGAGGCCAGGCCCGTGCGGATCTTCTCCGCCACTCTCCAGGCCTCCTCCGCAGAGGCCCCGGGAAGGAGCACCAGGAATTCCTCCCCGCCCCAGCGGCCCACCGAGTCATAGTCCCGCAGCTCCCTTCCCAGCCGGTCGGCCAAGTGCTCCAGGACCCGGTCCCCCAGCTCGTGGCCGTAGGTGTCATTGATGGCCTTGAAGTGGTCGAGGTCCAGCATCAGGACCGAGAAGGGCAGCCCTGAGCGCAGGCTGCGCGCCATCTCGGACTTGAGTACCGCCCCGAGGCCCCGTCGGTTCAGGAGCCCCGTCAGGGAATCCGTCCGGCTGGCCTCGGCCAGGACGGCATTCAGGCGCTTGAGCTCGGCCTGGAAGGCATCACTGATGCGCACCACCTTGTCGAAGCGCCGCTGGAGAGCCAGATGGCTCCGCACCGAATCCCGGAGTTCGGAGAGACCTGACTCAGGACCCCGCTCCTCCAGCTCCCGGAGGTAGGACTCCAGCCCCTCGACCTGAGGAGCGGTCCCGTGCCGCCCCCCGCAGGGAGTTCCTTCCACCCCCCCGTGGAGCTCGGTCTGTGTACCGGGGAAGAGTTCCCGGGCGCACTCCGGACAGACCCCATGGCTGAAGGTGGCCCCGGAATGTCGGACCAGGTAGCTCTCCACCTGCTCCCAGAAGCCCTGGTCATCCCGGATCCGCTTGCACTTGGCACAGATGGGGATGAATCCCTGGAGGGTCCTCACCTCCGCCAGCGCCTGCCCCAGCTCCGCGTTGCTGAGCCGGAGCTGTGCCTGGTAGCGGTCGCTGATCCGGCTGAGCTTGCCCAGGCGGGCGTCGGCCCGGTCCAGCTCGTGGAGCAGTTCGGCCAGAAGCTCCCCCTGGGGGGTGCCCGCCCACTCCCCCTGGAGTGCCTCGACCCGGCCCCTGAGCCCCCAGGCGACCACCTCAGACTCCGAGGGGAACGGTGAAGAAGGGCAGGGTGAGGTCCTCCCGGAACTCCTCCGCCAGCTGGAGAGCCCGGTCATTGCCCTGGTCATAGTGCCAGTTGACCGTCACGACCCGACCCGTGCGGTGGGCCTCCTCCAGCTCGTCCAGCAGATCCATCAAGGCCTTGATGCTGCTGGTGTTGAGGTAGGAAAGCCGGAGTTCCAGGGTCACCCGCCCCGGGGAAGAGGCCAGAAAGTCCCTGACCCAGGCCAGGACAGGCCTGAAAAAGGCCAACGAGTTCTCGGGGTAGGACTCGCCACTGAGACAGAGCAGCCCCTGTGCGGCATCGAAGTCAACCAGGGGGCTGGAGGCAGTGGAGGGAATGACAAGGTTTTCCATGGTCCTCAGCCTCAGATCACAACCCGGAGGGAGAAGAAGGTGAGCCCGTCCCCCTCGGGGACGAGACTGTATTGGAGCGGCAGAGAGGCCTTCCGGGCCATGTCGATGAGCCCGAGCCCGGCACCGGTGGCCCCTTCAGGCAGGGGTCGGCGCATCTGCTCCCGGTAGAGCCCCTTCAGACTGGCCTTGTCCAGGAGGTTGAGCTCATCCAGACGGGCCCCGAGGCTCTCCCCATCAACTTCCAGCATGTAGTTGCCACTGCTCACCACATAGCGGTCCCCGTCCCGCCCGATGACGATGATCCCCTCGGCGGTCCCTGAGCAGCCCCGGCCGGCGAGATCGTGGGCAGAGGCGTAGTTGCGGACATTCTGGGTCGCCTCGATATAGACCGAGAAGACATCCATCATGGCGCCCTTCTCGAGGTCCTGGGTCTCCAGGTAGTGCTTCACCGCCTTCCCCAGCTCCTCGATGATGCTGTGGCTGAAGGGGCCGTTGAAGCAGATCAGCGCCCCCGCCCGGGTGAGGTTCTGTCTCAGATCGAAGATGGCTCTCATGGTGTACTCCGGTTCAGGGCCTGAACCCGATGATCAGTATGTCGTCTCGCTGGGCATGGTGCCCCTGGAACTCGGCCAGGATCTCCGCCAGGCGTTCCCCCTGCTCCCTGGGGGACAGTGCTGCGCCGCCGCAGAGAGCCTCCTCCAGGCGACGCTCCCCGAAACCGAAGCCCTGCTCACCCCCTGCCTGGTCCAGGATCCCGTCCGTGAAGAGACAGCAGAGCTCCCCTTCCCGCAGCTCCAGTTCATGGGCGGTGAAGGCGTAGGCCGCCGGGGAGCGCCGGTAGCCCAGACTCTGCCGGTCTCCCCGGAGGCAGCGCAATCCCTGGCCGGAAAGCAGCCACAGGGGCAGGCGGGCCGAGGCGAAGATCAGCCTGCGATCCGCCGGGCGGTAGTGCAGCAGCGCCATCTCCAGACCGTTGTCGAGGGCCTCGCCCCCCCCTTCCTGCCCCAGGAGGGCCTTCATGGCCCGGTTCATCTCCCCCAGGAGCCCCGCCGGGTCCTCCGCCCCCAGCCGGCGCACCAGCTGATCCAGGACGCTGCGGGCACACATGGTCATGATGGCCCCCGGCACGCCATGGCCCGTACAGTCCGCCACCGCCAGGAGGAAGCCGTCCTCCCTCGGGAAGAGCGCCAGGAAGTCGCCCCCCACCCGGTCCCGGGGCCTGTCCATCAGGAAGTGCCCGCCCAGGACCCGGCTCAGGGTCTCCTCCCGGGGGCTCAGGCTGGCCTGGATCATCTGGGCATAGGCGAGGCTGTCCACCAGCTGGCGGTTGGAGTCCGCCAGCTCCCGATGGGCCTCCCGCAGCTCGGAGGTCCGCGCCTCCACCCTGGCTTCCAGATGGGCCATGTGCTCCCGCACCACCCGGGCCATGGTGGCAAAAGCCCCGGTGAGCTGACCGATCTCATCGTCCCGCCCCTCCGGCAGTTCCAGCTCGTAGTCCCCCCGGGCCATGGCCCGTGCCGAGCCCGTGAGACGGGCCAGGGGCGCCAGCACCACCCGGTCCAGGAGGAGGCTCACCAGGGCGATGGTGGCCAGCAGTCCCAGAACCAGGATGGCCAGGAAGGGCAGGAAGCTGCGCCAGCCGACCACCTGCCCGGGATCCACCAGGACCACGGACACCCACTGGATCTCCGGCACCGCCACCAGGGAGGCCAGCACCGGACGCCCCTCCACCCGCAAGGGCAGCGTCAGGACCTGATCCGGCGCCTGCTGCACCCGCCCCAGAGCCTCCCGGAAGGCCGCCCGGTCCCCTTCCCGATCCAGGAAGCTCTCGAAGCCCAGCCGTCGGGACTCATCCTTCATCCGGGCGTTGTATTCCATGTAGCGCCGGTCCGGATGGCCCTCGATGATCCCCCGCCCATCCACCAGAAGGGTCCTGGTGCCCGCCCCGGGACTCCGGAGGATCTCGTCCAGGAAACCCGAGAGCGCGATGCCTGTCCCGCAGAGTCCCACCTTCCGCTGACCGTCCCACACCGCCACATTGATCCAGACCTTGAGGAGTCCGAGCTGCTCCGAGGAGTCCACATGCAGCTCGAAGTCCTGCGCCTTGGCCATGGCTTCCCCGTACCAGGCCATGCTGGGCTGTCGGGGATCCAGGGTGTAGCGCAGCTCCCGGCCCGCGAAGCTCCCCTGGGCATCGTTGAAGTAGTAGTGACGGCTGCGATCCACCGCCAGGAACCAGCTGTGGTCCTGGAAGGCTCTGCGGAAGCTCTCCAGCTGCGCCATGGCCCGGGGCTTCCCGGAGGGGTCCTCCCCCGAGCGGATCCAGTCCAGAAGGGTCGGGTCATCTGCCAGCTTGCGGGCCAGGGCCACCTCCCGCCGGAGGGGGGCCAGGACCTGCTCCCGGCTCAAGCGGGCCCGGCTCTCCGCGAAGTTCCTCCCGAAGCGGTTCACCGCCCGCCGCCCGGCGAGCCCGAAGCCGGCCAGTCCGGCCAGGCCTACGGCCCCGTAGACGACCAGGATGATGAGGACCGATTTGCCACGGAGGCTGTTCAGGGGCATGGTGAAGTTCACATCCTCCAGGTTACGACGGGAATCCCCGGAAGCCCCCATGGTCCGACTCATCCTGCTGCCCCTCCTCCTCTGCTGTGCGCTCCTGGGTGCCCAGGAAGATGGCCCCCATGTCCTCTGGAGGAAGGGCAGCGCCTCCATCCTGCACCTGATCCGGGGGCAGGTCCGCGTGGAGAACCTCAAGCCCCCCTTCCACTTGGACCTGCCCGGCCTCAGCACGGCCGGGGCGGATCTCGACGGCAGGCCCTGGCCCGCCGCCGGAGAGAGCTTCCCCCTCCCGGCCCGGGTTTTCGCCCTGAGCGACATCCACGGCCAGCTGGATACCGCCCGGCGTCTCCTCCAGGCCCAGGGCGTGGCGGACACCACAGGCCGCTGGACTTTCGGGAAGGGACATCTGGTGGTGGTGGGAGACACCCTGGACCGGGGCCCCCAGGTCACCGAGGCCCTCTGGTTCCTCTACAGCCTGGCCCAGCAGGCGCAAAGAGCGGGGGGCAAGGTCCATGTCCTTCTGGGGAACCACGAGCAGCTGGTCCTCACAGGGCGGTACCGCTACACCCATCCCAAGTACCTCCAGTCCCGGGAGGGGATGCCCCCCCTGGCGGCACTCTACGGCCCCGATTCGGAGCTGGGCCGCTGGCTGAGGTCCCGTCCCGCAGCCCTGCGCCTAGGCCCCCTGCTCTTCGTCCACGGCGGCTTCTCCAGGGCCTGGCTGGCCCTCGGCCTGGATCTGGGGACCACCAACACCCTGCTCCGCAGGTCTCTGGAGGACCACCCCCTGCCCGGCACCCCCGAGGCGGTCCTCGCCGGAGAGGAGGGCCCCCTCTGGTACCGCGGCCTGCTGCCGGGCCTCGAGCCGCCGCTGACACACACCGATCTCGACCGCGTCTTCGCCAGCACCGGCACCCGGCTGCTCATCGTCGGCCACACCACCCTGCCCCAAGTGACCTCCTTCCACGAAGGCAGGGTCTTCGCCATCGATGCGGGCCTGAAGGGCGGCCAGCACGGTGAGGGGTGGCTCTGGGCGAAGGGCCGGGCCTACCGCGCCCTGGAGGACGGCAGCACCCGGCCCTTTTGAAGGGGGGAACACGGGGGTGAAAAGCTGAACTTGGTTATCGACAAATCTCAGCTGCGGTGGGACTGGTCTGGTGTCAGGAAAGCATTTCGGGCCAGGGATAACACAGATGTGAACACGGATAGTCAGCGACCCACCTGGGCTGACCCCGTGGCCGCTCATGGATACGCACCGGCCCCCCCAGCAACCCCTTCAGTCCAGGCGGTCCGCCGGAATGCGTTTGCTGCGGCGGGTCTCGATGAGGTCGTGGAGCATGACCGCCGCCGCCGCGGCATCCAGCTTGGCCTTGCGGTCCCTGGGCTTGACCCCCCGCTGGGCCAGGAGGCGTTCCGCCTCCACACTGGTGAGCCGCTCATCCCAGAAGACCAGGGGCAGACCGGTCAGATCCCGGAGCGCCTCACCAAAGGCCCGGGCCAGGGGCGCCGTGGCGCTCTCGGCCCCGTCCTTGTGCCTGGGCAGCCCCACCAGGAGCGCCTGCACCCCCTCGGCCTTGGCCAGCTTCACCAGCCTCTGGAGCGTTGCCTCCTCCTGCTGGGGCCAGACCTCGAAGGGCGAGGCCAGGATCTCCAGCTCATCGCTGAAAGCGATGCCGACCTTCTTGGTTCCGTGATCCAGGGCCATCCAGCGCATGGTGACAGTGTACGTCGTATCCTTTCAGGATGTGCAGCTGGACCGCCTTTGAGACCGACCTGATCCGCCCCGGATGGATTCTCCTGGGCTGGACCCGCTCGGGGCTGAGCCTGCTCCGCCTCTGCCCCGAGCGGCCAGAGGTCGGCAGCACCCCTCCACCAGCCTGGGTGGCCGAGGCCATCCGCCGGATCCAGGCCTTCCTCGCCGGCAGCGGACACTGCATGGAGGGGATTCCTATGGATCTCGGCCCGGTGACCCCCTTCCACCGCCAGGTCCTGGAAGTCCTGCGCCGCACCCGCCAGGGGCAGACCCTGACCTACGGCGAAGTGGCCCTCCTGGCGGGCTCCCCACGGGCAGCCCGGGCCGTGGGCCAGGCCGTGGCCCGCAACCCCCTGCCCATCCTCATTCCCTGCCACCGCGTGGTGGCCGCCCAGGGACCAGGCGGCTTCAGCCTCTTCGGCAGCCTCGAGTGCAAGCGCCGCCTCCTGGCCCTGGAGGGCGTCCACCTTGCCTGAGCGCCCCCGCGCCCTCTACTGGCTCCCGGCCCTCCTCTGGATCGGCATCATTGCGGTGGAGTCCACCCAGGGCTTCTCCTCAGCCCACACGGACTCCTGGCTCCGCCCCCTCTTCTCGCGCCTCCTCCCGGACCTCTCCCAGCCCTCCTGGGAGCTCCTGCACAAGGGCCTCCGCAAGCTTGGCCACTGGACCGGCTACTTCATCCTGGCGACCACCCTCCACTGGGGCTTCAGGCATGGGGACAGGCACACCTGGCGGTGGCTCCGGGCCCTCGCCGCCCTCGGCCTGGTCCTCCTGGTGGCCTCCCTGGATGAGCTCCACCAGGCCTTCCTCCCCAGCCGCACCGGAAGTCCCTGGGACGTCCTCCTGGATCTCTTCGGGGGCTGCTGCGCCATCACCCTGGCCCGCCTCCGCTCCCACTGGACCCGACCAAAGCGCGAAGGCGGGCCCGAGCGCCCCGGCCTCAGCTATCCTGATTGATCCATGGCCCTTCCCTCCCGCACCCGCCCCAAGCGTCCCTGGCTCCCCTGGGTGCGCCTGGGCCTCGTAGTCCTTGTGGTCGCCGGCGTCGGCTACGGGGCCCTGGAGATCGCCCAGCGCTACCTGGGCCTGCAAAAGCTCACCATCGAGCAGATCACCGTCACCGGGTGCCGGGGTGAGCGCCAGGTCGAAATCCAGACCCTGGCCGAGAAGCTCTGCCTCAAGCGCCCCCTCTTCTGGTTTGACGCCGAGCGCCTGCGCCGTGAGGTCGAGGAGCGCCGCTGGGTCCGGGGCCTCCTGATCCGCCGCGACCCCCCCGACCGGCTCAGCCTCGTGGTGGATGAGCGCAAACCCCTGCTCTGGGTGGTGCGGCCCAGCGGGGTCTACCTCATGGCGGACGACGGGGTCATCCTCGACCCCGTCAGCCAGGCCAATCTCGCACCCATCCCCGTGGTGGCGGACCCCGACAGCCAGCAGGACGCCTCCCTGGTGGAACTCATCCGGGTGGCCACCCGGCTCCGGACCCTTCAGGGTTCCTTCTACGACCGCGTCAATGAACTACGTATGGGTCCCACCGGCCCCATGGTCTTCATCGAAGGCCTGTCCGCCCCCATCCTCCTTTCCCGGAACGACCCCACCAAGAACATCCCCAACTTCCAGGGCCTCTTCCTCGATCAGTTCGCCAAGCGCCCCGACATCGGCCAGATCCGCTACTTCGACCTGCGATGGGACGACGAGATCGCCGTGGGCAACCCGGACCCGGGCCAACCCCCGGTCCAGAAAGCCGAAAAATAAGGAAGATCGCCCCCTCCGGACCCCGAGCCCCGCAGACGGCGTTTTTTCCCTGCAAACACTCCGGACATGCAGCCTGGATGAGGCTAGAATCGGGGATCAAGGAACTAGGAATACTCATGGTCCAACCTTCTGTCCTCCTCGGCCTGGATCTTGGAGCCAGCAAAATCGTTGCAGTCATCGCCGTGCAGGAGGAGAACGGTCCCCTCACGGTGACGGGTGCCAGTATCGCCAACCCTGAGGGAGGCATCCGGGGCGGGGAGATCACCGACATCAACCTCACGGTGAACGCCATCGTGAAGTCGGTGGAAGAAGCCATGCGCACCGCCGGGCAGACCCGGCTGGACGGCATCCGGGTCTCGGTGGACGGACTCCAGTTCAAGGGCGAGAACCTCCGTGACTCCATCACCATCGCCAGCAGCGACCGGGTGATCACCGCCCACGACCGGGACCGGGTCCTGGAGCAGGCCACCAACGGCTGCAAGCTCGCCAAGGAGGAGCAGGTCCTCCATCGCATCCCCCAGATGTTCCACATCAAGGGCCAGCGCGACATCAAGAACCCCGTGAACATGGTGGGGGAGACCCTGGAGGCCGAGGTTCGCATCATCGTGGCCCCCGCCTCGGTCCTTGAGAACATCACCCGCGCCCTCCACCTCTCCGGACTCCAGGGGGCCACTCTGATGTACTCCCCCCTGGCCAGCGCCGAGGCCGTGCTGAGCCGTGAGGACTCGGACCACGGCGCCGTGGTGGTGGACATCGGCGACCACCTGACCCACCTAGGGGTCTTCATGCGGGGCGCCCTCTTCCACTCCGCCGTGCTGCCCATCGGTGGCATGCACTTCACCAAGGACCTTGAGATCACCAAGCATCTGGGCGGCATCAGCGTAGCCGAGCGCATCAAGCGCAAGTATGGCACCGCCCTGCCCACCCAGGTCCCGGTCGAGGAACTGATCGAACTCGAGGATGAGGGCCGCCAGGTCTCCCGCCGCGAGCTGGCCGAGGTACTCCACGCCCGGGCCGTGGAGCTGCTCAACATGGTCCAGGCCGAGATCGGCCGCAGCGGCCTCATCCACGAGATCCACGGTGGGGTACATCTGGTGGGCGGCGGTGCCCTCCTGCCCCACCTTCCCATCCTCGCCCAGAACATCCTCGGCCGCCCCCGGGTGGTCCTGGGCCGGGTCAGCGGGATCCAGGGCCTCCAGCAGGTCCTGGCCAACCCCTTCTACGCCAACGCCCTGGGCGCCACCAAGGCCCTCAGCCGCGAGTTCTCCACACCTGGCTCCCGCACCCACTCCCGGGGCGGCGGCCTCATGGGCAAGATCAAGAACCTCTTCTGAGGCATGCATTACCTGGAGCGTCCATGACGGAAATTCCCTTCCTCCCCAGCCCTGTCCACCTCCCCGGCGCCAGCATCAAGGTCGTCGGGGTGGGTGGAGCAGGCTGCAACGCCATTGATCGCATGATCGCCAGTGGCGTCTCCGGGGTCCACTTCATCGCCATGAACACCGACCAGCAGAGCCTGGCCCAGAGCCAGGCCGCTGCCCGCATCGCCCTGGGCCCCCTCAGCATGCGCGGCCTGGGCGCCGGCGGTAACGCCGAGCGGGGCGCCGTCGCCGCCGAGGAGAGCCGCGAGGAGATCCTGGCCCAACTCCAGGGCGCCGACATGGTCTTCATCACCGGCGGCATGGGCGGTGGCACCGGCACCGGCGCGGCCCCCGTGGTGGCCAGCTGCGCCCGGGAGCTGGGCGCCCTCACCGTGGCCGTGGTGCTCACCCCCTTCAGCTACGAGGGCGTGAACAAGGCCCAGAAGGCCGCGGCCGGCCTGGAGAACCTGCGCAACACCGCCGACACCGTCATCGTGGTCTCCAACCAGAAGCTCCTCTCCCACTGTGAGCGGGGCGTCAAGGTGAAGGAGGCCTACCAGGTGGCCGATGGCGTTCTCATCCAGGGCGTCCGCGGCATCACCGACCTCATCCTGCGCCCCGGCACCCTCAACGGCGACTTCGCCGATGTCGAGGCTGTCCTGCGCAATGGCCGCGAAGCCCTCATCGGCACCGGCAGCGGCCGCGGCGAGGAAGCCCTCCTGGACGCCCTCCGCCGGGCCCTCGACTGCCCCCTGCTGGAGCGCGGCACCCGCGGACCCGCCACCCAGGTCATCGTCTCCGTCATGGCCGACTGGGACCGGGTGGAGCTGAGCGCCGTCGAGACGGCCATGAACTTCCTGAGCCAGCACTACCAGGGCCTGGCCGACATCAAGCTCTGTCAGGTGGACGCCCCCGAGCTGGACGACCGCGCCCTGGTGACCGTACTCGCCTCGGGCTTCGACCTCCCCGTGGACACCAGTTTCGAGATGGAGCCCTTCCGCCCCGCCGTCCTGGAAGAGTCCGGCTGCACCTCCCGTGACCTGGGACGGGTCTACGGCGAACCCGCCATCGCCCCGGACACCGCCCCCGTCACCCCCACCCGCCTCCTTCCCCAGGCCCCCACCCCCAGCGGCGAGATGGTGGGCCTGGCCGACGATCTGCATGTCCCGGCCATCATCCGCATGACCCAGGGCAAGCTGCCCATGGAGTAGCCCTTGCTTCTCCTGGACCTGGACGGGACCCTCAGCGATCCCCTGGTGGGCATCGGCCGCTCCCTCAACCACGCCCTGGAGGCCCACGGCCATCCCGCCCGCCCCCTGGAGGCCCTGGCCTTTGCGGTGGGTCCGCCCCTGGATGAGAGCCTGGCCAAGCTGAGCGGCTCCCGGGAGCCCGCCCAGGTCCAGAGCCTGGTGGCCAGCTACCGGGAACGCTACGGGCGCATCGGCTACTCGGAGAACACCCTCTACCCCGGCATCCCCGAGGCCATCGCCGCCCTCCGAGCCAAGGGCCGGACCCTGGCCCTCTGCACCTCCAAGCGCGCCGATTTCGCCGAGCAGATCCTCCGGATGTTCGGGCTGCGGGAGGCCTTCAGCTTCATAAGCGGTGGGGATGTGGGCATCCAGAAGGGACAGCAGATCGAGTCTCTGCTCCGGGAAGGCCGCATCGGCCCGGACGCCTGCATGATCGGTGACCGCGCCCTCGACATTGAGGCCGCCCGGCGCAACGGCCTCAAGGGCATCGGGGTGCTGTGGGGCTACGGCTCCCGCAGCGAGCTGGAAGCGGCAGGCCCCGACCTGCTCCTGGATGCCCCCTCTGCACTGGCGGAGCTCTGAGGGAGGCCCCAGACTGGCACCGGATCGATTCCCGGGAATCCCAAGTCTGGAGTGTCCCCCGTGCGCTACCTGCCCCTGGCCCCTTCGGAAGACCGCGCCCTCCTGGACGCCATTGGCGCCGAGCGCCCTGAGGATCTCCTGGCGGGGCTCCCCCCGGAGCTGCGCCTGCAGAGGCCCTTGGAACTCCCCCCCCACGCCTCCGAGCTGGAGGTGCTCCGCACCCTGGAGGGGCTGGCCGCACGGAACCGCCCCTTCCACAGCCGCTTCCTGGGGGCTGGGGCCTACAGCCACTACGTACCCGCCGCCGTGGACCACCTGGCCTCCCGCCAGGAGTGGTTCACCTCCTACACGCCCTACCAACCCGAGATCAGCCAGGGCACCCTCCAGGCCATCTTCGAGTACCAGACCATGATCTGCGCCCTCACTGGGCTCGAGGTCACCAACGCCAGCATGTACGACGGCGCCACCGCCACCGCCGAGGCCGCCCTCATGGCCGTCCGCCTCACCCGCAAGCGCGGAAGCATCCTGGTGAGCCAGGGTCTCCATCCCCACACCCGTGAGGTTCTCCGCACCCTCATCGCCCCCCGGGAAGGCCTCAGCTTGGTGGAACTGGACCTGGAGGACGGCGTCACCGACCGGCATGACCTGGCCGCCAAGCTGGACACCGACACCGCCTGCGTCCTGGTGGGCTACCCCAACTTCCTGGGCTGCATCGAGGATCTGGCGGCCCTGGCGGAGCTGGTCCATGCCGCCGGCGCCCTCCTCGTCTCCGTCACCCAGGAGGCCCTGGCCTTCGGCTGGGTCCAGCCCCCCGGTAACCTGGGCGCCGACCTGGCCACGGGCGAGGCCATGAGCTTCGGCAACCGCACCAGCTTCGGCGGCCCCTTCCTGGGCTTCCTGGCCGCCCGGGACAGCGCCAAGCGCGAGATGCCCGGTCGCCTCATCGGCGAGACCCGGGATGCCGATGGCCGCCGGGGCTGCGTCCTCACCCTGGCCAGCCGGGAGCAGCACATACGCCGGGACAAGGCCACCTCCAACATCTGCTCCAACCAGGCCCTGGTGGCCCTGCGGGCCAACATCTTCCTCCAGCTGGCCGGGCCCACCGGACTCTCGGGCCTGGCGGAACAGAATGCCGCCAAGGCCCGCTACCTCCGGCAAATCCTGCTGGACACCGGCCACTTTGGGCCCGGATGGCCCCAGCCCTTCTTCAACGAGTTCACCCTGGGGTGCCAGGACGAGGTGCCGGAGCTCCAGCAGCGCTGCCGGGAGGCGGGCATTCTCCCCGGCCTCGACCTGGAGCCCTATGGGTGGCCTGGCCACATGCTCTGGTGTGCCACCGAGCTGAACACCCGGGAGGAGATGGATGTCCTGAAGGAGGTGCTCCGATGATCCACCGTGACCGCGAGCCCTTGGCCTTTGAGCTCTCCGTCCCCGGCAGGGTGGGCATGGACCTCCCCACTCTGGACGTCCCCCCTGCAGGCGAGGCCCTGCCACCCCACCTGCGCCGCACCAGCATCCCCGTGCTCCCCGAGCTGAGCGAGGTAGAGGTCATCCGCCACTTCACCCGGCTCTCCCACCTGAACTACGGGGTGGACGACGGCATCTATCCCCTGGGTTCCTGCACCATGAAGCACAACCCCCGGCTCAACGAGCGGGTGGCTGCTCTCCCCGCCTTCGCCGACAGCCACCCCCTGGCCGACCCCGCCGATGTGCAGGGCAACCTCGCCGCCCTCCACCTGCTCCAGACCTGGCTTGCCGAGATCACCGGGCTCCCGGCCGTCTCCCTCCAGCCCAGCGCCGGAGCCTCGGGTGAGCTCACCGGCGTCATGCTCATCCGGGCCCGCCAGGTGGCCAGGGGGGATGCCCGCCGCCTCATCCTCATCCCGGACTCCGGCCACGGCACCAACCCCGCCACGGCGACCATGGCCGGCTACGAGGTGATCGAGTTGCCCTCCGCCCCCGACGGCACCATCAGCTTCGAGGATGTGACGGACCACACGGGGCGGCTGCACAAGGGACTCCGTACCCTGATCGCGGAACGGGGACCCGAGATCGCCGGAGCCATGATCACCAACCCCAACACCCTGGGGGTCTTCGAATACCGCATCCGGGAGATCGCGGACCTGCTGCACGCTGCGGGTGCCCTGCTCTACATGGATGGCGCCAACATGAATGCCCTGGTGGGCCTAGCCCGGCCGGGGGACTTCGGGGTGGATGTCATGCATCTCAACCTCCACAAGACCTTCTCGACGCCCCATGGGGGCGGGGGCCCCGGCGCCGGTCCCGTGGCCTGCACCCTGGAGCTGGCACCCTACCTGCCCCGCCCGGTGGTCACCCGGGAGGGTGAGCGCTACAACCTGGGCTGGGATCGCCCCCAGAGCATCGGCAAGGTCCATGGCTTCCACGGCAACTTCGGCATCGCCCTCCGGGCCCTGGCCTACTGCCTGAGCCATGGCTCCGACGGGCTCCGCGCCGCCACCCTCCGGGCCATCGTCAACGCCAACTACCTGCGGAAGCGTCTGGAGGGCACCTATGGTCTGCCCATCCCCAGTCCCAGCCTCCATGAGGTGGTCTTCAGCGACGCCAAGCTGGCCGCCTGCGGTGTCCACACCCTGGATGTGGCCAAGGGCCTCATCGACCGGGGCTTCCATCCCCCCACCATCTACTTCCCCCTCATCGTGCCCGGAGCCCTCATGATCGAGCCCACCGAGAGCGAGAGCAAGGCGGAGCTGGACGCCTTCATCGCCGCCCTGGAGGACATCGCCGCCCAGGCCCGCACCGATCCTGACCGGCTCCACCAAGCCCCCACCCAAGCCCCCCTCCGCCGCATGGACGAGACCACCGCCGCCCGCAAGCCCATCCTCAAATGGGACCCGCCTGTTCCACGTGGAACAGACGGGGATGAAAGATAAAAAGCCTTGAGCCACGGATGCACCCAGATGAACACGGATGGGGCCTGCCCCCCCGGGTGACCGGGATGAACCGCCTCGGACAGGTTCAGAGGGCGAGGGTCAGCCCAGGGCACGCTCGCGTGACCCTGGCTGCCCCTCTCCCTCTGAACGCGGACGGTCTCCGTCCGCCCCCGCGCAGCGGGGCGTCCAGGCGGGGCACCCCGGTCACCCGAGCCGCACCCGTCCCGGCTTTTATCCGTGCACATCCGTGCTCATCCGTGGCTGATGCGCCTTTCGGCTTTTCCCTTCATCCCCGGCTACTTCCTCGCGCCCACCTGGATCAGCGGCGTGGCGCCCCCCATGGGGGTGATGATCAGGTTGCCCTTGCCCCCGATGTCCCTCAGCGCCTGTATCCGCTGGTACTCGATGATCTGCGGCGTCAGGCTCGCGCTCACGATCTGCTGGGCCTTGGCCTGGCCCTCGGCCTCGATGCGCTTGCGCTCGGCCTCCTGCTTCTCCTTCTGCAGCACAAAGGCCATCTTCTGCGCCTCCTGGTCCGCCGCGATCTTGTCATTGATGGCCCGGGTGATCTGATCCGGCAGGATCACATTCCGCAGCAAGGCCTGCTCCAGGTTGATCCCCCGAGCCTGGAAGGAGGCCTTCAGCGTCTTGGTCACCTGGTCCACAAAGGCCTGCCGCTTGGTGGTGTAAAGCTCCGTGGCCGTCAGGTTCGCCGCCGAGTCCCGCAGACTCGCCCGGATCTCGCTGCGGATGATCTTGGCCTCCACATCCGGCCCGATCTCACTGTAGATCCGGGCCACCTTGCCCAGCTCCAGCGAATAGAAAATGGTGCAATCCAGCTTCACCGTCAGGCCATCACTGGTGATCACCTGGATGGAGTCATCCCCCCGCCGCTGTCCCTCATCCGCCACATTGGACATGGTGTAGTTCTGGGTGCGGATCTCCATCTCCACCACCCGGGCGAAGGGGTTGATGAAGTGCAGCCCCGAGGGCAGGGCCTGGTCGCTCACCTTGCCGAAGAGCACCACCACCCCCGCCTGCCCCGGGGGCACGATGACCGCCATGGAGCCCAGGAAGAGGAGGACACCCAGCACCACGCCCCCGTACTGCAGCGGCACCAGCCGCTTGGAGAGCGGATAGCCCACCTTGGACTTGATGCGCCAGGCGAAGAGACCAGCGAGGATGAGCAGAACAGCAAGCACGACCATGGTGACTCCCGGGGGTTGATGGCCCGATTATCCATGACCCGGACGGCTCAGCCCAGGAAAAGCCCATGCACCCCGATGAACCACGATTGCCCCGACAGACCGGGGCACGCTCGCGTGACCCTGGCTGCCCCTCACCCGCTGAACGCGGACGGTCCCCGTCCGCCCCCGCGCAGCGGGGCGTCCAGGCGGGGCACCCCAGTCACCCGAGCCGCACCCATCCGATCTTTCATCCGTGCTCATCCGTGGCCGACCTGCTTTTCAGCTTTTCGTCCTTCTGCTTTCATCCCCGTTCCTCACGATACATCCCCGGCGCCTTGTCTTTTCCCCGGGCAGGGCACCCCGATACGGCTCCCCCCTGGTGCTAGAATTTCGCCATGCTTCCAGAAGAGCGTCGCAAACAGGGCAGTTCCCGGATCATCCGACTCCACCAGTCCGGGAGCGCAGGTCTGGATCTGGACCCTGAGTCCACCCCCCAGAGCCGCATGGAATCCCTTTGGGACCTCACCCTCGAGTACCTCGCATGGACCCGACCCCATGAGCGTGAATCCAGACTTCAGAGATCTGTTTGCCGCATTGAACGCCGCAGAGGCTGACTTCCTGCTGGTCGGCGGCTATGCCTTGGCCGTCCACGGCGTCCCTCGCTTCACCAAGGATCTTGACATCTGGCTTCGGGCCGACACCACCAATGCCCCCAAGGTCTGGCGGGCCCTTGAAGAGTTCGGCGCACCCTTCGGCGATCTCACCCTCGAAGACCTCTCCTCCTCCGGCATCGTCTTCCAGATGGGCCTACCCCCCAACCGGATCGACCTCCTCACCTCCATCGATGGCATTGACTTCCAGGAAGCCTGGGAGCATCGCCTCACCTCGGCCTACGGCGACCAGCCCGTCGCCGTCATCGGTATCGACGACCTCATCCGCAACAAGCGGGCCACCGGCAGACCCCAGGATGCCCTGGATGCCGAAACCCTGAGCCAGACCCGGGAAAGCCGTTGAGCCACTGCCGGGGATGAACGGGGAACACGGGGATGAAAAGCTGAAAAGCCTTGTGTCCGCCGATGCACGCCGATAGACGCAGATGGGACCCGACCCACCCTGGGGGACTGGGATGACCCGCCTGGGACAGGTTCAGAGGGAGAGGGTCAGACAGGGCGCGCTGGCGTGCCCCTGCCTGACCCTCGCCCTCTGAACGCGGACGGTCCCCGTCCGCCCCCGCGCAGCGGGGCGTCCAGGCGGGGCACCCCAGTCACCCGAGCCGCACCCATCCGATCTTTCATCCGTGCGAATCCGTGCTCATCCGTGGCTGACCTGCTTTTCAGCTCTCCAGCCTCAGTCGGCCATGATGCTGAAGCCGCCGTCCACGTAGAGCACCTGACCGGTCACGCCCCGGCCCATCTCGCTCAGCAGGAAGAGAGCGGCATCCCCCACCTCGGCCTGATCGGTGTCCTTGCGCAGCGGCGTACGGCTGCGGTGGTGGCGCATCATCGAACCGAAGCCCGAGATCCCCGAGGCCGCCAGGGTCTTGATGGGGCCGGCGGAGATGGCGTTCACCCGGATGCCCTCGGGGCCCAGATCAGCGGCCAGGTACCGCACACTGGCCTCCAGGGAAGCCTTGGCCACACCCATGACGTTGTAGTTGGGCACCACCCGCTCGGCCCCCAGGTAGGACAGGGTCAGGATGCTGCCCCCGGCACTCATCAGGGGATGGGCGCTCTGGGCCAGGGCCGTGAGGCTGTAGGACGAGATGTCGTGAGCCATGCGGAAGTCCTCACGGCTGGTGGCCACGAACTGCCCCTCCAGGGCCGTCCGGGGTGCGAAGGCGGCGGCATGGACCACGAAGTCCAGGGTGCCCCACTCCTGCTTGAGCTGCTCAAAGGCCATGACAATCTGCTTGTCCGAGGTCAGGTCCAGCTGCATGAGCATGGGGTTGTTCAGCTCATCCGCCAGCTCCTGCACATTCTTCTTGAGGCGGTCGTTCTGGTAGCTGAGGGCCAGCTGGGCCCCCTGCTCCGAGAGCTTCTGGGTGATGCCCCAGGCGATGGACCACTTGTTGGCCACGCCCACGATCAGACCGCGCTTTCCTTGCATCAACATAGAGCCTCCTTCAAGGCAGTTGATCAGCATAGCAAAGCCCGGCTTCTTTCCGAACCAGGGCAGAAATCACGAATGTGAAGGACACCCCTGCGCCCTGGAACGACGTAGCGGGTCAGCCGGTATGGACGGGGAACCCGGAGATGAAAGGCTGAAAAGCCTTGGGTCCGCCGATGCACGCCCGATATACGCCGATGGGGCCTGACCCACCCTGGGTAACTGGGAGACCCCGCCTGGGACAGGTTCAGGGAGGGGTTCGGCCCGTGGACGCGCTGGCGCGTCTCAGGGCAGCACCCCTACCTGAACGCGGACGGTCACCGTCCGCCCCCGCGCAGCGGGGCGCCCAGGCGGGACCTCCCGGTCACCCGAACCGCACCCATCCCGGCTTTTATCCGTGCGCATCCGTGCTCATCCGTGGCTGATGGGCTTTTCAGCCGTGCACCCCCGGTCCCCTCTCTCAGTCTCCGCCCAGGGGGATCTCCAGACGGTCGCCCAGCAGGGCCACGGTGCTGCCCCAGGCGATGCGCGCCTTCTCCTGGTAGCGCCCCTCCACCAGGTACAGCAGGATTCCCAGCCGCTCATCAGGGTCCACGATCAGATACTCAGGCACCCCGGCGGCCTCATAGGCCCAGCGCTTGATGCTGTGATCCTTCCCGGCGGTACTGGGGCTGAGGATCTCCACCACCAGATCCGGGGCCCCTTCGATACCCCGGGAGCTGATCTTGGCGGGATCGCAGACCACCACCAGATCAGGAATGAAGACCCCGGCAGGCAGAAAGACATCAATGGGAGCCGCGATCACCTCGCAAGCTCCCCCAGCGCACCTCGCCTTCCGCTGCCCCAGGGCATTGAAGAGAATCGCCGTCAGCTGGGTCGCGGCCTTCTGGTGGGCATAGCTGGGCGAGGGCGTCATGTCATAGGCGATCCCGTCGATCAGCTCCCAGCGGCCTTCCCAGGTCCGCCAGTCTTCAAGGGTATAGCCCGAACGCCCAGGCTGCGGGAGCTTCATGCCTGTCTCCTCCGGGGATCCAGACATGATCGCATGCCGGAATCCGCATGGAAGAAACCCATCCGACCACGGCGGGGAAAACCAGATCATCCGGGGATGAAAAGCTGAAAAGCCTTTTGGCCACAGATGCGCACAGATATCCACGGATGGGTCACGACCCGCCCAGGGTGACTGGGAGGACCCGCCTGGGACAGGTTCAGGGAGGGCCTCCCCGTCACCCGAGCCGCACCCATCCCGGCTTTTATCGGCGTGCATCTGCGTCCATCGGCGGACGATTCGCTTTTCAGCTTTTCATCCTTACTTCTTTTCATCCCCGTGCATCCCCGACTCCCCAGGCATTTTCCCGGTCTCAACCCCAGTCCCTCCCGGTCCTTCTATACTTTCATCATGGTCCGCCTGGCCCCCCTTCTCCTGACCCCCCTTTCCCTGCTCGCCCAGGCCCAGACGCCCTACCAGCCCCGGACCGACCTGGACAACAGCCGCTACCTCAAGGCCTACCGCGACGCCGAAGCCCAGCTCAAGGCCAATCCCGGCAACGCCCTCGCCTGGGCCGCCAAATCCCAGGCCCTCTCCGCCATGGTCCGCAGCTGGGAAGCCAAGAGCTGCGCCGACAAAGCCCTCAGCCTCCAGCCCGGCCTCGCCGATGGCCTCCTGGCCCGGGGCATGGCCCGCGCCGGCATCGCCATCCAGCAGCGCAACCTCAGCAGCCTGCGCGGCGTGGGCGCCGCCATGGACGACCTGCGAGCCGCCGTGGCCGCCGACCCCAGCCTGGTCAGCGCCTGGATGAGCCTGGGCCTGGGCTACCAGCAGCTCCCCGGCATCCTGGGCGGCTCCACCCGCAAGGCCCTCCAGTGCGCCGAGAGCCTGCGCCGGGTCAACGGCCCCCGGGCCGACCTCCTCCAGGGCACCATCCTCTCCATGGACGGCCGCTGGAACGAAGCCCTCCCCTACTTCGGCCGCGCCCTGGCCACCGCCCCCGGCGATGCCGAGATCGTCTACGGCTACCTGGACGCCCTGGGCAGCAAGGAGACCCGGAAGATCCTCGGCCAGAGCGAGCAGAAGCACCGCCTCGCCCTTGAAGCCCGCCGCCTCCTGCCCCCCGTCCGCACCCGGGCCCGGGCCGTCGAAGCCGTGAGCCTCGCCCTCATGGATGCCGGCCAGCCCGAGGAGGCCTGGAGCGTCGCCCAGGGCGCCCTGCCCCACGCCGACAGCCCCAGCCTCCTCCACCTCCACCTGGGCAAACTCGCCGCCCGCACCCACCTCCATCAGCAGGAAGGCCTCGCCTACCTGGACCAGGTTCTCCGGGAGCCCCTGGAGGGCGGCACCGGCGGCTACGCCGCCGCCTGGTGGCGCAAAGGGCAGATCCTCAAAGACTTGGGAAGAAGGGACGAGGCTCGCCAAGCCGCTGAGAAGGCCCTCCAGACCGATCCGGGGCACCGGGGGGCGAAAGAGCTGCTGAAAGAGCTGAGCTCCTAGCAGTCATACCGCCCCACGATGGTCTCCCAGCGGCCCTGGGCCTTCAGGATCAACTCGGCGGCGGCCCGGAAGAATCCGCCACCCCCAAGCTCAGGCAACACCACATGGCAGGCGGCACGCACCTCCGGAGCCGCGTCCGCAGGACAGGCCGAAAACCCCGCCACCTTCAGGGCCGGCAGATCATGGAGGTCATCCCCGAAATAGGCGGCCTCAGTGGGCGCCAGCCCCCGGGCAGCCACCTCCGCCAGGAGGGTTGCACGCTTGTCCTGGGGACCCAGACAGAGGATCTCAACCCCGAGGTCCATCCCTCTCCGGCGGGTACTGGGATCATCCAGCGCCGAGATGAAGCCGACCGGAAGCCCCGATTGCGCCAGCCACTGCATCCCGGCCCCGTCCCGGGTGCTGAAGGGCCGCAGGCGAACCCCCCGGTCATCATAGATGACATGGGATGTGGTCAACACTCCGTCCACATCGGTGAAGACGATCCGCACCTGCTGTGCGGCCCTTTCCCACCCAGGTTTACGCGTTTCCCTGCTCTCCAAGTCGACTCTCCTCCGGGCTGGCGGTATCTTGACCTATTGCCCACCCCGGAGACTACCGCGATGTCCGCCTTTCCGAAGCCCCTCATCATCTTTGAGATGGCGAATAACCACATGGGTCAGGTCGAGCATGGCCTGAGAATCCTGGATACCTTCGCCAAAGCCGTCCAACCCTTCCGGAAACACTTCGACTTCGGCTTCAAGCTCCAGTACCGCCACCTTGATACCTTCATCCATCCCCAGGCCCAGGGCCGGATGGACATCAAGTACGTCAAGCGCTTCGAAGAGACCCGATTGTCGGAACCCCAGTTCCGCCGCCTCCGCGAGGGCATGAGGGACACTGGCTTCCAGGCCATCTGCACCCCCTTTGACGAGACCTCCGTGGACATGGTGGAAGCCCATGGCTTCGACTTTCTCAAGATCGCCAGCTGCTCCCTGGGGGACTGGCCCCTCATGGAGCGCATGGCCCGCTCCCCCCTGCCCGTCATCGCCTCCACCGCCGGCTCGGGCTTCGAGGTGCTGGACCGGGTGGTGAGCTTCTTCGAACACCGGGAACACCCCCTCTCGATCATGCACTGCGTGGCCGAGTACCCCACCCCCGCCGCCCACCTCAACCTGAACCAGATCAACCTGCTCCAGAGCCGCTACCCCAGCCACCCCATCGGCTTCTCCACCCACGAGGAGCCCGCCAACACCCGCTTCGTGCAGATGGCCCTGGCCAAAGGCGTCCAGCTCCTGGAGAAGCACGTGGGCCTGCCCACCCCGGAGTGGCCCCTCAACAACTACTCCTCCAACCCCGAGGAGACCGTCCAGTGGCTCAGCGCCGCCAGCGAGGCCCTGGAGGCCCTGGGCGAGCGCCAGGAACGCTACGCCGCCTCCCAGGCGGAGCTGGAGAGCCTCCACGCCCTGCGCCGAGGCGTCTTCGTGACGGAGCCCGTGGAGGCGGGGCAGCCCATCGATCCCGCCAAGGTCCTGCTGGCCATCCCCACGGTGCCGGGTCAGCTCACCGCCAATGACCTCTCCAAATACGCCGAGTTCATCGCCCAGGAACCCATCCCCGCCCTGGGACCCGTCATGGGCGCTGCGGTGAAGCGCATGGACAACCGCGAGCGGGTCTACGCCATCGTCCTCCAGGTGCGGGAACTGCTGAAGGCCAGCCACACCGTGGTGGGCAACCAGGCCGAGGTGGAGATCAGCCACCACTACGGCCTGGAGCGCTTCGAACAGTTCGGCGCCACCATCATCAACCTGGTGAACCGCGCCTACTGCAAGAAGCTCATCGTCATGCTCCCCGGCCAGCGCCACCCCGAGCAGTTCCACAAGGAGAAGGAGGAGACCTTCCACATCCTCCACGGCTCCGTGGACATGATCCTGGACGACGAGTGCCGCACCCTCAAGGCCGGCGACATCCTCACCGTGGAGCGGGGCGTCCGCCACGACTTCAGCAGCGCCGAGGGCTCCGTCATCGAGGAGATCAGCTCCACCCACATCAAGTCGGACTCCTACTACACAGACGAGTCCATCCTGCGGAACCCCAACCGCAAGACCCACTTGACCTACTTCTTCGGGTGAGCCTGTGAAGCTGTCCGACTACGTCTGGAACCGCATCGCCGATGAGGGCGTGGAGGATGTCTTCATGCTTCCCGGGGGCGGGTGCATGCACCTGGTGGACTCCCTCGGCCGGAACCCGCGCCTGAGGTTCATCTGCAACCTCCACGAGCAGGGCACCGCCGTGGCCGTGGATGCCTACGCCCAGCTCCGGGGCTTCGGCGCGGGCTTGGTCACTACGGGCCCCGGGGGCACCAACGCCCTCACCGGCGTAGCCGGGGCCTGGCTGGACTCCACCCCCTGCATCATCATTTCCGGCCAGGTGAAGCGGGCGGATCTCAAGCGGGACAGCGGGGTGCGCCAGCTGGGCTTCCAGGAGATCGACATCGTGGCCATGGCGGCCCCGGTCACCAAGTACGCCGTCACGGTGGAAGAGCCCACCCAGATCCGCGCCCACCTGGACCGGGCCCTCCACCTGGCCCGCACGGGCCGTCCCGGGCCCGTGTGGCTGGACATCCCCCTGGATGTGCAGGCCGCCGACATCGACCCAGAGAGCCTGGAGGGCTGGAGCCCGGAGCCCCGGACCGCCCCCGGCCTGGACGCCATCGCCCAGCACACCCTGGAGCTCCTGCTCCAGGCCCGTCGCCCGGTGATCCTGGCGGGCAACGGCGTCCGCTTGGCAGGCGCCCTCCCCGACTTCATCCGCCTGGCTGAGCGCCTCCAGATCCCGGTCCTGACCACTTGGAAGGCCGCCGACTTCCTGCCGGAGGCGCACCCCCTCTCCGCAGGCCGCCCCGGTGGCTCCGGGCAGCGGGCCGCCAACTTCGCCCAGCAGACCAGCGATGTGCTCCTCTCCCTGGGAGCCCGCCTGGACCTGGGCCAGCTGGCCTATGAACACGGGAACTTCGCCCCCCGGGCCCGGAAGATCATCGTCGATGTGGACCCGGCCGAGCTGGGCAAGCTCCGCATGAACCTCGAAGCAGCCGTGGAAGCCGATGCCGGGGCCTTCATCAAGGCCCTCCTGGTCGCCTCCGAGGGCCTCCCGGCCCAGGACCGCAGCCCCTGGATCAGCCGCATTGCAGGCTGGAAGGCCCGCTTCCCCCTGGTTCAGGAGGCCTACCGCCAGGAGACAGGCTGGGTGAACCTCTACGTCTTCATGGACGCCCTCTCCGACCTCCTCCAGGCAGGCGACATCATGGCTCCCTGCTCCTCCGGACAGGGGAGCGAAGTCACCCACCAGGCCCTCCGCATGCCCCCCGGAGTGCGCATGCTCAACAGCCAGGGCCTCGGGCCCATGGGCTTCGGCCCCCCGGCGGCCCTGGGGGCCTGCGTGGCCTCCGGCGGCAGGCGGACCATCTGCATCGACGGGGACGGCGGCTTCCAGATGAACATCCAGGAGCTGGAGGTCATCCACCGCCTGAACCTGCCCATCAAGCTCTTCGTGCTGGACAACCAGGGCTACGGCTCCATCCGGGGCAGCCAGCGGGGCTACTTCCAGGGGCACCTGGTGGCCAGTGACGCCACCTCGGGGCTCACCCTCCCGGACCCCCTGGCCGTGGCCCGGGCCTACGGGCTCCCCACCGCCAGCCTGGAGAGCCACGAGGGGCTCACGGACAAGCTCCGCACCCTGCTGGAGCAGCCCGGCCCCCTGGTCTGCCGCGTGAAGCTCAACCCCGACCAGCCCACCCTGCCCCGGGCCGTCTCGTACCAGAAGCCCGATGGCTCCATGGCCACCCGCCCCATGGAGGACCTCTTCCCGCTCCTGGAGCGGGAGGAGCTGGCGGCGATCCTGGACGAGGCCACCTCACAGACCCAAGCCTGAGCCCCACGGGAGCCCCCATGCCCACCCTCGCCGTGCCCTGCCCCCTCGAGGCCCTGCGCCGCTTCCTGGAACGGCATGAGCAGATCGCCTGCTTCGGGGCCGGACTCAGTGGCGAGTTCTGTCTGGCCTACCTCCGCTACCTGGGTCGTGAACCCCAGAGGTTCATCGACAACAGGCAGGGGGCCTGGGGGAGCACCTTCGGAGGCCTGCCCGTAGCCGACCCCGCCTCCCTGGCGACCTCCACTGAGGGCATCCTCATCACCACCGCGCGCTATGCCCCGGAGATCCGGGCCCAGCTCAGTGGGATGGGCATCGCCGGAGACCGGGTCCACCTGATAACCCAGGAGGACCTCCAGGTGCTCTACCAGCGGGATCCCGGATGGCCCCCCCATGTGACCCGCACCTACTTCAACCCCCACTACCGGGCCTACTTCGAGGCCCGGGGGTTGGACTGCAGCGGACCCTTCCTGGCGGCCAGGGGGTACCGCTTCCCCAATCCCTTCCTGGCGGACCTGGACTACCAGGTCAGCTTCTTCTCGGAAATCGGGGACTACGTGCTCCCGGCCCTCTGCGGAGACACCGCCCTGTATGCCGAGGGCCCCACGGAGCATGGAGGCGCCGTCATCTGCCCGGGGGATGTCGTCATCGACGCCGGTGCCAACATCGGACTCTTCTCCATGGCGGTGGCCCCCAAGGCCGCGCAGGTCCATGCCTTCGAGCCCATCCCCGCCGTGATCCGCTTCCTGGAGCGGGCCCGAGAGCTCCACCCCAACATCGAGATCGCCCCCTTCGCCCTGGCGGCCGCCCCCGGGGAGGCGGAGTTCATCCTCTCCCAGGGCACCAACACCTGCCACTCCATGGTGATGGGGGAGGGCCAGGAGCGCCTCCGTGTCCGCACCCACAGCATCGACGCCTATGTCAAAGAGCGCTCCCTGGACCGAGTGGACTTCATCAAAGCTGATGTGGAAGGCGCCGAGCGCCACCTCCTCCAGGGGGCCCGGGAGACCCTGAGGACCCAGGCCCCCCGCCTCGCCATCTGCACCTACCACCTGCCCGACGATCCCCAGGTCCTGGAGGCCCTGGTGCGGGAGGCCAACCCCGCCTACGTCATCGAACATCGCTGGGCCAAGCTGTATGCCTGGGTGCCCTGAGGGGCGCCTCAACGCAGAAAGGGCCGGTACATCCCATGCACCTCCAATAGCCGCTCCGGGCAGCCCTGGTGCCAGGCCCACTCCCCATGGAGAGGCTCGCCCCCGTGCCACTCCCGGGCAGGATCGGGCGGAGTCTCCAGGGTGCAGGCATAGAGCATGGAGATGAAGTGCCCCCGGTTCTTCCGCTCGGCCTGGATGACCTCCCGGATGGCCAGGGGCTCGGATTCAAAGCGAATGCGAGCTCCCAGCTCCAGGTGGGCCACCGCATGGAGGCGCTGGGCAGCGGTCTCCTTGTATCGGATGATCCCTCCCGGGACATGCCAGCCCGCCGGGTAGTAGGTGTCCGCCCGCCAAGTCAGGAGACTCCGTCCCTCCCCGTCGCGGATGAGCAGGTCCACATTGATCATGGGTGTCAGGCGGGTCAGAAGGAGAAAGACCTCCTCCGGCAGTCCCTTGCGGGCATCGGGCACCAGGGATTCCAAAGCCTCCAGCGGGTCCATCTCAGCCTCGCCGCGCAAAGTCCGCCGTGCGCCGGATGGCCTCCTCCAGGTCCACGCGCTCCCGCAGCCCCAGCTCCTCCCGGCAGCGGGTGGTGGCGGGGACATAGCGGCTGGGTGCCGGCCCCAGGACCCGCTGCCCCAGGATCTCCACGGGCAGACCCGGCGCCAGGACCCGCCCCACGGTGTGGGCCAGCTCCCCCACGCTGAGCCCGCGCTCCGAGCCCACATGGTAGAGCCGCCCCGGCTCGCCCCGCAGCAGGAGGGTCCACAGCCAGACGGCCAGATCCGCCGCATAGAGGAAGGAGCGGATGGGCGTGCCATCCCCCTGGACCCGGATGGGGGTCCCCGCCAGGGCGTCCCGGATGAAGTTCCCGATGGCGTAGTGCAGGTCCAGCTGCAGGTGGGGGCCCACGAAGGAGAAGCAGCGGGCCACCACCACCTCGAATCCCTCCTGGCGTCCGCACTCCCGGCTCATCCACTCCACCACCCGCTTGCCCTCCCCCAGGGCTGACTGGGGCAGGCTCAGGTCGGGACCTCCCTGCCAGTCCTCCGGGATCAGGTCCAGCCCCGGAGGCTGGGGCCCGCAGGCCGCTCCGGAACTGGTGAGCAGGAAGCGCCGGGCCCCACACTGGGCCGTGAAGTCCAGGACACGGCGGGTCCCCTGCACCACCGTGTCGAAGGACTCCAGGGGCGGGATGCGCTGGAAGGTCGCCTCCGCCGAGGTGGAGCCCGCGTGGATCACATGGGTGAAGGAACCCCCGGGGAAAGCGAAGTCCCGCACATCCCCCGGGTGGAGACTCAGCCCAGGGGTCCCTGCCAAGCGAGGGTGGCGACGACGGAAGCCCTCGGGATCCCGGGTGAGCACCACGGCCTCGCAATCCAGGTCAAGAACAGCCCGGGCATGGGCGAGGCTCTCCAGCAGCCAGACCCCGAAGAAGCCTGTCCCCCCGGTGATGAAGAGCCGGGCCCCCCGGAGACTCTCCCAGAGTCCCCGGGTCTGGCCCAGGATTTCACCCAGGTCCCCTTGGAGGGGACTCTGCGGCACCCTCACCGGATGAAGTCCTCGGGGGTGAAGACCTCCTGCCAGGGCACCGGCAGGGGCTTGCCGTAGATCTTCTTGGCCTCCACCTCCTCGATGAAGTGGCGGTCCTCGGCGATGAGGCAGGTGTCCGTGTACTCGTGGAAGCACTTGATGCGCATGCCCCGGTCCAGGACCTCCTTGAGAGGCTCCAGGAAGACATTGCCCAGGCTGGTGTGGATGTAGGGGCAAGGCATGACATCCCCATACTGGGTGATCGAGACCATGCGCTTCACGGCGATGCAGCCCAGGTCCATGCCATAGGCAGGGGTGAGGTGGGTGAAGACCTGGTAGCGCTTCTCCAGCTGCCGCAGGTAGTCCATGTCCTCCCGGGTGATCATCACATCGTAGTTGCCCTCCCAGGCCCCCACGGGCTTGGCGTAGGTGACGAAGATGGGCACATTGCGCGCCTTGCCGAACTCCAGGAACTCGATGAACTCCTCAGAGCGGATGCGCTGCTTGGTCACCACCGTGGCGATGATCAGGTTCAGCCCTGCAGCCTGGGCCGCATCGATGGCCCGCATGGCCCGCTCATGGGAGCCGGGCTTGCGCCGGAACTCGTCGTGCTCCTGGGCATTGAGGCTGTCGAGGCTCAGCTGGATCTTGTCCACACCAATGGCCTTGAGGTGCTTGGCCCGCGCTTCGTCCAGGAACCAGCCATTGGTGTCGGAGGTGATGTAGAACTTGCTGGGATCCCAGGCCTCCACCAGCTGGTCAAAGTCCGGGAAGATCAGGGGCTCACCCCCGGTGATCACCACATGGGCCAGGCCCAGTTCATGGGCCTGTCGGGAGAGCTTGCGCACATCCTCCAGGTTGAAGCGGCGCAGACTCCGATCCCGCCCCCGCTCCTCCAGACGCGTGATGCAGCAGTGCTGGCACTTGAAGTTGCAGCGGTAGTCGTACTGGAATTGCAGGATCGCAATGCTCTCGCCCCGCTTCACCTTCTCGTCGAACTTGAGGATCTTCTCGTACACCAGGGGCTTCTCCAGCTGGAGCTGGTTCCGCTTGGCGCTCTCTTCGGTCGAAAGGGCTTTCTGATCAGTCATAAGTGGTCCTCTTCCCTGGTTGGATGCCCGGCGATCCGGATCTCGACACCCCAATCCCGCAGGATGCCCACCCGGAGCCGCTCACCATAGTGTTCCTGCAGGATTCCCGCCACTTCGTCCGAGTAGCTGGCGGCCATCACCAATACCGAGTCCACCGGATCCTCATCCAGGGCCGAAGGGGGCCGGATGGGCAGATGGGTCGCCGGGGTGAAGCGGCCCTGCTTGAAGGGAGCCGAGTCCACCACGTAGCGGATCTCCGGTCCCAGACCCGCCAGGGCCAGAAGGGCCAGGGCCTGGTGCCCCGCCCCCCAGACGGCCACCCGCCCGGAGCCCCCGAGGAAGGCCCGCAGATCCGCCTCCAGGGCCGTCTGGCGCTGGCGGAAGGCGCTCAGGTCCAGGATGCCCCGGCGCCGGACCGTGGCAGAGAGGATGTAGCGGTGCCAGACCTCCCCGCAGTCCAGCACCTCGAAGCCCGCACGCTCGAGAAGAGCCCGGAGGGTGGAGGCCGTGAAGTAACAGAGGTGGTCCGGAATGAACTCCGAAAAGAGCTCCTGCTCCACGATCAGATCGAAGTTGGGCACCTCCACCAGGCCTGTGGCCCCGGGAGCGAGGCGGGCATGAAGGGCGCGGAGAGCCTCCAGGGGCTCCGGCAGGTGTTCCAGGAAGCTGAAGAAGAAGAAGCCGTCGAAGGCCCCCTGCCCGGCCAGAGCCCCCTCGTCCTGGATGAAGCCCGGCAGGATCCGCGGATGCCCCTGGGGTGCCGCCTCCAGCCCCCAGGCGTCCATGCCCGCCTCCAGGAGGAGGTCCAGATACTCGCCGCGCCCACTGCCGACCTCCAGGACCCGTCGGCCCAGGAGACCGTGGGCCTCGGCGAAGGCACGGAACTGACTGCGGCGGAAGGCACCCATCTCCGGCGAGAAGGCCGTGGCCCGGATGACCTCCCGCCAGTAGTCCACGGGTCCGCCCTCCAGCTGTACCAGGCCACAGTGAGCGCACTGGCGCACCACCAGGTCCACGCCCCGCTCCGTGGCCAGCTCTTCCGGCCCCGGCAGGTGCTGGGCGGCCTTGGGCATGTCGGCCAGGAAAAGAATCGGCTCCGGATGGCAGGAGCCGCCGCAGCCCCGGCAGATCATCGGAGGGCGCCCTCCAGCACTTCAGCCATGCGGTCCAGCTGGGCAGTGCCCAGACCCGGGTAGATCCCGATCCAGAAGGTGTTGTGCATGACCCGGTCGGCCCCGGCCAGGTCCCCCACCACCCGGCAGGGAATTCCCTGGTAGGCGGGCTGGCGCAGCAGGTTGCCCCCGAAGAGGAGCCGGGTCCCGATGCGGGCCCCCTCCAGGGCCTGGATCAGCGCATGGCGGCTCACCCCCTCCCGCACCGTCAGGGGGAAGCCGAACCAGCTGGGCTCACTCCCTGGGGTGGCCTCCGGCAGGATGAGGCGATCCGCCAGGGGCGCCAGCTTGGCCCGCAGGTATTCGAAGTTGGCCTTGCGCTGCGCGATGAAGCCCGGAAGCTTCTCCAACTGGCTCAGGCCCACCGCCGCCTGCATGTCCGTGAGCTTCAGGTTGTAGCCGATGTGGCTGTAGGTGTACTTGTGATCATAACCGTGAGGGAGCTCCCCCAACTGCCAGTCGAAGCGGCACTTGCAGGTGTTGTCGCAGCCCGGCTCGCACCAGCAGTCCCGGCCCCAGTCCCGGAAGCTCTCCACCAGCTTCTTCAGCTTGGGGTCGGAGGTGAGCACCGCACCCCCCTCCCCCATGGTGAGGTGGTGGGCCGGATAGAAGCTGACGGTGGCCAGGTCCCCGAAGGTCCCCACCATGCGCCCCCGGAAGCGGGCCCCCACCGCATCGCAGCAGTCCTCGATGACCCAGAGATCGTGCTTCCGGGCCACCGCCATGACGGCATCCAGGTTGAAGGGGTTCCCCAGGGTATGGGCCACCATGATGGCCCTGGTCCTGGGGCTGATGGCCTCTTCCAGCCGGGTCACATCCAGGTTGCAGGTGGGGATGTCCACATCCAGGAAGACCGGGACGAGCTGGTGCTGCAGGATGGGGTTCACCGTGGTGGGGAAGCCCGCAGCGCAGGTGATGACCTCATCCCCGGGCCGGAGCTGGCGCTCCCCGAGGCTGGGCGAGGTGAGCGCAGCCAGGGCCACCAGGTTCGCGCTGGAGCCGGAGTTCACCAGGGAGCAGTGCTTCTGCTCCATGAAGGCCGCGAAGCGGGGCTCGAAGTCCCGGGCGAAGCGGCCCGTGGTGAGCCAGAAGTCCAGGCTGGCATCCACCAAGCTGCGCACATCGGCCCCATCGAAGACCTTGCCGCTCACGGGGATGGCATCCCCGGGCCGGAAGTCCCGCTGGGGCCACTTGGCCCGGGCGTACTGCTCCACCAGATCCAGGATCTGGCTGCGAAGTTCTTCGGCGCTCATGCCTGCACCCCCAGGAATGCCCGGTACCAGGCCGTGGTGGCCTCCAGGCCCTCCTTCAGGCTCCGCTGGCAGCTCCAACCGAGCCGCTCCCGGGCTTTGGACGAATCCAGGTACTGGTCCTTGATCTCCGCCTTGGCGGTATTGGCGATCACGGGCTCCAGATCGGGACGCCCGGCCGCCTCCAGCACCATCCGGGTGATTTCCAGCACGCTGAGGGCTCGCTCGGGGCTGAAGTTGAAGGCCTCGCCCTTCACCCCCTCCCGATCCGCCGCCTCGGCCAGAGCCAGGTAGGCGTCCACCACATCCTCCACATAGAGGTAGTCCCGGGTGAAGGTGCCATCGGAGCGCAGCACCGGGGCCTGGCCCGCGAAGGCACTGCGCAGGGTGCCCGGGACGATGCGGCTCCAGTTCAGGTCGCCGCCCCCGAAGATGTTGCCGCAACGCGCCACCGCCACCGGCAGCCCGTAGGTAGTGGCATAGGTGTGGGCCAGCAGGTCCGTGCAGCTCTTGGAGACATCGTAGGGATGGCTGCCCTTGGCGGGCATGTCCTCGGTGTAGGGCAGCACCGGGGAGTCCCCGTAGGCCTTGTCGGAGGAGGCCACCACCACCCGCTTCACCAGCCCGGCCTGGACCCGGCAGGCTTCCAGCAGGTGGTAGCTGCCGCGGATATTGGCCTCGAAGGTGGCCAGGGGACTGCGGAGCGCCGTACCCACAATGGCCTGGGCTCCCAGATGGAAGACCGTATCCACCTCCTGCTCGCAGATGGCCCGCTCCACAGCGCTGTAGTCCTCCAGACAGCCGGAGACCACGCTGCAGCGCTGCACATCCCCCGAGCGGATCAGCTCGGTCTGGGGATCCAAGTCCCGCACCAGGCAGGCCACCTGCGCCCCCTCCTTCAGCAGCCGCTTCACCAGCCAGGAGCCCACCAGCCCCGTGGCCCCGGTCACCAGCACCCTGCGCTCAGTCCAGAATCCCATCACCACACCTTCCAGGGCGCTTCGCCCGATGTCCAGAGTTCCTCCAGCAGCTGCTTCTCCCGGAGGGTGTCCATGGGCTGCCAGAAGCCCGGGTGGCGGTAGGCCATGAGCTGCCCCTCCTCGGTGAGCCGCTCCAGGGGCTCACCCTCAAAGGGCACCTCATCGCCTTCGATGTAGTCGAAGACCTTCCGGCTCAGCACAAAGAAGCCGCCATTGATCCAACCCTCGCCCGTCTGGGGTTTTTCGGCAAAACGGGCCACCTGGTCCCCCTCCAGGGCCAGGCCACCGAAGCGCGCCGGTGGGCGCACCGCCGTCACCGTGGCCAGTTTCCCGTGGCGGCGGTGGAAATCCAGCAGGGCCTTCAAGTCCACATCCGCCACACCATCGCCATAGGTCATCAGAAAGGTCTCGTCCTCCCCGATCCATGAACGCAGACGGCGCACCCGCCCACCCGTCTGGGTGACATCCCCGGTGTCCACCAGATGTACCCGCCAATCGGGGCGCTCCCCTTCGTGAATTGTGGTGGCCCCCGTGGCCAGATCCAGGCTCAGGTTCGAGTTCATGGCCCCGAAGCGGAGGAAATAGTCCTTGATCACCTCGCCCTTGTACCCCAAGGCCAGCACAAACTCCCTGAAGCCGTGGTGGGCATAGATGTTCATGATGTGCCAGAGGATCGGGTGGCCCCCGATCTCCACCATGGGCTTGGGCTTCACTACAGTCTCCTCGGACAGCCGCGTACCCAGGCCGCCCGCCAGGATGATGGTCTTCAATGCAGCATTCACAAGCAACTCCAGAGGGATGAGAAAAAGTCTACAACGGACTGGGCGGGCGGCGCCTGAAGGAGAGGCGCTTATGCAGTACATAGCTCCCAAGTGTGGTGAGTACGATGACCCCTGCCTGGGCGCCCAAAGGATGGAGACGCAATCCCTCCACCAAAGCGGGGAGGGCCAACAGCCCAAAGGCCAGGACCCCCAGGTAGCTCAGGTTAAAGCGGAGGAAATCCATCCAGAAATGCCCCGCCACCCTGAAAGTCAGATGGCGGTGGCCCGCAAAGGCGTTGATGACAGCAATGAAATGGGCCAGAACCGCAAGGATCAGATAGTGCAGGTGCCGACCCAGTAGGGCGTAGGCCAGGGCAAAGACCCCGTACCCGAAGAGGGTGTTCCAGGCCCCCACCACCAGGAAGCGGAGCTTCTCACTTCGCTGCCAGAGAGCGAGGAGCCCAGGGAGCTCACTCATCGAAGTTCACCCGCTCCTCTTCCACCACATGGGGGCGCTTCATCACCTGGGTGTGGATGGAGGCCACGTACTCCCCCAGAAGCCCGATGAAGAAGAGCTGGATGGAGGAGAAGAAGAAGACCCCGATGAGCACAGGCGCCAACCCAAAGCCGAAGCGATCCCAGAAGACCAGCTTCATGACCAGATAGGCCAGGGAAATGAGAAGACTGAGGAAGGCCAGGACAAAGCCCCCCATGGTGGCCAGGCGAATGGGCAGTTTGGAGTGGCTGGTGATCCCCAGCATGGCGATGTCATAGAGGGTGTAGAAGTTGTTCTTGGTGATTCCCCGGAATCGCTGAGGCTGAACATAGGAGATTTCCGCACGCTTAAAGCCGATCTCCGAGATGATCCCCCTGAAGTAGGGGTAGGGATCATCAAACTGGCGCATCACTTGGACCACTCGCTGATCGTAGAGCCCGAATCCCGTGAAATTCTCGATGACCTGGATATCGGCAATCTTGTACAGGAGCCGATAGTAGGCCCTCCGGAGCAGCCACATCAGCCGAGACTCCCGGCTTTCCGCCTTGACCCCCACCACGACCTTGAAGCCCGATTCCCACTTGCCAATCAGCTCGGGCAACAGCTCCGGTGGATCCTGGAGATCGGAGGCCATCATCACCACCGCGTCCCCCTTGGCCTGAAGGAAGGCGTGGTAAGGCGAGCGGATGTGGCCGAAGTTCCGGGCGTTGACGATGAGCTTGATCCGCCGGTCTTGGGCCGCCATGCCCTTGACCAGCTCCACGGTCCGGTCCTGGCTCTTGTTATCGATGAAGATCAGCTCGTAGTCGTACTGGGGCAGGCCCTGCATCACGGCGTCAATGCGGGAGCGGAGGAGCTCGACGTTCTCCTCCTCGTTGAAGCAGGGGGAGACGATGCTAATGAGCAAGCGGGGCATTCTTTGGTTCATGACTTAGCTCCCCGCTTCGCAGGAGACACATAGGGGGCTTCCACGACGGGTTTGTTCACACTGAAGAGCGCCAGATGCGCCTGAAGGATCGGAACCCAGCTCTCCCTTTGGTCCTTGGACTTGCTGAGACCCTCCTGAACCAAGGCTACTGCTTCCTCAAAGCGCCCAGCAGAGGCATAGGCCACGGCCACCAAGTCCAGGATCTCAGGAGTCCGGACCCCTTGCTGGGCTTCCAATACCCCTTGGGCGAGACGAGCAGCTTCGGCCCCGTTTCGAATACCCGCATCAGCACTGGCCGCCAAGATCCAAGCCCGTTCCATCCGGGCCCTCAAATGACCGGGGACCATGCGATCCACCTGATCCAGAGCCGCCAAGGCCTCTAAATCATAGCCACGCTGGTGGATCGCCCAGGCTAGGCTACAGATTTTCTCTGCACTGAACATGGCCCGGAGGGTCTGGCGGAAAGCCGCCCGTGCCCCTTCTCGATCCCCCAGATCGGAGAGGATATACGCTTTCTGTTCCCACAGCCCAGGGTTGTAGGGATCAGCTTCGAGGGCCCTCAGTATGTATACCTTCGCTTGAGGGAGATCCCGCTTCGCCTGCATGACGGAGGACATGCCCGCCAGGGCAGTCCCATCCTTGGAATCCATACCCAAAGCCGTCTGGAAGCAGATTTCGGCATTCGCGACCGACCCCTTCATGAGGAGTACTACGCCAAGGTTGTCAAGGTAGGCTGGGGTCCCGGGATCCCTTTGCACGGCAATCCTGAGGTGCTCAAGCCCTTCCTGATACCGGCCCGCTTTTCCCAGGCTGAGGCCATAGTTTGACTCAAAAAGCGGGGTTCCCGGGGCAATCTGCACGGCCTTGCCGTATTCCTGGATGGCTTCCTGCAGACGCCCTCTCTCTATGAGCTGGTACGCGTAGTTATTGTGGCCTCGCGGGTTGTGTGGCGAAGCCAGGATTACGCTATACCAGAGGTCCAGAGGGTCCTTGTAGTCCTCGTTGCGCAGGTAGGTCAGGATACCCAGGGTGGCTAGGATGGCGGCAAAAAGGGCCGCCACGAGGAAGTTCATCCAGGCCAAGCGGGCACCCCAGCGTTCCCTGACCACCCTCAATCCGGCATGGACGACCAACACCAAAGCCACCAGGGCCGGGACCAGGGGTAGGTACATCCGGTGCTCCACCGCCAGATCCAGGATGGGCATGACGCTGGAAGTCGGGGCGAGGATGGCCAGGAAGAGGAGGGGCAGGAAGGCCAGACGGGGACGCTTGAAGAAGGCCCAGATGGTGAAGCCCAGAAGCACCAAGGCGGCCACGATTCCGGGAGCCAGGGGCTTCCACGAGGTAGTGGGCTGCCAGAAGTAGTCGAAGACCAGGGGGTGGGGCCAGATCACCATCCGGAGGTAGTGAAGGACCACCCTAGGCTGATTGAGGGCGTATTTCCACCAGGGCATGGTGTAGCCCGAAGCTGCGAAGGTTCGGGGAGCTGCGTGGAGCTGGACATAGAGGAAGGGGAGCCATGTGAGGACCAGCCCCAGGTAGAACCAACGCCTCTCCCGCATGGCCCCCCGGAAGGATCCCGCCACAAAAGCCCGGTCAAAGCAGAGCACCAGCAAGGGAAGGGAGACCGCAATCTCCTTGCTCTGAAGGGCCAGGGCACAGGCCAGTACAGCCAGAACCTGCCAAAGGAGCTTCCGGGACTCCAGACTCCGGAGGAAGGCATAGAAGGTGGCCAGGATCAAAAGAGAGACGACGGATTCGTAGCGCTGCGTGATGTACGAAACCGACTCTGTGACCAGGGGGTGGAGGGCCCAAAGAGCCGCAATGCCCAAAGCCAGGGCAGAAATCTGGTCCTTGAAGCGCTCCTGGAAGCAGGGAAGGAGAAGGGTACGCCGCACCACCCCAAGGAGGGTCAGAGAAGCCAGAAGGTGAACCGCCAAATTCACCAGATGGAAGCCAAAAGGACGCACCCCCCCGAAGGCGTAGTTGAGGGCGAAGCTCAGGGTCACCAGGGGGCGGTTCAACCATCCCTTGCCTGGAAGGATGAGGACATCCCGGAGGGGCCAGAGGTGGCGGATGGTGTACTGGTCAAGTACATCGCAATAGTCATCATAGGTAAAAGGGCTGTGCAAACTGTTGGAGTAGGCCAGAAGCACAGCCAGGACCAAGAGCAGGGCCATAGCCCAGGGGGGCCAGACCCGGTGGCGACGGAGGGCGGAGGGCGTCTCCACACCAAGAAGAGGGGATGGGACCTGCTGCATATCGCTCCTTGCCTTGCCTGCGGACTAGCTTAACGGATGGCTCCGGGCAAAAAAAAAGCACCCCTGAATTTCCAGGGGTGCTTCCGAAGCCTGCGGCAATCAGTCGAGGGCCACGATCTTGGTGGTGGAGGCGGACACACCGCCCTTCAGGTACAAGGCAGTGATGATCACGGCGGAGTAAGACTGGCCGGTGGCAGGGTCAGTATAGTTAGTGCCATTGAGGGCCACCTGACCCACCCCACCCGTTGCAGCAGCGATGAAGGGGGCGCTGCCGGCATAGTAGGGATTGACCGTATTGGGGGTGGTGAAGTTGGAAAGGGCAAGCACGGAGCCCACCACCTCGGTGGCGGTGACAGCGGTGCCGTTCTCCTTCATGGTGTCGTTGACGCGAGCACACTCACCGGCGATGGCGTCGGCGTTGCCCTGGGTGGCCTTGGCCTTGGCGCGCTCACGCTGTCCCAGCAGGGCGGGGATGGCGATCGCGGAGATGATGCCGATGATGGCGAGGACGAGCAGAAGCTCGATGAGGGTGAAGCCGGACTGCTTCTTCATGGGTTTCTCCTTTAGGAACCTGGCCCCGATCTTAGGCAATCCCCGGGCCAATTGCCACTGAATGTGAAAAAGCGTGGGAAGAAGGCGGGAATGGCTTCCAGGCAGCGCTCCGGGTCCCCCTTTCTCCCTCCCAGATGCCCTGCTCCGGCAGAAAGGGGTGCCCCGCTGCGTCACCTACTTCAGGCGCTGGAGCTCCGAGCCCGCCTGATCTGTCTGGTAAGCGGTGGTAGCGAGAGAGGGGTCCACCACAGTCAGGGTGTAGGCCAGGCCACTGGAACCGATCTCCAGGGTGTAGTCCATGGTGGAGTTGCCCTTGGGGGTGAAGGTGGGCAGGAGGGAGGTGGCCGAGGAATCCGCGGTCCCCGAAGCAGGCCAACTATAGGTCGCCGCAGTACCGTAGATCCCGTTCTCAGCCTTGCGGGACTCCAAGAGGAGAGACATCACCTTGGCGTTGGCCATGGCATCGCCCACCACCCGGGCACGACGGCGCTGGCCCAGGTAGCTAGGGATGGCGATGGCGGAGATGATGCCAAGGATGGCGACGACCAGCAGCAGCTCTATGAGGGAGAAGCCCTTCTGTTCCTTCCTGCGACCGTACATGGCAAGCCTCCCGGGGATGAGAGTACTATGCAATCCCTGTGCTGGTTTTCAAGGTCAAATGCGGGTCCAGGCCACATGAAAGTGGGCAAGGATGGCGTCGCGCTCGACTTTCTCCTGCTCGGCCATGCTGGTGTAGGGGTGGCAGTAGATCACCCGGCGGACGCCGCGGCGGATGAGGGCGCGGGTGCAGGTGAGGCAGGGCTCGTGGGTGACGTAGGCGGTGGCCACGGAGCCGTCACAGAAGCCCAGGGCGTTCTCCTCGGCGTGGCTGGTATGGAGGCAGCGCTGATTGGGGCCGCAGGTCTCGGGGGTGCAGTGGGGCATGCCGGGGAGGGCACCGTTGTAGCCCGCGGAGGCGATGCCGCCATCGGGGCGCAGGAGGATGCAGCCCACCTTGAGGCGGCAGCAGGTCCCCAGGCGGCTCAGCTCCAGGGCCATGTTCATGAAGACCTGGTCCTTGAGGGCGTGGCGGTCGGGATCGTAGGTCACGGAGGCCTCCTTGAAGGAGGATAACCGGGATAGGGGAGCAGGGATGGAGGGAGGCACAGGATCGAAAAGCTGAAAAGCCTTTGGCCACGGATGCACACAGATGAGCACAGATGGATCGCGACCCACCCTGGGTGAGCGCGAGGCCCCGCCTGGGACAGGTTCAGGAAGGGGTTCGGCCCGTGGACGCGCTGGTGCGTCTCAGGGCCGCACCCCTTCCTGAACGCGGACGGTCCCCGTCCGCCCCCGCGCAGCGGGGCCTCCCAGGCGGGGCCTCCCGCTCACCCGAGCCGCACCCATCCAGCTTTTATCCGTGCGCATCCGCGCTCATCCGTGGCTGATCTGCTTTCGGCTTTTCCTCCTTACGGTCCATCCTCGGCGCCCTGCCCCTGTCCCCGGCCCCCCAAAGTCAAGCCGCAGGGGCCACCTGACGAAGCAGGGGCGTGCAGGTGGCAGTCCCACGCGGGGTCCGGTCGGCATCGAAGCCCTGGAGGCCCATCCCCGTTCCCGGGCCCCCGCGGCAAGCTACACTGAACCCCAAAGAGGTACACCTTGGCTGAAGAACTGAACCCCACCCAGATATTCGACGAACAGCCCAAAATCCCCGAGGTCCTGCCGGTCCTGCCCCTGCGGGACGTGGTGGTCTACCCCTATGTGATCCTGCCCCTCAGCGTCAGCCGCGAGAAGTCCATCCGCGCCGTGGACACCGCCCTGGTCGAGAACCGCATGATCCTGCTCCTATCCCAGAAGCAGACGGAGATGGACGACCCCAAGCCCGAAGACCTCTACCAGGTCGGCACCGCAGCCCTCATCGTCCGCGTGCTCAAGCTCCCCGATGGCCGCATCCGCGCCCTGGTCCAGGGCCTCCAGCGGGTCCGGGTCGAATACTTCACCGAGACCGAAAACGTCTTCAAGGCCCGGGTCGAGCCCCTGGTGGAGCCTGAGAGCCCCAACTCCAGCGTGGAGCAGGATGCCCTCATGCGCTCGGTCAAGCAGACCCTGGAGAAGGCCGTCGCCCTGGGCAAGAGCCTCAACCAGGAGGTCCTGGTCATCGCCGCCAACCTGGACGCCCCCGGGCGCCTGGCGGACCTGGTGGCCTCCAACCTGGAGCTCAAGCCCCCCCAGCTCCAGGAGGTCCTGGAGATCATCGATCCCCTGGCCCGCCTCAAGCGCATCCACGAGCTCATCATGCGGGAGATCGAGCTGCTGGAGGTCCAGCAGAAGATCACCATGGAGGCCCGGGGCGAGATGGACAAGAGCCAGCGGGAGTACTACCTCCGCCAGCAGCTCAAGGCCATCCAGCAGGAGCTGGGCGAGACCAACGAGCTGGCCGAGGAGATCCAGGCCTTCCGCGACAAGCTGGCCAAGCTCACCGTCCCCGAAGACATCATGCTGGAGATCGACCGCAACCTGAAGAAGCTGGAGCGCATGCACCCGGACTCCAGCGAGACGGCCGTCACCCGCACCTACCTGGAGTGGATGACCGAGATGCCCTGGGGGGTGATCTCCGAGGACAACAAGGACCTGAAGAAGGCCAAGGAGATCCTGGACGAGGAGCACGACGGCCTGGAGAAGATCAAGGACCGCCTCATGGAGTTCCTGGCGGTGCGCAAGCTCCGCCCCGATCTCAAGGGCACCATCCTCTGCTTTGTGGGGCCTCCGGGGACCGGCAAGACCTCGCTGGGCAAGAGCGTGGCCAAGGCCCTGGGCCGCAAGTTCGCCCGGGTCTCCCTGGGCGGCGTCCATGACGAGTCCGAGATCCGCGGCCACCGCCGCACCTATGTGGGTGCCATGCCCGGACGCATCGTCCAGGCCCTGCACCAGGTCAAGACCATGAACCCGGTCATCGTCCTGGACGAAGTGGACAAGATCGGCCGGGACATGCGGGGCGACCCGAGCGCTGCCCTGCTGGAGGTGCTGGATCCCGAGCAGAACAACACCTTCCGTGACAACTACATGAACGTGAACATCGACCTGAGCCAGGTGCTCTTCCTGACCACGGCCAACGAGCTGGACCCCATCCAGCCCGCCTTCCGGGACCGCATGGAGATCATCAGCCTCTCCAGCTACACCCTGGAGGAGAAGATCAGCATCGCCGAGAAGCACCTGATCCCCCGCCAGCTCGAAAAGAATGGCATCACCCGGGAGCAGGTGGCCTTCGCCAAGTCGGGGCTCCGGGCCCTGATCCAGGGCTACACCCGGGAGTCCGGCCTGCGCCAGCTGGAGCGGGAGGTCGGCAGCGTCTGCCGGAAGATCGCCCGGCGGGTGGCGGAGGAGAAGCAGGAAGGGAAGTTCACCCTCACCGAGGCGAACATCCAGGAGCTCATGGGTCCCCTCAAGCTCCTCAAGGACGAGCGGCTCAAGGCCCCCCGGGTGGGGGTGGTGACGGGTCTGGCCTGGACCTCCACCGGCGGCGATGTGCTCTTCGTGGAGGCCCTCAAGATGCCCGGCAAGGGCGGGCTGATTCTCACGGGCCAGCTGGGGGATGTGATGAAGGAGAGCGCCCAGGCGGCGCTGAGCTACATCCGCAGCCGCAGCGAGGCCTTCGGCATCGAGGCAGAGCTCTTCCAGAAGCACGATATCCACATCCACTTCCCCGAGGGGGCCATCCCCAAGGACGGGCCCTCGGCGGGTCTGGCCATGGCCACGGTCCTGCTCTCGGTCCTGAAGGGCATCCCGGTGAAGAACACCCTGGCCATGACGGGTGAGATCGACCTGCGGGGCGAGGCCCTGGCCATCGGCGGGCTGAAGGAGAAGTCCCTGGCGGCCCTGCGGGTGGGGATCAAGGACATCATCATCCCCTTCGCCAACCAGAAGGACCTGGAGGAGATCTCCCCCGAGGTCCGGGCCAAGCTCAGCTTCCACCCCGTCAAGCACGTGGAGGAGGTCTTCGAGATGGCCCTGACCCAGTGGGAGTGCCCCGACAGGCCGAAGAAGGCCGCCGCGAAGAAGCCTGCCAAAGCCCCGGTGAAGAAGACCCCCGCCAAGGCCTGAGCGGCCACAGAGCGGACCCCGGACAGAGCCAGGACACCCCCACAGGTGTTCCTGGCTCTTCTGACGGAGGTCGCCGGGAATGAAAAGCCTTGGGTCCGCCGATGCACGCCGATAGACGCCGATGGGCTCCGACCCACCCTGGCTTTTATCCGTGCGCATCCGTGCTCATCCGTGGCTGATGGGCTTTTTCAGCTTTTGATCCCTCTTCCTTCATCCTCGTCCATCACCGGGGATCCCCGGCTGGCGCTTCAACCTTCACGGAGGGATGGGAAGCCCTCCAGGGCCTCCAGGGAGCACTCCACCAGGGAGTGGAGTTCCTCCCGATCCGGGGCCTCGCCCCGATCCAGGCCCTCCTCGGCCTCCCGGGCGGCCTGCCGGAGCTGAGGCATCCCGTACCAGGCCGCCAGCCCTGCCAGACGGTGCAGCGCAAAGGCCACGGTGTCCGTATCCCCCTCCAACCCGGTCAGGCACTCCAGGGCCGACTCCCGGCAGGCCGGGAGCCCCGCCCGCCAGCCCCCTGGGGGCAGGCTCCCGATCAGCTCCGCCAGGTAGCCCTCGTCCAGCAGGCGCTGCGGCTCTTCCACCTCCCCTTCCGGCTGGAGCCCCGCCAGAACCGCGGCCAGCTGGGAGCGCCAGAGGGGCTTGGGGAGCACCCCGTCCACCCCGGCCTCCAGGCAGGCCGTGCGCTGGCTGAGCTCGGTGTCCGCCGTCAGGAGGTGGACCGGGATCGTGGCAGCCCAGGGCGTCGAGAGGGTCCGGATGCGGCGGAAGACCTCCAGCCCGTCCATGCCGGGCATGTGCAGGTCCAGAAGCACCAGATCGAAGGGCCGGGTGGCCAGAAGCTCCAGGGCCTGCTGCCCCCCTCCAGCCACGGTGGGGAGCTGTCCCAGGCTCTCCAGGAGCCCTGCGGTGACGATGCGGTTGGCCTGCACATCGTCCACCACCAGGACCTGCAGCGGGGTCCGCAGGCGCTCGGGCAGGGAGCGGGGCGCCTCCAGCACGGCCTCCCTGAGGCTCAGGGCGAAGTGGAAGGTGCTGCCCTGCCCCAGGATGCTCTCCACCTGGAGTTCTCCCCCCATGGCCGCCACCAGATCCCGGCTGATGGCGAGCCCCAGGCCAGTACCGCCGTGCTGGCGCTGGATGGAGTCGTCCTCCTGTTCAAAGGGGCGGAAGATCCGCACGAGGGAGCTCTCGGCGATACCCGGGCCGGTGTCCCGGACGCTGAAGGCGCAGCAGAGGCTTCCCTGCGCCTCCCGGGCCAGGCTCAAGCCCAGGACCACTTCGCCGGACTCGGTGAACTTGATGGCATTGCCCACCAGATTGATCAGGATCTGCCGCAGACGCAGGGGATCCCCCAGCAGATGAGGCGGCAGCTCGGCGGGGACCTCCAGCCTGAGGGCGATGCCCTTGGTCCGGGCCTGGGGATAGAGCACCCCGTGGACCGTGGCCAGCACCTCCCGGAGGGAGAAGGGCTCCTGGACCAGCTCGAAGTAGCCGGCCTCGACCCGCGCCAGGTCCAGGATGTCATCCAGGAGCTGGGCCAGCTGGCGCCCGCTGTACCCCACGATCTCCAGGGGCTGGGCCAGGGATCGGTCCAGCACCCGGGATTCCAGAAGCTGGATGCCCCCCAGGACCCCATTGAGGGGGGTGCGGATTTCGTGGCTCATGATGGCCAGGAAGCGGCTCTTGGCAGCGTTGGCCCGCCGGGCCTCGGCCTCGGCGGTCTTGCGCTCGGCCACCTCGCGCTGGAGTTCCTGGCGCAGGACGAAGTCCCGCCGGACCAGGCGGTTCCAGGAGACCTGGAAGGCATAGCCCGCGCCGTTGGCCACCAGGAGGGAGAGGGACAGCAGCAGGGTCGGCTGACCCGTCCACCCGCTCTGGGGGATCTGATGACCCAGGAAGGGGACGGCGATGATGCCATTGGCCAGGACGGTCATCCACACCCGATTGGGGAGCATGATGTAGGCCATGAGGATGATCAGCAGGATGAAGGGCAGGCCCCCCGCCGCCGCAGGCCCCTGGGCCTGGAGGAGGATCTCCGCCAACTCGGTCACCCCGATGAGCAGGAAGGCACTGAAGAGCAGCCAGCGGAAGGCCGCCCCGGGTCGCCGTGCACTCAGGTAGGTCCCCAGCATCAAGGCACCGCAACCCAGGCGGAGGGCCGCCATGAGGGCCAGGGGAAGGCCCGGCCCCAGGATGGCGTAGTTCAGGTAGATGCAGGCCACATAGGCGAGCCCGGCCACCCCCAGGACCAGGCGCACCTGGCGCCGGATCCGGGGCCAGGCGTCCGCGAAGAAGGCCTGTTCGCGCTGGGGGTCCAGGAACTCGCCGCTGAAGGACGAGAGAGCCACCTCGGCCTCCATCCCATCACCAGCCGTCCCCGGAGGGGCTGTTCCCGTGGTGTCCGACATCCTTCCTTCCACCCGCACCTCCTCCGGGGCAAGGCGTCAAGCACCGGAAAAAGACCGCACCCCACCAGGATCCTGGAACCAGTGTATGCCCCCCGGCAGGCCGGTGGGGAATTCCTCCAGGCATCCGATCCTGCCTGTGATGGGCCTCAGACCCGGGGTCCCAGCAGCAGCCCAGCGATGAGGGAGGCGATGCCCGCCAGGAAGGCCAGGGTCTCCCAGCGGGTGACCTGGTCCGGCCGGAGCTCGCCACCCTTGTGGACTCGCCAGGCGGCCAGCCCCAGGGCGACGCCCGCCAGCACAGGCCCCAGGGCGAAGAGGACATGGGGCAGGCCCTCCAGGTGGATCACCGTGGGAGGGCGGCGGGTGGGCAGATCCAGAAAGGGCTTGGAGAAGAGCCAGGCCCCCGTCATCCAGAGGGCCACGCCGAAGACCCCAAGGAAGGTGGTGTCGCTGCGTCGGGACATGAGGCGAGTTTAGCGTCTGCACCTGCCCAAGCGAACGGGGGATCGGCGGACCGCAGGGCTTTCCGGAAACGGCACTCTGAGGCACGGGGCCCCGCCATGGATCCCGGCGCCCCTCTCCCCAGTCACCCCGGGCCTCACCGTCGCAGGTTTCATCGGCAGGCCGTGGCGTTCATCGGCGGACCCTGCTTCTCCCCGCTGATGTCGGCGAAGAGCTCGATGAAGTGCCGGGCGGCCTGAGAGAGGTAGCGCTGCCGCATCCAGATGATGGCCGCGCCCGACTCGATGAGCGGATCCACCAGGAGCCGGGTCTCCAGGTTGGCGGAGGGCAGCAGGCCGATGGCCGCCCGGGGGACCACCGCCACCCCGATACCCGCCTCCGCCCAGCCCAGGGCGGGCATCACGTCGTCACTGGTGCACAGGAGGCTGGGCTCGAAGCCGGCCTGGTGGCAGTGCTCTGCGATCATGGACTCGAACTTGCGGTGGATCAGCAGGGGGAGACCGGCCAGAGCGGCAAGCGGGAGCGGCTCCCCCCTGCCGAGCAGCTGACGGAAGCCCTCCCGGTGGAAGGCCGCCACCAGGGGCTCCGGTGCCAGACGGATGCTCTGGTGGCGCTCATCGTCGATCGCGAAGCGCACCAGGCCGATCTCCACCAGCCCCTGGTCGAGCAGCTCGATGACCTCGATGGACTCACCGGTCCGCAGCTCGAAGCGGAGTCCCGGATAGCGGGCGCAGAAGACGCTGGCCACCCGCGGCAGCAGCGGGGCCACGGAGGAGGAGGCGATCCCGATGGCCAAGGTGCCGCGGGTCCCCCGATCCACATCCAGGATCTCCTTTTCGGTGGTGGCCAGCAGTTCCATCAGCTGGCCAGCCCGCAGCTGGAGCAGGCGTCCGGTCTCGGTGAGCTGGATCCTGCGGTGGCCCCGCTCAAACAGCGTGGTGCCCAGCTGCTCCTCCAGCTGCTTCATCTGGCGGCTCAGGGGGGGCTGGGCCATGTTCAGGCGCTGGGCAGCCCCGCTGATGTTGCCCGCCTCAGCCACGGCGAGGAAGTGGTGCAGGTCGCGACTGCTCAACATGGGGACACCTATATACCAATTAGGTATGGTATCCCAATTAAACAAGTATTTTTAGTATGGCAAAGGCCTCACTAAACTCCCTCATGGATCATCCGCTGGTCTGGCCCCTTGGGCAGCATCCTGCAGCGGTTGGATCGGAGGTTCCCAGTGAGTCGATCCCTGCACACCACGGTGATGGTGGATCACCGATTGTGTACGGCCTGCCGTGTCTGCGAGCTGGCCTGTGCCCAGGCCCATGGAAAGACAGCGTCCCTGACCGTAGGGAGCGTGCGGGAAGCCCTGGTGCCCCGCCTCTTCCTGACGAGGGGCGGGACGCGGGCCCTGCCGGTGCAGTGCCACCAGTGCGAGGAGGCCCCCTGTCTGGCCAGCTGCCGCAGCCACGCCCTGCGCCGTCAGGGGCAGGCCATCATCGTCCAGGAGGAGCTCTGCATCGGCTGCCATGACTGCAGCCTGGCCTGTCCCTACGGGGCCATCGAACTGGTGGGCGGCAAGGCCATCAAGTGTGACCTCTGCAGCGGCCGGGCAGAGGGGCCCGCCTGTGTGGCGGCCTGCCCCTCGGGGGCCCTGAGTCAACCGGACTGGGCAGGCCTGCGGCGCCAGCGCCAGCGGGCCGCCGCAGCGGCGAGGGAGGTGGCACTGTGAGCCAAGCCCGCGGGATCAGCATCGACCCGGACCTGTGCACCGGATGCCAGCGCTGTCAGGCGGTCTGTCCGGTCGAGGCCATCAGCGGGGAGCCCGGCGGCCCCCAGATCCTGGACGCATCGCGCTGCGTGCGCTGTGGCCAGTGCATCCGGGTCTGCTCGGGCTTCGACTCGCCCTTCGATCAGAGCCCAGGGGAGCGCCAGCGCCGTCTGGCGGAGCGCCACCTGCCCCCGGACACGGTGGAACCCCTCTTCGCCGCCCATGATGTGGGGGATCTGGCCCTGGTACGGGAGGCCTTGCAGAGCTCGGGCCGCCTCCGGGTGGTCCAGTGCGCCCCCGCGGTGCGGGTGGCCATCGCCGAGGAGTTCGGCATGCCCCTGGGCAGCCTGACCCCGGGCCGCCTCGCCAGCGCCCTGCGGAGCCTGGGCTTCCATCGGGTCTATGACACCAACTTCGCCGCTGATGTGACCGTGATGGAGGAGGGCCACGAGCTCCTGCAGCGGGCCCGCTCCGGCGGCGTCCTGCCCATGTTCACCTCCTGCTGCCCCGCCTGGGTGCGCCACCTGGAGCTGAATCATCCGGACCTGCTGCCCCACCTCTCCAGCTGCAAGTCCCCCCAGCAGATGGGGGGCGCCCTGATCAAGACCTGGGGGGCCCAACTGGAAGGCCTGGCGCCCGAAGCCCTCTTCAGCGTGGCGGTGATGCCCTGCACCGCCAAGCGCGGCGAGGCGGCCCGCCCGGGCATGGAGGCGAGTGGCGTACGGGATGTGGACGCCGTGCTCAGCACCCGGGAGCTGGCCTGCCTGCTCAAGGAGGCCGGAATCGACTTCATGACGCTCCCCGAGGGCTCCTTTGACGAGGCCCTGGGCCGCTATTCCGGTGCGGGCACCCTCTTCGGCTTCAGCGGGGGCGTCATGGAAGCGGCCCTGCGCACCGCCAGCACCCTGCCCGAGGCCGCGGGTCTCGAGCTCAGGACCGCTGTGGCGGCGGGCCTGGCCGAGGCCGAGGCCCTGCTGGCCAAGCTGCGGGTGGGCCAGGCGGACTTCGACTTCCTGGAGGTGATGGCCTGCCCGGGGGGCTGTGTCTCCGGCGGTGGTCAGCCCAAGCTCCTGCTCCCGGGCCAGGTCGGGAAGGCCTGGGCCGAGAGGGCGCGGAACCTGCGCCGCCACGATACCGAGCGCCCCGAGCGGCGCAGCCACGAGAACCCGGCCATCCAGGCCCTTTACACCGACTTCCTGGGGAGGCCCCTGGGCGAGCGCTCCCATCACTTGCTCCATACCCACTACGGAAGGGCCTGCTCCCGCCAGGGAGAGGCGGAGGTACCGAAATGAATCAGTTTGTCGTTGCCGATCACCGGAAGTGCATCGGCTGTCGCACCTGCGAGGTGGCCTGTACCCTGGCCCACGGGCCCGCATTGGCCGAGCTCAGCGAGGGCAACTTCGCCCCACGCCTGCAGGTGGTGCGGACCGCCCGGGTCACGGTGCCCATCCAGTGCCGCCAGTGCGAGGACGCCCCCTGCCTCAAGGCCTGCGGTGTGAGTGCACTGCTCCGGCGGAACGGCCTCATCGAGCCGGTGGCCGGACGCTGCATCGGGTGCAAGGCCTGCCTCATGGCCTGTCCCTACGGGGCCATCGACCTGGTGTTCGAGCCCGGCAGGGCGGGGAACGGCGCAGTGGAGCCCCTCAAGTGCGACCTCTGCCACCAGTCGGGGGCGGGCCCAGCCTGCGTGCGGGTCTGCCCCACCGATGCCCTCGGGCTGGTCCAGGAGGCGGATCTGGTCCGGCAGACCCGCGAGAAGCGGCAGCGGGCGGCCGGAGCCGCGGTTCACAAGTCGGAAACGAGGTAGACCAGCATGACGCACAAGGTATCCACCGTCTGTCCCTACTGCGGGAGCGGCTGCAAGCTCTGGCTCCATGTCGACCAGGGCGAGATCATCAAGGCCGAGCCCGCCGATGGGCGCAACAACGAAGGCGAGCTCTGCCTGAAGGGCTATTACGGCTGGGACTTCCTCAGGGACAACAAGCTCCTGACCAAACGCCTCAGCAAGCCCCTGATGCGGCGCACCCGGGAGGAACCCCTCCAGGAGACCACCTGGGAGGAGGCCATCCGCTTCGCCGCCGACCGCCTGGCCGCCATCAAGCTCAAGCACGGCCCGGATGCCATCATGGCCACCGGCTCGGCCCGGGGCCCGGGCAACGAGGCCAACTACGCCATGCAGAAGTTCGTGCGGGCCGTCCTGGGTACCAACAACATCGACCACTGTGCCCGGGTCTGTCATGGCTCCTCCGTCGCCGGGCTGCAGAGCACCCTCGGCAACGGGGCCATGTCCAACTCCATCCCGGAGATCGAGAACAGCAAGTGCATCCTGATCTTCGGCTACAACCCCGCCGACTCCCACCCCATCGTGGCGAGACGCATCCTCAAGGCCCAGGCCAAGGGGGCCCGGGTCATCGTGGTGGACCCCCGGCAGACGGAGCAGGCCCGCACCGCCGATCTCTGGCTGCGACTCAACAACGGCGCCAACATGGCCCTGGTGAACGCCTTCGGCCATGTCCTGCTGGAGGAGCATCTCCACGACCCGAGCTATGTCAGCCAGTTCACGGAAGGCTTCGAGGCCTATCGCCAAGGAGTGGCCGCCTACGCCCCAGAGGCGGTGGAGCAGATCACCGGCCTCCCCGGAACCCAGGTGCGCGAGGCCATGCGCATCTATGCGTCCGCTGGCGATGCCGTCATCCTCTGGGGCATGGGGGTGACCCAGTTCGGTCAGGCCGTCGATGTGGTCAAGGGCCTCTCCTCCCTGGCTCTCCTGACCGGCAACCTGGGGCGCCCCAACGTGGGGGTGGGACCGGTGCGGGGCCAGAACAATGTGCAGGGGACCTGTGACCTGGGCACCCTGCCGGACATGTATCCGGGCTACCAGCCCGTCACCGACAACCAGGTGCGGGCCAAGTTCGAAGCGGCCTGGGGCGTGGAGCTCTCCCCCAGGCCGGGCTATCGCCTGACGGAGGTGCCCCACCTGGTCAAGGAAGGCAAGCTGAAGGCCTACTACATCTTCGGCGAGGATCCGGTGCAGAGCGATCCGGATGCCGCCGGGGTCCGGGCCGCCCTGGACGCCATGGACTTCGTGATCGTCCAGGACATCTTCATGAACAAGACGGCGCTGCATGCCGATGTGATCTTCCCGGCCACCGCCTGGGGTGAGCACGAAGGGGTCTACTCCGCCGCCGACCGGGGCTTCCAGAAGTTCAACAAGGCTGTGGAACCCAAGGGGGATGTCAAGCCGGACTGGGAGATCATCGGGCTGCTGAGCAGCGCCATGGGCTATCCCATGGCCTACACCAGCGCCGAGGAGATCTGGGAGGAGATGCGCCACCTCTGCCCGCTCTATGCCGGGGTCACCTACCAGCGCCTGGAGGAGCTGGGCACCATCCAATGGCCCTGCCCTGACGAACAGCACCCCGGCACCCCCTATCTCTACGGGGGCAACCGCTTCAACACGCCCAGCGGCAAGGGGCTGCTCTTCGCGGCAGCGTGGCGGGCCCCGGGTGAGCTGCCGGATGCCGAGTACCCCCTGGTGCTCTGCACCGTGCGCGAGGTCGGCCACTACTCGGTGCGCACCATGACCGGCAACTGCAAGGCCCTGAAGACCCTGGCGGACGAACCCGGCTTCGTGCGGATCAGTCCGGTGGAACATGCGGCCCTGGGGGTGCAGGATGGGGACCTGGTCTGGGTGGCCTCCCGCCGCGGCAAGGTACTCAGCCGGATCCAGGTCAGCGAGCGGATCAACGAGGGCTCGATCTACATGACCTACCACTGGTGGATCGGCTCCTGCAATGAGCTGACCCACGACCACCTCGATCCCATCTCCCGCACGCCCGAGTTCAAGTACTGCGCCGCCAGGATCGAGGCCATCCCCGACCAGGCCTGGGCCGAGACTTACCTGGAGCGGGAGTATCTGGCCCTGCGCCAGCGGATGGGGTGTGTGGGGGCCTAGGATTCGGCGGCGTGACACTGCAGCTTGAGCGACCTCCGGGCGCATGGAACTTTGAAAGCAGGAGCCACGGATGGGCACGGATCTCCACGGATAAAAGCCATGGATCCACCCAGTGCAGGGTGTCTGGGGCCGCCCCGCTGCGCGGGGGCGGTCGGCAAGCCGACCGCGTTCAGAGGGGGAGGGGCAGCCAGGGGCACGTTGGCGTGCCCTGGTCTGACCCTCCCCCTCTGAACCAGCCCCAGGCAACCCCGGTGGGTCGCTGACTATCCGTGTCCATCTGTGCCCATCCGTGGTCCGAAAGGCTTTCCTGCACCGGACCCCTTCCACCGCACTGCCCTGGAAGGACAAGACCTCGCAGGGGGACTCCTCCCGGTCAGCCCGACCGTGCTTCTCGCATCCTCGCAGGATTGGGGGATAATGGCCTGTTCCACGTGGAACACCTTGGTGAGCGGGGTTTCCTTGGGTCTGTTCGGCAATCTCTTCGACAAGTTCAAGCAGGGCCTTCAGCGGACACAGGAGCTGGTGCTGGCCCCCATGCAGAAGCTCCTGGGCCTCCGGCGCCTGGACGAGGACCAGCTCCTGGAGCTGGAAGACCTCCTCCTCCAGGCCGACCTCGGCATCCATGCCGTGGAGCGGCTCATGGAGCGGCTGCGCTTCGAGATGAAGCGCAACGCCGAGATCGACCCCAAGGCCGTGCTCAAGGACGAGCTCCTCAAGATCATCCAGCACATCCCTGCCCGCCCCTTCCAGGCCTCCTCCACCCAGGTGGTACTGCTGGTGGGTGTCAACGGTGTGGGCAAGACCACCACCCTGGGCAAGCTGGCCGCCCACCTCAAGGGCCGGGGCGAAGAGGTCCTGGTGGTGGCGGGCGACACCTTCCGCGCCGCGGCCATCGACCAGCTGGAACTCTGGGGCCAGCGGGCCGGTGTGCCCGTGATCCGCAACCAGATGGGGGGCGACCCGGCGGCCATCGCCTTCGACGGGGCCACCTCCGCCAAGGCCAAGGGAACGCCCTGGGTCCTCGTCGACACGGCGGGCCGCCTCCACACCAAGGACCACCTCATGCGCGAGCTGGACAAGATCCACCGCAGTCTTCAGAAGGTGCTCCCCGACGCCCCCCACCGGGTCCTCCTGGTGCTGGATGCCACCACCGGCCAGAACGGATTGGTTCAGGCCGAGGCCTTCAAGGCCGCCGCCGGGGTGACGGACCTGGTGCTCACCAAGCTGGACGGCAGCGCCAAGGGCGGCGTGGTGATCCCCATCCTGGAGCGCCTGAAGCTCCCCATCGCCTTCGTGGGCGTGGGGGAGGGCGTGGACGACCTCATCCCTTTCGATCCGGAGGCCTTCGTCGATGGACTCCTCAGTGCCTGAGCTGAGCCCGGCCTGGGCCTGGCAGCTCGCCACCGGCGGGCCCTGGCCGGACCCCAACGCCCTGAGGGGCGACGAGCGGCTGATGAGCTTGGCCATCCAGGAGGGCCTGAAGGGGGTCGGCCTTTCGAGCCCCAACCCCCCTGTGGGCTGCGTCATCGCTAGGGATGGGAGGGTCATCGGACGGGGGGTGCATGTCCAGGCAGGCACTCCCCACGGCGAGATCATGGCCCTGCGGGATGCCGCCAGCCGGGGCAACGAAGTGAAGGGCGCCACGGCCTATGTGACCCTGGAACCCTGCTGCCACTACGGCCGGACCCCGCCCTGCACTGAGGCTCTGCTGGCCGCGGGCATCGCCCGGGTCGTGGTGGGGACCCGGGATCCCAACCCCAGGGTGGACGGCGGGGGCATGGCCCTGCTCCGCTCCCGGGGTATCGAAGTCACCGAGGCCGTCCTGGGGGAGGCCTGCTCGCACTTCCATGCCCCCTTCTTCAAGCTCATCCGCACCGGCCTGCCCTGGGTCGTCCTCAAGCTGGCGGTGGGCTCCGATGGCTCCACCGGCCCCGATGGAGAGCGCACCGAGATCACCTCGCCGGAGATCCAGGGCTTGGCCCACGCCCTGCGCCGGGCCTGCGAGGCCATCGTGGTGGGCAGCGGCACCGTGGCGGTGGATGACCCCTCCCTGACGGACCGCTGGCCCGAGGCCACCCTGCCCCACCGACGCTTCCTGCGGGTGGTGCTGGACACCCACGGGCACCTGGCGGCGGCATGCCGGGTCTGGCAACCCGTCGAGGGCCAGCCTGCCCTGCGGGCCACGGTGGGTTCCCGCTCGCCCATCCCGGGGGTGGAGGATCTGCAGCTGCCGCCGGGGCCCAGGGGCTGCAGTCTGCGGCACCTCCTTCACGAGCTGGCGGCGCGGGGGGTGGGGCGGGTGCTCCTGGAGGGGGGACCGACCCTGGCCAAGCGGGCCATGGTGGAGGGCCTGGTGGACGAGTTCCACCGCTTCCGCTCCGAGCGCCCCGCCGGGGGACCACCCGTCCTGGGCCGCGAGGCCGACCACTTCATCCGGGTCACCTCCACCCCCTTCCCCGGTGGCAGCTGGGATGTCCTCCTCCCAGGCGTCTGCTGAGGGACCTCGCGCCGAGGGGAGAGAGGCGGAAACGCCAAGAGCTGAACAGCCTTGTAGCCACGGATGCGCACAGATAAACACGGATGGGGCCCGAACCACCCTGGGTGACCGGGACGCCCCGCCTGGGACAGGTTCAGGGAGGGGTTCGGCCCGTGGACGCGCCAGCGCGTCTCTGGGCCACCCCCCTACCTGAACGCGGACGGTTCCCGTCCGCCCCCGCGCAGCGGGGCGTCCAGGCGTGGCAGCCCGGCCACCCGAGCCGAACCCCTCGATCTTTTATCCGCGTTCATCTGCGTTCGGTGGACGATCTGCTTTTCATCCCCGTGCCTCCCCGGCCTACTTCAGGACCAGGAGCAGGGCCATGAGCACCACGAGGGCGGCGAAGATCTTCTTGAGATGACGCCCGTGGAGGCGATTGGCCACCTTGGCCCCCAGAAGGGCCCCGCAGGTGAAGCCCAAGGCCACCCCGATGAGGATCACCCAGGGGAAGTGCCCCTGGCTGAGGGCGTAGACCCAGACCGCCGGGAGACCGACGGGGAAGAGCATCATGGTCAGACTGGCCAACTGGGCCTGATGCTGGGGCAGCTTCAGGAAACCCACCATCAGGGGCACCATGATGATCCCACCGCCGATGCCCAGCAGACCTGAAGAGATCCCACCGATGAAGCCGATGCCGAGGCCGGGCAGGGCCGCCTCGGACCAGGCCAGAGCGGTGCTGCGCTCCTGGCCCTGCTTCCCCTTCACCCCCAGCCAGGTCCGCACCGCCACCACCAGGAGGAAGACCACGAAGATCCAGCGCATCTCCCGGGAAGGCAGGTGGTTGGCCAGCCGGGCCCCCAGCCAGCCCCCCACCAGGAAGGCGGCAATGAGGAAGCCGATGATGCGCCAGTGGATAGGTACCCCGCTGCGGCGGTACTGCAGCACCGCCGGGAGCCCAAGGGGCGGCAGGGTGGCCGCCAGGGCGACCCCCTGCGCGGCCTGCTGGTGCAGGCCCAGCACCAAGCCCATCAGGGGCACCAGCACGATCCCGCCGCCGATGCCGAAGAGCCCTGAGAGCACGCCACCGCTGAAGCCGGCCCCGAGACCTCCGAAAAAGGGGAAGAGACTGTGAAGCATGGAAACCCCCGGCGGCCCTGGGCCGCACCCAGCTCTGATCCTAACCGCTGACAGGCACGGGGAGGGGAGGCACCCGGGTCGGGGATGAAAAGCGGAAAAGCCTTTGAGCCACAGATGCGCACAGATATCCACGGATGGGTCGCGACCCACCCGGAGTGTCCGGGACTGGTTCAGGGCGGGAGGGTCAGACCAGGACACGCCTGCGTGTCCCTGGCTGCCCCTTCCTCCCTGAACGCGGACGGCCTGCCGTCCGCCCCCGCGCAGCGGGGCGTCCCGGACACCCCGAGCCGCACCCATCCCTCATCTGTGGCTATTCCCTCATGGGCTTGTGGGTCCACACCTGCTCCGGGCCATCCATGTTCCAATGGAAGGGACAGGCGACCTTATGCAGATTTCCTTTTCCGATGATGTGATCCTCGACAGCCGGCGGGCGGTGTTCCTCCCGAAGGACGGGACCCTTGTCCTCGCGGACCTCTTCCTCGGGCTGGGGGCCGCCCGCCGCAAGCGCCCGGACCTCTTCCCCGACTCCCAGCACGCCGACATCTGGGAACGCCTCCTGGGCCTCCTGGATGAGTACCAGCCCCGGCGGGTGGCCGTCCTGGGGGACATCAAGCCCAACCAGGGTCATGTGGAGGACGATGAAGCCGAGGAGTTGAAGCTGCTCTTCCGCAAGCTCAAGGGACGGAACCGCCAGGTGGTCCAGGTCGTGGGCCACCCTGAGCGCTCCTCCGGCCCGGTCATGGAGAGGCTGGGCATCGAGCCCGTGGAACTCTTCCGGGCCGGCTCCCACACCCTGATGCACCGTCGCCGCATCTTCGTCTACCCGCGCCATGAGCCAGCCAACAGCTTCTGGATCAATGGCGGTCTCCACCCCCTCTTCGCCGTCCCCGTGTCCGGGCCCGATGGCGGGGAGGAGTACATCCGCTACCCGGCCTTCCTCTACACCGGCTTCGCCCTGGTGATTCCGCCCTTCGTCTCCTACGCCCAGGGCTGGGAGGTCATGCAGCCCGAGCGCCTGCCCCGCCAGGCCCGGGCCTGGCGGGTCCTGGGGGGCCATGAGATGGTGCCCCTCTCCCTGCCCGACCTGCCGCCCGTGCCTGAAGGACTGGAGAGCGTGGCGAGGCCCACGGGGAAATCCCGCAGCAAGCGGGACTGAGGGCACTGGACGCCCTCCCGATCTGAAGCGCTCAGATGGTGGTCTTGGCCTTCTGGACCTTGCCCGGTTTGATGACCAGACGGATGATCTTGCCCCCCCGGACCACATCAAAGCTCCGCTCCGATTCGCTGGAGTCCTGCTCCATCATGGACCAGAGCTGGCCCACGGAGCTCACGGCCTGGCCCTGGTAGCCGACGATCACATCCCCCAGTTCGACCTTGCCGTCCTGAAGGACCTTGAGGGGGCGCAGACCGGCCCGGGCCGCGGGTCCACCCTCCTCCACATCGCTGATCACCACGCCCCGGTTGACCCCCAGGTTCTTGGCCACCTGGGTGCTGGCGGCCTCGAAGCCCAGGTGGGGACGGTCCAGCACCCCCTTGCGGATGAGGGTGGGCACCACCTGACGCAGGATGTCGGCAGGGATGGCGAAGCCGATGCCCACGGAAGCGCCGGTGGCGGGGGCAATGGCCGTGTTCATGCCCACGAGGCGTCCCCCGCTGTCCAGAAGGGGCCCGCCCGAGTTGCCGGGGTTGATGGCGGCATCGGTCTGGATCACCTCGGAGATGGTGGTGTCGAAAAGGGTGATCAGCTGCCGACCCAGGGCCGAGACGATCCCCTGGGTGAGGGTGTGGTCCAGTCCGAAGGGGTTGCCGATGGCCATGACATCCTGCCCCACCACCAGATCCCCGGAACTGCCGATGGGCAGCGGCTTCATGTCCTTGAGGGGGGCGAAGACCTGGAGCACCGCCACATCGTAGGCCGTGCTGATCCCGATGACCTGGCAGCGGTAGGTTTTGCCGTCCGCCAGGGTAACCACCAGGTCCGCCGGGGCACTGAGATGCCCGCTCTGGTCCTGGACCATGATGACGTGCAGGTTGGTGACCACATGCCCAGCCTCGTCCCAGACGAAGCCGGTGCCGGACCCGGCGGGAACCAGGCTCAGGTTGCGGGTCTTCACGTCCCGCACCAGGGCGGCGCTGGCAATGAAGACCACGGACTTCCGGGCGGACCTGAAGACCCCGACCCGCTGGCGCTCGGCCTGGGTCAGGGGGCGTTTGGGCGCCAGGGGACGGGGACCCGAGATCTTGCGATTGGCCTCGACCACCAGCTCCTCGGGGCTCTTTTTGGCAGGCTTGGCCTCCGCCGAGCCCAGGGCCGGAGCGAGGATTGCCGCTGTCAGGGCGCAGGTGATCCAGGTCTTCATGATGCCATGATCCCACACCCGGGCTTCAGCGCAGGAAGAACAGCCTGGGCTACTCGGCCTCCAGCTTGGAAAAGAGCCTCCCGGCCAGGAGTGCACCCACCAGGGGAGCCAGCCAGAAGAGCCACAGCTGCCGGAGGGCCCAGCCCCCCACGAAGAGAGCAGGACCGGTGCTGCGGGCGGGATTCACACTGGTGTTGGTGACGGGGATGCTGATGAGGTGAATCAGGGTCAGGCAGAGACCGATGGCAATGGGAGCCAGGCCCTGGGGAGCTCTCTTGGAGGTGGATCCAAGGATCACAAGGAGGAAGAAGAAGGTCATCACGATCTCGGTGACGAGAGCGGAGCCCAGGCCGTATTGACCCGGGCTGTGGATGCCGTAGCCGTTGCTGGCGAAGCCGCCGAGCACAAAGCCAGGCTGACCGGAAGCGATGATGAAGAGGATGGCGGCCCCGGCAATGCCCCCCAGGACCTGGACCACCCAGTACGGAACCAGGTCCCCCCAGGAGAAGCGGCCGGAGACCGCAAGACCCAGGGTCACGGCGGGATTGAGATGGCACCCCGAGATGGGGCCGATGGCGAAGGCCATGGTCAGAACCGTGAGGCCAAAGGCTAGGGAGACCCCGAGCAGTCCGATGCCCACCCCTGGAAAGGTGGCGGCCAGCACAGCACTGCCACAGCCTCCCAGAACCAGCCAGAGGGTCCCGAGGAATTCCACCAGGAGTCGATTGCGGAGCGGCATGATCCCTCCTCAGGAACAGGGTGTCCAGACATCAACATAGGAATTCGGGGCCCGATGGGAAGTCCATCATGAATGTCACTTGGTCCTTTCGTCCTTTTTCCGCCAGAATCAGGAGCTATGCCGCATCCGATGGACGCCTTCTTCGCCTTGCCCAAGGGCCGTATCTTCGCCTGCTTCCCGGGGGCCGAAGAGCGCCCGGGCCAGCGCCGCATGGCCGAGCTGGTCGCCGATGCCATCAACGAGGGTGAGGGCCGCTTCGGCGCCTGGCGCCGGGGCGGTGGCGAGCCCGAGGCCAAGCCCAACGCCGTGCTGCAGGCCATCGAGGCGGGCACGGGTACCGGCAAGTCCCTGGGCTACCTCATCCCCTCCCTGGCCTCGGGGCGCCATCCCGTCATCGTCACCACCCGGACCAAGCAGCTGCAGCGCCAGCTCATGGACGAGGACCTCCCACGGGTGCGTGGCATCCTTGGGCGCGAGGTGCGGGGTGTGCTGGCCAAGGGCCGCTCCAACTATCTCTGCCTGGCGGCCTGGGAGGAGCTGGAGAGCACGCCCCCAGCTGAGATGCAGGCCCGGGACCATGGGCTCTGGCTGGCCCTGCCACGCTGGGCCAAGGAGACCCTCAGCGGGGATCGGGAAGAGCTGGGACGGCATGGAGAAGGCGAGTCCGAGCTCTGGGACCGCCTCAACGCCCGGGCGGAGCGCTGCACCGGCAAGCAGTGCCGCCACTACGAGACCTGCTTCCTGACCCGTCTGCGCAAGGAGGTGGCCGAAGCCGACCTCATCATCGCCAACCACGCCCTGCTCCTGGCGGATCGGGTGCTGCGGGAATCCGCCTTCGGCCAGGTGCTGCCGGACGCCCCGGTGCTGGTGCTGGACGAGGCCCACGAGATCGAGGAGCAGCTCACGGAGAGCTGCTCGGAGGTCTGGTCCAGCCGGGCCATGTCCATGCTCTTCCGGGACCTGGAGTCCGAGTCCTTCAGAGAACCGGAAGGAGCGGCCCTCTCGGCCCAGCTCATCCCCTGGCAGGATGCCTGGAGCAGCCTCCTGGCCCAGGTGCCCCTGGACAGCTCGGTCTACGGCTTCGAGGACAACCGCCTGCCCCTCTCACCCATCGCCGATGCCGTGGGGGCCTGGGTCGAGGCCGGGCAGGCCTCCTGGCGGGAGGCCAAGCGCCTGGCTAGCCGCTCCACCGATCAGAGCCCCGAGAGCCTGACCTGGCGCAAGCTGGCGGAGCGCATCGGCCTGGCCTTCCAGCGCATGGAGCAGATCTTCGCCCAGCCCGAGGGCTGGGTCTCCACCATCACCCGGGAGGGCCCCCACACCGTGGTCTTCAAGTCCAACCCCGTGGATGTGAAGCCCTTCTTCCACCAGCACCTGCGCCGGGGCTTCGAGACCGTGATCCTCACCAGCGCCACCCTGCGGGATGGCAAGGGCTTCAACGGGCTGCGCCTGCGCCTGGGCCTCAGCGAGGAGGAGGCAGCGCGCAGTGAGCACGTGGAGAGCCCCTTCGACTTCCCCAATCAGGGCATGCTCTTCATCCCCCCGGGCATCCCCGAGCGCAAACCGGGCCGGGATGGCATCGGCGAACCCCGCTGGGTGGAGGGCTCTCTGGAGGCCATGGAACGCCTGCTGGTGGCCTCCCGGGGCCGGGGGCTCATCCTCTTCACCAGCCGCAAGATGCTGGCGGCCTTCCGGCCTCGCCTGGAGTCGGCCCTGCCCCAGATGACCTTCTTCGTGCAGGGCGAAGGCCTCACGCGCCACGCCATGCTGGAGCGCTTCCGCAAGACCCCCAACGCGGTGCTCCTGGGCTTGGCCAGCTTCTGGCAGGGGGTGGACCTGCCCGGGGATGTGCTGAGCCTGGTGGTGGTCACCGCCCTGCCCTTCGCCCCTCCGGACGATCCCGTGCTCCAGGCCCGGGTGCGGGAGGCCGATGCCAAGCAGCAGGGCCTGGGCTTCATCGGCATCCAGGTCCCCCAGATGACCCTCAAGCTCAAGCAGGGCATCGGCCGCCTCATCCGCACCCGCAGCGACCGTGGAGTGGTCTGCATCCTGGACCCGCGCCTGATGCTCCCCCATGAAGACCGCCTCGGCAAGCGCTACGCCGCCCAGGTCCGGGCGGCCCTGCCCCCCTTCCCCATCACCAGGGACTGGGGGGAGGTGGAGGGCTTCCTGCGGAGCCTCTGAAATAAAGAAAGGCCACGGGTCGCCCCGTGGCCTTGATCATCCGGCTTCTGAGGGATCAGAAGTACATGCGGACGAAGAGGGAGCTGAAGGTGCTCTGGGAGTTGTACTGGGAATCGTACCCACACTCTTTCTCGTGGTACATATCCAGACCGACCTTGCCGCCAAAGCTCACCTTCTTGTTGACCTGGTATTCCAGGCCCACGGTGGGCTGGAGGCCGATCACGTTGTTAATGTACTTGTAGCTGGAGGAGGTGTATTCGTCCTTTTCGCGCCTCTGGCCCGCATACAGGCTGGCACCGTAGAAGAACTCCATGGAGGGGGCGATCTCGTGGTGCTTGAAGACGCCGAACTCGACGCCGTACTGCTTGTACTTGTACTTGCTGCTGCCACTGTGCTCGTTCTCGTTCGAGAAGTAGACGCCAGGCTCGAGGACGATGCCGCCCTTCAGACGGATGGGCGCGGTGATGGCGTTGCTGTCGTTGGAGACAGAGAAGCCGAGGCCGGGCTCGGCGGCGCAGAGGGAGGCCGCAGCGGCCAGGGAGAGGGCGAGGGTCTTGAGGTGCTTCATGAACTGCTCCATGCAAAGTGACCGTGGGGGACGGTCCTGGTTGGGTCCACAACTCTTTCAAGTTGTGTAAGGACTCCAATCTAAACACCTGGTACCTGTTTTTTACAGCTTGTATTTATGTTTATTTATTGCTATACAGCCTCCAAGCCCCATCCGACAAAAGGGCACCATGAGTGTGTGGTACGCCCTGGATCCGCCCTCTACCATGCATGGGACATCCAGGATCAGGCCCCTCCTCAGCGCCTGTAGGAAGGCGCTGACAGGGATACCTCAATCGGATCAGCTCCGCTTCCGGCTCTTGGGAGGGGCTGCCTGGATATCAGGGAAGAGGGGGGTTGAGCTGGCCACGGCACCCCGGGGCTGGAGGGGCTCCTCCACCTCCGGGGTGGGCCGGGCGGGCTTGCGCAGGGGAACAGGACGGGTCTCCACCGTGGTCTGGGCCCCGGCCATCATGCCCTCCAGGGCCTTCACGAAGTCAGGGAGGTCCTTGAACTGACGGTAGACCGAGGCGAAGCGGACGTAGGCCACGGAGTCCAGGGCCTTGAGGGCGTCCATCACCAGCTCCCCCAGGTCCCGGCTGGCGATCTCGCGGTCGGGATGCTCCAGGAGGCGGGCCTGGATGTCGCCCACCAGCTCCTCCTGCTGGGTGAGGGAGACGGGGCGCTTCTGGCAGGCGGCCATGATGCCGCGCATGAGCTTCTGGCGGTCGAAGGGCTCGCGCCGACCATCCTTCTTCACGATGAGGAGGGGCACCTCCTCCACCCGCTCGTAGCTGGTGAAGCGGCGTCCACACTTCAGGCACTCCCGGCGCCTGCGGATGGAGTCGCCCTCCCGGGACTCCCGGGAGTCCACGACCTTGTCCTCGTGATGGCCACAGAAGGGGCAGCGCATGGCTCCAGTGTGCCCCAGGGGGCCCGGATGGAAAAGCCCGGTAAACCTGGAAGAAAAGCAGGTATGGCCGGGGATCCACGGGGAACACGGGGATGAAGAGCCCAAAAGCCTTCTGTCCGCCGATCAACGCCGATGCACGCAGATGGGTCACGACCCACCCGGGGGTGCCTGGGGCTGGTTCAGGAAGGGGGCGGCCCAGGTACCCCATGCCATACCCTCCCATCTTTTATCGGCGTGAATCGGCGGACAAACTTTCATCCCCGTCCATCACCGTGCATCCCCGGCTCAAGAAGCTTTTTCTCCATAAACAACCGGGAGCCGACCCCCGAAGGGACCGGCTCCCGGTTGTCAGCTTCCCTCAGCCTCAGGCGGGGATGGGGAACTGGGAGGTCATCTCGAAAACCTCCTTCTGGATCTGGGCCAGGGCGGCGTCATCCTTGGTGCTGCGCAGGGCGCGGTCGATCCAGCCGGCGATCTTGACCATCTCAGCCTCCTTCATGCCGCGGCTGGTGACCGCGGGGCTGCCCAGGCGGATGCCGGAGGGCTTGAGGGGGGGGTTGGGATCGAAGGGGATGCCGTTCTTGTTGGCAGTGATGCCGGCCTTGTCCAGGGCCTTCTCGGCCTCGTTGCCCATGATCCCCTGGGCGAAGACATCCACCAGCATGAGGTGGTTGTCGGTGCCGCCGGAAACGATGCGCCAGCCCTTCTCCTTGAGGGTCTCAGCCAGGACGGCGGCGTTCTTCACCACCTGGGTCTGGTACGCCTTGAACTCGGGCTTGAGGGCCTCGCCGAAGGACACGGCCTTGGCGGCGATGACATGCATGAGGGGACCGCCCTGCACGCCGGGGAAGACGGCCCGATCGATGTCCTTGGCGTACTTCTCTTTGCAGAGGATCATGCCACCGCGGGGGCCACGCAGGGTCTTGTGGGTGGTGGTGGTCACGAAGTCGGCGTAGGGCACGGGGCTGGGGTGGGCGCCGGTGGCCACAAGACCCGCGATGTGGGCCATGTCCACCATCATCAGGGCACCGACCTCGTCGCAGATGGCGCGGAAGGCGGCGAAGTCGAAGATGCGGGGATAGGCGGAAGCGCCCACCACGATCATCTTGGGCTTGTGCTCCCGGGCCAGAGCCTGGACCTGCTCCATGTCCACGCGCTCGGTGTCCTTGCGGACCTGGTAGCCGATGAAGTTGTAGAGGATGCCGGAGCTGTTGAGGGGGTGGCCGTGGGTCAGGTGGCCACCGTGGGCCAGATCCAGGCCCATGACGGTGTCCCCGGGCTTCAGCATGGCCAGGTAGACACTGGTGTTGGCCTGGGCGCCGGAGTGGGGCTGGACATTGGCGTGCTCGGCCCCGAAGAGCTCCTTGGCGCGATCCCGGGCGATGTCCTCGACGGTGTCCACATGGACACAGCCGCCGTAGTACCGGCGTCCGGGGTAGCCCTCGGCGTACTTGTTGGTGAAGTGGCTCCCCATGGCCTCCATGACCGCCACGGAAGAATAGTTTTCGCTGGCGATCAGCTCCAAGTGGTGGCTCTGGCGGCCCACCTCCAGCTCAAGGGCGCCGAAGACGGCGGGATCGCTCGAACGGAGCACGTCGTACATGGTCATCATTCACCTCGGACTGTCATCTTCTCATGAAATCCCTTTGCCTACTTCCCTGCTAGAATCAGGGCTCCCTCGATCCGGCTGCACGACTCGAAACCCCCGAGCCACCCGTGCTCGATGGGGGTATTGTCCATTTGAACTGCGGTGATGCATGACCCCGAACGACGCTGAAACCATCTGGGAGACTCTCCGGCAGGGTCTGGCCCAGAAGCTGCCGGAACGCACGTACCAGGACTGGGTGGAGCCCTGCCGGGCCCTCAAGTACGACGGCAGTTCCCTCTGGCTCCAGACCTCCTCCCCCTCGGCCAAGATCTGGATCGAGCAACAGTTGGCGGAGGAGTTCCACGATGTCCTGGTCCAGGCGGACCTGGCCCACCTGAAGCTGGTCTTCTCGGTCCAGGGGGACAACGTCAAGGCCGAGAAGACCGCCGCCACCAAGTCCCGGAGTGTGGTGGTGCAGGCCCCGGCCCTGGAGGAGGAGGACCCCTTCCCGCAGGGCTTTCAGCGCTACACCCTGGACCGCTTCGTCGTGGGCCCCAGCAGCCAGCTGGCCTTCGCTGCGGCCAATGCCATTGTGGAAAACTACGGCCGGGCCAGCGCCAGCCTGAACATGAACCCCCTCTTCATCTATGGGGGCTCAGGCCTGGGCAAAACCCACCTCATGATCGGCATCGGCAAGGGCCTCAAGGCCCGCAGCCCCGAGCTGCGGATGACCTACCTGAAGGTGGAGAACTTCTTCAACGAGCTGACCGTCGCCATCCGCAGCAAGAACACCGAGCCCCTGCGCAAGAAGTACCAGCAGCACGATGTGCTCCTGCTGGACGATGTGCAGATCCTGGGGAAGATGGAGCGCACCCAGGAGGAGATCTTCTACATCTTCGAGCACCTGCTTCAGTACGGTAAGCAGATCATCATCACCTCCGACAAGCCCCCGCAGAAGCTCGAGGGGCTCCACGACCGGCTCATCACACGCTTCAAGTGGGGACTCACGGCGGACATCCAGCCCCCGGACTTCGAGACCCGCGTGGCCATCCTTCGCAAAAAGCTGGAGGAGGATGTCTTCCAGGACCTCAACGCCCGGGTGCCCGAGGAGGTCCTCACCTTCATCGCCCACAAGGCCAAGGGGAGCGTCCGCGATCTGGAGGGGCTCCTGACCCGCGTAGTCTTCCAGAGCAGCTTCCTGGGCCTTCCCGTGAGCATTGAGGTGGCCGCCCAGGCCTTCCAGGGCCAGACGGGCCAGGAGGCCACCACCAACATCTCCCTGGACCGCATCTGCCGCATGACCGCCGAGACCTTCAACATCAGCTTCAACGATCTGGTGAAGAAGAAGACCCGCATGCAGAACATCCTGCTGCCCCGTCAGGTGGCCATGTACCTGGCCCGGGAGCTGACCTCCAACTCCCTGGTGGAGATCGGGAAGTCCTTCAACAACCTGCACCACAGTACGGTCATGAACTCCATTGAGCGGGTGAAGACCCTGATGCAGAAGGATCCCGATCTCCACAAGACCGTCCACTCCCTGCTCAACAGCATCTCCTGAAAATGCAGGGTACTGGCTCGATCTCCACAGACCCCTGCGGAAAACCGCAGCCTTGGATGTTCAATTCGAGGTACCGGGGGGATGTCCGCAGGGGAAACCCACAGCTCCGGGCTTTGGATCCGCATCCTGTCCCTTCTCTCTTTTTCCATGTACAATCAGGGGTTTGATGCCCTTTTCCGCAGCATTCCACGTACCTCAGCATGATCAGGGTGAGGCATGAACTTTCAAATACAGGTATCCAGAGATCGTCTTGATCGGACCTTGGGCATCCTCAAGCACGCGCTGGAGAGGCGGGTCACCCTGCCGATCCTTCAGCACATCCTCGCGGACGTGAATGACCAGGAGATGACCCTCAAGGCCACCGACATGGAGCTGGCCTTCGAGGCCACCGTTCCCGTGGAGGGCAACGGCTCCCGCCTGGTGGCCATTCCGGGGAAGAAGTTCATCGACACCGTCAAGGCCTACCCCGAGGGGCTCCTGACCATCGAGTGGCCCGAAGTGGCAAACCGGATCTGGCTCCGCGCCAAGGGCTTCAACTCCGAGCACAATATCCAGCCCGGGGAGGGCTTCCCCGAACTCCCCAAGCCCGATGAGACCCTTCCCCGGGTCACGGTGCCTACCCTGGCCTTCCGCAAGGCCATCCTGCTGGGCTCCATCTCGGTCTCCAAGGACGCCACCAAGCCCGCCCTCTCAGGTGTGCTGCTCCACTTGACCCCCTCCTTCATCCGGGTGGTCTCCACCGATGGCTTCCGCCTGGCGGTGGTCGAACTCCCCTGTGAGACCGGGCTCACCTCAGAGGCCCGCCTGACCGTGCCCAAACGGGCCCTGGACCTCCTCCCCTCCGCCCTGGCGGAGGACGGACAGCTCACCCTCTCCTGGGACGACCGCAGTCTCTTCATGGAGCAGCCCGGGCTCAAGTTCAGCACCCGCCGGGTCACCGGGAACTATCCCGCCTACGAGAAGGTTTTGCCAGCCGAGCTGCCCCGCCGGGTGATCATCGACCGCGAGGACTTCCTCAAGACCCTCAAGGTCGTCGGCCTCAAGAAGGACGACTACAACAAGAATGTCCGGCTCTTCTTCGAATTCCCCAACCTCCGCGTCTTCTTCCAGCACCCGGATGAAGGCGTCAACCAGGGCACCCTCAGCTTCAGCGGCGAGGAGAACCCTCTGGAACTGGCCTTCAACATCGACTACCTGACGGAGCTTCTGGAGCGCATCCCGGGCGACGAGGTGGTCTACCAGTTCCGCGACGATGTGGGCCAGGGCATTTTCATGTCCCCCAGCATCGAGGACATGAGCTTCCGCTATGTGCTCATGCCCGTGAAGTTCGCGAACCCCAGCTAGTGCTGAACAGATAAGCGAGTCTTGATGTCCGAAGCCACGATTCCCCAGGAAACCGTTTCGACCTATACCGCCGACAACATCACCGTTCTCAGGGATCTCGAGGCCGTCCGCAAACGGCCCGGGATGTACATCGGCGATACGGACGATGGCAGCGGTCTGCACCACATGGTCTACGAGGTGGTGGACAACGCCATCGACGAGGCCCTGGCCGGGTACTGCACCCGGGTGGATGTGGTCCTCCACGACGACGGGAGCTGCTCGGTCGAGGACAACGGCCGCGGCATTCCCACGGATATCCACAAGGAGGAGCACCGCAGCGCCGCCGAGGTGATCATGACGGTCCTCCACGCTGGCGGAAAGTTCGACGACAACTCGTACAAGATCTCCGGCGGCCTCCACGGCGTGGGTGTCTCCTGTGTGAATGCGCTCTCCGAGAAGCTCTGGCTCACCATCTGGCGTGAAGGCAAGGAGCACCACATGAGCTTCAGCCAGGGCAAGGCCGATGCCCCCCTGGCGGAGGTGGGACCCACCACCCGACGGGGTTCCCGGGTGCGCTTCAAGCCCGATCCCGAGATCTTCCACGAGCACCTGGAGTTCAGCTTTGAGACCCTGACCCAGCGCCTCCGTGAGCTGAGCTACCTGAACAAGGGTGTGCACATCCGGGTCACCGACGAGCGCACCGGGGACCACCATGACTTCATGAACGCCGGGGGTATCGATGCCTTCGTGGAGCACCTCAACCGCAACAAGGTGGCCCTCCACAAGCCGCCCATCCACATCGAGGACACCAAGAACGACACTGTGGTCGAGGTGAGCCTGCAGTGGAACGACACCTACCAGGAAACCCTCTACTGCTTCACCAACAACATCCGGAACCGGGACGGCGGAGCTCACCTGGAGGGCTTCCGGGCAGCCATGACTCGGGTCATCAACACCTACGCCGAGAAGAACAACCTGCTGAAGTCCAGCAAGGTCACCCTCTCCGGTGAGGATGTGCGTGAGGGCCTGACGGCGGTGATCTCCGCCAAGGTGCCGGACCCCAAGTTCAGCAGCCAGACCAAGGACAAGCTGGTCTCCTCCGAGGTGAAGGGCATCGTCCAGACGGTGGTCTACGACAAGCTCACCAGCTTCTTCGAGGAGAATCCCCGGGAAGCCAAGGCCATCCTGGAGAAGGCCATTGAGGCCGCCCGGGCCCGCGAGGCCGCCCGTCGCGCCCGGGATCTCACCCGTCGCAAGGGGGTCCTGGACAGCGGGGGTCTGCCCGGCAAGCTGGCGGACTGCTCCGAGAAGGATCCCGCCCTCAGCGAGCTCTTCCTGGTGGAGGGTGACTCCGCCGGTGGCAGTGCCAAGCAGGGTCGGGATCGCCGCGCCCAGGCCATTCTGCCCCTCAAGGGCAAGGTCCTGAACGTCGAGAAGGCCCGCTTCGACAAGATCATCGCCACCCAGGAGCTGCGCACCCTGATCCAGGCCCTCGGCACGGGTATCGGGCAGGAAGACTTCAAGATCGAGAACCTGCGCTATCACAAGATCGTGCTGATGACCGACGCTGATGTCGACGGCAGCCACATCCGCACCCTGCTGCTGACCTTCTTCTACCGGCAGATGCCGGAGCTGGTCCTGCGGGGACACCTCTACATCGCCCAGCCACCCCTCTACAAAGTCAAGAAGGGCAAGCAGGAGCGCTACCTCAAGGACGAGCGCGCCCTGGAGGTGTACATCTTCAACAAGGCTCTGGACGGTTGGACCCTGACCCTGCCCACCGGCAGCGAGCTCAAGGGCCCCGACCTGGTCCGCGAGATGAAGAAGTGGGGCGAGGTCAAACAGCTGCTGGCCAAGCTGGACCGTCGGGGCTACGCCCGTCCCCTGGTGGACGCCCTTCTGGTCGGGGGGCTCCTGGAGGAGGACCGCTTCCAGAGTGCCGAGTCCGTCAAGGAACTGGCGGACCGGATCGGTGCCCTGGGACAGTGCGAGGTGGAGTCCACGGAGGCCGTGTACGCCCCGGCGGAGCTCGGCCCTGAAGGGGAGCCTCTGGGCGAGCCCAAGCTGCTGGATCCCGCCACCCACCGCCTGCGGGTCACCCGCATGCACCTGAGCCGTCCCATCACCCTCTGGATCGATCACCAAGTGGCCAATTGGGGTGAGTTCCGGCGCCTGCAGGCTCTCCGCCAGGACCTGGCCGCCTTCCAGGGCGGCACCCTCAAGCTCCGCCGCACCGGCACCGCCGTGGCGGACCCGGAAGAGGGCGAGGAGGCCGTGGCCCCCTCCAAGCAGTCCAAGGAGATGAGCTTCGACAACGCCGAGGACATGCTCCTGACCATCATGGAAGAGGGCAAGCGTGGTCTCAGTGTCCAGCGCTACAAGGGTCTCGGTGAGATGAACCCCGAGCAGCTCTGGGAGACCACCATGGATGCCGAGCGCCGGACCCTGCTTCAGGTGCGGGTGGAGGATGCGGTCCAGGCTGACGAGATCTTCACCGTCCTCATGGGCGACGCGGTGGAACCCCGGCGGCGTTTCATTGAGGACAATGCGCTCCTGGCCGAGAATCTGGACGTTTGATCTGAACCACCGGGGCCCTGGGGCGGCTTGGCCTGCCCGGCGCCCTTGGTGTCCCGGTGGTGACATTTTTCAGTAGAGGTTCCACGTGGAACAACAGCAGCCCCCCAAGCCCCAGCGCATCGAGCCCATCGACATCGAACGGGAGATGCGCAAGTCCTACCTGGACTACTCCATGAGCGTCATCGTGGGACGCGCCCTGCCGGATGTGCGGGACGGTCTCAAGCCCGTGCATCGCCGGGTGCTGTACGCCATGAAGGAGGGCGGCAACGAGTGGAACCGCGCCTACAAGAAGTCCGCCCGCACCGTCGGTGATGTGATGGGTAAGTACCATCCCCATGGTGACTCCGCCATCTACGACACCCTGGTGCGCCTGGCCCAGCCCTTCTCCATGCGCCACGTGCTGGTGGATGGGCAGGGCAACTTCGGCTCCATCGACGGCGACAGTGCTGCGGCCATGCGTTACACCGAGGCCCGCCTGAGCCGCCTGGGCTCGGAGATGATGGACGACATCGACCAGGACACCGTCGATTTCGGGCCCAACTACGACGACAGCCTCCAGGAACCCCTGACCCTGCCCACCCGCTTCCCCAACCTGCTGGTGAACGGCAGCCAGGGCATCGCCGTGGGCATGGCCACCAGCATCCCCCCCCACAACCTGCGGGAGTGCTGCAACGCCCTGGTGGCCCTCATTGACAACCCCGCCCTGGATCTGGGCGGGATCATGCAGTACATCCAGGCTCCGGACTTTCCCGGTGGCGGCATCATGCTGGGCACCGAAGGGGTCCTGGACGCCTACCGCACCGGCCGGGGGCGCTGTGTGGTGCGGGCCAAGGCCCACACCGAGACCGTCCGGGTGAAGAACAAGGGTGAGGTGGAACAGCTCGTCTTCACCGAGCTGCCCTACCAGGTGAACAAGGCCACCCTGATCTCCAAGATCGCGGACATGGTCAACGAGAAGCGCCTCGAGGGCATCTCGGACCTGCGGGATGAGTCGGACCGGGAGGGCATCCGCCTGGTGGTGGAGCTCAAGCGCAACGAGCCCTCGGATATCATCCTGAACCAGCTCTACCAGCTGACTCAGCTGCAGAATTCCTTCCCCATCACCATGCTCTGCATCGTGAACGGCCAGCCCCGGATCCTCTCCCTGCGGGAGATCCTCAAGGAGTTCCTGGGCTTCCGGCGCGAGGTGGTCACCCGCCGCACCATGTTCCAGCTGCGGAAGGCCGAGGACCGTCACCACATCCTGCTGGGCCTCAAGATCGCTCTGGACTGGCTGGACGCCGTCATCGCCCTCATCCGCGCCGCCAAGAGCCCCGAGGAGGCCAAGTCCGGCCTGATGCTCGGTCTCTTCGCCGGTCCCCAGGCCGAGGACTTCCACCTCTCGGACAAACAGGCCCAGGCCATCTTGGACATGCGTTTGCAGCGCCTCACCGGTCTCGAGCGGGACAAGATCCTGGCCGAGCTGGCCGAGGTGGAGGCCCTCATCGCCTACCTCAAGAGCATCCTGGAGGATGACGCCAAACTGATGGCCGTGATCCGTGAGGAGCTGGTCAACGTGGCTGAGCAGGCGGGCAATGACCGCCGCACGGAGATCGTCGGCTTCACCGGCGAGATCCGCATGGAGGATGTGGTCCCCGACGATCCCATGGTGGTGACCCTCAGCAAGACCGGCTACATCAAGCGCACCGATCTGGCGGCCTACCGGCGCCAGAAGCGCGGAGGCAAGGGCAAGCTGGGCATGAAGACCAAGGACGAGGACTTCGTCGAGCAGCTCTTCCTGACCAAGGCCCATGACACCCTGCTGGTCTTCACCGACCGCGGCTACGCCTATGCCATCAAGGTCTACGACATCCCCGAGAGCGGCGCCGCCAACCGGGGCAAGCACATCAAGAACATCATCAGCCTCAAGGACAACGAGAAGGTCGTGACCCTCATGGCCCTCCGGGAGTTCCCCGAGGACAACCACCTGGTCTTCGCCACCAGCGACGGCACGGTGAAGCGGACCAGCCTGGCGGCCTATGCCAACATCCGCAGCAATGGCCTCATCGCCCTCAACATCGAAGAGGGCAACAGCCTCGTAGCGGTGCGCCAGTCCACGGGCGAGCAGCAGATCATCCTGGTGAGCGCCCAGGGCAAGGCCATCCGCTTCAGCGCCGAGGATGTGCGGGCCGTGGGCCGTGTGGCCACGGGCGTGCGCGGCATGAAGCTGAGCGACCGCGACCACATTGTGGATATCGAGGTCATGGACCCCCTGCCCGACCTTCCCGAGGGTGTGGAGGCCGACGAGAGCACCGCCGAGCATGGCATGCTCCTGACGGTCACCGAGAAGGGCTACGGCAAGCGCAGCCTCCTGCAGGACTACCGCCTCCAGCATCGCGGCGGAACCGGCGTGATCAACATCCGTGCCGGGGTCCGCAACGGCCAGGTGGTGGGCAGCGTCCTCGTCAAGCCTGGTGAGGGCTGCCTCCTCATCAGCCAGGAGGGCATGGTCATCCGCTTCAATATCGACGAGGTCCGTCAGACCGGCCGCGCCGCCCAGGGCGTGCGCCTGCTGAACCTGGCCTCCGAGGAGGACCGTGTGGTGGGCATCGCCAAGATCGATGCCAGCGCCCAGGCCCTGGAGGAAGAGGAGCTGGCCGACGAGCTCATGGCCGAGGCCGAGACCGCCCACCCCGTCGACGAGAATGGTGTCCAGCAGAAGCTGGACCTGGAATAGGAGCTGACATGACCGAACAGATCACCGTTGGCATGGTCTTCGAGCGCCAGAAGACCGCCGAGCCCCAGGAGTCCGCCGCTGCGGTGGGCTCCGGCGGCCTGGATGTCTACTCCACCCCCTCCCTGGTGGCCCTCTTCGAGGGTGCCGCCCTCCAGGGTCTGGCGCCCATGCTCCCCGAGGGCTTCGGTACCGTGGGCATCGATGTCCACGTCAAGCACTTGAAGGCCACCAAGATCGGCAAGCAGGTCCGCTGCGCCGCCACGGTCAGCGCCGTGGAGGGCAAGAAGATCAGCTTCACCGGCGAGATGTTCGATGAGGACGGCAAGATCGGCGAGGGCACCCATGTGCGCTACGTGGTGAACAACGCCGACTTCGTGAAGCGCCTGGGGTGATGCCCCGGAGCGACGGAGCGCCGGGAGGGCACGGAGGGTCGCTGCAGGGCACCCCCGTGCCCTCCCGCTCTCTGCCCTTCTGGCTCCTGGTGGCCCTGGCGCTGGTGCTGCGCTACGCCTGCCACGCCCTCATGCTCCTGGCGGTCCTCTGGCACGAGGGGACTCCCGCGCCCGGTCTCCACGACCTCGTGCTCTCCCATGTGCCCTATGTGGATCTCCTGGCTCGCTGGAACTACCTCCTGTGGCTGCTCTGCTACATCCCCGGGGCTCTCTGGATCGGGTGGAAGGACAGGCAGCTCTTCCTTCGCCTGGTGCTCCTGGATGGGGGGCTTGCCCTGCTGCGGGGGATCTGTGTGCCTCTGACGGCCCTGGGTCCGGTCCTGGGACCCGATCTCAATGGCCTGCACCCCTTCCCCCTCTGGTCCACCTGGCTCTCGATCCTCAACCCCTTCTCGGCCATCGTCGGCAATACAGCCGGGATCTACCTCACCAAGGACCTCTTCTTCTCCGGTCACATCGCCACCACCTTCCTGCTCTACCTGGTGTCCCGGCGTCTGGGGTGGGTCTCGCGGGTCTTCCTGGGGTTGAACCTCTTCACCCTGGGGGTGGTCCTGCTGGCGCACCTCCATTACTCCATCGATATCGTCGGGGCCTACGCCCTCACCTATGCCCTCTACCGGATGGCGGTGAAGCGCGCCTGGCTGCCGGAGGCTTTGGCCTGAAGGACTTCCCTGGCATCCTGGGGCATCCCCCTCCAGGAGTCTGTCATGAATGCCATTCATCTCCCTGAAGCCCCCGGCGCACGGGCCTCCCGCATCTGCGGCATCTGGGGCCTGGTGGGGCTCATCCTCTTCTTCCCCGCCGGTGTGGTGCTGGGCATCATCGCCATCGTGAAGAGCTCCAAGGCGCGGAGCCTGGCGCGGCAGGCGCCGGGGACCTATCGGGACCCCGGCATGGCGGGGCTCATCATGGGGATCCTCGCCATTGCACTCGTTCCGGTGTACCTGGCCTTCGTCGGCATTGTCGCCGCCATTGCCATTCCGGCCCTGCTGGGCCAGCGGGCCCGGGCCCGGGACAAGGCGGCCATCAGCGCCCTGTATGGTGCCGGAGCCGATCTGGTGGCCGAATACGATCAGGCGGTCACCCGGGGGGCCAACCCCGCCGAGACCCTGCAGGGCATGGAGGCGAGGCTGAGGTCCCTGGGCGCCTCCACCCGCAACCCATGGAATCCCGCCCTCCCCGCCTTCACGTACGAGATCCGCGTCGTGGAGGGCCTGGATGCGGAGGGTGTGCGCGAGCTTGCTTCCAGCCTGGAGGGGGAGGCTGGGCAGGGCAGCTTTGTGCTGCAGTTCCCCAGGGTGGGGCACCCGGGAGAGCCAGAGGGGCAGGCAGGCTTCCTGGCCGGGGCGGTCCACACCCGCAGCCCCCTGGAGTCCTCCCACATCGTCGTGAAGGTGATCCCTCTGGACTGAGGGTGAGGGAGTTCAGGCATGGATGGGAGCCAGGAGGAACTTCAGAGGCGGGTGGCGGAGCTGGAGGCCCGGGTGGCCTGGCTCATGGCCCGGGCCGAGGCGCCGCCGGCTCCGCTGCCTAGGGTCCATCCTGCGCCCCAGCCCTCCCCTACCCAGGTGTCTCCGCCCAAGGCCCGGGTGCCCCGCTTCAGCCCGGTGGTGCTCATTGCGGCCATCGGGGCCGTGATCTTCCTCCTGGGTGCCCTTTTCTTCCTGCACTTGGCCATCCAGCGGGGCTGGATCGGGGCCGAGCTCCGCTTGGTGATGGGGCTGCTGGTGGGCTGCACACTCGGGGGCGCTGCAGGCCTCATGATCCTGCGGCGGAGTCCCCAGCTGGGGAGCTGCCTTCTGCTGGCGGGGCTGGGCACCCTGGTCTTCACCCTGCGCTGGGGGGCCTTCAACCTCCACCTCGTCCCGACCTGGCTGGGTTTCGGCGGATCGGTCCTCGCGGCCCTCTATGCCGGAGGTCTGGCCAGCCGGACCCGCTTTTCGCCACCCCTCTGGATCGGCCTCCTGGTGGGGTTCCTTGCTCCCCTTCTCTTCAGCCAGGGCGGGCACCACGAAGTGGGCCTGGCGATCTATCTGGTGGCCCTCATGGCCGTGGCCCTGGCCGTGCCCTACCTCGCCCGGATCGGGGCACGCTGGGCCACGGTCCGCTGGCTGGCGGTCCTGGGGACCTGGCTCCTCCTCGCCCTGGCCTGCTCGGGGGTTCCAAGGGCGGAGGCCGGGGTGCTCCTGGGCCTCCTGATCCTGCACCTCCTGCTGGCCGGGTTCTGGATCTGGCTGCCCGGGCAGGGGGAGGCGCGGCCAGGGTCGCCGACCCTGCTCTGGTTCCTGGTGAACCTGGCCTTCAGCTCTCTTGCCTGGGGGCTCTGGCTCCGGATGGGCCTGAGCGGTGAGCTCTTCTGCGGGCCGGTGCTTGGGGTGGCGGCCCTGAATCTGGCCCTGGTGCGGCCCGTCCGTGTGCGCCTCGGAGGCCATGGGGGCGACCTGGGGCTCCTGGTCCTGGCGGCGGGCCACTTGGCTGTGGCGGTGCCCATCGTCCTGGCATGGCGTTGGGTGGGGCTCTTCTGGGGGGGCTTCGCCCTGGCTCTGTCCCTGGCGGTGGAAGCCTGCACCCGGCATGAGGGTTGGGCGGAGGAACGGCGTCCCCTCCAGATCCTGGCGGGGGGCATGGCCCTTCTGGCGACCCTCACCTGGGGGGTACACACCGCTCAGCTGGCCAGGGTCTCCCAGCTGACCCCCTTTGCCAACCGGGCCTTCGCGGAGGCGGTGCTGGTCGGGTCGGCGTGGGGTCTCCTGACGCGGCGTCGGGGCTTCCTGGGGGTATCGGGGGTGATCCTGGCGGAACTCATCGGGAACATCGCCCTGGCCCTGGAACTCAGCCGGGCCATCCGAACGGCGGGGGGGAGCGCTCTGGCGGCCTCCATCGGCATGACCCTGGTCTGGGCCGCCTCAGGGGCCCTGCAGTGGCTGCTGGGCCTGAGCGGAGAAGGCGCCACGAGGCGGGTCTTCGCGGTCTCGGGGTACGTCTGGCTGGGGATTGCGGGGCTCAAGCTCATCCTGGTGGACATGGCGGAGGTGGGGGCCATCCTGAGGGCCCTGGTCTTTCTGGGAGTGGGAGTCATCTTCCTGGCTGCCGCCTTGACGGGGAACCGCCTCCGGGCGGGCCGGAAGGATGGGGTGTGAGGGTGCGGGTGTCCTGTCGCCCCTGCTGCTCCTGCTGGCCGGGGCGGGGCTCCGCCTGATGAAGCGGGGTTGAGCCTACTCGACCCAGCGCAGGAGTTCTGTCCTGATGCCCTCCTGGAGATCCTCCTCGCTTCCCCGGAGGGCCCGGAGGAGGGTCTCCTCCCTGCCCCCCGAGGGCATGAGGCCCACCACCTGGTTGCGCCCTCGGCGCTTGGCCTCGTAGAGGGCATGGTCGGCCAGGTGCAGTACCTCCTCCCAACCCAGGGCGGCAGGGGCCTGCTCCAGGAAGGGCAGCAAGGCGAAGCCCACACTGCAGGTCAGGCGGAGCCGTGGCCCCTTGGAGAGCGCGAAGGGATGGGCCTCCACGGCCTCCCGGATCCGCTTGGCCACCCGCAGAGGCTCGCTGCGCGGGGACTCCAGGGCCAGGATGACGAACTCCTCGCCTCCCCAGCGGATGACCCGGTCAGGGGCCCGGACCGTTGCCTGCAGGACCTGGGCCGCCTGGACCAGCACCTCGTCGCCGGCGGAGTGCCCGTGGGTGTCATTGACCGCCTTGAAGAAGTCCAGGTCCACCAGGACCAGGGCCAGACTGAGGGGCGGCAGGCCCTGGGCCAGGGCCTCCGGGTGCCAGCTCCGCAGGAGGCGGGCGGATTCCCGATCAATGAACGTCTTCATGGCGCGGCGGTTGGGCAGGCCCGTGAGGCTGTCCACGAGGGCCGCCTCCTGGAGCCGGATCCGCATCAGGAGATTCTCCCGCAGGGTGCGATGGACCCCGAACCCGACCACCAGGAGGGTGGCGAGGTAGAAGAGGATGATGACCGGAATCATCAGTGGGACGCCCCGCTGGTGATGGATCCAGGCCAACAGGGCATCCGAGCCGATGATGGGGACCATGTAGACGGAGAAGGCGAGAGGGCTTCCGGCCATGCTCACCATGGCGGTGGAGCAGATGCCCGCCTCGCAGACCCACAGGAAGGCCAGGAGCAGGGGCGGGAGGCAGGGGGTGGCCAGGACGTTGAAGAGGACGAATCCCGAGGAGCTCAGGAGAGCTCCAACCACGAAGAGCCGGTGACTTGCATCCACCGAGAGATCGTTGGCGTGGGCCACCAGCTCAAAGACGGCACGGAGGATGAGGGAGCTGGCGAGGCCCAGGAAGACCCAGTGCAGCCCCGGGTGCTCCCTGAGGGGCTGGCCCAGGGTGAACCAGAGGAGGGTGAGGAGGAGCAGCAGGGCGCCCATGGAGACCCTGCTGCGCTTCCACAGCTCCTCCACCAGGGCTCCGTGCAGCTCCTCTGCATGGACCTGGTCCTCGGCTCTGAGGGTGAAGGGATAGAGGAGGTTCAAAGGCGCTCCGTCACCCGATCTTTCGGTCTCCTGAGGGGTACGGTCAAGTTCACAGCCTCGCGGGGCCGGTCCGTCCGGGGTATCTTGTTCATTCATTGAAGGTTCGCCGTGTCCGCTTCCAGTTCCCGTGCCCTTGCCCTCTCCCTGGCTGCCAACCTGGGCATCGCCATCTCCAAGTTCGTGGTCTTCGGGTTGACCCGCTCAGCTTCCATGCTCACGGAGGCCATCCACTCCACGGCCGACTGCGGCAATCAGGTGCTCCTCTTCCTGGGCATGGCCCAGGCCCGCAAGCCCCCGACGGAGACATACCCACTGGGACGGGGGCAGGCGGCCTTCGTGGCGAGTTTCCTGGTGGCCCTGCTGCTCTTCACCGTGGGTGGCCTCTACTCGGTGGTTGAGGGCATCCACAAGATCCGCCACCCGGAGGCCCCCCATGCCCTGGGCTGGGCCGTGGGTCTGCTGGTCTTCGCCATGCTGCTGGAGGGGAGCTCCCTCCTGGGGGCCCTCAGGGCCAGCGGCCAGGAGCGCCGGGGCAAGGGGTTGCTCCGCTACATGCGCGAGAGCAGCTCTACGGAGCTGGTGGTGGTGCTTGCGGAGGACTTCGCCGCCCTGGCGGGCCTCGCCATGGCCCTGGTGGCCGTGCTCCTCACCTGGCTTACGGGCAATCCGGTCTGGGACGGCATTGGCAGCCTTGGCATCGGCCTCCTTCTGATCGCCGTGGCGGCCTTTGTGGGCACCGAGGTGGTGAGCCTCCTGATGAATGAGGCGGCCCCGATCCACCTGCGTCAGGCCATCCGGGAGAGGATCCTGCAGGATCCCCAGGTGGAGCGCATCCTGACCCTGGTGACCGTGGTGGTGGGCTCCGATCAGCTGCTGGTGGCCCTGCGGCTGCGCTTCCGGGACCAGGGGACCGATGATGGGCTGCTGGAGGCCAGCAACCGCCTGGAGGCACACCTGAAGGAACGCTTCCCCCAGATCCGCTTCCTCTTTGTGGAGCCGGACACTGAATGATCCGGGCTTCCCGGTTGGGTCGTGATCCATCCCTGGCCTCAAGGCTTTTCCACCTCTTCATCCCCGGCAGATCCTGCTTTTGGATAGAAACGGATCTGAGCGGAGCTGTTGCAGGCGGTCTGGCCGGCATCCAAGATTCCAGTGGTTCTGTAGGTGCAAGCGAGGGTGGTCCATCGGATCCCTTCCTGGGCCTGCGTGCATCACCCCTCTGGAGCTTCCATGGCCGACCCCGGACCTCTCACTTTCCATCCCGCCCGCCTTGAGGCCATCCGTAACGACTACGGGGATGTCCACACCTACACCTTCCGCACCGAAACCCCCCTGCCCTTCATCGCCGGGCAGCATGTGCACCTGGCCGGTCCCGGCCTGGAGGTCTGCAAGCCCAATGTCCGGCACATGAGCGTGGCCTCGGCCCCCGGGGATGAGCTCCTGCAGTTCTCCATGGACCTCGCCTCCCACTCGGACTACAAAGAGGCCTTCCGGCGCTCCAAGCCCGGTGACACCACCCAGATCTTCAAGATCGGTGGGGAATTCACCGTGGATCCCGCAGATCCCTCGCCCCTGGTCTTCATCGCCGGAGGGATCGGCATCACTCCCTTCCGCAGCCTCATCCGGGATCTGGAGCAGAAGGGGCGTCCCCGTCCCTGGAGCCTGTTCCATGTCTCCCGCGATGCCTTTCTCTACGAGGCGGAGTTCACTCCACTGCCCTTTCCCCAGCTCCGCACTGGGCGCGCCGGGGTACCGGAAGCCCTGGCTGCCCTGCTGGAGGCCAACCCCCAGGGACTCTGGTACCTCTGCGGCTCCCGGAGCTTCCTGGAGGGCCTTCTGGAACACCTCGGGAGCCTTGGGGTGCCCGCAGACCGCATCCGCACCGAGGATTTCCGCTGAGGACCCGTTCCACGTGGAACACCATGGCCGGGGAAAAGCCGATTGTCCACCGATGGACACGGATGAACGCAGATAAATGATTCTTATGTGTGCGGCTCGGGTGACCGGGATGACCCGCCTGGACGCCCCGCTGCGCGGGGGCGGACGGGAACCGTCCGCGTTCAGGTAGGGCCTCCCAGGCGGGGCCTCCCGTTCACCCAGGGTGGGTCGGGCCCCATCGGCGTCTATCGGTGTGCACATCGGCGGACCCAAGGCTTTTCATCCCGGTGTTCCCCGTCCTTGTCCTTGACCCCCGGGATCGCCCTAATCTTCCGTGTGGCGGATGACGGTGAAGCGTGAGAGCTGGCAGGGATCCCGGTCTGGATCCAGACCGGCTTTCCGGGCGGCGATGCGGATCTGCTCGCGGGCGCTGGCGATGCCCGGCAGGTCCGGGAGGAGGACCCCCCTGCGCCCACCGGGGCCGCTGACGATGACACCGTAGCGCATGGGGTCCAGGTCTTCACTGGAGCTCACCGGCTCTGGTTCGGAGAGGACATCCACCTGGATCACCAACCCGGGAAGCTCGGGAAGGGTCACGGGTTCGAAGCGGTGGTCCCGGGTCCCCGCGGCCAGCGCGTTGGCGGCGATCTCCTCCGCCAGGGAGGAGCGGGTGGCGGCCAGGGTCCCGATGCAGCCCCGCAGCTCGCCGCCACGGGTGTGCAGGGAGACGAAGGCGCCTCCCTGCTCCCCGGACAGGGCCCGGACGCAGTCCTCCGGCAGGGGCTCCAGGGGGCGCCCCGTGGCAAGCCCATGCTCCAGGGCGAGACGGGCCAAGTGGGTGTGGGGATCCATGGCCCAAGGGTAGGCCTGGAGCCGGGCTCAGGAAGACAGGTTTCGATGGCTTTTTGTAAGTTGTTTTATTCAATGAGTTGATGGGATAACGTCACGCCGTGGGTGCGTTGCAAAATGTGTACTGCTCATCGGTACATGTGTACCGTATTTGAATACACCTCATTTTTGTAAAATGGGTCATTTTAATAATGGGGATCATATCCGTGCATATGGATGAAAAAGGTCCTGGCTACCGACAAATCTCAGCTTGGCTGAGTTCCGGTACCCCGTGGTGGGGGAAGGTCAGGCGATCACCCTGGCCAACCGAGTCTCCAGCTTGGTGCGCGGTTGCGTCGGCACGGGAACCCCTCCAAAAGCCATGCTGGCCACGGATGACACAGATCACAGCGGGTCGGCCCCAGACACCCTGCACCGGGGCGCCCCTCTGCTGTCCAGATCCGGGGCCTTCATCCGTGGGAATTCGTGCCCATCGGTGGCTCCCGCTTTCGTCCCCGTCCATTGTGCCGAAGCTGAGTCAGGCCGATTTTCAGGGCGAAGGCCTCTTAATGTTTGTATTGATGATGTTATTCATTTGTGGGGCGAACATCTCAGCCCTTCGGAGGCCCGAGGTGCCGGCTGGGCACCCGGAAGTTACCTCGCTGTGTCCCATCGATACCGGGTCTCATTGACCATGGGGAAGAAGGCTCCCACCATGGAGTCTCCTGTCCTTTCCCGACATTCTGAAAAGAGGCTGGTCATGTCCCCCAATCCCAATTCCACCTCCGCAACCCCCGCACCCGCCGACCTGGGCCCTGTCGGGGCCTTCATCCGGCACCACTTCAGGCACTTCAACTCCGCCGCCCTCATCGATGCCGCCGAGGCCTACCGGGTTTACCTGGCCCAGGGCGGGCGCATGATGGTGACCCTGGCGGGGGCCATGAGCACGGCGGAGCTGGGGCTCTCCTTTGCCGAGATGATCCGGCAGGACAAGGTCCACCTGATCGTCTGCACCGGCGCCAACCTGGAGGAGGACATCTTCAACCTGGTGGCCCACGATTTCTATGAGCGGGTACCCCACTACCGGGACCTCACGCCCCAGGATGAAAAGGAACTGCTGGACCGCCACATGAACCGGGTGACGGACACCTGCATCCCTGAGATGGAGGCCATGCGCCGCATGGAGGACGCCATGCTGGAGGTCTGGACCGAGGCCGACCGGAAGGGCGAGCGCTACTTCCCCCACGAGTTCTTCCAGCAGGTTCTTAAAAGCGGTAAGTACAAGGAATACTATCAAATCGATCCCAAGCACTCCTGGATGCTGGCGGCCCTTGAGAAGAACGTGCCCATCGTGGTGCCGGGCTGGGAGGACTCCACCCTGGGCAACATGTTCGCCGCTGCGGTCATTCGCGGCGAGATCAAGAATGTCCACACCGTCCGCACCGGCATCGAGTACATGACCTGGCTGGCGGACTATTACCTCAAATCCACCAAGGAGAGCCCCTTGGGCATGTTCCAGATCGGTGGGGGCATCGCCGGAGACTTCCCCATCTGCGTGGTGCCCATGCTGCATCAGGACCTGGAGATGGAGGCCCCCCTCTGGGGCTACTTCTGCCAGATCTCGGACAGCACCACCAGTTACGGTTCCTATTCCGGTGCCGTGCCCAACGAGAAGATCACCTGGGGCAAGCTGGGGGTGGATACGCCCCGCTTCATCATCGAGTCTGACGCGACCATTGTGGCTCCCCTGGTCTTCGCCTATCTCCTGGGCTGGTGATCAAGCTTATTGGAATAAGCTAAATAGATCCAAATAGGTTGGGACCCCGATGGCCATGAGGCCTTTCGGGGTCTCTTTTTTATGATGTGTGGCTGGGTACGCCTCATTTTATAAACAGGTTTCTTAAAAGGCCCAGGGCCAGGTCATGGCCGTGTAACGGGGGGAACCCACCCCCCAGGGGAGGCTTTTGCCTGTAAATGCCCTGAAAACAATGGGAGAAAAAATTTCAATTTTTGACGTTGACAAAGATTTGGCTCCGACAGATTATTTTGGTGTCCCACCAAGCAAACCATCTGTATCACACACCGATACTCTCTACAAAAAGCCAAGGAGCCCTCCGATGACCTACATCAACGCCACCTCTGTCGACGCTTCCGCCCCCCTCGAGGCCGAGCTCAACACCTTCAGGAACCTGGTCCCCGGGGAGATGATCCGCCTGAAGACCCACCTGATTCCCGATCCCCCCTACTACTTCGGCAACCGCATCACCGGCGAGCTGGGCCGCCTGGTCAAGGAGCAGAACCCGGACCGTGTCTACCTGGTCACCAACACCCTGCTCCTGGACCTCTACGGGGTCGAGCTGCAGAAGTCCCTGGCCGCCGCTGATCTGAACGTCACGGTCATCACCATCGAAGACAACGAGAAGGCCAAGACCTTCCAGAACCTCGAGTACCTGTGCGAGACCCTGGTCGACAAGAACGTCTCCAAGGCCTCCCTGATCATCGGCTTCGGGGGGGGCTGCCTCACCAACATCGTGGGCCTCTCCGCCGCCATGATCTTCCGCGGCATCCGCTACGTCGAGATCCCCACCACCCTGATGGGGGTGACCGACAGCAGTCTGAGCAACAAGCAGGCCGTCAATGGCAAGCACGGCAAGAACCAGTTCGGCGTCTACTACGGCCCCGTCTTCCTCTTCGGCGACACTCAGTTCCTGATGAGCGAGCCCATCAACGGCAAGAAGTCCGCCCTGGTCGAGGGCATCAAGAACGGCTTCATCTCCGATGCCTCCCTGGTGGACTACTTCGAGCAGAAGCTGCAGAAGAAGCTCGAGGACTACACCGAGATGGACATGACTGAGCTGGCCCTCAAGATCATCCTCTCCAAGCTGGTCATCCTGAAGATGGACCCCACCGAGAAGAAGCTGGGCATGATCCTGGAATACGGCCACACCTTCGGCCACGCCATGGAGTTCATGACCAAGGGCGCCATCACCCACGGCATGGCCGTGGCCAAGGGGATGTGCATCGCCGCCGAGCTGGGCCACCGCCTGGGCTACATCTCCCGGGAGGATGTGCAGCGCCACTACCGCATCTTCCGCGACATCCTCGGCCTGGATGTGAAGATCCCCGAGAATGTCAGCATCGAGGACATGCTCAAGGTGATGGTCAGCGACAACAAGAAGACCCTGGGCGGCACCAAATTCGTGCTCCTCGAGAAGATCGGGAAGTGCCAGAACCCCGATGGCGACTATCAGGTCAAGGTTGACGGGGAGATCGTCAAGGCCATCCTCAATGAGTACAAGCAGCAGTAGGCTGCGATCCGGAAACCCTGGGGGACCTCCATGTTCAAGCTCTGCTTCAACTCCACCACTCTGAGGGACATCGAGCTCCTCCAGGCCCTGCGGGAGATCAAGAAGGCCGGTTACGAGGGTGTCGAGCTCACCATGATCGGGAGCCACATGCACCCCTTCCAGGTGAGTGATGCCCGGATCCGTGAGGTCCGCGACTTCTGCCGGGACATCGGGCTCACCCTGGCCTGCGTGGCGGTGGGGGGACCCACCCTCCTGGGGGATGTGGCCTACGAGCCCTCCCTCATCTGCTCGGACGCCGCCGGGAGGCAGCTGCGCCGGGACCTGATCAAGCGCTCCATCGAGGTGACCCACCTGCTGGAGGCCCCCGTCCTCAACTTCAACAGCGGCATCCTCCGGGAGGACGTCACCCCTGCGGAAGCGGGCGAGCGCCTCCGGGAGAGCATCCGCGGCTTTCTCCAGGAGGTGGGCGACCTCATCCTGGTGATGGAGCCGGAGCCCGGCTTCTTCGTCGGCACCACGGACACGGCCATCCCCGTGCTCCGGGACATCGACAGCCCCAAGCTCCGCCTCAACCTCGACATCGGGCATGTCTTCTGCTGCGAGGACGATCCCTATGGCGCCGTCGAGCGGGCCCTGCCCTACTCCCGCCACATCCACATCGAAGACATCAAGGGTGGGATCCACCACCATGAGATCCCGGGCGAAGGGGACATCGACTTCGACCGGATCATCCGGGCCATCCAGGCCTCGGGCTATGACCACTACGTCAGCGTCGAGCTTCACCACCACGACAAGATGTGGCAGCGCGCCCTGGACGAGAGCAGGAGCTACCTATGCCAGCGCATGTAGACACCGTGAACCGCGGCCTGATCATCCAGGGTCCCGGCGAGGTTTCGCTCGAGAGCCTGCCCATGCCCGTCCCGGGGTCCGGCGAGGTGCGGGTGCGGATGCGCTATGTCGCCCTCTGCGGCTCCGACCGCAAGCTCTTCGAAGGCTCCTACAAGGCGCCCCACAAGTACCCCATCCTCATCGGCCACGAGTGGGTCGGTGTGGTGGACGCCCTGGGGGCGGACTGCGCTCCCGGGCTCTCCGTGGGCGACCTGGTGACCGGGGACTGCTCCCTCTACTGCGGCGAGTGCTTCTACTGCACCACCGAGGGCAACCGGAACCACTGCCTGAGCATCCAGAAGCGCGGCATCACCGTGGATGGGGCCTGCGCCGACTACATGGTGATCAACCGCCGTCACCTCTACCGCTGCGAGGGGGGGGGAGAACTCCTCTCCTATGTGCTCACGGAGCCCATGTCCGTCTCCGCCACGGCTCTCGGTCTGCGCTTCACCCGTGAGCAGCTGAAGAAGGTCCGCAAGGCCCTCATCATCGGCGCCGGGGGCATCGGGGCCCTGGCCCTCTTCACCCTGAGGGACTACGGGATCCAGGACATCACCATCGTGGACATCGTGAAGGAGAAGCTGGCCGTCTCCGAGTCCATGGGGCTGCCCGGGGTCAAGGTCCTGGCCTCTGACCTCTCGGACCTGCCGGAGAACAGCTTTGACCTCATCCTGGAAGCCTCGGGCAGCGGTGCGGGCCTCAAGCGCACCGTGGTCCTGGCCGCCCCCGATGGCAAGATCGTCCTCATCGGCCACCAGGGCAGTCTGGAACTGGATTTCGGGCTCGTGATGAAGAAATCGCTGACCCTGGCCGCCAGCATGGGCAGCACGGGTGGCTTCGAGGAAGCCGCCCGCATCATCGCCGCGAACCGCGAGGCCGTCTCCAAGGTGGTCACCCGCATCGTCCCCATGGGCGAGGCCGTGAGCTACCTGAAGGAGGGCAGGCCCTGCCCAGCCGACCTCAAGGTGGTCATCGACCTGGGCTGAGGCCCGGGCACAACTCCCGGGGGCGAGGACTGGACCCCACACCCCCGGGCGCCGGGTGTTCCACGTGGAACACCCGGCCTTGAGGTGTACAGAGCACCGCTGTCAGCTGGAACCAGACTGAGCCGACTTGGCGAACATGGGTCAATCCTGACGGGCTTCCTCTATGGTTCATTCCCGGGGGAGCCAGTCCTGGCAAGGGTGCAATTTTGGTCAGTGAATGACCACTTGGAGGTGTTATAGATAAAACACCTTCAAGGTCCAGACATGCAAAATTCCGATCTAACTCCAGCGGTCATAGGGCTCTGGGCCAAGAGCGGAGAACTCCATGGTCACAGTCTCCTGAGTCACATGCTGGACGTGGCGGCGGTGGCGGAAGTCCTGCTTGATCGGGAGCCTGCATCGACTCGTCAGCGCTTGGGGGCCTCTCTGGGCCTGGATTGGGACAAGGCCCGGGCCTGGGTGCTCCTATTGGCGGCTTGCCACGATCTGGGCAAGGCCTGTGCGCCCTTCCAGGACAAGTGGAAAAGGGGCCGGGACATCCTTGAATCCGCGGGTCTGCGCTTTCCCCCTGCCATGGACCTCCATATCAATCACGCCTGGGTCAGCCAGATATTCGTGGCGGACAAGCTGACCGCACTGGGTTGGCCCAAGAGGCTTGGCGAATTGGCCGCAGATGCCCTGGGGGCCCACCATGGGGAGCGGGCCAACCCCACGCTTTTGACCCGCATGCGGGGGGATCGCCATGTCTGGCGGGACCCCGCATGGAGTGGGGCCCGGGATGCCCTCTTTGAGGCCCTGCTGGGCCTGTTCCGGCCAGGGGAGCCGCCCATGAAGGTGTCCATGGATGGGCCGGGCTTCATGCTCCTCGCGGGTCTGGTGAGCTTTGCTGACTGGATCGGTTCCAGTGAGGCATGGTTTCCCTTTGATGGTTTCCAGATCGAGGGGGATCTCGATGCCTGGTGGAGGGCGCGGAGGGCCATGGCTGAGCGGGCCATGGACGCCCTTGGATGGTTTCCTCGTACCCCCCTGTTCCCCATGGAACGCCCTTTCCAGGAGGTCTTCCCCTTTCCTCCCAGGCCTCTGCAGTGCGCGACAGCCGAGGCGGTCCAGGGGGTGGAGGATCCCTGTGTCCTCTTGGTGGAGGCCCCCATGGGGGAAGGCAAGACGGAGGCCGCCTTCTATGCCCATGGCGAGCTCCAGCGGCGGCTCGGGCATCGGGGCCTCTATGTGGCCCTTCCCACCAAGGCCACAGGGAACGCCATGTTCTCTCGGACCTTGGCCTTTCTTCGCGAGCAGGGCGAAGGGCGCCACCTCGACCTTCAGCTTCTCCATGGCGCCACAGCCCTCAACGAGGCCTACCAGGAGCTTCGCCTGGGCGGTGTCCATGATCCTCAATCGGACGGTTCGGTCCGGGCGGGAGAGTGGTTCACCCACCGCAAGCGGGCCCTCCTCTCAGAATATGGTGTGGGCACCGTGGACCAGGCCCTGCTCCCCATTCTCCCGGTGCGGCATCACTTCGTACGTCTGTGGGGGCTGGCCAACCGGGTGGTTGTCTTCGACGAGGTCCACGCCTATGACACCTATACCGGGACGCTCCTGCTCCAGTTGGTGGAATGGCTGGTGGCGCTGGGTTCCTCGGTGCTCCTCCTCTCGGCGACCCTACCTCCGGGTACCCGCCGCAAGCTGGCGGGCATGCTTGGGGGAAGCCTGCCGGAATCTGAGGCCCCCTATCCTCGCCTGACCCTTTTCCAGCGGGAGGCCCTCCGCCAGATACCCTTCCCGGCTGACCCCGCACGTCGGCGCGTCGTCGAAGTCCACCCCCTGCCCGCGGACCTGGGCTCCATTCAAGGTGCCGTGGAATCGGGGATGCCCATTGAAGGCTCGGCCCTGGTGTTGGTGAATACGGTCCAGCGGGCCCAGGAATTCTATGGGCTCTACCCGGCGGGGGAGGCGATCCGCCGGAATGGGGTTCCCGTGGGCAAGCGACTCCCGGATGGGACTGAAGTGCTTCTGTTTCATGCACGATTCCCTGCGGATTTGCGACAAGTCCGTGAGGATCACGCCTTGGATCGTTTCGGGAGCAGGAGCCTTCGCACGGGTCGGCGCATCCTCATCGCCACCCAGGTGGCTGAGCAGAGCCTCGACCTGGACTTCGACTTCATGGTGAGTGATCTGGCTCCCATCGACCTCCTCCTGCAGCGGGCCGGGCGCCTCTGGCGGCATGCCCGGGCAGGGCGCCCCCTCCCGGTCCCCCGCCTGCTGGTGGCGGGTCTTGCGGGATCGGAGCCACCCTCCTTCGGGGCTCCGCTCTGGTGGGGTGCAGTCTACCGTGAGGATGTGCTTCTCTGGACCTGGTGTCTCCTTCAGGGCTGCACAAGCCTGGCCCTCCCGGATGAGATCGATGCCCTGGTCTCCAGGGTGTATGAGGAGGAGGTGCCGGTTCCCTCCTTTCTGGAAGACCGCCTGGAGGCCTATCGCCAGGAAGCGGAGGGGGAGCGCTATGCTCACCGCCTTCAGGCCTTGAGGAACACCATCGGCAGTCCCGGTGATGCTTCCTGGAATGACCCTGGGCGCTACACCCGGGCGGATGAGGATGAGCCCGGCATTCACCCGGCCCTCCAGGCCCTGACGCGCTTGGGAGACGAGTCGCTGACAATCATCCCCATCAGGGCAGCGGATGGGTTCCACCCGGAGGCCACCCCCAGTTCTGTCGAGGCCAGGGCTTGGTCTCTGCGGGCCATGAGCCTCGGGCGGAAAGGGGTGGTGGCAAAACTGAAACCCCTGGGCGTTCCGGAGGGGTGGAAGTCATCCCCTTTCCTGCGTCATGCCTTTGCGCTTCAGCTGGATGAGGACGGTCGCTGGCAGGTGGACCCCACCGTGCGTCTGGACGAGGAACTTGGACTGGTATTCGAGAACAAGGAGGCCCTTTGAAGCGATTCAATCTCATTGACGAGCCCTGGATCCCCGTGCGCTTTCTCGAGGGCGCCCGGGGTGAGTTGGGCATCCTGGAAACCCTGCGGAGGGCCGAGGAGATCGCCGTCCTTGAAGACCCCTCTCCTCTCGTCACGGCAGCACTCCACCGCCTGTTGTTGGCCGTGCTCTACCGGGCTCTGGAAGGGCCATGCGATATCGAGGAGGCGAGGGCCCTCTTCGAGAATGGGTTGCCCCTCCAGCGAATCGAGTCCTACTTGGAGACCTGGAGGGAGCGCTTCTGGCTCTTCCATGACAGGTACCCCTTTGGGCAGATCGCCGAATTCGGGCCAAAAGCATGGAGAGCGTGGACAGTGCTTGCGACCGAGCACAACGCAGATAACGCCAAAGTGCTTTTCGACCACATTGATGTCCAGGAGCCCGGCTCCATCACAGCGGGCCCGGCTGCCCGCTGGTTGGTGGCATGCCAGACCTTTGCTGTCAGCTCCGGGAAAAGTGAGCTTGCCCACACAGGTACGGCACCTTCGGCCACAGGGGCTATGATCATCCCCATCGGCCCCAATCTGATGCATACGCTGCTCTTTGCCTTGGTGCCGCAGCGCCGAGCCATCCTCAAAGAGGATCGCCCTTTGTGGGAGCAGAATCCTACGCCGGTCGGAGACCTTGCGAAGGGTGCGAGTAGGGCCTTGGTCGGCCTATCGGACAGGTTCACTTGGCGAAGCCGGACCATCCGCATAAGGGATACCGACGAGGCGGTGGAGCAAGTCGCGCTGGCTTCAGGTGTTCAATTTGACCCCTCTGATCAACGCGATCCCATGTTTGCCTACCGGCTCGTCAAAGATAAGGGGATCTTCCCTGTTTCCTTCAGGGACCGGGGCATTTGGCGGGATTTTGATTCACTTCTCCCCGATCAGGAGAGTTTGGCACCGCAGGCGATTCAGCATGCTCTGGAGATGAGCGGCGGCGATCCGGCTGGGCTTCCAGGCAGGGTCATGGTCCTGGGGCAGAGCAACGATAAGGCCAAGATTGAGTTCTGGCGGATGGAATGTTTTGCGCTGCCGGGTGCCTTGGCTTCGAACCTGGGGATCCGGAGCGATATCCGGGGCTTTCTGGATCGTGCCGAGACGACGGGGTCTGCTCTCTGGGCTGGCTGTGCCACCTTTGCCCGCCAAGTCATCAGCCACGGTGGGCCAGACCCTGATAAGAAGGACGTTCACAACTTCATCGCTCAGATGCCCTGTCTCCCCGCCTACTGGGCACGGTTGGAAGCTGCCTTCCACGCCCTCCTCCAGGCCTTCCAACCGGAGTCGGACCCCGAGGTGATCCGCCGGGATTGGCTGCAGTCGGTTCATAGGGCGCTCCGTGGGGCCTGGGGCCTCCATGCCTCCAGTGCCCGGCAGGGGGATGTCTGGAGCATCCGGGCCCTGGTTCAAGCTGAGGGCCTCATCGCCCGGGAGCTGAAGAAGCTGGACCAGGATATTCGAGACATTAACGCCTATCTGGCCAAGGAGACCCTATGAGCACCTTCATCGAGTGGCTCGAAGAGCGACAGCGGGAGGACACCCGGGTTCGGGCGGCCCTGAAGCGGAGCCTTGCCTTTGAGCCCGGCACCCATGTCCCTGCCTTCCCCTGGGTGGAGCCCTTTCTGGTCGGCAATGAAAACACCTGGCGGCGCAAGGTCCATCACCTGGTGGCGGGCCTTTGGGCCCTCCACTGGCGGGAGGGGGAATCCCGCCCGGTCCTGCCTCTGGGTGTGGCCGCTGCCACTTTTCAGAACGCCATGGATGCTGCGGGCACCGAGCGACGCTTCATCGCCCTCCTGGATGCTGACGAAGAGCAGCTCCCTCACCGCCTCCGACAGCTGGTGGCCCTGCTCAAGGATTACCCCCTCGACTTCGAGGCCATGCTGACTGACCTCCTTCGCTGGAACAACGAAAGCAAGCGGACCCAGAACGAATGGGCCCGGGATTTCTACCGCACCCTCACCCATGACGGCGCTGAGTTCGCCGCAAGCAAACCTTCCGAGGAGAAGCCCTGATGAAGACCCTGATCGAGATCCACGCCCTTCAGAACTACGCCCCCTCCAACCTCAACCGGGATGATACCGGGGCCCCCAAGGATGCCCTCTTCGGGGGCACCCGCCGGGCCAGGATCAGCAGTCAGTGCCTCAAGCGTGCGGTGCGCCAGCACTTCGACGCGCTCGTCCAGAAAGGTGTCCTCGCCCACGACGATCTGGCGGATCGCACCAAGCGAGTGATGGGGGAGATTGTGCGGCACCTCACCGGCCTGGGCCGGGCCGAAGATGAGGCCCAGGAGCGGGCCATCGCTGCTCTTGCAGCGGTGGAGCTGACCATCAAGGATGATGGGAAGAGCCAGTATCTGCTCTTCCTCGGGAAGCGGGAGATCGCCCGTTTGGCCCAGGTGATCCATGAAAAGTGGGATCTCCTGGCCCCGCAGGAAGCCCCCGTGGCGGAGGTGAAAAAGGCTGGAAAGGCCAAGAAGCAGGCTGCCCAGGGGGCAGACCCGGAGCTGAAGAAGGCCATGGACAAGGTGATCGATGGCGGCAAGGCCCTGGATGTGGCCCTCTTCGGCCGCATGCTCGCCGATATGCCCGCAAAGAACCAGTTCGCCGCCTGCCAGGTGGCCCACGCCATTTCCACCCATGCGGTGGAACGGGAGTTTGACTACTACACGGCCGTGGATGATCTGAAGCCCGATGAGACCGCCGGGGCCGACATGATCGGGACCGTGGAGTTCAACTCAGCGTGCTTCTACCGCTACGCCGTTCTGGACTGGGCGAAGCTCCTGGAGAACCTCCAGGACGATGAGGAGCTGGCCACGCGGGGATTGGCGGCCTTCCTGGAGGGCTTCGTGGTGGCGGAGCCCACTGGCAAGCAGAACAGTTTCGCCGCCCACAACCCCCCTGAGTTCGTGGCCGTGACGGTGCGCCGGGAGGGGGCACCTCGGAACTTGGCCAATGCCTTTGAGGTGGCCATCCGCCCCAAGCGCGGGGAGTCGCTTACTCGGCTCTCGGCCCAGAAACTGGTGGAGAAGGCCCAGCAGCTCAAAGCAGCTTACGGGGGTGAGGAGACCACCCATGTCCTGGACCTGGCTGGTGCTGGGGATGGCCTGGGTGTGGCGGCGCCCTCCCTTGCAGAACTGGTCAGCAGGACCCTCCAGGCGGTGAGGTCCTGATGGCGACCCTGCTTTTGCGACTGGTGGGCCCCATGCAGTCCTGGGGTACCACCAGCCGCTTCGATGAGCGGGACACTGGCCCTGAGCCCAGCAAGTCCGGGGTTCTGGGACTGGTGGCCGCCGCCATGGGCGTCGAACGGGGTGATTGGGTGGCTCTGGAGCCCCTGAGCCATCTGGGGATGGGGGTACGCCACGATCGCCCGGGTGTGCCCGCCAAGGATTACCAAACCGCAGGTTGTGCACAGGGCGACAGCATCATCAAGGCCGATGGTTCCCAGGCCAAAGGCGGAGGTGTGGTGTCGAGCCGCCATTACCTTGCTGATGCAGCCTTCCTGGTGGGTCTGGAAGGGCAGGACCGCGGCCTCCTTGAGCGCATTCATGAAGCCCTTCAGCGCCCAAGGTGGCCCCTTGCCCTGGGGCGGAAGGGATACCTCCCCAGTGAGGCCCCCTGGCTCCCGGCGGCCTGGAACCCCATCCAGGACGGGGCGCTCCTGGCTGTGCTCTTGGCCCAGCCCTGGATCGCCACTCTGCGCCCCGGCGAGAAAGCCCCGGAGCGCTTGCGGCTCTCCCTCGAGTCGAAGGATGGGAGTGGTGTGATGCGCATGGATCAGCTGCTCTCTTCCTTTGAGGATCGTCGCTTTGGGGCGCGGTATATCCGCTCTGAATGGGTGCCCTTTCCTGGGGAGGCCTGCCATGTACCTGCATAGGCTCCATCTCGATCTCCGCAACCGGGAGGCGCGTCGGGATCTGGCGGATTCCTACCAGCTCCACGCCACCCTGAGTCGGGCCTTCAGCCCCCCCGAAATCCCCTGCCCTGCCGGGGCCTTTCTATGGCGTCTGGAGCCCGAGACCGGCGAAGGCGGGAGCCCTCGCCTGCTCGTCCAGGGTGGCGAGCTGCCGGATTGGAGCCGCCTTCCCTCCGGCTGGCTTGTGGGCTCCCCGGACCCCGCCATCCACCTAGCCTCCCGCATGAAGCTGGACCAGTGCCACGAAGGCCAGCGCTTCCGCTTTCGGCTCCGGGCCAACCCCAGCGCCTGCCGGGGAGGGAAGCGGATAGGGCTCCTGCAGGAGAGGGAGCAGCGGGATTGGCTGGCCCGAAAGGGGGTGCAGCATGGCTTCAGCCTGATGGCCGGGGGCCATGGTGGCTTCTATGCCACTGAACCCGACCCCTCTGTCCTGCTCTCCCAGGCGGAGATGCTCCGCGGTCGGCAGCTTTCGGGCAACCGGATCAAGGTCTTCAGTGTGCTCTTCGATGGGTACCTGGTCGTGAGCGACCCGGGGCTTTTCCGGGAGGCACTCGCCCGGGGCATCGGCCACGGCAAGGCTCTGGGCTTGGGGCTTCTATCGGTGGCCCCCTTGCCATGAGGCTCGAGTCCAACCCCATCCCCATGAAGGAACGCAGCACCATGGTGTGGCTCCAGTACGGGGCTCTGGATGTGCAGGATGGGGCCTTGGTGCTCATCGACAAGGAGGGGGTGCGGACCCACATCCCCGTGGGTGGTCTCGGGTGCCTGCTCCTGGAGCCCGGCACCCGGGTCACCCACGCTGCCATTGCCCTGGCGGCATCTGTGGGCTGCCTGATCCTCTGGGTTGGTGAGGGGGGCGTCCGCCTCTATTCGGCAGGGCAACCTGGCGGTGCCCGCTCGGACCGTCTGCTCTACCAGGCCAAGCTGGCCCTGGATGAAGATCTCCGCCTGAAGGTCATCCGGGGCATGTATCGCTTCCGGTTCAAGGAAGAGCCGCCCATGCGGCGGAGCATCGAGCAGCTCCGAGGCATTGAAGGGGTCCGTGTGCGGACCACCTACCAACTCCTGGCCAAGGAGCACGGAATCGAATGGGGCCGACGGGAGTATGACCCCGATGACTTCGAAAACCAGGACCCCATCAATCGTTGCCTCAGCGTGGCCAATCACTGTCTTTATGGCCTATGCGAGGCGGCCATCCTGGCGGCTGGGTACGCCCCGGCCATCGGCTTTATCCACACGGGAAAGCCCCTATCCTTCGTGTACGACATCGCCGATCTCTTCAAATTCGAGACGGTGGTACCCATTGCCTTCAAGATCGCAGCCTCCAAGACCCGTGAGTGGGAGCGGGAGACCCGCCTGTATTGCCGGAACAGTTTCCGGAAACACAACCTCCTGGAGCGGATCATACCCACCATCGAAGAGATCCTCGCCTGTGGCGGCCTTGAACTCCCGAAGCCCCATGCGGAGGCTGTGCCCATAGCCATTCCCAATAAGGAGCAGAGCGGCGATGCTGGTCATCGTGCTTGAGAATGCCCCGCCTCGGCTCAGAGGCTATCTGTCGCGGCTCCTACTGGAGGTCCGGGCGGGTGTGTTCGTTGGTGAATACTCCACCCGTGTCCGGGAGCACCTCTGGGCGACAGTCCAGAAGCAGGTTGCCCCCGGCAATGCGGTCATGGCCTGGAATGCCCCCAACGACGCGGGCTTTGACTTCGATACCTGCGGTGAAAACCGCCGGGTTCCCGTGCTTCTGGATGGACTGAAGCTTTGCGCTTTCAGGCCTCTGGAAAACGGTAGGATCTTTGAGAATGATATAAAGACATAAATCAGGCAGCATAGAAGGAAGTCCTTCCCCGCGAACGCGGGGATGATCCGTGGGAGAACCCACTGATCAGGCTGTTGAGAGCCCTTCCCCGCGAACGCGGGGATGATCCGGCCATCACCGGCATCAACACCGCCCACCGGCGCCCTTCCCCGCGAACGCGGGGATGATCCGTTGTCTGGCCAGGTGCTCAAGAACCAGACCAGCCCTTCCCCGCGAACGCGGGGATGATCCGCCCAATGGAGAATCGCTCTTGGGTCACTCCAGCCCTTCCCCGCGAACGCGGGGATGATCCGCTCATGTGCTCCGACTGCCTGGAGGCACTCAACCCTTCCCCGCGAACGCGGGGATGATCCGCCATGACTACATACCGGAACCCCTGGCATAACCCCTTCCCCGCGAACGCGGGGATGATCCGCGTCACCCTGCTTCCCCTGCTGCCACATCGAGCCCTTCCCCGCGAACGCGGGGATGATCCGATGGATCCTGTCACCCACAGCATCCCGCAGACCCCTTCCCCGCGAACGCGGGGATGATCCGTAGGTGACGCTGGCGTTGCTTTCGACGAGAGTCCCTTCCCCGCGAACGCGGGGATGATCCGAAGATCCTCGCCGGGGGATCGTGCGAAGTGACCCCTTCCCCGCGAACGCGGGGATGATCCGGTGCTATCCCCGTTGTTGTACCAGACCTCTACCCCTTCCCCGCGAACGCGGGGATGATCCGCTCTATGGACGGGTGGAGGGCCTGAGCGACCACCCTTCCCCGCGAACGCGGGGATGATCCGCCTTCCACGCATCCCGCTCGACCTCTGCCGCGCCCTTCCCCGCGAACGCGGGGATGATCCGTAGCCGTCGTCATGCTCCCCGAATGCCGCTGCCCCTTCCCCGCGAACGCGGGGATGATCCGGTCCGCCCCGATGAGGGGGATGGGCTGGTCACCCCTTCCCCGCGAACGCGGGGATGATCCGATCTTCAAGTCGGGCTACTGGAACAGCTTCGGCCCTTCCCCGCGAACGCGGGGATGATCCGGCCATCCACCAGACGGCCACCTCGACCCTGGACCCTTCCCCGCGAACGCGGGGATGATCCGGCCGCCTTGGGGGCCAGCTCCTGGACCTCACACCCTTCCCCGCGAACGCGGGGATGATCCGCAATGATGGTCGGATACAACGACTACCCCCTTCCCTTCCCCGCGAACGCGGGGATGATCCGCGGGCCAGCCAGGTCGCGCGAAGGCTCCAGCGCCCTTCCCCGCGAACGCGGGGATGATCCGGACACCTCCACACTCAGCCGGTATCTCAGCGACCCTTCCCCGCGAACGCGGGGATGATCCGGAGATCAGCGCGGGTCTGGGGCTCTCATACCCCCCTTCCCCGCGAACGCGGGGATGATCCGGCCACGTCCATGGTCATGACTGGAGAGATCACCCCTTCCCCGCGAACGCGGGGATGATCCGCTCACCACGCTGCAGCTCAGCACCTCGAGCTACCCTTCCCCGCGAACGCGGGGATGATCCGACCTTGATGCTGGCCAGATTCCATGCAGCCCGCCCTTCCCCGCGAACGCGGGGATGATCCGAGCAGGCCTTCATCGACAGGTCCATCGCACTGCCCTTCCCCGCGAACGCGGGGATGATCCGAAGGCGTGGGGGGTCACTGCAGAGCAAGTTGACCCTTCCCCGCGAACGCGGGGATGATCCGCGGGAGCCGCGTAGAGCCCACCTCAGCGCTGTCCCTTCCCCGCGAACGCGGGGATGATCCGTCCTTGGCCAGGCGGGCACTGAGGGCACCAGCCCCTTCCCCGCGAACGCGGGGATGATCCGCGACCTCGCGGTACTGCCCAGGGGTGAGGTCCCCCTTCCCCGCGAACGCGGGGATGATCCGCATCCCCCGTCATCACCCGGTTGATGGACCTGCCCTTCCCCGCGAACGCGGGGATGATCCGCCCCTCCCGCTTTGGAGTCCAGATGCCGCTGACCCTTCCCCGCGAACGCGGGGATGATCCGATCACCCTGCAGGGCATGCCTGACGCCACCTCCCCTTCCCCGCGAACGCAGGGATGATCCGCCGGGGCTCCCTTGGGTTCCACCCCCGTACCCGAGAGGGCTCTCCCTACCTCCGCTCCCCCAACTTCATCAGGGTGGCGTAGCACTTTCTCAGGAGGGCGGGGACGGTGTCGGGGCCTCTCCGTCCGGCCTCTTCGGCCACCTCCAGGGCCATGCCGGGTTTGGAGTGGGCCTTGAGGGCCTGGTGGATGGTGGTGCCCGGGTCGGGGGGCGGGGGCTGGTTGGCGGCGCGTCGGTAGACCGGGGCGAAGCCGCTGCGCCAGAGGAAGTGCTCCATGTCCTGGTCGGGCAGGAGGGTGAGGTGCCGGGACTCGGGACGGCCTTTAAGGAGATGGCGGACCTTGGCGGCGTAGTGCTGCCCGGCCTCGTCGCCATCGGCGATCACATGCCATGGGATGCCGAAGCGGTCGGCGAAGGCCACCAGAGGGGCCAACCCCGCCTGGGCGAAGGCCACGCAGTGGATTCCCTCCAGGGGGAAGCTCAGGCCCTGGACCCGGGCCAGCTCGGGGAGGAGCCAGGCCTCGGTCTCGCCCTCCACCAGGAGCCAGACCCGGGCGAAGAGGCTCTCGGCGTGGTGGGTGCGGACATGGAAGGCGACCCTCCGGGCGTCGATGGGGTTGAGGGGGCGGGCCTCGGGGTGGGGGAAGACGGCGGTCTGGCGGGGCCGCCGCACCAGGCGCCGGAGGGCCCTGCTGGGCATGGCCGCCAGCAGGGAGCCGGTGGCGGTGGTGACCAGCTTCTGGACGGGGAGCTGCTCCATGAGGCTCCACACCGTCGCCAACTGGATGGGGTGGAGGTGGGTCTCGGGATCCTCGAGGACCAGGAGGGGGCTCACGCCAGCGGTCTTAGGCCAGGCCATCTCGGCCTGGAGCATGGCGCCCACCAGCGCGAGGAGGGCCACCTGGCGGGTGCCCGCCCCCGCCCTGCGGGCCAGGTCGCCAAGGGAGCGCCCATCCTGGAGCAGCATGGGGGCGTCGGCCATGTCCGAAGCGCGCCGGAAGCCCGGATTTCCGGGCTGGAAGAGGTCCGGGCGCAGGGTGGCCAGGTGCTGGAGGGCTTCGAGGCCCCGGGCCAGCTCACCGGGGTGGACCTGGTGGGGAACCGTGAGCAGCCGCTCGAAGATCCGCCGGACGGCTCGGTCGGGAGCCTCATGGAGCTCCAGCTCCGGGGCCAGGGCCGGGGCCAGCATCCCCTCTGCGAGCCGGAGCTCGTGGAAGACATGGAGGGGGTGGGCCTTGATGACCAGGTCCGCCAGGAGTGCGGCATCCCCCTCGGGCAGGGGCAGCTCGCGCCCATCGGGTCCCAGGAAGACCCGGTCCACCCGGATCCGTCCGCGGCTCAGGCGATGGCCCGCCCAGTGGAGGACCAGGTGGAAGGCGCCCCGGCCATCCCGCCAGCCGGCACTCTCCCAGTCCCGGGGGGGTTCACCCCCGAAGCGCAGGCTGATGCCCAGGTGGCGGGCGATGCTGTGGCGGTCGTTTTCCAGGCGGTGGAAGTCGGCCTCGGTGATGCTCCGGTCCCCCAGGGCGGACTGGAGGGCCTCCACCAGGGTCGTCTTGCCCCAGGCATTCTCCCCGAAGCACACGGTGGTATCGGACTCCAGGTCCAGGCGGAGCTCAGTGATGCCCCTGAAGTTGACGACGGCGATGTGCTCGAGGTGCATGGCGTGATCATGACACAGCGTCCTCCCGTTGACCGCCTGGGCTCCCCTTGCCAGACTCGGGGACAAGTCCCCCTCCTGGAGCCCCCATGTGCCTGCGCCTGCCCGGCCTGTGCCTGCTGCTCGCCGCCTTGCCCCTGGCGGCGGTGGAGCCCGCCTTCTTCCAGACCCGCAATCAGGGACCCCTGGCCGTCCTCTACGGGGTGCCGACCCCGGGGGCCCTGGGTGTCCTGGCGCCGGGCCGCTCCGAGGGGAGCGTCCGCCTGGACTGGTCCAACAGCTACGCTCTGGACAGCAACGGTGGGGATGACCTCGAGCTGGACGGGGAGACACTGCGGGCGACCCTGGCCTGGCGCCGGGGGCTGGCACCGGGCCTCGAGGTGGGGCTGGAGCTGCCGGTGTCCGGCTCCGGTGGCGGGGTGATGGATGGCTTCATCGAGGGTTACCACCGGGTCTTCGGGCTCCCGGGCAAGGACCGGGCACTGCGGCCGCAGCGGGCCTACCGGGTGCGCTACGCCAAGGGAGGGCAGGCCCTGCTGGACCGGAGCCAGGGGAGCACGGGGCTGGGGGATCTGTGCCTCAATGCCGGGTGGCAGGTTTCGGGGCTGACCCTGCGGGGGAGCCTCAAGCTCCCCACCGGAGACCCGGATCGGCTCCTGGGCAGTGGCAGCACGGATCTGGCCCTGTGGCTGGTGGGTGGCGCCGCCTCTGGGCGCTGGGCCTTCGCCTGGAGCGGTGGCCTCCTGGCCATGAGCCGGGGGGAGCTGCTGCCGGAGCAGCAGCGGCGGCTCGCCGGCTTCGGCTCCCTGGCCCTGGGCTGGGCGGCCTCGTCACGCCTGGCCCTGCGGGCCCAACTGGACGGGCAGACACCGCTATACGGGGACAGTGAGCTGCGGGAGCTGCGCCTGCCAGCGGTGCAGCTGACCCTGGGGGGCAGCTGGACGCTGGGGCATCAGCGGGTGCTGGATCTGGGGCTCTCAGAGGACCTGGTGGTCAACACCTCACCGGATGTGGTCGTCCACGCCGCCTACCGGCAGGGTTTCTGAGGTCTCTCCACGGTCCAGCAGGGCCTCGGCCCGGGCCGTGAGCAGGCTCAGGGAGGCCTCCAGCAGCCCCAGGTCCGGTGCCTCGGTGCCGAAAATAGGGCTGTCCGCCCCCTGGACTGCGGCCATGGCCGCCTCGATGAGGGTGCGGCCCTCCGGGGTGAGGCGGATGGGGCGGGAGCGCCGGTCATCGGAGCTCTGGGGGCGGTCCACCAGCCGACGGGATTCCAGGCCCTTCAGCACCTTGGTCAGTCCCCCGGAGCTGATGAGCACGGCGTCGTAGAGCTCTGAGGGGGTCAGCTGGAAGGGGGCCGGGTGGGCGCGCATGGCCGCCAGGACCTCGAACTCCGTGGTGGAGAGGGCGAAGGCCCCGAGGGTGCGCCGGGCGCCCTCCTCAAGGAGGCGGGCCAGGCGCTGCACCTGTACTGACACCGCGAAGGCGGGGCTGGCCAACTGGGGCCAGTGCAGCCGCATGCGGTCGATCACCCGGACGGTGGGGTCAGTGCGGTGGGACATGGGCCGAGCATGGCAAAGGGGGAATTATCTTGCAAGAAAGATTTCTTGGTATATCTTTCTAGAAAGATATTGTCCTGCACAAGTGGGACCCAAGGAGTGCCCATGACCCCCACCGAAGCCCGTCCCGGACCCAGCACCGCGCGGCTCATCACCGTGCTGGCCGTGCTCTCCATCTTTCCGCCCCTGGCCACGGACCTCTACCTCTCGGCCTTCGGGGAGATCCAGCAGGCCCTCCACACCGGCCCGGCGACCCTGGAGCTGTCGCTCTCGGTCTTCTTCCTGGGGCTCTGCGGGGGTCAGTTGCTCTTCGGCCCTCTGGCGGACCGTTTGGGGCGGAAGCGTCCGCTCCTGGTGGGGGCGGCGGTATTCTGCGCGGCCAGTCTGCTGCTGATGCTGACCCGCACCCCTTGGGTCTTTGTGGCCCTGCGCCTCGTCCAGGCCCTGGGGGCCTGCGCGGGGATGGTCATCGGCCGGGCGGTGGTGACGGACTGCTTTGAGGGGGCGGATGCGGCCCGGGTCATGACCCTGCTCTTCATGCTGGTGACCCTGGGACCTGTGGTGGCGCCGCTGCTGGGGGGGCTCCTGGTGGCCCGCTTCGGCTGGATCTCGGTGTTCCTGCTGATGCTGGGGGTGGGGCTGCTGGCCCTGGCGCTGGCCTGGGCCCTGCTGCCCGAGACCCTGGCTCCGGAGAAGCGGGTGGCGGCCCCCCTATCCCAGCTGTTGGGGGACTACGGGCGGCTCCTGGCTTCACGGGACTTCCGGGTGCCCGCCCTGGCCAGTGCCCTGGTGTTGGGGGGGGTCTTCGCCTTCATCACGGCCTCTCCCCGAGTGCTCCTGGGGAGCATGGGGCTGGGGCGCATCCAGTACGGCCTGGCCTTCGGGCTGGTGGCTCTTGGGCTGGTGGTGTCCTCCTTCCTGAACAACCGCCTGCTGGCCTCCTTCCAGGTGCGGACCCTGGTGGACCGGGCCCTGCCCCTGCTGGCTCTGGTGGGGCTCGTGCTCCTGGCGGTGTCCGGGACCCGTCACCTGGCCCTGCTGCTGGCCCCCCTCTGGGCCGCGGTGGCTTTGGCGGGGCTCCTCAGCGCCAATGGCACCGCTCTGGCGATGGCCGCGGCCCAGGGGCGCTCCGGGGCGGGCTCGGCTCTGCTGGGGGCCCTGCAGTTCGGGGTGGCCTTCGCCTGCTCCTCGGGGGTGGCTCTGCTGGACCTTCCCCGGGCCCTGCCCCTGGCTCTGGGCGTGACGGTGCCGGCCTTGCTGGCCCTGGCCCTCTGGCGCTCGGGGCGTCAGCGGGAGGCGCTGGTCCCCGCTCAGTCCCCCAGGTAGGATCCCCAGTCCCCCTCGGGCAGTTCGATGGCCTGGCGCTCGAGGGTGGGGATCCGGTCCTCGGGGAAGAGGTAGATCCAGGCGGCATAGACCTGGCCTGAACTCAGCAGCACGGGCAGGACCCGGCGCTCGAAAAGGCCCCCCTCCACATCCTCGAGGGCATCCAGGTCGGTCAGGGCCTGCTCCAGGGCGGCTTCGTCCCCGTACCCCACGAACTCCCCGCTCACCCAGCCGGGGGCGGGGGGGAGGGTCTGGGGGGCCGGGCCCGCCACCATGGCGGGGTAGCCCGCCTCCGGCAAGTGGAAGAGCCGTCCCGGGGCATGGGCGAGGGTGCTCCCTTCGGGGTGGGTGCGATCCAGCCAGATGCGGTGGCGGCCGCCCTCCCGGAGGGTGCCGTAGATGAAGAGTCCGTCGGGTTCCATCAGCTTCGGGCCTCCAGCCAGGTGCGGATCAGGTCGGGAAGCCATGCGTGGAAGGCTTCCCGGTCGAAGCCCGGGGGATCCTCGGCGGGGGCCAGGCCGGGTCGGCGCAAGGGTTTGGGGAAGGGGCTCAGGAAGGAGAAGTGACCCGCTCCCGGGATCTCCCGGTGTTCGATGGCGCTGGGGACGGGCACCCCTTCCAGGATGACTCCGGTCTGCCAGCGGGGGGTGACGGTGTCCTCGGCGGCGCTGATGAGGAGGATGGGCTGGGCCACGGCGGCCAGGGCGCCGGGGGCCCGGAAGTAGGCCGCGGCGGGGGCCAGGAGGACCAGGGCCTGCACCCGGGGGTCGGGGGCCACCTCCACCCGCTGGCCCTGGCGGTCCCAGGGCTGGCCGCCAGCGAGGGCCAGGGCGCTGCAGGCCCCCAGGGAGTGACCGATGGCGAAGAGGCGCCGCGGATCCGTCAGGGCGCCCAGGCGTGGCTCCCGGAGAACGGCCTCGGCGGCCATGCGGAGGTGCCGGGGGCGCAGGGCGAGGTTGCGGTGGGTGCCGCCTAGGGCGTTGTCCTTGCGGTGGTTGCCGGGATGTTCGGGGATGGCCACCACGTAGCCGGCGCGGGCCAGGGTGGTGGTGAGGGTGGCGTAGAGGACCCCCGAGCCACCGCTGCCGTGGGAGAAGAGGACGAGGGGGCGGGGCTGACCCTCGAGCCGGGTGGGAGCGAGCACCTGGACAGGGAGGCTGAGCCCCTCGGCGGTGTCCAGGACCTCGAGATGGGTGCAGAAGGGATCGGGCGCTGGGCTCATCGGTATTTCTGCTTCAGCCACTTGTTGGGATCCTGGGCCTGGGTGAGGTGGCGGATCTCGAAGCCCAGACGGGGGCCGTCCACGGTCTCCCCGACGCTGCCGATGAACTCTCCCCTGCGGACCGACTGCCCCTTGACGACCTGGGCGACGCTGAGGTGGGTGTAGAGGCTGTAGTAGCCGCCCCCGTGTTCGAGGATGACCATGGGACCGTAGCTCTGGTAGAAGTCCGAGAAGACCACCCGGCCATCGGCCACGGCCTGCACCGGGCTGCCCTGGGGGGCCTCGATGAGGAGGCCGGAGTTCATGGTCTTGGTGCGGTACTTGGGGTGGATGTGCTCGCCGAAGCCCATGGCCAGGGTGCCCTCGACGGGTCTGGGCAGCTCTCCGGCCAGGGAGGCGAAGGTGGTGGGGGCGTTGAAGGGCTGTTCCTGGGGACGCGACAGCAGACTGCTCAGCATCCGCTCGAGCTGGATGGCTTCCTCCGCAAGCTCGGCCTGGACGGCTTTCTTGCGGGTCTCATCCTGCTGGAGGCCATCCAGGAAGCCGTTGAGGCGGTTCTCGGAGAACTTGAGGTCGGTCTCCAGGCGGGCGGCCTCTTGCTCCTGGGTGCTGAGGGTCTTGAGGACCTCCTGGAGGGCTGCCTCCTGGTGGTGCAGGTCGTCCTGGAGGCTCTGGATCCGGGCCAGTCGGATCCGCTCCCGGTTGCGGTACCAGGTCATGTAGCGCCCCTGCACCAGGTAGTCCTCGAAGTGGGTGAGGCTGGTGAGGATGCTCAGGCCCCCCCAGGGACCCACCGCCATCATCCAGCGCACCTGCTTGCGGATGTCTCCCTTGAGGCGGGAGATCTCCCGCTGGATGCCTACCTTCTGATTCTGGATGGCGTCGAACTGGGCCTGGCTCTGGTCGCGCTGGAGTCGCGCCCCGTCCGCCATGGCCTGGGCCCGGTCCCGCTGGAGGGCGATGCCCTGGAGCTCCACCAGGACACCCTTGCGGCGCTTCTTGAGGGCCTCCATCTGGCGGTCGACCTGATTGAGGCGGACCTGCACCTCCCCCAGCCGGGCCCGGAGCTGGGCGGATTCGGGCGGGGTCTGGGCCGAGAGGCCCAGGGCCAGGAGGAGGCCCAGGGTGGCCCTGGAGCTCACCCCTTGCTCCGCCTGGGGGCTGCCTTGGCCTTCTTGGCCTGCCTGGCGGGGATCAGGAGCAGGAGGATCAGGAGCACCAGGGGACCGCCCAGGTTCAGGGGCAGCGCGCCCCAGGCGAGGGGGTCGGAGGGCACCTGGCCCGTAGGCAGGAGGCGTCCCAGCAGGGCCATGCCTTTCACCAGGACGGTGGGGACCTGGAAGAGGTCCGGATCCCCCAGGTAGTCGCCGCCCCAGGTGAAGTAGTGACCGAGGGAGCTGAGGCCGAAGGCGAGGAGGAGGCCCCACCCGGGATTGGAGGTGAGGATGCGGGCCAGGAAGAGGGCCCAGAGAAGCAGCTGGAGGCCCAGGATCAGGGAGTGGAGATCCGCCAGGCAGAGGGGCCATGGGAAGGGGCTGCCCATGAGACGGAGGCTGGCGGCCCACACGGGCAGGAGCAGGATCTGGGTGTAGAAGAGGCCGTTCAGGATCCCGACCCCCAGGTTCAGGGGCAGGGCCTTGAGCCCTCCGCCTTTCAGGGATTCATGTACGGGGAAGAAGACGGGCAGGAGGAAGGTGGCGGGCACCAGGGTGCTGATGATGGAGATCAGGCCCCCCCTGAAGACCGCCTGGGGGTCGACCATGATGGTCAGGGCGCTGACCTGGACGGGGGTTCCGAAGACGGAGAGGTTGCCGCCCTCTGCCGGGTGGATGCCGCCCAGCACCAGCCCTGCGAGCAGTAGGCTGATGCAGACGAAGACGATGCGAAGCCGCGAACTCCCGAAACGATCCATGGAATACCTCTGGATCGATTGTAGGACAGGCTGGGCCGGGCCAGGGGAGACGCTCCCGGGACAGTGCGCATATTCAGCCTTGGCTTGAGTATCAGGGGGAATCAGGATAAGCTGTCCAGTTGAATTCGGCCTTGATCCCTGTGCTCAAGGAGGTCCGCACGCTCTCGCGCACCCCCAGACGCCGCCGGGTCTCGTCGGGTGGGAAGTCCCTCCCATGACAAGGCATTTCGAAAGAAAATCATGGATCCTCTGAAACTCCAGGCCCCCATCGAACGCCAGCTCGCCCTGCTGGGCTTCGAGCTGGTCTGTCTGGAGAGTGTCCGGGAGGGGCGGGACACCATCCTGCGCCTCTACATCGACCACCTCGACCACAGCCGTGGGGGCGTCACCCTCGATGACTGTGTGATGGCCAATGATGGGCTGGTCGCCTGGCTGGATGTCGAGTTCCCGAGCCTCCGGGAGGAGACCGCCCTGGAGATTTCCAGCCCCGGTGTCGAGCGTCCCCTGGTCAAGCCCGAGCACTTCCGCCGCTTCGCCGGCCAGCTCTGCCGTATCCAGACCCGCCTGCCCCTCAACGGGCAGAAGCGCTTCAAGGGGTGGATCGGTGAGAGCACCGAGGAGGGCGTGACTCTGGAAGAGGACGGGGTGCTCAAGACCGTGCCCTTCGGGAGCATCCAGAAGGCCCGTCTGGCCCCCTTTGATGTTGAGAAGACCCCCAAACCCCGGATCGTGGCCCAGGCCCCGGTTCCCAAGCCACAGGTCGCCGTAGAGAAAAGCGACGACTGAGGAGTCAAGATGGCACTCGTTTCCAATAGTTTCTTCGACAGCGTGAAGATGATCGCCGCCGAAAAGGGCATCCCGGAAGAGGATGTCTTCAAGGCCGTGGAGGAATCCCTGGTCAAGGCCGCGGAGAAGTATTTCCAGGGCTTCGACTTCTACGGCAACTTCCAGGCCCAGATGGACCGGGAGAGCGGGGAGTTCCACGTCTACGCCCTCAAGCAGGTGGTGCAGGAGGTGGAGGAGGAGGATCTGGAGATCAGCCTCGCCGAAGCCCAGGGCCTCAACCCCGATGCCGCCGAGGGGGACACCCTCTGGCTGCCCCAGGACACCACCCAGCTGGGCCGCATCGCCGCCCAGGCCGCCAAGCAGGTCCTGGTGCAGAAGGTGCGTGAGGCCGAGCGTGAGCGCATCTTCACTGACTTCGCCGACCGCAAGGGCGAGGTGGTGGTGGGCGAGGTGAAGCGCTTCGAGAAGAGTGCCATCATCCTCGAGGTGGACCGGGTGGAGGCCATGCTGCGCCGCAGCGAGGCTCTTCGCGGCGACCGCTTCGACAAGGGCCAGCGCATCAAGGTGGTCATCTCCGAGGTGGACAGGAGCGCCAAGGATCCCCAGGTCCAGGTGAGCCGCACCGATCCCCGGCTCCTGGTCAAGCTCTTCGACCAGGAGGTCCCCGAGATCCACGATGGCACGGTGGTGATCCGCAGCTGTGTGCGGGAGGCCGGTGACCGGGCCAAGGTGGCCGTCCATAGCCTGGATCCCGACGTGGATCCCGTGGGCGCCTGCGTGGGCCTCAAGGGCAGCCGTGTCCAGGCCATCATCCGCGAGCTCAAGAACGAGAAGATCGACATCGTCCGCTACGACGAGGACATCACCCGCTTCATCGCCAACGCCCTGAACCCGGCCAAGGCCCTGCGGGTCAACATCCTGGATCCCGAGCACCACCGGGTCGAGGTGGTGGTCGATGACGAACAGCTCTCCATCGCCATCGGCAAGCGAGGCCAGAACGTCCGTCTGGCCGCCAAGCTCACCGGCTGGAACATCGATGTGCGCAGCGAGGCCGAGAAGCGCCGCGAGGCCGAGGTCGCCATGGGCAGCGCCCTGCCCGACTTCGCCCCCGAGGCTGCAGATGTCGAGGTCCAAGCCCATTCCACCCTGGCCGCGGAGCTGGGGGAGATCGAGGGGCTCACGCCGGAGATCGCAGAAAACCTTGCGGCTGCGGGTTATTCCGATGCCAAATCCGTGTACTCTGTAACGGTCGAGCAGCTGCTCGCCGTGGAAGGCATGGATCAGGAACTGGCTTTCCGTCTCATCGACGCAGTCCACGAGCAGTTCGGAGAGTAGTCTCTCCGCTCCTGCTATCCAGGTTTTCCATTCCACCGAGGTGCGCCCCTACATGCTTCGCATCAACCAGTTCGCAAAAGAAATCGGCGTGAGCAACCATGACGTCATCGACGCCATGGAGAAGAAGCTGAGCATTCCAGGGAAGAGCCACAGCTCCAACCTGACGGATGACCAGATCTCCCAGCTCCGCCGCATCTTCGAGGCCAAGGCCAGGGGGACCGAGGAGAGCGCGCCGCTCGCCCTCCACCGGCCCACGGCTGCCGTGAAGATCGTCAAGGCCGCCCCCATGGCCCCCGGCCAGGCCCCCAGCGTCCTGGTGAAGCGCCCCGAGCCCTCCGCCTCCGGCGAGGCCCAGGAGGCTTCCGACCAGTCGGGGGAGACCCGTCCGGCCCAGCCCGAGGCGTCCCGCCCTGCGCAGCCCGCGGCTGCCGAGTTCTCTCGTCTGCGGATCTCCCAGACCCCGGCCCCCTCCCCCAAACCTCAGGCCCCGGCGCGCTACATCCAGTTGCCCCAGCAGCCTGCCCCCAAGAACCGGCCCGAGGCCGGTGCCCGCCCCGTGGTCCAGCGCCCCGGTCAGCAGGCCCCCGCGGTCCAGCGCTCCGGCCAGCCCCAGGCGGCCCGCACGGTCCTCCCCATGGCGTCCAACACCGGCAAGGGAGAGGTGAAGCACGATCAGTCCGGACAGAATGCTCCCAGCCATCAGTCCAGGCGTCCCTTCATCCCCCCCAGCATCTCCCAGCTCCAGCCCGAGCAGGGCTTCACCCGCATCAAGATGGCCGACAACCCTGAGCCGGCGCCCAAGTCCCAGGAGCCCGCGCGGTACATCCAGCTGCCTCAGCCCCGTCCGGTCGGGCAGCGGCCCAGTGGCCCTGGTGGTCCCCGTTCCGGCGGCCCCGGTCGCCCCGGCGGTCCCGGTCGTCCGGGTGGACCCGGGGGTCCCCGTCCCGGCGGCCCCGGTCGTCCCGGCGCCCCCCGCCCCGGCGGCCCCGGTCGTGGTCCCTCCCTGCCCGCCACGGGTCCCATTGATCCCAACAGCCAGAAGGGCCCCGGTCGCGGCGGCCACTTCGCCGGCAAGAAGAAGGACGACAAGCGCTCCCGTGCGGACCGCGAAGCCGAGGCCTTGGAGCTGAAGCTCCGCCAGCCCCGCAGCCGTGCCCAGCAGATCGCCACCGAGTACATCGACGAGGAGATCGGCATCGTCATGCTCTCCGAGGGCGTGACCGTGAAGGAACTGGCCGAAAAGTGCAACCGCCCCGCCAAGGATGTGGTGGCCAAGCTCCTGCACCGTGGCATCTTCGCCACCATCAACCAGCCCCTCGACACCGAGCTCGCCAAGGAGATCGCCCGGGAGTTCGGCTTCCTGGCGGACATCGTCTCCTTTGAAGAGGATGTGCAGATGCACGCCGAGGAGAGCGCCGAGGTGACCGGGGAGAAGCTCTCGCGCAGCCCCGTGGTCACCATCATGGGCCATGTCGACCACGGCAAGACCTCCCTCCTGGACGCCATCCGCACCTCCAAGGTGGCGGCGGGCGAAGCCGGCGGCATCACCCAGGCCATCGGCGCCTACCATGTGGACGTCAAGGACCCCAACTCCGGTCAGATGCGCCAGGTGGTCTTCATCGACACCCCTGGTCACGAAGCCTTCACCAAGATGCGTGCCCGTGGCGCCAAGGTGACGGACATCGTGGTCCTGGTGGTGGCCGCCGACGATGGCGTCATGCCCCAGACCATTGAGGCCATCAGCCACACCAAGGCTGCCGATGTGCCCATGGTCGTGGCCATCAACAAGATCGACAAGCCCGCGGCCAACGCCGACAAGGTGCAGCAGATGCTGCTCCAGCACAACGTCCAGACCGAGACCTACGGCGGCGATGTGCCCAGCGTAGCGGTGTCCGCCAAGACCAAGCAGGGCCTGGACGAGCTCCTGGAGACCATTCTCCTGGTGGCCGATCTGAAGGAACTCAAGGCCGTCTACGAGTGCCCCGCCGCTGGCTCCATCCTGGAAGCCCGCCTGGATCGTGGCCGCGGTGCTGTCGCGACCGTTCTGGTTCAGCAGGGCACCCTGAAGACCGGCGAGATTTTTGTAGCCGGTGCCACCATGGGCCGCGTCCGCGCCATGTTCGATGATCAGGGTCGGCGGATCACCGAGGCCGGCCCCTCCATGGCCGTCCAGATTCTGGGCTTCGAGGAAGTGCCGGTCTCCGGCGACAACTTCCAGGTGGTCGAGGACGAGAACAAGGCCCGCTCCATCGTCGGTTTCCGGCAGGAGAAGGCCAAGGCCGCTCAGCTGCTCAAGTCCCGGGTCACCCTTGAGAACATCTTCAGCACCCTCAAGGACGGTCAGGTCAAGGAGCTGCCCCTCATCATCAAGGCCGATACCTCGGGCTCCGTGGAGTCTCTGGTGGGTAGCCTGGACAAGCTCAGCACCGAAAAGGTCCGGGTCCGCATCATCCACTCCGCAGCCGGCACGGTGAACGAGAATGATGTGCTCCTGGCCGAGGCCTCCAAGGCCATCATCATCGCCTTCGGCGTCAAGGCCGAGCGCAAGGCCGAGGATCTGGCCCAGGAAGAGGGTGTCGATCTCCGCTTCCACGACATCATCTACAAGGTTACCGAAGAGATCAGCAGCGCCATGCTGGGGCTGTTGGACGCCATCGACAAGGAGACCATCCTCGGCCAGGCCGAAATCCGGATGCTCTTCAAGATCGACAAGTCCATGATCGCCGGCTCCTTCGTCACCGAGGGCAAGGTCCTCAAGTCCTGCAAGGCGCGGGTCAAGCGGGACGACGAGGTGCTCTGGGAAGGCGGCCTGAAGAGCCTCAAGCGCTTCAAGGAGGATGTCTCCGAGGTGAAGAACGGTCTCGACTGCGGCATCGCGCTCGATGGCTTCGATGCCCTGAAGGAGGGCGACATCCTGGAGTTCTTCACCCGGGAGAAGGTCGCGGACACCAGCCTCTCCTAGGTTCCGGCCTGCCCCGTCCGTGCGGCTGTTGCGCGGGCGGGGCGCGTTCCGTGGAACCCCCGGGACGCTTCCCGCACCCAGGAGCGAGTCGAGGAGCTTTCATGAGTCGAGGTCCAGGCAGCAGGCACCAGCGGGGCTTCACCCTGTTGGAGTTGCTGACAGTGATGACCATTCTCGCCATTCTGGCGACGGTGGGCATTGTCGGTTACCGGCGCCACACCCGGGCCACCCGGGAGTCCGTCCTCAAGGAGGACCTCTTCCAGCTCAACCACTGTCTGGAGCAGTACCGGGCCGACAAGGGGCGCTACCCCTCCAGTCTCTCGGAGCTGCAGGCCAAAGGCTATCTGCGGGCGATCCCCAAGGATCCCATGACGGATGCCGACGACTGGAGCACCGAGGTGGAGGAGCCCGACCCGGACAATCCCGACTCCGATCCCGGGATCTTCCGGGTCCGCAGCAACTCCACGGAAATGGGGGAGAACGGCATCCCCTACAACGAGTGGTAAGGATCCATGGCAGACAAGACCCTGAAACGCCTCGACCTCGGTGCCCGGATCCTGCTCTGGGCCTGGGTCCTCATGGTCCTGGGGACCCTGGTCAGCGGTCGGCTCTCTCAGGGGCGCCTGGTCCTGGATATCGCGGCCTGGGTCGCCTTCGGAGGCGCCATGCTCCTCAGCTGGCTGCCCCGCTGGCTCAATGAGATCGATGACGCTCAGCCCATCGGCCCCGTGCGGATCTGGATGGCCGCCGGCCTCGCGGCCCTGGTGATCACCATGGCCACCAGCTTCATCATCCTCCCCAAGATCCGTAACCACGAAGCCGTCCTGGCCCTCGCCCAGGCCCCCGGGACAGCGCACCTCCTGGCCAAGGCCGGTTCCGCCTTCATCCAGATGCTGGTGCTCCGCCTGCTCCTGGCTGCGGGGATGGGCTACGCTGTGACCCTCCTGCCCCTCCACCGGGCTCCGGGCGCGTCCGAGGTCCGGTAGCTGTTCCACGTGGAACAGCGGCCCTCAGCCTGGGTTCAGGATGTGTCTGCTGCAGATGAGCTGCATGGTTCCATCCTGTCCATGCCTGGAGGTGATCCTGTGGATGGGGTTTCCTGCCTTGGGATGGGCGGAGTCCCCCTGCTTTCGTCCACCACGGCACTGATTCAACGGCCGGATCCCGGGCTCAGGAGCGCTCTTCGAGGCGGTCCAGATTGGTCATGAGCTTGTGAAGCAGTCCCCTGAGCTGCTGGCGCTCTTCGGGGCTGAGCCCCTCTTCCAGGCCCTCCCGGAAGAAGCGCCGCATGCCGCTCAGTTGGGCGATGTGCTGGGTGCCCTCGGGGCTCAGGGTGATGCACAGGCGCCGGCCGTGGCCCTGATCGGGTTGGACCGAAAGCCAGCCCTTCTTCTGCAGGGTCTGCAGGAGGCGGGTGGCGGTGGGCTTGTCCAGGCCCAGGGCGGCGGCCACATTCTTGTGGCAGATCCCGGGGTTCTTCTCCACCAGGGCCATGACCTGGAACTGCTGGTGGGTCAGGTCAAAGGGGGCGAGGTGCCGGAGGCTGATCTGCCTCAGGCGGCCGCGCACCACCGTCAGGAGCAGGGGCAGTGGGGCCTCGCTCCAGCAGATATCAAAGAGATCAGCCACGGGGGGGGGCACTCGGGGCGAGCGTCTCGGCCTCAAGCTCCCGGCGGTCACCCCGGGCCAGGGAGGCGAAGACTCCGATGAAATTGAGAACCGTGAACACGATGAAGCAGACCTTCATGCCGCTGAGGAAGTGGGGGGCGTAGCCCTCGCTGCCGATCTGCCAGGCTCCGACGAACTGGGTGGTGATCAGGGAGACGATGGCCATGCTGAGGGCCTGCCCGACCACCCGGGCGGTGCCCATGGTGGACGCGGCGATGCCGTATTGGCGGCGGTCCACCGCACCCATGATGGCGTTGGTGTTGGGGGCCGAGAAGAGGGCGTAGCCCAGGCCGATGAAGGCGAGGTTCGCCATGATGGGGCCCACCCCGGACTCGGGCCCCAGGAGGGTGAAGAGGAGAAGACCCAGGGTATTCACGGCCATGCCCAGGGAGGAGAGGATGCGGGGCTCCACCCGGTCGGAGAGTCGCCCGACCACCGGAGAGAGGATGGCCATGACCACGGGCTGCACCAGGAGGATCCACCCCGTGGAGGCGAGGGCTATACCGCGGACGGTCTGGAGGTAGAGGCTCACCAGGAAGGGCATGGCGAAGATGGAGCTGTAGTTGATGACCGAGGACAGGTTGGAGAAGGCGAAGACCCGGTTCCCGGTGAAGAGCTCCACCGGGAGGATGGCATGGGGCGTGCGCTTCTCCTGAGCCAGGAAGGCCACCAGGGTCAGGAGGCCGAGGACGGTGATAACCCAGTAGGCCCTGGCCAGAGAGAGGCTCGCTGAGCCGTAGAGGAGCAGGATCAGTCCGGCGGTGCAGAGCACACTGCCCAGGAGGTCCATCTCTTGGGGCTTGGGGCGGAGCCAGGGACCCCTCATGAAGAGGAGAGTCGGGATGAGGTCGAGAAGGGTGAGGATTGCCAGGAAGGTGAAGATGCCCTTCCAGCCGAACCAGCTGCAGAGTGCGCCGCCCAGCACCGGTCCCAGGGAATAGGCGATGTAGACGATGCCCACATTGATCCCCATGGCCTTGCCGCGCTCCTGGGGGGGGACCAGGGTCGTCAGGATGGCCACCGAGGTGGAGAAGATCATGGAGGCGCCCAGCCCCTGGAGGACGCGGAAGGCGATGAGCCAGTGGATGGTGGGGGAGATGAGGCAGAGGATGGTGGCGACAAGGAAGAGGCCGAGGCCCACCTTGAAGACCCGCACCCGCCCAGTGAGGTCGGCCAGCTTGCCCATGGGCAGAAGGAAGGACCCGGCCATGAGCAGGAAGGAGGCCACCACCCAGTTCAGCTGGTACTGGGAGCCCTTGAAGTGGATGCCGATTTCGGGGATGGCCAGATTCAGGGAGCTGATCATGAAGGGCACCAGGAAGGAGGTGACCATGCAGATCAGATAGGCCCACCTGTTGGCCCGGGAGTCACGGGACATGGGAAATGCCTTATGCGGAAGGAACGCCTTCAAAAACAGGTTAGGCGGGTCCAGAAGGGACGGCAACGGCAAAGTTGCTAAAACAACATGACTGAGAAATCAAGCAAAGGTCGATGGGGGGATGCGAGGATGAATGAATGACTGGGGGGGACATGGGCGGCGTGATTCTGGTGGTTGATGACGAACCGGCCCTGTCTGATGCCATCGGGTACGCCCTCCGGACCGAGGGCTTCGAGGTGCGCTGCTGTGCCCTGGGGGGCGAGGCGTTGGGGCTGCTCCGGACGGGAGGGGTCCGCTGCGTGATTCTGGATGTGGGTCTTCCGGACCTCAGCGGCTTCGAGGTCCTGCGGAGGCTCCGCACCTTCTCTGAGGTGCCTGTGCTCTTCCTCACCGCCCGGAGCGAAGAGGTGGACCGGATCGTGGGGCTGGAGCTGGGGGCTGATGACTACGTCGCCAAGCCCTTCAGCCCGCGGGAGGTGGCCGCTCGGGTACGTAGCATCCTGCGGCGCACCGAGCGGGGAGCGCCCCCTGCGCCGCCCCGCTTCGAGGTGGAGGAGGGGGCCCGGCGGATCCGCTACCAGGGCCAGATGCTGGATCTGACCCGCTACGAGTATCTCCTGCTGAAGCTCTTCCTCGGACACCCCGGGCGGATCTGGACCCGGGGGGAGCTCATGGAGCGGGTATGGGCCGGTGCGGAGGAGAGCTCGGACCGGACCGTGGACACCCATGTGAAGACACTCCGCGCCAAGCTCCGCTCCGTGGATCCCGGAAGCGACCCCATCGGCACCCACCGGGGGGTGGGCTACGGTCTGGAGGGGGCGTGAAGCTCGGGGTCCGGGTATTCCTGGGCTTCTTCCTGATCGTGGCGATGGCGGCCTATGCCGTGCTGGCGATCTTTGTGCAGGAGGTGAAGCCCGGGGTGCGGCAGGGCATGGAGGTGGCCCTGGTGGATACGGCCAATCTCCTGGCGGAGCTGGTGGCTCCGGACTTCCAGGCGGGGGCGCCCAGGCCCGCCGCCCTGGCGGAGGCCTTTGCGCGCTACCAGGAAAGGCAGCCTCGGGCGCGGATCTGGGGGCTTCCCAAGAGCCGGGCGGACTTCCGCATCTATGTCACGGACCGGAGCGGCAGGCTGCTCTACGACACCGACGGGGATGTGCCGGGTGCCGATTACTCCCGCTGGAACGATGTCCACCTGACCCTGCAGGGGCAATATGGGGCCCGCAGCACCCGGAGGAGCCCCTCGGATCCCTCCTCTTCCACCATGTACGTGGCGGCTCCCATCCGTCTGGAGGGTGAGCTGGTGGGGGTCCTGTCCGTGGGCACCGCCACCGCCAGCCTGGTGCCCTTCGCCGAGCGCAGTGAACGGACGGTCTATCGGGCGGGCCTGCTCCTGATGGGAGCCGCCCTGCTCCTGGGGGTGGGGCTGACGCTCTGGCTGACGCGCTCGCTGGCCCGGCTCCAGGCCTATGCCCGGCAGGTTTCCGAGGGGCGGAGGAGCCCCCTGCCTCGGCTTTCGGGAGAGCTGGCGGATCTGGGCCGGGCCCTGGAGACCATGCGGGAAAAGCTGGAGGGCCGTCACTATGTGGAGCGCTATGTGCAGGCCCTCACCCACGAGCTGAAGAGTCCCCTGGCCGGGATCCATGGAGCCGTGGAGCTTCTGGAGGAGCAGCCCCCAGAGCCGGAGCGGAGCCGCTTCCTGGGGCATATCCGGGAGCAGGATGAGCGTCTCCAGCGTCTGGTGGGGAAGATGCTGGAGCTGGCCTCCCTGGAGAGCCGACAGGCGCTGGAGCGGAGTGAGCGGGTCTCCCTGCTGTCGGTGGTGTCGAGTGTCCTCCGTGCCCAGGAGGAGCGCATGGCCCGCGGGGGGATCGGGATCGACCTGGAGCTGCCCCGGGAGGCCTGGACGGAGGGGGATCCCCTGCTGCTGGAGCTGGCCCTGGCCAACCTCCTGGACAACGCCCTCGACTTTTCGCCGCCTGGGTCCCGGCTCCACCTGCGGCTGGAGCCCGCGGGCCAGGGTCACCTCCTTGTCCTCCGGGATGAGGGACCTGGCCTCCCGGATTACGCCCTGCCTCGGGTCTTCGAGCTCTTCTACTCCCTGCCCAGGCCGGGCTCCGGGCGCAAGAGCACCGGGCTGGGCTTGCAGCTGGTGCGGGAGGTGGCGCTGCTCCACGGTGGGGGTGTCCAGCTGGCCAATCGCCCGGAGGGGGGTGCAGAGGCCCGGCTCTGGCTTCACACAGACTTCACCTGACTTCATCGTCTTCCCGTGCTGGGCTCCCAGGCTTGGGCATCCCAAGGAGGAAGCCCATGAAACGCCCACTGTTCTGGAAGTCCCTGACCGTCATCGGTCTGACCCTGCTGCTGCTCCTGCCTCTGTGGGCGATCCAGGGCCTGGTGAGCGCAAGGAGCAGTCGCCAGGCGGAAGTCGAGCGGAACCTGGCGGAGACCTCTGCCGACCGCCAGCGGCTGGTGGGGCCTCTGCTGGCCCTGGACTACACAGCCACGGAGACCCGCTGGGTGCCCGGGGAGCAGAACCAGAAGGGGCACTGGGAAGAGGAGCTGGTGTCCCGGACGCTCCTGCTGGCACCCCGGCGGAGTGGCCTGATGGGCAAGGTCGGGGTGGAGGAGCGGTACCGCGGGCTGTACAAGGCCCGGGTCTTCCGCCTGGAGGGCGCCTTTGAGGGTCAGCTCGAGGTGCCGGCCGCACCCCCGCTCCCCGCCGGGCTCCGTTCCCCCCACTGGGGCCCGGTGCGGGTGCTGCTGGGGGTGAGCGACCTGCGGGGCGTCCAGGGACATCCTGAGCTCCGGTGGGAGGGTGGGGCCTCGCCCTTCCGTCTTGTTAAGCCATCCCGGGAGCTGGGGCGCGGCCTCGAGGCGGAACTGGGGGACTTCGCGGTCCTCGCAGGGCGCCGCCTGAGCTACCGCATTCCGGATTTCCGGCTGCTGGGCACCCAGGTCCTGGCCTTGGCTCCGGTGGCGGAGGACAACGAGCTCAGCCTGGAGTCCCCCTGGGCAAGTCCCAGCTTCGGGGGCCGCTTCCTGCCTGACAGCCGCGAGGTGACGGGCAAGGGCTTCAGGGCCCACTGGCAGGTGGCCGGGCTGGCCCGGGACCTCGGGGCCATCCTCGGGGAAGGCCCTGGGCAGGAGGCCGAGGTTCTCTCGGTGGGCTTCGTCGAGCCGGTGAACATCTACCTCCAGGCCGAGCGCGCCACCAAGTACGGCTTCCTCTTTGTGGCCCTGGTCTTCGCGGCCTTCTTCTGCTTCGAACTGCTCAAGCGCCTACCCATCCATCCTATGCAGTACCTGCTGGTGGGGCTCAGCCTGGCGCTCTTCTTCCTGCTGCTGCTGAGCCTCTCCGAGCACGTACCCTTCCGCACCGCCTATGGCCTGGCAGCCCTGGCCAGCATCCTGCTCCTGGTCTTCTACCTGGCGGGGGTCCTGGGGGGCTGGCTCCGGGCCCTGGGCTTCGGGGGTATCCTGGTGCTGCTCTACGGTGTCCTCTATGCCCTCCTGGTCTCGGAGGACAATGCCCTGCTCATGGGCTCAGTGCTCCTCTTCGCGGTCCTGGGCGGGATCATGGCGGCCACCCGTAGCCTGGACTGGTACGGTGCGGGTGCGCCGCTGGAGCGGGGTTGAGGACTATCCCGAGAAGGGGGGACCGCCCGGTCGCTGCGCGCCCTCTGCGTCCCCCCTTGGACCCCCATGCGATGTCATGGCGGAGCCACGACACCGCATCGAGCCCGAAAAGGGGGGATCGTCAGGTCGCTGCGCGCCCTCTGCGTCCCCCCTTGGACCCCCATGCGATGTCATGGCGGAGCCACGACACCGCATCGAGCCCGAAAAGGGGGGATCGTCAGGTCGCTGCGCGCCCTCTGCGTCCCCCCTTGGACCCCCATGCGATGTCATGGCGGAGCCACGACACCGCATCTCAGCTAAGCTCCCAGGCCTCCAGCACCCGGGGCTTGGGCGGCCCGGGGATGAGCTCCATGAGCCAACCCCGCAGGTCGTCCAGGCCATCCCGGGAGAGGGCGCAGGTCATGGCGGCGCCAGGGTGGAGGCGCTTGAGGTCCAGGCGCTGGGGGCGGGTGAGACGGTCGATCTGGTTGAGCACCAGGAGCCGGGGGATCTCGCCGCAGCCGATCTCTTCCAGCGTGGTGTCCACCACCTTGAGGTGATCCTCCAGTTCCGGGTGGGCGGCGTCGGCCACCACCAGGAGGGCATCGGCGGTGCGGACCTCCCCCAGGGTGGAGCGGAAGGCCGCCACCAGCTGGTGGGGGAGCTTGCGGATGAATCCCACGGTATCGGACACCAGCACGTGGCGGGGTAAACCTGTCTCGGGGTCATCTCCCAGCCAGGCCTTGCGGGTGGTGGTGTCCAGGGTGGCGAAGAGCATGTCCTGGGGTTCGCCTTCGCCGGTGAGGGTCTTGAGGATGCTGGTCTTGCCGGCGTTGGTGTAGCCTACCAAGCAGACCCGGGGGACCCCCGGGGTCCGCCCCTGGCGCTGGGTGCCCCGCACCTTCTCCAGGTGGGCCAGTTCCTTCTTGAGCTGGCTGATCCGCAGGCGGGTCATGCGGCGGTCCACCTCGATCTGGGTCTCGCCGGGGCCACCGCGCAGGCCGACGCCTCCCCCCTGGCGCTCCAGGTGGGTCCAGGCGCCCTTGAGGCGGGGCAGCTCGTATTCGAAGCGGGCCAGCTCGACCTGAGCCTTGGCCTCCCGGGTCTGTGCCCGGAGCTCGAAGATGGTCAGGATGAGTCCCGTGCGGTCCAGGCACTCCATGCCCGTGGCCTTCTCGATGTTGCGCACCTGGCTGCCCGAGAGCTCGTCATCACAGATGAGCATGGTGGCGCCCTGGCGCCGGGCCTGGGCGGCCGCTCCCTCCAACTGGCCCTTGCCGAAGAAGGTTCGGGCTTCCAGCTGGGAGCGCTTCAGGACTTGCTGGCCCACCGCCTCCATGCCGCAGGCTCGGGCCAGCTCGGCCAGCTCGGCCAGGTGATCCTCCACATCCCGTTCCCGGTCCTGGGGCCCCAGATGGGCCAGAAGATAACAGCGGATGGGGATATCACTCATAGAGTCCGGGGGTCCTTCCGAAGGATATACAGGATAGCGGAGAAAAGCGTGTGCTATAGAATGGGGCCAACAACCAGCGGCGTCGATCCGGCGTGGGGAATTCATAATCGGGAGCGAAATGGCCCTGTTCAGCTTCGGTAAGGAGAAACGCGACGGTGAGTCCACCGAGACCGTGCTCGCCTATCTGGAGGATGCCCAGCGGGTGCGTGCGCAGGTCACGGTGCTTGATGCCCGGAAGAAGTCTGTGCAGGCCCTCATCCAGGGCGTGAACGACAGCGAGTCCACGGCGACCCTTCAGCTCCTGGGTCCTCTTCCGGGTCTGGAGAAAGGGGCCAAGGTGGAGCTCGTCTTCCAGGCGGACTCCCTGCGGATCGGAGGCGCCACCAAGATCCTGGAGCTCCGGGCCCCGACTCTGGTGGTGGAGCTGCCCGAGACCCTGCAGCTCATGGAGCGCCGCAGGACGCCCCGGGCCCGTCTCAACCCCAAGGAGGGGGCCACTCTGACGGCGCTCACCAGCCTCTTTGAAGGGGTGGGCTTCACGGGCCTCCTGGAGAACATCTCCGAGGGGGGGTGCCGGGTCCGGGTCGAGAAGGCCATGAATATCAAAGATCAGAAGCCCCTGCCCCAGAGTGAGGCCCTCTTTCCGGTGGGGCATGCCTTCATGCTCCTCAAGCTCAACAAGGTCCCCAAGTGCACCCAGGTGATGGAGATGGCCGGGAAGGTGGCCTATCTGGAGTCCGGTGCGGGTGGCCTGCTGGTGGGGCTTGCCTTCGAGAAACCCCGCGCAGATCTGGCGGCCATGATCCGGAATCTGGTGGGCTCCCGGACCACCACGCCTCCCAGCACCCTCCCGTCCAAGGCCCGGCGCAAGCAGGAGAACGGGATAGAGCGGCTGGGGAGCGAGGGGCCCTCAGCCCCAAGCTCGCGTCCGGTGGAGACCGCCCGGCCCTTCCCCCCTGCCCCTCCTCCCGCACCGGCGGAAGCCCAGGTGGAGGGAAGCCCTGCCGCGCCGCCCGAGCCACAGCCCGAGGCCCCGCCCCGGAACCTGGCGCTCATCCGCCTGAAGAAGCGCTCCCGGGCCGTTGTGGCCCAGGTCTCGGATCCCGGCCATGCCGAGGGGCTCAAGGGCTTCCTGGAGGCCCAGGGCTTTGGTCGGGTGCTCATGGCTCCAGGGTTGGGCGAGCTGCGGGAACTCCTGCGCCAGCCCAACCTCGGAGTTCTCCTCCTGGACTGCGAGCTCTCCTTCATGGATCTCCTGGAGGAGGTCCGCTCCCTGATGGACGAGTTCCACAACCTCCCCCCCATCATCCTCGCTGCGGAAGAAGTCTCCCGTGGCACTGTCCTCGCCGCCCACCGCGTCGGCGTCAGCCAACTTCTGGTCAAGCCCTACGCCCTGGATGAGGCCTTCAATTCGACTCTGGAGGATCTGCTGGAGTAGGGCGACAGGGGGAGCGTGCCCCCTCTCTTCTCGAGGGCCTGCTGGAGGGAGGCGCGGCTGCTCCTGGCTTCAGGCCTGGCAGAGGCCTGGAGCTGCGGAGAGGAGCTGGGCGCCGCAGGTGGTCTTGTGGCCCACCAGGGCCACGGGGACGCCATCCAGGGTGAGGGTGGGGTCGCCCTCAGCGACGGTGCAGCCGCTGTGGCCCTTGATGGGGCAGGAGCAGGGATCGCCCATGAGGGCGACGGGGATGCCTCCCACGGTCATGCGCCCCGAGGCGGCGAGGACCTTGCCTCCATGGCTGGTGGGGTCCCCCAGGCGGATGAAGTCTCTGGACATGGGCACTCCTGTGCGGGTTCGGGTCAGGCTGGGGGTTCTTCGGGGGGGCGGGCGAGGAGCAGGAGGGCCTGGTCGGGGTCCACCAGGTCAGCCCAGGCGGCGACCTCGCCGGAGGCCACCGCCAAGCCGGCAAGGGCGTTCCCGAGCAGGCCCGTCACGGGGCCGGTGTCGCCGATGCGGCGCTGGAGGTCGTAGGTCCCCTGGACCAGATCCCGGTCCACACCGCACTCGGTGAGGGCCCGGAGATAGGGAATGGCGGTGTGGTGGTCGGGATGCCCAGCCCCATGGAGAAGGGGGCCGATCTCGGGGTCCTGGGCCCGGGTGCAGAGGGCCCGCCAGCCCTGGGCCAGGGCCTTGGCCCTGGCGGCGTCCCCTTTTTCCGGAAGGGGGATCTGCTGGGGGCGATGGAGAAGGGCCTGCACAGGGAGGGCGAAGAAGCGCTCGAGGAGAGGCAGGCTCCAGGGCTCCGGGAGGCGCTCGGTGGGGCGGTAGCTGGTCCCCCGCTTGAGGATCGGTTCCCGTTCCCAGGTGGGCAGGAGGGAGTCGTGACGGGCGGCGTCGGACTGGGCGAAGGCCATCATGGCCTCCAGGCGATCCCGACGGCCCAGGAGGAGGAATACGGCCGTGCCTCTGGGGCGCGCCTCGGTATCCCCCTCCCCGGCGAGGAGGACGGCAGGGACATCCGGGCACTCGTCCATGAAGGCGAAGGCTGCGGGGAGGAGGTCCCTGGCGCTGGGCAGGGACTGGCGCACCTGGAGCCGACAGGGTGAACCCTCGGCCTCCAGGGTGCTCCGCATCCAGTCTTCCAGGACACCGGGGCCGCTTTCCGACAGAAAGGTGGGCAGCGGCCACTCCCCGTTGAGCCACTCCGTGACCCGGAGCAGGGCCTGGGTCCGGCCTGCGGTGAAGGCTCCCGGGTCCTCCGGGTCTTCGGGCAGGATGGAGTCGAAGGGGCCCCCCTCCTGGAGGGCCTCCCAGGCCTCATCCTGGGTCAGGTGTTCCAGGGCGATACCGATGCCCAGGACCTCCAAGGTGAAGCGCTCCCTTGCCTCCAGGGCCTCCGCATGGGCTTTGCGCTCCTGCTCCTCGGCCTCCCGGGCAGCGGCCCCGGCGCGCTGCTCACGGCCCCGGCGGGCCGAGCGCCACACCAGGAGCCCGCCCAGGAGCAAGGGTGGCCCCAGGCAGGAAGCCAGGCGGAGTGGCCAGGGCGCTTGGGTGAAGAGGTACCTGAAGCTTGCTGCGGCCCAGGCGATCGAGAGGACCGCGGCGCTCAGCCCCCTGGGCTTGGCCAGGCCCGGCCTGCGGATTGCTGTCTGCTCCCTGTCTTCAGGCATAGCCCACCCTGCTCTCCGGGTTCCTGGCTCCGGCTCGGACGGAGTTTTGGAGATCAAAAATGATTCAACAATAAGGGAGCGGAAAATTCAATGAATGGTTTCAGAGATCCCCCACCGCTCTCAGGGCCTCCGGGAGTACTTCGCAGAGGCTGGGGTGGGGGTAGATCTGACGGCGGGCCTCCTCCAGAGGGCGCCCCAGGAGGGCAGCCCCGGTGGCCACCAGCTCGGTGGCCTGGGGGCCAAGGAGGTGGACGCCCAGGATGAGGCCTGAGTCGCCATCGGCCACCACCTTGGCGAAGCCGTAGGGCTCTCCAGCGATGTGGGCCTTCAGGATGGGGAGGAAGGGGGCGCTGCCGCTGAGGACACGGTGGCCCCTGGTGCGGGCCGCCTCCTCGCTGAGCCCCACGCAGCCAGTCTCGGGGTCGGCATAGGCGCATCTGGGGATGCGGTCGTAGTCCAGGGGGAGGGGGCGGGTCCCCTGCCCCAGGCTCGCGGCGGCGGCCTCCGCCGCCAGGATCCCCTCAGCGGTGGCCACATGGGCCAGCATGGGGGTGTTCACCAGGTCGCCGATGGCATAGAGCCCGGGCTCATGGGTCTCCATGAGGGGCCCCACCTCCACAAAGCCCCGCAGGAGGCGGGCGGCGGTGTGTTCGAGTCCGAGGTCTCCGGAGGCGGGCACGCGCCCAACAGCCACCAGAAGCCGGGAGGCCTCCAGCTCTCCGCCTTTGGCGCCCTCCAGGGTGCAGAGCAGGCGATCCCCCTCGATCTGGCAGTGGATCATCCGGGTGGCGGTCCGGATGTCCATGCGGTGGCGGCGCACCAGGAGCTTGGCCAGCTCCTGGCCAATGGCGGCGTCCTCCTGGGGCAGGAGGCGATCCAGGGCCTCCACCAGGGTGACCCTGGAGCCCAGGCGGGCGAAGATGGAGGCGAACTCCACCCCGATGGCGCCGCCCCCCAGGATGGCCAGGTGCTCCGGCAGGGTCTTCAGGTCGAGGAGCTGGTCGCTCTGGAGGATCCGCTGCCCATCGGGTTCAAGACCTGGGAGGCAGCGCGGCTGGCTTCCGGTGGCCAGGATGGTGCGCCGGGGCGACAGGAGCTCTGCACCGAGGCGCACCCTGCCCTGCCCTTCCAGGCGTGCCTGACCCTCCAGGAGGGGAACTCCGGCTTGGCGGAGGAGCAGGGCGATGCCCTTGACACCGCGATCCACCAAGTGCTCCTTCCGGGCCACGATGGCCTCCAGGTCGGGGCGGACACTGCCTTCAGCCACCAGTCCGAAGGCCTTGAGCTCCCTGGCCTGTTCCAGGCGCCGGGCGGATTCGAGCCAAGTCTTGGTGGGGATGCAGCCCCGCTGGAGGCAGGTGCCCCCCAGTCCTCTGGGGTCCCGCTCCGCCAGGGCCACCTTCAGGCCCAGCACGGCCCCACGGAGGGCTGCGGCGTAACCGCCGGGGCCGGAACCGATGACCAGGAGATCGAGGGGGCTGTCCATGCCCCCAATGTAGGTGGGGTGGCTCCGCCTTCCAGCGCTACTTGGCTGGGAGTTCCTCGGCGGACTTGATGCGCACGGCGAAGTCGGGGACATCCTGCATGCCATGGCGCCAGACGGTCCTGACCTTCTCGATCCTGTCCACCGCATCCATGCCCTCCACCACCCGGCCGAAGACGCAGTAGCCGACGCCGGAGGGGGTGGCGGAGCGGAAATCCAAAGCGGGGTTGTCGGCGGTGTTGATATAGAACTGGGCGGTGGCGCTGTCGGGATCCTCGGTTCGGGCCATGGCCACGGTGCCGCGGGTGTTCTTCAGGCCCGCCTGGAAGGTCATCTGGGCTTCGTTCCGGATGGGGGCGTGGGTGGGCTTCTCCATCAGGCCGGCGCTGAAACCGCCGCCCTGGATCATGAAGCCGGGGATGACCCGGTGGAAGATGGTGCCGCTGTAGTGCCCTTCGCGGACATACCGCAGGAAGTTGGCAACGGTGGCGGGGGCGGCGCTGGGCTCCAGTTCAAGGACAATGGGGCCATAGCTGGTCTGGATCCTCACCAGGGGCTTGCTCAAGGGAGTGGCCGCACTTACCGCCGGGGGGGTAACGGGCTGGGCTCCCAGGGCCAGGGAGGAGAGTGCCAGGGCGCAGAGGAGTTTTCGCATAGGGGTCTCCCGGAGAGTCTCAGTGCTTCAGGCGCCAGAGGTCGAGCCCGATGACGAGGGCCATGAGCCCGGCCAGGAGGAAGAAGCCCACGGTGAGGATCCGCTCCTTGAGGGTCACGGAGAGATCCTTCCGGCGCAGGCGCTCGATGATGAGGATGAGCATGTGCCCGCCATCCAGGAAGGGGATGGGCAGGGCGTTGAAGATGGCCAGGTTCATGGAGATGAAGGCGGACATCATGAAGAAGCTCTCCCATCCGCTCTTGGCGGCCCGGCTCCCGGCCTTGATGATGGCGATGGGTCCGCCCACCTCCTTCACGCTGGCCTTTCCGCTGACCAGGCGCCCCAGGGACTGGAGGATCATCCCGCCCATGCGGGCGCTCTCGGAGAAGGCCAGGGGCACGGTCCGAAGGGGGTCCAGGGCCTGGAAGGGGCGGCGCACGGTGCTGAAGGCGGAGGGGGTGAACTGGATGCCCAGCTTGGCGGCGCCCGGCTCACCCCGGGGGGTGAGGTTGAGGCTGAGCGTGCGCCCCTCCCGGTCCACCTGCACGGGAATGGGTTGCCCGCCGTGGCCCTGGATCAGGGTGATGGCCTCCTGGCTGGTGGCGCCGGGGAAGCGGAGGGGTCCCAGAGCCTGGATCTGGTCTCCGGCCCGCAACCCGCCCTGTTCAGCCGGTGCACCCTTGATGACTTCCTCCACTTGGAGGGGGCTTGGCAGGGCCTTCATCTCGGTGATGCGAATCTGGCTCATGCCCACGCAGTAGAGCAGGACCACGGTGCCCAGGATGTTGGCGATGATGCCGCCAGCATAGAAGAGGAAGCGCTTCCCGGCGGGCTGCTTGAGGAAGCCGTGGGGGTCCTCGGCGTCGGGGTCCTCGGGGTTGTAGCCCGAGAGCTTGACGTAGCCGCCCAGGGGCAGGAGGGAGAGGCGCACATCGGTCTCGGCCCACTTGAAGCCCACCAAGCGGGGGCCGAAGCCGAGGGAGAAGGTCTCCACCGGCATCCCCATGCGCTTGGCGGCCAGGAAGTGCCCCAGTTCATGGATGAAGATGAGGCCGCAGATGAGGACGATGGGGCCGATCACCCCCACTCCGGGTATGGCCAGGGCCAGTCCGAGGAAGGGGAGGGAGCATGCCAGGGCTGGAAACCGCTTCATGAATATCCTTCAGTGGCCGTGTCGTGCGATCCAGGCTTCGGCGTGGGTCCGGGCCTGCTGGTCTGTTTCAAGGAGTTGCGCCAAGGAAACCACAGGTTCCGCGGGCAGGGCATCGAGGATGGCGTGGTTGCAGGTGGCGATGCCCCAGAAGCTGAGCTTGCCCGCCAGGAAGGCGGCCACGGCCACCTCGTTGGCGGCATTGAGGATGGTGGGAGCGGTGCCCCCCTCCCGCAGGGCGGCGTAGGCCAGGGCCAGGCAGGGGAAGCGCGCCAGATCCGGCTCGGCGAAGGTCCAGACCCGGGCCTGCTCCCAGTCATAGGGGGCCACGGGGCCGGGCACCCGATCCGGGTAGAGCAGGGCGTACTGGATGGGGAGCTTCATGTCGTTGGCGCAGACCTGGAGCTGGTAGCTGCCGTCGGTGAAGCCTGCCATGGCGTGGACCTGGCTCTGGGGGTGGACCGTGACCTGGATCTTGTCGGGCCCCAGGCCGAAGAGGACGGCGGCTTCGATGACCTCCAGGCCCTTGTTCATGAGGGTGGCGGAGTCGATGGTGATCTTGGGGCCCATCTTCCAGGTGGGGTGGTTGAGGGCTTCTTCCACCGTGGCCTGGCGCAGGCGCTCCAAGGGCCAGTCGCGGAAGGGGCCGCCGCTGGCGGTGATGCGGAGCTCCCGGACGGTCTCCCGGGGTCTTCCGGCCAGGAGCTGGTGCAGGGCGGCATGCTCGGAGTCCACGGGCAGGAGCTCGCCGCCTCCTTCAGCCAGGGCCTTGAGCATCAGACTGCCCCCCACCACGAGGGACTCCTTGTTGGCTAGGCAGACCCGGCGCCCGGCGCGGAGGGCGGCCTCGGTGGAGGCCAATCCCGCGGCGCCCACGATGGCGGCCACCACGGTGTCGGCACCCTGGTGGAGGGCACAGGCCATGAGGCCTTCGGCGCCGAAGTGGAGCTCCGGGCGGTAGCTGAGCTGGTCCGCCAGCCAGAGGGCATCGGCCTCTTCAGCTACCGAGACGCAGGCGGGCCTCCACTGCTCACACTGCCGGAGGACCAGTTCCCGGTTCCGTCCAGCGGCGAGGGCGACCACCTGGAGGCGCTCCGGGTGGGCGGCGGCCACCTCCAGGGTGGAGGTCCCGATGGAACCGGTGGAGCCGAGGATGGCGAGTCTTCTCATGGTGCCGCTTTCTCTAGCTGAGCCCATGCACGAAGTGCACATAGGCGAACAGGGCAGGGGCGGTGTAGACCAGACTGTCCACCCGGTCCAGCATGCCCCCATGCCCGGGGATGCCGCGCATGCCCATGTTGGAGTCCTTCACATCCACACTCCGCTTCCAGGCGCTCTCCGCCAGGTCCCCCAGGATGCCCATGACCCCCAGGATGAGGCCGATGAGGACGGCGTCCACGGGGGACCAATCCGGGCAGACGAAGGCCCGGATCAGGAAGGCCCCGATGACATTGCCGGCCAGGTTGCCCAGGGCACCCTCCCAGGACTTCTTGGGGCTGATGCGGGCGGCCAGCTTGTGCCGCCCCAGCAGGGTGCCCACGAAGTAGGCGGCGGTGTCCCCGAACCAGGTGATGAGGTAGAGGGCCAGGATGAGGCGGGCTCCGGTGTTGGTGCGGGTGGTGGTGTTGAACATGAAGAGTTTCATCTGGAAGCCCAGGCCAAGGCCCAGATAGAGGGCCCCCATCCAGGTGATGGCCTGGTTGCTGAGGGCGTCCTTCAGGGGATCCTTCCGGAGGAGCATCATGCCGAAGTGGATGATGAGGCTCATCAGGGCCAGGGCGAGCCAGAGGGGGAGGGCATCCTCGCCGCCGCCCGAGAGGTAGAAGTGGACGATGAGGAGGACGGCACCCAGGGTGCCCGCACAGGTGGAGGGGGCGAGGCCCGCCTTGCGGCCCATGGCCGTCATCTCGCGCACCCCCATCCAGGCGGCCAGAAGGAGCAGGACCAGGTAGATGGCCTTGGCGACGGGACTCTCCCCGAACCACAGGAGGGTCCCGAAGCAGGCGATGAAGACGATGGCTGAGCCCATCCGTTTGGCGAGGTTCTTCCTGTCCAGGGTCCGGGCTGGGGTCGGGGTCATGCGGTCTCCATTCAGAGGCCTCCGAAGCGGCGTTCGCGGGAGGCATAGACGGCCAGGGCTCCCCGGAAGCGCTCCGCATGGAAGTCCGGCCAGAGGCAGTCGGTGACGTGGATCTCGGCGTAGGCGAGCTGCCAGAGCAGGAAGTTGGAGATCCGGAGTTCGCCGGAGGTGCGGATGAGGAAGTCCACATCGGGGACGCCGGCGGTCCAGAGGCGATCCGCCAGGGCCTGCTCGGTGAGCTCCTCGGGCTTCAGGCCATCCTGGATGCAGCGTTGGGCGGCCTGGACAATCTCCAGGCGGGAGCCGTAGTTCACCGCCAGATGGAAGGTCAGTCCCGTGTTGGCGGCGGTCTTCGCCTCCAGGGCGCGGATATCGGCCTGGACCCCCTGGGGCAGCCCCTCGAGGGCCCCCAGGTGGTGGAAGCGGATGTTGTTGGCCATCAGCTTGGGGAGGAAGATCCGCAGGTACATCCGCAGGAGGGCCATGAGCCCCATCACCTCCAGGGCCGGGCGCTTCCAGTTCTCCGTGGAGAAGGCGTAGAGGCTCAAGTGCCGGACTCCCGCCTCGCTCGCAGCCTCCAGGATCTCCTCAGCGACCCGGACCCCCTCCTTGTGTCCCTTGATCCGCGGCAGCCCCCGCTGGGCCGCCCACCGACCGTTTCCGTCCATGATGATGGCGACGTGATGCGGAATGCTCATGCCAACTGCTCCCCCGCATCGGACGGGACGGGACCCGTACCCAGTGCCTCGTGTATCCGCGGAGCGGATACCGAGATGATGGCGACGTGATGCGGAATGCTCATGCCAACTGCTCCCCCGCATCGGACGGGACGGGACCCGCACCCAGAGCCTCGCGTATCCGCGGAGCGGATACCGAGATGATGGCGACGTGGTGTGGGATGCTCATGCGAACTGCTCCCCCGCATCGGACGGGACGGGACCCGCACCCAGAGCCTCGCGTATCCGCGGAGCGGATACCGAGATGATGGCGACGTGGTGTGGGATGCTCATGCCAGGAAGGCAAGGTCCGGGCGCGCCCCTCCCTGCATCCGGGGTGGATTCGGGGGCAGCGGCATGGCACCGCAGGGCTGGACGGACTGGGTTCAAGGCGGGCACTCCCGGGGGACCTGGGCATGAGGTCCGCAAATTCTACCATATGGCCCCAATCCGCCCGGGAGGGGCGGCCGAGTCCTGCTAGGCTAGGGTGCAATACCTCATGGACGGACCCTTATGGTTCAATTCAATACCCGCGCCAATGAGATCCTGCTGAAGCTGGTCTACTACGGCCCCGGTCTCTCGGGGAAGACGACCAACCTGCAGGCTTTGCACGCGATGTGCCAGGAGGAGAACCGGGGCGAGCTCTTCTCCGTCAATACCCAGGAGGACCGCACCCTCTTCTTCGATCTGCTGCCCATCAACTTGGGGTACATCTACGGCAACGCCATCCACCTGCAGATCTACACCGTGCCCGGTCAGGTCCAGTACGATGCCAGCCGACGGGTGGTCCTGGGAGGGGCGGATGGAGTGGTCTTCGTCGCTGACTCCAGTGAGGAGAAGATGCAGGAGAATGTGGACTCGCTGTCCAACCTGTATCACAACCTCAACGCCAACCGGCTGAACATCAAGCAGATCCCCTTTGTCCTCCAGTACAACAAGCGGGACCTGGCGGACGCCATGCCCGTGGGGGTCATGAACCGGCGCCTGAACTTCCGCTCGGTCCCCTACTTCGAGGCCACGGCCAGCCAGGGGGCAGGGGTCCTGGAGACCTTCATGGCCATCGCCCGGGAGACGGTGAGCTCCACCTTCCGGAAGTATCATCTGGACAAGAAGATCAAGGACTTCGACGAGATGCTGAATCTCATCGACTCCAACATCCGCACCAGCATGCACGAGCTGCCCCCGCCCTCCGAAGCGGCCCCGGCCAAGCCTGAGACTACGGTGCTCCGGCACACCGATGTCAGCGTCGCCGAGCTGGTGCCCGGCAAGGTGACCGATCCCCAGGATCTGCTTGAGGATGCCCTCAAGTCCAACATGGAGACGGCGCGTCTCTACTCGGAACTCAAGCAGGCCAAGGACGGTCTGGAGAAGAAGAACCAGGAGATCCTGGGGCTCTGCGCCCAGCTGGAGAAGGCCAACCAGGACAACCTCAAGACCCGCCGCTACCTGGAGGGGCTCATTCAGAGCGTGGGGGAGGCGGTGGTCTCCTTCGCCACCGACGGCCGGATCCTCACCTGGAATGCCGCCGCCGAGCAGATCTTCGGATACTCCCGGGCCGAGATTGTGGGGCATACCTTCCACCAGCTCACGCCCCAGCACCGGGCGGGGGAGCTGAATCAGGCCATGAACCAGGTGGCCCAGGGCCGCGTCCTGCGGGATGTGGCCACCACCCGGCTGCGGAAGAGCGGAGTCGAGTTCCCCTGCTCCATCACCTATGCCCCCATCCGGGGCAACGAGGACCGGGTGCTGGCCTTCTCGGCCCTGGTGAGGGACCTGGGGGAGCAACGGGATCTGGAGCACAAGGTGAGGGAGTTGGAGGTGGGCTCCTCCCTGGCCCGGATCATGCCGCCGCTCTTCAACGAGCTGGCCAACCGCCTGAGTCCCATCCTCCTCCAGAAGGGTCTCCTTCTTGAGGACAGCTCCGGAGCCCATCAGCCGGAACGGATCGCCAAGCTCCTGAGGACGGTGGAGGCCGTCCAGAACCTGGTCAAGCCCTTGATGATGGTCCTGTCCCCCTCCACGCCCCGCAAGGCCATGCACAATCTGAACTCGCTCCTCCAGGAGGCCGTCAGGCGGGTGGAGAGTGAGTCCGCCGCCTCCGGCGTGGCCCTGGACTGCTCGCTGGACCCAGCCCTTCCGGACTGTGCTGTGGATGGCGAGCAGGTCCGGGAGGCCTTCTTCAACCTGGTGCGCAGCAGCGTCTACGCCGCGGCGCGTTCCACCGCCAAGCGGGTCCGGATCGGCACCCGTCGGGTGGGCTCGGCACTGCAGCTGGTGAGCCAGGACACGGGCGAGGCCATCAGCGAGGCCGATCACAAGCGGATCTTCGAGCTCTCCGGGGCCTCGGATATGGAGTCCCTGGGCTTGGCCGCCGCCGCTGCGGTCGTGAAGGCCCATGGCGGTCGCATCAATGTCCGCAGTCAGCGGGGCATCGGCAATGCCTATCTTCTGGAGTTCCCCATGTCTGAAGCGACATCAGCGCCCAGTCAGGTCAGTGGTCTCGAGGGGCAGAGCATTCTGGTTGTAGACGATGAACCCTTCCTGTTAGAGTGCCTCGTGGATGCCCTGGAGTCCTGGGGCTATCGGGCCACACCCTGCACCTCCGGCGAGGAGGCGATCCGGATCCTTGAGACGCAGGACTTCGATCTGCTGGTTTCCGACATCCGGATGCCTGGTTTCTCAGGCATCCAGCTCTACGACTGGCTCTCGGCCAACAAGCCGGGGATCCTCAAGCGGGTGCTGTTCACCACCGGGGACGCCTTTGATCCCGAGACCCGCGCATTCCTTGAAACACATGGTCTTCCCAGCCTGGGCAAGCCCTTTGACCTCCGCAAGCTCAACGAGGCGCTTGCCGGTCTGAAGGCCAGGATCGACTAGCCTGGGAGCATCCTTCCTCCAAGGAGCAGACATGAGACATCGTTGGGCGATTCTGCTGGTTTGTGGAGTTGGCCTGATCGGGCAGACCCTGCCCCAGACCCGGGAGCTGGAGCGTCTGGGCGAGGGGGGCCGGGAGGTCCTGGTCCTGGGGATCGATGGCCAGGGCTTTGAGGCCCTGCGCCCGACCCAGCGCAAGTACGCCTACTACCTCTACCGTGCGGCGATCGCCGGGGATGACATCGCCTACCTGCAGAACCATCGCTATGCCCTGGACATCAAGGAGCTCTTCGAGGTGCTCTACCTCCACCGGGAGGGCATGGATGCCGAGACCGTGGCCGGCATCGAGGACTACCTCAAGCAGGTCTGGGTCAATCACGGCCAGTACCGGCACTGGGACCATACCAAGTTCGTGCCCGCCAAGCTCAGCTATGCCCAGCTCCAGAAGGCGGTGAAGGTGGCCCGGAAGAACGGGGCCCAGTTCCACTTCACCAAGGGCGAGCCCGTGGAGAGGGCTCTGGTGCGCCTCAAGCCCGCCATCTTCGACCCCAGGGTGGAGCCTGTCCTGGTGGACCAGACCCCCGGGAAGGATCCCATCCGCGGAAGCGCCAGTGCCCTCTATGACCCCGGGTTGACGCTCCGGGAGATCCAGGCGCTGCCTGCCGAGACCCAGGCCCGGTTGAATGTCCGCTTTGCGCGGAAGGGGAAGCGGGCGGTGGCCGAGCCTTTCAAGATCGATGGGGTCTATGGGGAGCAGCTGGAGCGGGTGGCCTACTGGCTCAAGAAGGCTGCCGGCTACGTGGACAACCGGACGGTGGAGAAGGAGGTGGAGAAGGAGGGCGTCAAGGTCCGGAAGCTCCGCTCCGAGCCCGACCCAGTCCAGAAGGCGGCCCTGGATCAGCTGGTGGCCTACTACGAAACCGGGGATCCGGCGCGCTTCCAGGATCATTGCGTGGCCTGGGTGAAGACCCGTGGGGCGGTGGACTATCTCAACGGCTTCCATGAGGTCTACAAGGACCCCAGAGGGGTCATCGGGGCCTTTGAGGCCAACGTCTCAGTCGTCCAGAAGACCGAGGCGCTGGACAAGCTGAGCGGCAATGCCCTCTATTTCGAGACCAGGATGCCCTGGAAGGATGCCTGGAAGCGGACTCAGGTGGAGCCGCCTGTGGCCATCTCGGTCCAAGCTCTCGTGGGCACCGCTGATGGCGGGCCCATCAGCCCCGCGGCCTACAACCTCCCCAACAGCAGCGCCTTCCGGAAGGAGTACGGTGCCAGGAATGTGATGCTCCAGAACGTCATGCTGGCTGAGAGCCCGGCGATCCGGGAGAAGACCCTGGAGGCCTTCTTCACACCGGAGGACCGGGAGCTGGTGGCCCGCCTGGGGGACAGTGCCTGGATATGGAATGTCTATCTTCACGAGGTGATCGGTCATGGCAGTGGCCAAGCCGACCCCTCCCTGGCCGGCGTGGATCCCTCCGTGAAGCTGGGCGGGGTCTATGGCGCCCTGGAGGAGGGCCGGGCTGAGGCCATTGCCCTCTACCAGGCTGGCGACCCCAAGCTGGTGGAGATCGGAGCGGTCAGTGCGGAGGACCAGGGCGCCTTCGTGAAGGCGATGTACCTCCGGCTTCTGACCCGGCAGCTCCGGGCCAATGGCGAGGCCACCGAGGCCAGCTTCCGGGGGGCCCACAACCGTGGTCGGCAGGCGATCCTGCGCTACCTGACCCAACCTGGCAAGGACTCCGGAGTTGCGGTGCTGGAGCGGGACGGGCATCTCTTCGTCCAGGTCACGGATGTGGCCAAAGCCCACCTGGTGGTGGGCGAGCTCCTGGAGAAGCTCCAGGGCTTCAAGTCCATGGGGGACCGCGCCGGGGCCGAGACCTTCTTCACCGCGTACGGTGATGCCGTGGATCCCGCCTGGCAGAAGGACACCCGGGTGCGCCTGGAGGCCCTGGCCCGACCCCGCAGCACCGCCTTTGTCTTCCCTGCGCTGATCCCGGTGGTGGAGGAGAGGGAAGGCCGCCAGATCCTCAAGGATGTGAAGCTGGAGAGCCGCGAGACCCTTACCGAGCAGATGCTGCGCTACCGTGCTCTGGGCGGCAGCCGCGAGCTTGCCCCCAAATAAGGCTGGACCTGTGCTGACGAGGGGCCCCTGCTGGGGCCTCTTTGCATGCTGATCATCGGCTTGCAGCCCGTGACCTCAGTCCGCGAAACCGTCCGCGAGATCCACCACGGTCATGCTTCCGTAGACCTTGTGGGCACCGATGGCCGCCCCGGCGATGTGGAACTCAGGATCGAAGAGGTTTTTGCGGTGCCCCCGGTCGGGCACACCGTCATCAATGACCAACTGCAGCATGGTCATCCGGGGCTGCTCTGGGCCGTAGTTGATGATCTCGCCGCAGATCTGCACCGGTCCTTGCCGCAGGATCCGCTGCTGAAGGGTGGAGCCGCCGGGCCCGCGGTGTCCTGTCTGCCCGGTGGGTCCCTGTTCCCGCACAAGCTCCAGGGAGGAGCGGAAGAGCCGCTCGGAGAAGGAGAGGGGCTCCCGGGGGGGGACGCTCTCCAGGAAGGCCACGGCCCCATCCAGGGCGGCCACCCCCTCCTGGGTCCGGATGGGGATGCGCCCCGGCAGGCGCCAGAGGGTGCCATCGAAGTGGACCCGCAGGCTCTTCAAGTAGGCCGCATAAGCCCTGGGGAACTTCCGGATCCGGTTGATCTCCAGAACCACGGCCTGCTCCTCCTGGGAGGAGATCACGGCCTCGTCGGGAGGGCGTGGGCCAGGGGACTCTCCGGCTGCCAGGAGGAGGACGAAGGCCAGGGGCAGGGGCAGCACCGGCTCAGTCCTCGCCCTTCCGGGGGCGTCCCTCCGGGTCGAAGAGGTAGCCGACGCTCCGGACGGTATGCACCCATTGGGGGCGGTGAGGATCCGACTCCATGGCCCGGCGGATCCGCACGATGAAGTTGTCCACGGTGCGGGAGGTCGGGTAGGCCTCCTCCCCCCAGACCTTGTCCAGGATGTCCGAGCGGCTGATGACCTGTCCGGGGTTTTCCATGAGGAGCTTGAGGATCATGCACTCCTTCACGCCGAGCTGGAAGGGGCCGCCGGGCCCATCGCCGCAGTAGTTCTCGAAGTCGACCCAGTACGGGCCGAATGCCTGGCGGCCCGCCATGGAGCGGCTGCGGTACCAGGCCTCCCGGCGGAGGATGGCCCGGATGCGGAGCAGGAGCTCCTTCACCTGGAAAGGCTTTCCCAGGTAGTCGTCTCCGCCGGTCTCGAAGCCCTGGACCCGGTCGTCCTCGGTGTTCTTGGCGGTGAGGAAGAGGATGGGGGTGCGGTTGCGGGCTGCGCGGACCCGGTCACAGACCGTGAAGCCGTCGAGCCCAGGCAGCATGACATCGAGGAGTACCAGGTCGAAGCTGTCCCCCAGGATGCGCTGCAGGCCCTCATCGCCGCGGGTCACCCACTCGCAGGCCATGCCCTCCAGCTCCAGGTTCAGCTTGACGCCCTCGGCCAGGCTCAGCTCGTCCTCCACCAGCAGAATCCTGGGCTTGTCCATGTTGATCACCTCGCTTTGTCTAGACATTATGGGCTTTCCGGCAGGGATGGAAGGCTTCGGAGGTCTGCTGCGTCACCCGGCCGGTGGTGGCACTAGAATGGGGAAGCGGAGAACTCTATGATCCAGCCTTATCTCAGTGTGGTCATCCCCATCTACAACGAGGAGGACAACATCCCAGTGCTCTGGGAGCGGCTCTCCACCACGCTGAGGGGGCACTTCACCGAGGCGGCGCGGGACTGGGAGGTCATCTTCACGGATGATGGCAGCCGGGACCGTAGCCTGGAGATGCTGGCGGAGATCGCAGCAGGTGAACCCAGGGTGTCGGTGGTGGAGTTCAACCGGAACTACGGCCAGCACAGCGCCATCTTCGGAGCCTTCGCGCAGGTGAAGGGGAAGGTGGTGGTCACCCTGGATGCCGATCTTCAGAATCCACCTGAGGAGATCCCCAAGCTGGTGGCCAAGATCGAAGAGGGCTTCGATGTGGTGGGCGGCTGGCGCCAGGGGCGCACGGACAACGACAGCCTCTTCCGCACCCTGCCCAGCAAGCTGGTGAATGCCGTCACTCGCAAGACCACCGGTGTGAAGATGAACGACTATGGCTGTATGCTGCGGGCCTACCGGCGTGAGGTGGTGGAGGCCATGCTGAAGTGCCGGGAGCGCTCCAGCTTCATCCCGGCGTTGGCCAACAGCTTTGCCAAGCGCATCGCCGAGGTGCCCGTGGGTCATGCCGAGCGGGCAGCGGGGGAATCCAAGTACGGCCTGTGGAAGCTCATCAACCTCCAGTTCGATCTGCTGACGAGCTTCAGCCTCCTGCCCCTGCAGATGCTCAGCGTCCTGGGCGTCATCATCAGCGCCCTGGGCATCGGCTTCGGCATCTGCCTGATGGTCTACCGCTTCATGCACCCTGAGGGGAGCGTGGGCGGGGTCTTCACCCTCTTTGCCGTGCTCTTCTTCTTCGTGGGGGCCCAGTTCCTGGCCTTCGGGTTGCTGGGGGAATACATCGGGCGTATCTACCAGGAGGTCCGGGATCGACCGCGCTATGTGGTGAAGAGGATCCACCGGGTGGGTTGAGACGGAGAAAGCCCCAGGACGTCCGGCTGTCCAGGGGCTATTCCTTGTGGTCCCTGAAGGTGTAGATGGTCTCCCCAGGTTTGGCGAAGCCCTGGCGGCGGGCCAGGGCCTCCAGGAGTTCCGGATCCCGGGCGGAGAGGCGGCGGACCTCCTCGGCGAGCTCCCGGTTCCGCTGGGCCTTGGCGGCCAGCTCCTGCCGGAAGCTCTGGATCTCATTCTCCTGCTGACGGAGGTTGAAGATCCCGTCGGGGGAGATGGTCAGGATGGCCACCGATGAGACTGCCGAGATGGCCAGGGCCCCCCAGAGGGTGCTGGACTTCAGGAGCCATCCGGAGTTCATGGTGTCCGCCTAGAGCAGATTGAAGGCTTCGCGACCCGCGTAGCGGGCTGCGGCACCCAGCTCCCACTCGATCTGGAGCAGGCGGTTGTACTTCGCCACGCGATCCGTGCGGCAGGGGGCGCCGGTCTTGATCTGGCCGGCCCCGGTAGCGACGGAGAGGTCGGCGATGAAGGTGTCCTCGGTCTCGCCGCTGCGGTGGCTGATGACGGCGCGGTAGCCGGCCTTGTGGGCCATGTCGACGGCCCTCAGGGTCTCGGTGACGGTCCCGATCTGGTTCAGCTTGATGAGGATGGCGTTCCCGACACCCTCCTTGATGCCCTTGGCCAGGATGGCGGGGTTGGTCACGAAGAGGTCGTCGCCCACCAGCTGGGTGCTGGCACCGAGCTTGTCGGTGAGGGCCTTCCAGTTCTTCCAGTCGCTCTCGTCGCAGCCGTCCTCAATGGTGATGACGGGGTGCTTCTTTGTGAGCTCGGCGTAGTAGTTGATGAGCTGCAGACCGGTCTTCTTCTGGCCGTCGATCTCGTACTTGCTGGCCTTGTAGAACTCGCTGCTGGCGCAGTCGAGGCCCAGGTAAACATCAGAGCCGGGCTTGTAGCCGGCCTTCTTGATGGCCTCCTCGATGAGCACCAGGGCCTCTTCGTTGGAGGCCAGGTCAGGGGCGAAACCACCCTCGTCACCCACGCCGGTGGAGAGCTTCTTGGCCTTGAGGACCCCCTTCAGGGCGTGGTAGATCTCGGCGCCCCAGCGGAGGCCTTCAGCGAAGGTGGGGGCACCCACGGGGAGGATCATGAACTCCTGGATGTCCACGTTGTTGTCGGCGTGGGCACCTCCGTTGAGGATGTTCATCATGGGAACGGGCAGGGTGCGGGCCGAGGCTCCGCCCAGGTAGCGGTAGAGGGGCTGGCGGCAGGCCTTGGCAGCCGCGTCGGCGATGGCCATGGAGACGCCCAGAATGGCGTTGGCGCCGAGGTTGGACTTGTTCTCCGTCCCGTCCAGGTTGAGCATCAGCTCATCCAGCTCGGCCTGCTGGAAGACATCCATGCCTTCGAGGGCCTCGGAAAGCTCAGTGTTGATGGCCTGGACGGCGTCCAGGACGCCCTTCCCCAGGTAGCGCTTCTTGTCGCCGTCCCGCTTTTCGAGGGCTTCACGGCTGCCGGTGGAGGCCCCTGAGGGCACCAGGGCCTGGCCATAGTGCCCGTCACTGAGCTGCACACGGGCCAGCACGGTGGGGTTGCCACGGCTGTCGAGGACTTCGAGGGCGGAGACGCGTTCAATGAGCTTCATGGATCACCAGTGTTTGGAGAGGGCGATGGGGTGGGGGACCAGGCTACTTGGCGGCCTTCTTGGCCGTGGCCTTCCGGGGGGCGGTACCCGAGTCGGGGACCGGGGTGGGGTCGGCCTTCTTGGCGACCGAGGCCTTCTTGGCGGGGGTCTTCGCGGGGGTGGGGTCGGAGTCGGGGACCGGGGTGGGATCCGCCTTCTTGGCGACCGCGGTCTTCTTGGCGGGGGTCTTCGCGGGGGTGGGGTCGGAGTCGGGGACCGGGGTGGGATCCGCCTTCTTGGCGACCGCGGTCTTCTTGGCGGGGGTCTTCGCGGGGGTGGGGTCGGAGTCGGGGACCGGGGTGGGATCCGCCTTCTTGGCGACCGCAGCCTTCTTGGCAGGGGCCTTCCTGGGTGAGGCCGCGGCGGATTCCCCGTTCTCGGCCAGGGGGTCGGCGGAGAGTTCCGGATCGGCTTCCGCCGTTCCGCCCTTGCTCCTGCTCCGTCCCGTCTTGCGGGCCACCTCGACGCCCGAGAGGATCTGGGCCAGGCGCTTTCCTGGGTAGAACTCGTCCAGGAGCACATCGCCGATGATCACCCCGTGCACACCCAGGGCTTCGATCTGGCTGATCTGGTCCAGGCTGTGGATTCCGGCCTCCACCATGCGGAGGCACTGCTTCTCGGGGACCTTGGCGATGAGCTCCAGGGCCAGCTCCCAGGAGGACTCCCAGGTGTCCAAGTCCCGGCCCACCACGCAGACGATCTCGGCGCCGGCCTCGAGGGCCCGCGCCAAGTCGGCCTCGGAGGAGACCTCCACGACCACATCGAGGCCCTTGGAGAGGGCCAGCTTGTGAAGAGCGCTCAGGCGCTCCGTCTCCAGGAGGGCCGCCACGAGGAAGATGGCGTCGGCGCCGAGGATCTTGCTCTCCTCAACCTGGTATTCCTCCAGGATGAAGTCCCGCCGGAGGACGGGCACCTTCACGAGGGGGCGGACCTCCGGGAGGTTCCGGTCATCGCCGAAATAGAGGAAGCGGTCGGTGGCTACAGCGAGGGCGTTGGCACCATTCTCCACCAGACTCTTGGCGTGGGTGGAGGCCCGGAAGTTCTCCCGGACCTGACCCCTCAGGGGGTTGCCTCCAGCCACCTCTGCCACGATGGTGATGCCGGGCTGGCTGAGCTCCTCCTTGAGGGAGTGGTAGCCGCGGTAGGGTTCCTTCACGGCGACAGGGCCCTTCTGCTTTTTGATCTCTACGTCCAGTGCTTTGAAAATCTGGACTTTTTTCAGCATCTACAGCCCCCAAGGATACTGGGGCCCCGGTCCTTCCGGGAGCCCGTTCTCTACGTCGCTTCCCTTATTTTAACTACAAATCCCGCTTGGGAAGCCCCAGCTTTTCCCGGTGGCATCGAAGCAGGGTGTGGGGCTCCGGGACGCTTTGAGTTCCCTTTTGTCCGGGACCCCGGCGGGCTGTATGCTCGGAGGGCGATCCGGGACAGTCCAGCCAGCCGAAACCAGGAGGACCTCACGGGATAACGCGCCTCAGGAGAAGCCATGGAACCCTTGATCCTCGACCACCCGCTCGCCCATCACAAGCTCTCCTTCATCCGCGATCGCAAGACACCGGGGATGCTCTTCAGGCAGCTGATCGAAGAGCTGGGCCTGATCCTCGCCGTGGAGAGCACCCGGCTTCTGGCCACCGAGTCGGTCGTGGTGGAGACCCCGCTGGAGCGGACCCAGGCCAAGCGCCTCCTGCCCCTGGACCCCGTGCTGGTGCCCGTGCTCCGGGCTGGCTTGGGCCTCCTTCCGGCCTTCACCCAGCTCTTGCCCACGGCCAAGGTCGGTCACCTGGGGCTCTACCGGGATCACGACACCCTCGTGCCCGTGCCCTACTACCGGAACTTCCCGCCCCTCCTGGAGGAACGCCCGGTCTTCGTCCTCGACCCCATGCTCGCCACCGGGGGCAGTGCCTCGGAAGCCGTCCGGCAGCTCAAGAGTGCCGGAGCCCGGAAGCTGGTGCTGGTCTCCGTGATCGCCGCACCGGAGGGGGTTGAGCGCATGACCCGGGACCACCCGGATGTCCAGGTGGTGGTGGGGGCTCTGGATCGCCAGCTCAACGAGAAGGGCTACATCCTGCCTGGTCTCGGCGACGCTGGGGACCGCATCTTCGGCACCGCCTGAAACGGTTCTCAGACCCCCATCACGATGTCCTGGCCGGTGAGGAGTTCCGCCAGGGTCCGGTGGTGGGGGGTCAGGACCATGGATACGAAGGAGAGCGGGAAGAGGGCCAGCGAGAGCAGGTGGAAGAGGGAGAAGGCCAGCCTGCGCTCGCATTGGGCTGTCTCGAGCCGCAGGCTGAAACGTCCCATCAAGGGGGACTGCCCGGTGAGTACCAGGGGAACCATGAGCAGGCTCCAGGAGAGCACCAGGTGCATCGGCAGCAGGAACTTCCAGAGTTCCGCATAGCTCGCGCCCAGGGCACCTGTCTGCAGGCGTGTACAGAGGGCCAGGATGAGGTTGAGACAGGCCAGGATGAGGGCCTCGAGGAGCTCCATCTTGGCCAGGGGCCAGAAGGAGCCACCGCTCGCGGCATCCTCCAAGGTGGACGCTGAGGGGGGAGGCAGCACTGGCTGGGGCGGCTCCCAGGCCAGATTGGCGTCATCCGCTTCGGGCTCCGGGGGCTCCAGGACGATGGGGGTGACCCTTCCCAGGGCTGGCACGGAGAGGGCCTGCTGGGAGGGCTCCGGTTCGGAGCCCCCCTGGAGGGCGCTGGCCTGGAAGAGCAAGGGGCGTGGGAGGGCGGGACGGGCGAGTTCCAGCCCGCAAACAGGGCACTCCAGGGCGAAGGGGGACAGGCGGTGCCTGCAGCTGGGACAGGTGCGGAGAGACACGGCCTACCCCAGAAGCTGGACCCAGCCGGGGCGATCGCCCTTGGGCATGGCCTGGATCTGGTCCAGCAGACGGAGCCGGGCCTGCCAGATGCTGTCCTGGGGGAAGGCGGCTCGACCCCGGCGGAGCATGTCCCTGGCCTCATCCCAATGTTCCTTGCTGGCGTGGACCTGGGCTTTGGCGAGCCAGACCCGTGCGGCCCGGGCGCGGAGGAGGGGGTTGTCGGGGTCGAGGCGCAGGAGGCCGTCCATGAGCTTGTCAGCCGCGTCGAGGTCCCCGATGGAGACCATCTTCTCGAACTCCTCCAGGGAGCAGGAACCGGTCACGGTACTGGCGAGGCCCCCCCGGGTCTTCTCCATGAGTTGGTTCGCCGAGGCGTCGGAGGGGCGCAACCGGACCAATTCCCTGGCCCTGAAGTAGGCCAGGAGCGAGTCTTCGCCGACGACACTCTCCGCTTCCTTCCGGATGGCGGCGGGATCCTCGGCCAGGTTCGGGATCTGGGTGTTCCTGCGGACAGGGGCCAGGACGCGCCCCTGTCTGGAAGCGACTTCAGCCGCCAGGGCCCGGTCCTGGCGGAAGACATGAATGACGTAGGAGGCGACCAGCAGCACGAGGAAGGTCACCACTGCCGTGATCAGGGCTTTGGGGGAGAGGGCCCAGGGGGGCAGGCTGAGGCGTCGCACCAGATGATGGAGGGAGAGTCCCCTGCGTGGCGCCGCCGAGGGCTGCTCGATGGCTGCCGGAGGGATCACTGAGGGGGGTGGCTCCACGGGCTCCGGAGGGGGTGGGAGGATGGGGGGGGCAAGGGTGGCTGTCGCCAGGGCCCGGGCCTGTTGGTAGCCCTGGAGCGCCCGGGGATCCTCAGGGCGCCGCTGGAGCAGCCTTTGGTAGACATCAGCCGCCTCCGGGAAGAGTTGGCGTCTCATCAGATCCTCGGCGTCCGAGAAGAGCCCCTGCAGGGGGTCGGCCTCGGGGGGGGCCGTCACCACCTGGGCGGATGGAGGGGCCGGCGCCTCGGCAGCTTGGCGGGCCATGGCCAGATAGCCTTGGGCCTCGGCTTGGTCGGGAGCCTGCTCGAGCACCCTCTCCCAGCGAAGGATGGCCTCCTCGGGCATGCCCATGTCGAAGAGCTGCACGCCTTCGATGATCATGCGCCCAAGGGGATCCTCGTCTTCCCTGCCTGGGGCGGGAGGGGGGGCATCCTGAGGCAGCTCTCCGCCTGCAGAGGCCGCCGGAATCGGCGCTGCAGCCAGGGCGGGCAGCCCCAGTTCCCGCCGGGCCCCCTCGGCGTACTGCCGGGCGAGGGGATGACCTGGGTCGGCCGCCAGCGCCTTCTCCCACTTGGCCAGGGCCCCCTGGAGCTCGCCCATGTCATAAAGGGTGCATCCCTCCTTGAGGAGGGTTTCGGTGGGCGCCTCCTCAGGAGCAGAGGGCTCCACTGCTGCCACGGGAGCGGGAGCAGGGGGCTCCTGGGGGAGCATCCTCCGGGCCTGCTGGATGTAGCCCTGGGCGAGGGGATTGCCGGGGTCCCGGTCAAGGACCTCGTTCCAGAGTTCCAAGGCTTCAGCGATCTGGCCGACATCGTACAGGGCGCAGCCCCGCTCCAGGAGCTTTGTGAGCTCGGTGCTGCTGGGGCGGGGGGCGGGGACTGAGCTGGTGCTTCTGGGGTCGGTGCGTTGGGCGCGGTCAAGCCCGTCCTGGGTGGCCCTCGAGTCGAAGTGGCGCTTGACCTGGTAGAGACCGGCCTTGGCCGTGGCATGCTCCGGTACCCGCTTGAGGATCGCCTGCCAGATCTGCCCGGCCTGGACGACATCACCGCTCTGGAAGAGACGCTCGGCGCGGTCGAGATACTCCTGGTAGGGATCCGGCGACTGGCTCATGTAAGCTCCATGGTCCCATCATACTTCCGGATCAGGACCATGAAGGTGCTCTGTCCGCAGGTGAACTCCTGGCGGTCGTGGAGTTGGACCGGGCCGCCCAGGGGAGCCCCCTCAAGGAAGGTTCCATTCGTCGAGCCCAGGTCCTCCAGCCAGACCGTGCCATCGGGGTGCACCTCGATCATGGCGTGCCGCCTGGAGGTCTCGGGGTCCAGGGTCACGATGTCCCCCTCCTCCCGGCCGATGAGCGTCTGAGGCTTGTCCAGCAGCCGGACGGTGGAGGCCTGGGACCCGGAGAGGAAGGCGATGCTGATGCGGAATCCCTGGGGCATGCCCTGGATACCGGCCTCCCCGAGCATGACACCCCGGTCCTTGCGGGCCGTGGTCTCCCGGGCCGCGTCGGGAGCGGTCTGCACGGGGGCAGCCTGCGGAGGTGGCACTGAGGGCTGTGGAGCCGGCGGCAGGGCGGGGTTCTCGACCTCGAAGATATGTTGGCACTTCGGACACTTGAACCGCTTGGAGAGCAAACCCTGGAAGCGGGTCTCGTCGTACTGGAAGCGTCCCGAGCAGGCTGGACAGGTGATGATCATGGATGCCTCGATCCCAGAGAGTTTACTTCCTTCCGTTGGCAAAGAAACTGAAGCCGTTCCGGAGCTGGGTCCCGGCAGGGACGCTGAAGGTCTGGATGGAGCCGGGAATGGGGCGGTTGGTCTGCACGGAGGAGAGGTCCAGTTGCCAGGTGTCGCCGTTCCGTTCGACCCAGACCATCCGCCTGGGCAGGCTGGAACTCCGGTCCATCCAGATTCTGAGAAGCTGGAGGCGACGCTTGATGGAGAGGCTCCTGGGGTTCAGCCGGAGGGCGTAGGTCTCGGGCAGCTCCCGGTCATCCTCCTGCTGTATCTGGAAGTAATCGGAGAGGTAGGCCAGCTTCTGTCCCAGGCCCAGGACCTTGCGGTCGGCGTGGCGGATGATGCCGATTTTGAGGACCTCGCCCTCTTTCGTCCTGGGGCTGTAGGAGATCAGGGCCTTGGGGGTGAGGTGCAGGATGAGGTCCTCGGGCGGGTCGAAGGCGAAGTGGACAAAGGAGGAACCCTGGATGTAGAGGGTCCCCCGGGTGATGGTGGGGGTGCGCAGCATGGCCCGGCGGATGGAGAGGGTGAAGGTGGCCTGGATCGTCTCCGCCCTGGCCTGGGCGGTGTCAAAGCGTTCGACGAGGGTCCGGAGGTCCGGTGCGGGCTGGGCCAGCAGGGGGAGGGCCGCCAAGAGGATGACGGCGTGGAGGTGTTTCATCATGAAGGGAATCCCGGACATATCCCCATGATGCCATCCCCGGGGGGGCGGGGGTGCCCCAAGGGGGTGCCCTGGGAGGCCACCGCCAGTTCCGTGGACCGGCCCCGCAGGACCTGCCCAGCTGCAAACCGGGCCAGGTCCGGAAGGTTGTTCTGTTCACTGAGGTGGGCGAGGACCACGGAGACGAGCCGGGGGCTCCACACCCGATCCAGCAGTTCCGCGGCAGCCTCGTTGGAGAGATGCCCGACCCGGCTCAGGATCCTGGACTTGAGCTGGGGTGGGTAGCTGCCTTCCCGCAGCATCCGGACATCGTGGTTGGCTTCCAGGGTCAGGTGGTCCAGTCCAGAGCAGTGATCGGCCACCAGGGCGGTGGGGTGCCCCAGGTCCGTCACCACCCCGGCGGCCTGACCGTCCCGTTCCACCCGGAAACCCACGGGGTCGGCCGCATCGTGGGGAATGGAGAAGGGGAGGATGCTCCAGCCCTGCCAGTCCAGCGCTCGCCCTGGATGCAGGGGGATGAAGCGCTCTGGAGGCAGCTCCATGTCCTGGGTGGCCAGAATGGCCTCCAGGGTGGCCGGTGTGGACATGAGCGTCCAGCGGGTCCGCTTCAGGATCATCGGGAGGGCTGCGATGTGGTCCGAGTGCTCGTGGGTGATGGCCACAGCACCCACCTGGCCGAGGTCCAATCCCAGGTATTCCAGGCGCTTGCGGATCTGGAGAAAGGAGATTCCCGCATCGATCAGGAGGATGGAGTCCTGTGACGCGAGGGCGTGGCAGTTGCCTTTGGAGCCGGAGGCGAGGGAGGCGTAGTCCATGCCTTCAGGATAGCGGGCGGCTCCGGGTACGGTGGGCGAGGAGCAGCCAGGTGGCGGAGCACACCAGGGTGCAGGCCAGGCTGCCCTCCAGGCCGAAGGCGCCCCCAGTGAGCCAGGCCGGCAGGTCTGGGCGCAGGATGGGGTGCAGGGGGCTCCGGGCGAAGGTGGTGCCGCTGACCGGGAAGCCCAGAAGGCTGCCCTGGGCCCAGTTCCAGCCAAGGTGCAGCCCCATGGGGAGGGCAAGGCTGCGCGTGAGGAGCCAGCACTGGCCCAGGAGGCAGCCCGCCAGGAAGATGTTGAGCATGGGCAGGAGGCGGGATCCTGGGACAAGGCCGGGGTTCTGCCAGTGGACCAGAACGAAGGCGGCCCCCAGGGTCACCTGGGCCGTGCCCGGGCCCCAGGCCTCCACCAGGCGCTGGAAGGGATAGCCCCGGAAGAGGCACTCCTCGTGGATGGCGACCCCCAGGAAGATCCAGGGGGCCCAGAGGGCCTCCCGTCCGACCGGTGTCATGCCGGGCGCCCAGCGGAAGGCTCCTGCCAGGAAGAGGAGGAGGCTGGTCAGGCCCATGAGGGCGAGGCCGAGCAGGAGGCCCAGGCCCCCCTGGCGGAGCCAAGTCCGACCGAGGTCAAAGCCCAGGGAGGTCAGACCCCGATCCTCCTTGCGCAGGGCGAACCAGGAGAGGGCCAGGACGTAAAGGGCCGAAGTCCAGGGGTCGAGGCGGAAGCCCGTGAGGAAGGGCAGCAGGCCCGCCAGCAGGAAGAGCCCGGCTCTCCAGGGGAGTGGCATGGGTCAGCGTAGGCCGTCGGCGTAGGCCTGGGCGATCCGGGTCCAGAGTTCCTCGTCGTCAGGGCGGACCCTCGCGGCCCGGTAGAACCAGGTCCCAGCCAGTTCCGGGTGCTTCGCGCGGAGGGCAGAACCTCCGAACTCCAGGCTGCCCTGCCAGTTGTCCGGAGCCTGAAGCCAGGCTTTCTCCATGGCCTCAGTGCCTTCCTTTTCGAGGCCCGCATCCATCATCCGGGGGGCCAGCCGGGCAAGCCACGCCGCGGCGTCGCTCCCCTGGACCGGCATGGCTGCATAGGCCTTGCGGGCTTCCCCGGGGCGCTTCGCCTGCAGCCAGCCAATGCAGATGAGGGCGTGGGTGGCGGGGTCATCGGCTCCGGCCGCCAGCGCCCTGCGGAAGGCATCCTCGGCCCGTGCCTCCTGGCCGGCAACCAGATAGACGCCTCCCCAGCGAGCCAGGAAACGGCTGTCGCCCGGGGCCCGGACCCGAGCCTTATCGGCGGCCCTCACCATGACCTGTCGGGGGCTTCCCTCGAAGAAGGAGCTGTCCAGGGGCGGGACGCTCTGGGCGCCAAGGGTGGCGCAGAGCACGAAAAGGGTGCAGGCGCGCATGCAATCTCCGTGATGATGCGCCGATTATACCCTCTGGGTTCCGGACTGATAGCCCCTGAGGGCCCGCTGCCCCACGCTCTGGAGTCTCAGGTCCGACAGGATGGCATCCCGCTGGGCCATCAGGGGGCCGGTCCGCTCCGCAACGCGCTGGGCCAGCTGTCCGGCCTTCTGCACCAGATTCTCCCATCCTGGGCCCCGCTCCGCCCGGGCCACGGCCCGGGGCCACTCGGCGAGCCAAGCTGTCAGGAAGTCCCCCTCCGGTGCGAAGGGCTCGGCCTCCAGCCAAGCCTCCATGCGGCCCAAGAGCTGCTCGACTTCCCGATCGCTCATCCCACCAGGCCTTCTGCCGAGAGGCTCGGGCGGGCGGGCTGTTCCCTGCTGCGGTCCAGTTCCTGCCATGTGTTCCGCATGTCCCCCATCTGGCGGAGGATCCCCTCCATGCGTCCGGTGTCGTTCTTCTGGCTGGCCTCGAAGAGCTCGAAGAGCCACCAGTCGTAAAGGCTGCTCAGGTTGGCCACCAGCTCGCCGCCCTCATCGAGGTTCAACTGGACGGCGAGCTCCTCGATGATGGCGCTGACCCGGTTCACCATCCGGGCCTTGAGGGGGATGTCCCGCTTCCGAATGGCATCGATGGCCTGGGTCATGAAGCGCTGGCCCCCTTCCAGCAGGAGGATCATGAGCTGCTCCGGAGTCGCGCCGTTGATCTTCTGGGTCAGGTAGTGGTTGTTGGCGTTCCCGCCATATGCGGTCTGCATGTCATGCTCCGTTCGACACTATCGGGGCCTGGGGCGCGGGCCCTAAGAACTTGAACTCGTGCTGATGCTGCTCAGGCTCGACTGAGCGGCCTGCATCTGGCCGATGACGGACTCCAGCCTCGCGTACTGGGACTCCAGGCTGGTGCGCTGTGCGGCAAGGCGGTCGGTCATGCTTTGGATCTGCTTGGCGAGATTGAGGTTCTGATAGTCGATGGAGGTGATGATACGGGCGATGTTGCCTGAGCCAGGGGAGGCGACATCGTTGATGTAAGACTGGGTCGCCTGCCCGGCCAAGTCGAAGACCTGGCTGACGGAGTTGGGGTCGGCCGTCAGGGCCGTCTGGAGCTTGGTCTTGTCCAGGCTGAGGGTGCCATCGGTCTGGGTGGAGAGGCCCAGCTCCACGGCGCTGCTGTAGGTGCTCTCACCGGACAGCCCCGAGGGCATGGACATGATGGCGGAGCGGAGGTTGGAGATGATGGAGCGGATGGAGGAGTCCCCCGCCAGGACCCCAGCTTCGCCGGGGACGGTGTTGCCGCTGGCGTCGGTGGTGGGGGTGCCCTGTCCGGAGTTGTCCTTGTAGGTCTTGTAGACCGCATTGAACTTGTCCACCAGGTCCTGGATGGCCGAGGTGATGGTGGAGGTGTCGGTACTGACGGTCAGGGTGGAGGTCGTGGTGGGGCTGTCCTGCGAGCGGAGGGTGAAGGTCATGCCCTCCACGGCATCGGAAATGGTATTGGAGGTCCGCTCCATGGACACGCCATTCACCGTGAACTGGGCGTTCTTGGCGGTGCTGCTGGTCTGAGCCGCGGTGCCGATACCCAGGGTGTCGCTGCCGTTGCCGGTGAGGGTGAAGGTGCTGGATGCCGTCCCCGCACCGGTGTCCGTTGCCGAGAGGACGAGCTTGTAGCTTCCACCGGTGGCGGCGGTCTGGATGATGCTGGCCGAGACTGCCAGACCGCTGGTGTTGGTGCTGGAGTAGGTGTCGGTGTTGATGGCCTTCTTCAAGCCATCCAGGGTGTTGTTGGCCTCGCTGAGGTAGAAGTCTTTGGTGACTCCGTTGGTGTCCGTGATGGAATATTTGTACATGCCATCATAGTCCCCGCCGGAGATGGCCGTGCCACCCAGGGAGGCGCTGGTGTCGGAGACTGAGTTTGTGGAGACCAGCTGGGCCTTGGTGGCGAGCTGCTGGACGCTGACGTCATAAGTGCCCGTGGCGGTGCCTGTGGCCGTCGCGCTGACGTACTGGTTGCTGGTATCCGAGTTGGTGACCGTCCTCGCCTGGAGGGAGCTGTTCCTCAGGGTGGTGATGGAGGAGGAGAGGTCGTTGAGCTGGGTGCGCAGGCTGGTGAGCAGGGTCTCCCGCTCGGTGTTCTTGTCCTTCTTCTTCTGCAGGTTCACCAAGGGCTGGCTGGCAGCCTCGATGATTGCGTTGACGATGCTCTCGGTGTCCAGCCCGGTGGACAGACCTGAGAAACTGACGGCGGATGCCATGACGCCCTCCCCCTGGACCTACGGCGGCAGGTTCAGGACTGCTGGTCGATGAGTACCCCAGAGCCGTCCCCTTTGAGGAAGCTCTTCAAACGGCGTGCCATTTCCACAACCTCTTTGGGGGGGTACTCCCGGATGACCTCACGGGTCACTGGATTCACCACCCGGAAGATGGTGTAGCCCGACTCTTCGTCCCTGCGGAACTCCAAGTCGGAAGGAAGGTTGTTGATGTAGTCGGCCATGGCCTTCGCTGCCTCCTCGATATTGGGGGCAGCCTCCTGGGCCTTCTTCTGGTCCTGCTGAGCCGCGGCCAGCTCCTGTTGGAGCTGCTGCTCAAGCGTCGGGGTCTCGGATGTGGCGGCGGTCGTCTGGGCAGAATCTGCCTTTTGCGATGTCCGGGTGGGCAGGGAAAGCCACCCCGCCAGCGCCGCCGTGGTGTCCTGGCCCACGCTCCCCGCTGGGGTGATGGGATCAGACATGCTGTCCTCCGCTTATGCAAGCGAGGGGGAAGGACTTGTAGCCCCTCCCCCGTGTGAGACGACCTTCGAGCGGACTACTGGAGGAGAGCCAGGACCTGCTGCTGCGAGGTGTTGGCCTTGCTGAGTGCGCTGGTCCCGGACTGGTTGAGGATCTGCCACTTGGTGAGATTCACCACCTCGTCCGCGATGTTGGCATCCCGGATCTGGCTGTAGGCGGCGGTGAAGTTCTCCACCTCGATGCCCAGGGAGTTGCTGGTGGAGGTGAGCTGCTGCATGGAGGCGCCCAGGCTGGCGCGGACGGTGCTGACGGAATCGATGGCGGCCTTCATGTCGTCCAGGGCGGTGGTGGCGTTGGCCGCACTGGTCAGGTCCAGGCCGTTGATGCTGAGGGCGCTGGTGGACACGCTGCCGGTGGAGAAGCTGATGCCGGCCCCGGCACCGAAGTCGCCCACGGAGATGGTCATGCTCTGACCGAAGACGGCCTGGCCGTTGAACTTGGTGTTGGTGGCGATGTCGTCGACCGCGGTGAGGATGTTCTGGAACTCCGCGTCCAGGTTGGTGCGGTTGGAGTCGCTGATGGTGCCCGTCTTGGCCTGCTCGGAGAGCTCGGAGGCGCGGGTGAGGAGGCTGGTCATCTCCTCCAGCACACCATCGGCCACCTGCAGGTAGCTGACGCCGTCATTGGCGTTGCGCTTGGCCTGGGAGGCGATGCGGATGTCAGCGCCCAGCTTGTTGCTGATGGCGAGGCCAGCGGCGTCGTCGGAGGCGCGGTTGATGCGCTTGCCGGTGGTGAGGCGCTCAATGGTCTGCTGCAGACCGGTGCCGGTGATGCCCAGCTGGCGGCTTGCGCCGATGGCGGAAATATTGTTGAGAATGGAGCCCATGGCATCCTCCTTGATGCGTTACGCGGCATCCTTGCCGCTGATTCTCAGTTCGGGAATCTTGTCCCATGTCTCTTTTCGGTTGGAGGGGCTCGGGGCTTGAGGGGAATTTTCAGGGGACGGTTAACATCGAACCATGCGTCTCTCCCTGGCCATGATCGCAAAGAACGAGGAGCCCACCCTGGCCCACTGTCTGGCCTCGGTGCGGGATCTGGTGGATGAGATCGTCGTGGTGGACACGGGGTCCAGCGATGGAACCCGGGAGGTGGCCCGGGGGGCCGGGGCGATCCTGGGGGACTTCCCCTGGGTGGACGACTTCGCCGCTGCCCGCAATGCCAGTCTGGATCTCTGCACCGGAGACTGGGTGCTGGTCCTGGATGCGGACGAGGCCATCGATGCCCTGGATCATGATGCTCTCCGGGCAGCCTGCCGTGAGGAGGGACCCCAGGCCTACCGCCTGACCCTCCGGAACTACCTCAAGTCCGGCGACCAGGCCACCCTGGACGCCCCGGCCACGCCCAACGAGGGGCGCTACCAGGAAGGGCGGGAGCTCCCCTTCTATGCGGAATTCCAGGGGCTGAGGCTCTGCCGCCGACTGCCTGGACTCGTCTTCCAGGGACGCATCCATGAGCTTCTGGACCCCTACTTCGAGGCCCGGGGCCTCCCGATTGCCAGCCATCCGGCGGTGATCCACCACTATGGGAAGTTCCTGGAGGCTCGGGAGGACTTCAAGAGGCGCTACTACCTGGACCTTACCCTGGCTGAAGCCCGGCAGCATCCCGGGAGCCTTCAGCAGCAGTTCAACCTGCTCCAGCAGGCCCTGGCTGCGCGGGACTGGACCATCATGCTGGAGGCTGCCCAGGCCTGTGCCAAGCTCCAGAAGAAGCCCCACACCCTGGTGGGCTTCGGGCTGGGCATGGCGCTGCAGGGACTCGGGCGTTACAGCGAAGCCATCCTGGCCTTCGACCGCCTGCTGAAGGTCAGCCCCGGCCACGCCCTGGCCCTCCTCTACAAGGGACTCTCCCAGGCCCGGCTGGAGCGTCACGATGAGGCCCGGCGCAGCTTCCGGGAGACGCTTCGGATCCATCCCTCCTTTGCCCTGGCCTACGCCAACCTGGCGGAACTCGAGGTGGTGGACGGCCACCCCGAAACCGCAAGGGTCGTGCTGGATGCAGGGCTCTCCGCCTGCCCCCGGGATCCCAAGCTCCACCAGCAGCGGGTGCTTCTCGATCTCCGGTTGAGGGACCAGGCGAAGGCCGTGCAGGATGCCGCCGCAGCCCTCCAGTCCTGCCCCTCCGGTGGGGAGGGGCTCTGGCACCAGTTGGTGGCGCTGGAATTGGCCCGGAGCGGGGATGCTCCGGGAGCCCGCAGGGTCCTGGCGGCGGGCCTGGATCTCTTCCCGACCCATGAAGGCCTGCTGCGCCTGAATAAATTAATAATTAATTAAACTTCCGCAATGAGTTCGATCTCGACTCGGGCCCCCTTGGGGAGGGCGGCCACCTGGACGGTGCTGCGGGCGGGCTTGGCCCCGGCCAAGTGCTGCTCGTAGACGGCGTTGAAGGCGGCGAAGTCCCCCATGTCCGCCAGGAAGACGGTGGTCTTGAGCACCCGGTTCCAGTCGGTTCCGGCGGCGGCCAGGACTGCATCCAGGTTCCGGAGTACCTGCTCGGTCTGGGGCTCGATGGGGCCGCTCACCAGCTCCATGGTCTCGGGGAGCAGGGGGATCTGGCCAGCGGTGAAGAGGAGGCTGCCGCTGATGTAGCCCTGGCTGTACGGCCCGATGGCGGCGGGGGCCTTGGGGGTGCTGATGATGCGCATGGTCTTCCTTTCATGCCTGGGGCGCGGGGCCCTCTGCCACTCTAGCGGAGCTTCCGGGAAGGGGTCAGGGGGTCTTCTTGGACCAGCGTCGCTTCCGGTTGCGCCAGTTGCGGGAGCGTGCCGGCGCGGCGGGCACAGGGCTGTCGAAGGGCGAGGGTGCGGCCTGCTCCGGGGCTCCCTCGGCGTCCTCCAGGTTGCCCACCCCCTCCTCGATCTGCTGCTTCACCATCTGGGCGGTGCGGTGCAGCAGGGCGGCCAGGCAGAGGCTGGCCTCGATGCGGGCGTGGGGCAGGGGGCCCAATTGGATGAAGACCGCGGGGTCGGATGGGATCTCCCGGGAGATGGTGATCTCCGGCAGCTCTCCCTGGGGCCGGTCATAGGCCTCCTGGGTGCTGCGGAGCCAGGGCTCGGCCATGGGGCGGCGCTGGCGGAGCAGGTCCTCCAGGGGTGTGACCTTGCGGGGCCGGCCCCGCTTGCGGGGGGCGGCCTCCACCGGGGCGGTCCCCAGCTTGGTCTGGAGTGCGTCCAGGACCTGCTCCCGGGTCTTGCCCCTGAGGTCGAAGAGGAGCCAGGGGTCCCGGTCCAGGGCCTCGGCCATGATGTAGCAGACCGCCGCCACGTGCTTGCAGGGGTTGGCCCAGTCGGGGCAGTCGCAATGGGTCTGGAGCTCCTTGGGGACCCTGGGGTAGAGGCTGGCACCGGCCTCGCGGAAGGTTTCGTCCAGACCTTGGGGCATCTCGCCCGCCAAAAGGCTCGCCACGAAGCGGCTCTCCTGGTGGATCCGGTCCAGGGCCTTCTCCCACTGGGCCGTGGTCAGGGCGGGCAATCCCAGGGTCACGGTGTAAGTCTTGCGACCATGCACCTTGGCCTGGATCTCGCCAGGGACCACGACGAAGTGGCTGACGGCCCCCTCCTCGGCGTACTTCTTGCCGCGGGGGAGGCGGTTCTCGTAGTCATCACCGAGCTGCTCGAGTCCGGTGATCCAGAGGCGGCCCCACCAAGTGGTGCCGAAGCGTTCACTGAACTGGATCACGAGATCACCCCCTTGCGGGCTGGGGTTCTGGGCTTGCGCTTGGCGGGGGGGCGGGGGGCCCTGGGCTTGGCGGGTTTGGCGGCTGCCGGTTCCGGGGTCGGATCGGGCATGCTGGCTGCCACCGGCTCCGGCTCAGGAGGTGCCTCGGTTTCCAAGGTCGGGGGCAGGGGGGCCTGCCCGTGGCAGTGGCCATTCCCGTTCCCGTTCCCGTTCTCCACTTCCATGATGTCGGCGTCGGGCTCCAAGGCTACGAGGCGCCGGAGGGAATCGTCATCCAGCTCCGTGAGCCAGCCCTCACCGGTGCCCACGACCCGATCCGCCAGGTCCCGCTTGGACTCGAGGATTGCGTCGATCTTCTCCTCCAGGGTGCCCATGGTGATGAGCTTGTGGACCTGGACATTGCGGGTCTGGCCGATGCGGTAGGTGCGGTCCGTGGCCTGATCTTCCACCGCCGGGTTCCACCAGCGGTCGAAGTGGAAGACATGGGTGGCGGCGGTGAGGTTGAGGCCCACGCCGCCGGCCTTGAGGCTCAGGAGCATGATGGGCGGGGAGTCCGGATCCTCCTGGAAGCTGCGGACCATCTCGTCGCGCTGCTCCCGGGTGCTGCCGCCGTGGAGGAAGGGGGGCTCGAAGCCGAGGACGCTTTTCAGGTGAACCTGGAGCCGGTCGCCCATCTCCTTGAACTGGGTGAAGACCAGGGCCCGGTCGCCGATCTCCATGACCTCTTCCAGCATGTCCGTGAGGCGCTCCAGTTTGCCGCTGCGGCCCTTGTATGGGCCGGTCTGGCGCAGGAACTGGCTGGGATGGTTGCAGATCTGCTTGAGGTGGGTGAGGAGGGCCAGGATCCGACCCCGGCGTTCGATGGCGCTGGCGGCGGCCAAGTCCTTGTCCATCTGCTCCACCCGGGCCTGGTAGAGGAGGGCCTGCTCCCGGGTGAGCTGGGTGTAGACCTTCATCTCCTGCTTCTCGGGCAGATCCTGGATGATGTTCCGGTCCGTCTTGAGGCGGCGGAGGATGAAGGGCCCCACCCGCTTGCGCAGGGTCTGGGCAGCATCCGGATCCCGGTAGCGCTCGATGGGGGTGGCGAAGCACTCCTTGAAGCTGCTCTCGGCGCCCAGGTAGCCGGGCAGCCCGAAGGCCAGGATGGACCAGAGCTCCGACAGGCGGTTCTCGATGGGGGTGCCCGTGAGGGCGAGCTTGAAGGGGGCCTTCATGCGGCGCACGGCCTTGGCCTGGGCGCTGGCGGCGTTCTTGATGGCCTGGGCCTCATCCACCACCACCATCCCCCAGGAACGATCCCCGAAGACCTCCTCCTCCCGGCGTATCACGCCGTAGGTGGTCAGGACCACGGTGTGGGGCTTGAAGGTCTCCGGCAGCTCCTCGCGGTTGTTGCCATGGTGGACGAAGAAGGGCAGGCCAGGGGCGAACTTCGCCAGTTCGCGCTCCCAGTTGCCCAGGAGCGAGGTGGGGCAGATGAGGAGGGTGGCCGGGCCGAACTTGGCACTCTGGATCTGGCGGTGGAGCAGGAGGGCGATGACCTGGATGGTCTTGCCCAGGCCCATGTCATCGGCCAGGATGCCGCCCAGCCCGAGGCGGGAGAGGCCCTCGAGCCAGGCCAGACCGCGCAGCTGGTAGGGGCGCAGGTCGCCCTTGAAGGTCCTGGGCTGGGTGATGGGCTTGTCCGGAAGGTTCTTCAGCTCATTGAGGGCGGAGCCGAAGTCGCCCGCGACCTCCACCTCGATGGCCTCGCTCACGCCAGGGATGCGGGCGGTCCCCGTGAGGGCCGCCGCGAGGGCCTCGCCCCGGGTCATGCTCTCGAAGCCCGCTCCTCGGCTGGCCTGGATGACTGCGCTGATCTGCTTGAGGGTCCCGGGGTCCAGGGCCACCCACTTGCCCTTCCAGGCCACCAGGGGGTGCTTGAGGCTCGCCATCTGGGCGAACTCCTCCAGGCCCAGCTGGTCGTCGCCGAGCATGAGGGACCAGTCGGCGCTGACGCTCTCCTCCAGGGAGGAGGCCTGGGCTGCGAGGGCTTGCTTCCCACGGCCCTTGGGGGCCGGGGTCTCAGTGCCCTCGACCGTGCGGGCCCCCAGGCGCACCTTGGCCCGCAGGCGCCGGGCTCCGCCGAACTCGGCCATGCCCTCGGGGGTGTGGATGAGGAAGCCTGCCTCCTTGAGCTGGTCGGCTCCCCGGGTCAGGAAGGTCCAGGCCTCAGTGGGGGAGAGCTTGAGGTCTTCCGGGGTCTGGCTGCTGAGGGCCCCCTGGAGGGCCGGGAAGAAGGGGACGGCGCGGGCAAGGCCACGGAGGAGGACCTTGCGGGCCTCCATGGCGAAAAGCTCGGTGCCGGGCTCCCAGAGGCGGGCCACGGGGATGAAGTCACCCTCCTGGGTCTCGAGGCCCACCTTCAGGCACCAGCCCGCCTCGGAGAGGCGGTCGGCCTCCTGGATGGCGTCCTTGCCGGGGGGCACAGGGGGCGCCTCGAGCTGGAGGCTCGGTCGGATCCACTGGACCCTGGCCCCCTCGCTCCACTGCTCCATCTGCTCGCCCAGGGTGCGCTCGGTGACTCCGACGGTGGGGAATTCGCTCATGGGATGGCTGAGGGCCACCATGATTCGTTCGTCCCAGGGGAGGCGGTCCCGCTTGTGTCCCCGCAGGCGGTGGATGAGCCCCAGGCGGGGATCCTCGCCCTGTCGCAGGGTCCCGGCGGCGAAGCGCACCAGGAAGTCGGCTCCGTCCTCCAGAAAGGCGCGGACCAGGGCGTCGGCCTCCGGGGGCATGGCCAGGTCGTCGTCGATCTCCTCGGGCTCCAGTGAACCCAGGGCCAGGCCCTTGGTGAAGATCCAGGTGTCATCCTCCGGGAAGGCCAGGACCGAAGGGGGGACGGCCTTCACCAGGCGCTCCAGGTGGGCCCGGTCGGCTGGGCTGGTGAGGCTGATGCCCCAGGTGGCCCGCCAGGGCTGGGTGTCGGTGTTGAGCTGAGGCAGGAGGGCGCCGCGGATGGCGAAGGACTGGAGCAGGCGCAGGGCTGAAGCCCAGAAGGCCAGGCTGCCGCCCACCCGCTCGGGGTCCGTGGGGAGGCTGGCCAGCCAGGGCAGGGCTCGCTGCCACCGGAGGGGGACGGTGTGGGTTTCCAGCAGGGTGGTGTCCGGCAGGAAGAGCCGAGCCTTGGCGGGGGTGAGGCGGTCCCGCCCGTGGAGGTTGCCCGGCAGGTTCCGGAGCAGCCGCTGCCAAGTCTGGGGGGTGGCGTCACCTGGAAGGCAGATGAGAAAGCCCCGGTCCAGGGGACGGTACTGGAGGATGGGATGGATCATGAGGCGACCCCAGTGCCTTCAGCTAAGCTGGAAAGGAGAGGTGCATCATGAAAATCGGATTTGCGAGCGATCATGCAGGTTATGACCTCAAGGAGCGTCTGAAGGCTTGGGCGCAGGCACAGGGGCACGAAACGGTGGATTTCGGCACTGATGGTCCCGCCTCCGTGGACTACCCGGATTTCGCGCACCGGGCGGCGGCAGCAATGGATCAGTGGGAAAGGCTGGTACTGGTGTGCGGGTCCGGCATCGGCATCAGCATTGCTGCCAACCGGCATGCCGGCATCCGTTGCGCCCTGGTGACCTCCAACGAGCACGCGCAGCTGTCCAGGCAGCACAATGACGCGAACGCCATCGCCTTTGGCCAGCGGCTTACGGATACGCTCCAGGCAGAATCATATCTCAAAACCTTCCTGGAAACCCCATTCGAAGGTGGGCGGCACTGCGGAAGAGTTGCCAAGATCGAAATCCCCGCCTGAATCAAGGAGTCCCATGCGGTCCGTCGACGAACTGAGAACCCTCACCCTGGAGCTGGGCGTCCAGGTCCATGCCGCCGGCTCCTGCCTGGTGCGGATGGGGAACACCCATGTCCTCTGCTCCGCCAGCCTGGAGGAGAAGGTCCCCGGCTGGATGAAGGGACAGGGGCGGGGCTGGATCACCGCCGAGTACGGCATGCTCCCCGGGGCCACCCACACCCGCACGGACCGGGAGGCCGCCCGGGGCAAGCAGCAGGGCCGCACCGTGGAGATCCAGCGCCTCATTGGCCGTGCCCTCCGCCAGGCTGTGGACCTCGAGGCCCTGGGGGAGCGGCAGATCACCCTGGACTGTGATGTCCTCAACGCCGACGGTGGCACCCGCTGCGCCTCCATCACCGGGGCCTGGGTGGCCCTGGCAGTGGCCCTGCGGAAGGCCGGCCTGGAGTCGGCCCTGGTGCGTCAGGTGGCTGCCGTAAGTGCCGGGGTCGTGGAGTCGGGCGAGGGTCGCCGGGGCCTGGTGCTGGATCTGGAGTACGAGGAGGACCACCTGGCCGCCGTGGACACCAATCTGGTGGCCACCCGTGCCATGGGGGGCGGGGAGCTGGAGCTGGTGGAGTTCCAGTCCACCGGTGAAGGGCGCAGCTTCACCCGGGCCGAGGCCCAGGCCCTGATGGACCTTGGGCTGCAGGGCTGCGGGCTCCTGATGGAGGCCCAGGGGAAGGTCCTGGCCTAGTACGAAAATGGCTGCCCCTTGCGGAGCAGCCATCCCCCTCAACACCCAAACAACTTAAGGAGGAACTCAGCGATAGAAACCGTGGTTGGGGTCCACACCCACCAGGGTCGAGGCCAGCATCATGGTCTCGTAGGCGATGCGCCCCCCCTCGGTGTGGTCCATGGTGAACTTGTCCGTGAGGCTGGTGACCGAGACCCCCTTGGCGTAGAGCTTGCTGATCTCTTCGGCCACATCGGCCAGCCCGCTGAAGGAGCGGGTCATGCTGTAGACCACGATGGCGTCGCCCTGGGTGGCCTTGCCCACCATCTCGTCGAAGCAGGGGCGGTCACTCAGGGTGTCCACCATCACCTGGTCGGCATGCTGGCTGATCAGGGCGATTTCGCCCTCGACATCCTCGCCGATGCCGGTGATGAACTGGTTGAAGTAGCCGTACTTCATCTGGATTCGCGCTCCTGGATGGGGGCCTGTGGACTGCGGAAGGCATTCCCGGGACCGGCCCTTGGGGTTGTCCGGTCGGGGCGGTCCCGGTCCGATGCAACGTTATAGCGTACGCTATATGACGTTCGTCAAGCCCTTTTTGTCCGATGTGCGGGACAGGTGTACCGGAATTCAGTGGAAGTGCCGCATGACCTCGATGACGCCATCCACCATGAACTGCACGCCGATGGCCGCGAGCAGGAGGCCCATGATGCGCTCCAGGACGGCGATGCCGCTCCGTCCCATCAGACGCTGGATGGGTTCGGCCACCCGCAGGAGCAGGAAGGCGATGAGACAGGTCAGGGCGATGGAGAGGATCACCAGGGGGATGGAGCTGTAGCCCGGACCCCGCCCGGCCAGGACCATGGCCGTGACGATGGAGCCCGGTCCTGCCAGAAGGGGCATGGCCAGGGGGACGATGGCGACATCGGCCTTGTTCTCGAACTCCAGTTCCTCCTCCGGCGAAGAGCGGGTGCGGGTGGGTTGGGCCCGGAGCATGTCGATGGAGGTCATGAGAAGCAGAAAGCCGCCGGCGATCCGCATGGCGGGCATGGTGATCCCGAAGAGTTTGAAGACCAGACCGCCGCAGACGGCGAAGAAGGCCATGATGCCGAAGGCCACCAGGGTGGCCCTGCGGGCCATGGCCCGTCGGTGCGCCGGTGTCGCCTGGGCCGTGATGGCGATGAAGATGGGCACCAGACCCAGGGGGTCCACGATGAAGAAGATGGCGGAAAAGGTCGTGAGGAAGGTGGTCAAGGGGCCTCCACCACGCCCAGGGCGGCCAGCTCGCTGCGGAGCAGGTCCCCGTCGCTGAAGGTGAGCCCGTGGATCCCGTGGGTCCGGGCGGCCGCCGCGAACTCGGGGCGGTCATCGATGAAGACACAGGCCTCCCCAGGCAGGGCGAGCTTGTCCAGGGCATCCCGGTAGATGTCCGGGTGGGGTTTCATGGCCCCCACCTCATAGGAGAGGGTGACGGTGTCGAAGAGGGCGAATTCCGGGCAGCAGCGGATCTCCGTCTCGAAGTGCCAGGGGTTGGTGTTGGAGAGGAGACCGAGGAGATAGCGCCCTTTGAGCCTGCGGATGAGGCTGCGGGTGGACTCGATGGGGCGGAAGATGGCCCCGAAGGAAGCCTCCAGCTCGGTGAGGGCGATGGGCTGCCCACAGAGGGCCGAGAGGGCTTCGGCAAAGGCGTCTGTGCCGATCCGTCCGGTCTCGAAGTCCACCGGCAGGGTGCTCTCCCGGAAGATGCGCCGATCCAGGGTGGCTGGGTCCAGGCCGCTCAGGCGGCTCAGGGACTCCAGAAAGCGCCCGTTCTCCACGGTGCTGATGACGTTGCCGTAGTCGAAGATGACCGCCCGGATCTCCGTATTCATCGGATCAGACCCATGTAAGCGGTCCAGAGGGCCGGGCCGTAGAAGACGATGGGGAAGGTCGCCACCGCCATGGCGCATCCGAAGGGGAGCATGGTCTGTCCCGAGGCGCGCCGAGTGATGAGGAGGGGCAGGGCCACGATCACGCCCAGGAGGGCTCCTCCGAAGAGGATCCCCAGCATGGGGCCCCAGCCCCAGAAGGCGCCCAGCCAGGCCAGCATCTTGAAGTCGCCCATGCCCAGGCCATCGGTCTTGCGGATCCACTTGTAGAGCTGGTTGAAGAGGGCGGGGCCGCCATAGCCCAGCACGAGCCCGATGAGGCTGGCCTTCCAGTCCAGGGCTTCGCCGAAGAGGCTCCAGGCGGGGGCGGCCTGCAGCCCGTTGTGGAAGAGCTCCAGCACCGCCAGGTGGTTGCCCGTGAGCCAGATGCTGAGGGTCCGGCCGGGCCAGAGGAGCTGGGGCAGGGTGAAGATCAGTCCCAGGGCCATGAGGGGGAACTGGAGGACATCCGGGAGAATGAATTCGGTGAGGTCCGTGAAGAAGAGCACCAGCAGGGCGTAGCCGCAGATGAGACCCTTAAGCCAGATGAGGCTCCCGAAGGGGAAGACCCAGGGGGAAGCTGCGAAGATCAGGCCCGAGAGCAGCTCCACCAGGGGATAGCGGAAGGGGATGCGCCAGCCGCAGGCGGCGCACTTCCCCCTCAGCCAAAGCCAGCCCAGGAGGGGGACGTTGTGGTACCAGTGGATGGGGGTCTTGCAGGAGGGGCAGTGGCTGCCCTTGGTGACCACATTCCGGTCTTCAGGGGCCTCCTGGGGCAGACGGTGGATCAGCACATTGCCAAAGGATCCGAGAACCAAGCCGAAGGCGGCGAGGATCACGGAGAGGAGCCAGGTGGGCAGGTCGAGAAAGGGCATCCCCCAGTTTAGACCCTAACGGGCCCGACTTCGGATGGATGCCCGTCCGCTATCGCATCAGCGTCTCCAGCTTCCCCAGGACCTCCTCCACATGCCCCTTCACACTCACCTTCGGCCAGACATGGCGGATGATCCCTTCGGGATCCACCAAGAAGGTGCTGCGGATGATGCCTTCGGTCTCCTTGCCGTACATGACCTTCCTGCCGTAGGCCCCCAGGGGCGTCAGGAGGGCCTTGTCGGGGTCCGAGAGCAGGGGGAAGGGGAGCTCGTACTTGCCGATGAAGCCGGTGTGGCTCTTGGGGCTGTCCTTGCTGATGCCATAGACCCGGACCCCCAGGGCCTGCACCCGGGCCCAGTTGTCTCGGAAGTCGCAGGCCTCCTGGGTGCAGCCAGGAGTGTTGTCCTTGGGGTAGGCGTAGAGGACGGTCCAGGCGCCCTTCAGGTCCGCTGGGCCGATCCCGCGGCCCTCGGTGGATTCCAGCTCGAAGTCGGGGAGGGGCTGTCCGGTCATGGGGTCTCCTTCATACGAGGCTTGGATGCCGCTGCGAGCCCCAGCGCCACCACCAGGGAGGCCCAGCCCAGGGGGCTTCCGTCAGTGGTCAGGCGGGGCAGCTCCTCCTGCAGCAGGATGCCGAGGGAATCGACCTGGGGTCCCGGTCCCAGGCCGAGGACTCTCAGCGTGGTCTCACACCAGAGGGCGCTGAGCCAGGCCGAGGGGAGGAGCATGGCCCCCAGGGAAAGGAACCAGGGGGCCCATGTCCGCAGGCGGTGCAGGGTGCCTGCGCCGAGGAGCTCGCCGTAGCGCCAGGCTGGGCTCTCCAGGAAGCCGTCCAGGTGCACCCGCAGAGGGGGCTCCAGGTGGAGGCCCAGGAGCAGGGAGGCCAGGGCGCCCAGCTCCCACCAGCCCAGATTCCCCAGCAGGTCGGAGAGGGGGATAAGCAGCAGCAGGGGGGGCATGGCCCGCAGGGTGGAGCGGGAGCCGCTTTCCCGGGTCAGGGCCAGGAGCAGGCCAACACCCAGCGCAGCGAGGGCCAGGGCCGTGGCCATCCCGCAGCTGCGGGTCCCGGCGTGGAGGAGGCGCAGCAGTCCATCCCGCCCCAGGAGATCCGTGCCCAGGGGATGGTTGCTGCTGGGGGGGAGCCCGGCCCTGAAGGGGTCCAGGGGGAGCTCCGGCAGGAGCAGGGCCCCCAGGCAGAGGAGGCGGAGCTTCATCGCCCCAGTCTCCGGAAAAGCCACCAGCAGGCCGCCAGACCCCCCACCCAGCCCAGGAGCCCGGCATGGTCGCGGGCAGCGAGGCGGGCCATCCAGTCGCTGGCTGGGCCCCGCACCCCCATCAGGCGCTCCAGGACCAGGGTGCCCGTGATCCAGGCTGGGAGGCGGGCCTCCAGCCAGCGGGGGAGTGAGCGCCAGAGGACCAGGTCCCTGGCCCTCCGCTGGCGGAGTTCCCCCCATGCCCTGGGGACAGGCCACTCCTGGGGGAGTGCCCTGGCGAGCCAGCGCAGCTCACCCGGGAGGACCGCCATGAGAAAGGCGGCGCCCAGGGCCGGGAAGCCCGGGGGCCCCCAGGGGGCGGGCCACAGGGCCAGCAGACAGCCGCCCCAGAGGAAGTCCGGCACCGATTCCCATAGGGAGAGTCCCAGGCTCTGCCCCAGGGACGGCCCCCTCCAGCGCACCAGGAGCGGGGCCCCCAGGGCCACTCCAAGGAAGAGGAGCCCGCAGCGCAGGAGGGCGGGCCAGGGGAAGGGGCCCGGCTTGGCGTGGAGGCCCCCGGAGCCCGGCAGCAGTAGGGCCATGAGGGCTGCTGCTCCCCAGATGAGCCCGCCACGGCTCACGGTTTGAAGCGCCAGGCGCTGGGGCCCGGAGTGCTGAAGTAGAGGCCCATGGGGCTGGGGATCAGTTCCAGGCGCTGGTCCACCCAGAGGGTGCTGCTGAAGTCGAGGAGGGGCAGGGCTGCGGGATGCCTGGCCCAGAGCGCCGCCAGGCGGTTCCATGCGGGGCTCCTGGCCTCCCGGAGCTGGGCCCGGAGCCCCTCATAGGCCGGATCCCGCCAGTCGCAGAAGTTGAGGGCGCCGCCGGGTTCCATGAAATCGAGCACGCTCCAGGGATGGGGCTCGAAGAGGTTGAGGGCACAGGCCAGAGTGAAGTCGCCCCGCTCCAGGTGCTCGAGGAGGAGGGCGGGCTCCACGGGTCGGGGCACCAGATCGAAGCCGTCGCGGGCCGCCCGGGCCCGGTAGGCCAGGAGCAGGCGCTGGACGAGTTCGTCCCCGGCGGCGAAGAGGACCTCCAGGCGGGTGGCCTCAGGCTCGCTCCGCCCCGGCGGGGCGATGGTGGCTGGTGGGAAGCCCAGGGACTCGGGCCAGAGGCCGCGGCTGGCCACAGCCTGGGGTCCCAGAAACCCTGCAGGCATGGCATCCCGGCGCCAGGTCTCGAAGCGCCTGAGGGGGTCTGGGCCCAGGCGGCTGAAGAGGAGAAGCTGGGCATGGGTGCCCTGGCGCAGCTCGCGATAGCTGGGTGGGGGCCTGAGTCCGGGCCTGGGGGGCACCGTGCCCAGGGAGAGCCAGCCCTTCCTCAGATTCTGCAGGATGGCCTGACTGTCCGGGAGGAGCCGGAAGCGGAAGCCCTGGATCCGGGGAGTCAGAAAGTGCTGACGGCGGGCCTGGAGGATCCAGGCGTCCTCCTTCCGGGTGAGTCCGAAGGGGCCGCTGCCGAGCTCCGGGTGGCCCCGCCGGGCGATGGGGATGAAGGCCAGCTCCCGGAGGAGGCGTTCCGGGGGCTTGTGGGTGCGGAGCAGGATGGCTCCGGGATGCACCTCGGCCTCCACGCCCTCCAGGGCGCTTCGTTTGGTCCGGCAGGCCCCGGGGTCCGTCTGGATGCGCCGGAAGGTCCAGGCTGCATCCTCCGGGGAGACGGGGTTTCCGTCCTGGAAACGGGCATCGGTGCGCAGGTGGAGCAGGATCCCGGCGGGGCGGAGCTCCCAGTGAGTGGCCAGTCGGGGCACGGGTCGGCCCGCCGTGTCCAGTCCGGTGAGGGCATCGCCGGTGAGCATCTGGAGGATGATCTGTTCCTGGCCGTCACCTCGGATGAAGTCCAGCGGACCCGGGTCAGAGGAGAAGCTCTCCTGGACAACTTGCCCCATGAGCATGCTGAAGCAAGCCGCCATCAGAATCAGGATGCGCATCATTCGCCCCCCGGGTTGGGTGGCGAAAGTATGGTTCAATCATTAATTGTGATCAACCATTATTTGGGTAGATGAATGCGGACCGAGGTTACGATGACCCCCGGCTTCATCATGAGCCCAGCCTTGATGCGGAAGGCCATCTGGCCGTGCAGCAGGCGCTCCCACCAGGTGTGGGTCACGAACTCGGGAAGGATGACGGTGAGGCAGACATCGGGCTCCGCCTGGCGGAAGCGGACCACCTCCTCGAGGATGGGCTCCACGATGCGGCGGTAGGGACTGGGCACGGAGCGCAGAGGCACCCCCATGCCGTAGTGGGTCCAGTCAGAGCGGAGCCGTTCCAGGGCCGGACTTTCGCAGAGGCCGTCCGAGCCCAGGTCCACCGTGAGGGCCTCCACCCGGTCACCGGCGATGAGGCGGGCGTAGGCCAGGGCCTCGACCACGCCTCCGTGGAGCCCCGAGACCAGGACCAGGGCGTGGTGTTTCGGGGGGAGGAAAGCCTCCAGGCGGCTGACGGCGAGGCGGGCCTTGATGCTGATGTAGTGGCGGTGGACCCGGAAGAAGATGTGGACCATCAAGGGGATCAGCAGCACTACGATCCAGGCCCCGTGGACGAATTTGGTGAGTCCGATGTCCAGCATCACGATGCCCGAGACCAGGGCACCCACCCCATTGATGAAGGCCTTGGTGTGCCAGTGGGGGGCCTTGTTCCGCAGGCGCAGCCAGTGGACCACCATGCCCAATTGGCAGAGGGTGAAGCCGATGAAGACCCCCAGGGCATAGAGAGGGAGGAGCAGGTCGGTGTTGGCATCGAGGAGCCAGACCAGGAAGCTGGCCAGGACCGTGAGGATGATGATGCCGTTGGAGAAGACAAGCCGGTCGCCCTGAATGGCGAACTGCTTGGGCAGGAAGCCATCCCGGGCCTGCAGGGCGGCCAGGCGGGGGAAGCCCGCGTAGGCGGTGTTGGCGGCCACCACCAGGATGGCGAAGGTGCTGATCTGTGTCGCCAGGTAGACGATCCGGGCGAGCCCTTGGTGGACATCTCCATAGATGGCCTTGGCCAGCTTGGAGAGCAGGGTCTCGCTCACCACCGCGGGATCGGTGCTGTGGTGGTAGGTCACGCCGAAGTGGTGGCTGAGCAGAGTGATGCTGAGGAAGAGAGAACCCAGCAGGAGGATCATCCAGATCATGGTCCGGGAGGCGTTCCGGGCGGCGGGTTCCCGGAAGGCGGTCACGCCGTTGGAGATGGCTTCTACGCCTGTCAGGGCCGTGCAGCCGGCGCTGTAGGCCCGCATGAAGATCCAGACCAGGGCCGCCCCGGAGAGCATCTGGGCGTGGTCCAGCTGGTGCTGGAGCTCAGCCGGGGCCGGGACCGGAGGGGAAGCGCCTCTGAACCAGCACCAGAAGCCCGATAGGACCAGGAGCCCCATGCAGAAGACGAAGAGGTAGGTGGGGATGGCGAAGAAGCTGCCGGACTCCCGGACCCCCCGGAGGTTGGCCCCGGCGATGAGGACGATGGCGAGGATGGTGAGGAGGACGTTGTAGCCCTGGAGGGCGGGCAGGGCGGAGCTCATGGCAGCCACGCCGCCGGAGACGGACACGGCCACCGTCAGGATGTAGTCCGTCAGGAGGGCTGCCCCGGCGGTCTGGGCAGCCCGCTCACTGAGGTTCTCCTTGGCCACGATGTAGGCCCCGCCGCCTCCGGGGTAGGCCATGATGGTCTGGCGGTAGCCCGTGCCCAGGATGGCCAGGAGGCCCACGATGCCCAGGGCCACGGGTACCGACAGACCATAGAGCCAGGTGACCCCAGCGGCGCCCAGGGCCATGCCCGAGGCCGAGAGGGCCGCCATGATCTCCTGGGTGGCGTAGGCCACCGAGGAGAGGGCATCCGAGGAGAAGACCGCCAGCCCTACGAACTTCCCCAGGCGGGCCTCGTCGGTGGCGTCACTGGAGAGCCTGGGGCCGAGGAGGACTCGGCGGATATTGAACATCGGCACCATCCGGGGGGCTTGATCAAGGGTTGATCAGCCCCAGGATGGGTCATTCTCCCGGGGAGTCCAGGTGGTAGGGGATGGAAATGACCACGGTCCGGGGTCGGGCCAGGAGCATGGCCTTGAGGCGCCAGGCGGTCTGGTTGTGGAGCAGGTTGCCCCACCAGCGATCCGGTACGAACTCGGGGAGGATGATGGTGGTGGTGCACTCCGGTTCCGCCTGGGCCATCCGCTCCAGTTCATCGATGATGGGCTCCACCACCTTGCGGAAGGGGCTGTTGAGCACCCGGAGGGGGATGCCCTCACAGTATTTGTGCCAGTCGGCCTCCAGCTTGCCCCGCTCGGGGCTGGGGCGACCGTGGTCATCGGGGAAGTCCACGGTCAGGGCCTCCACTTCGCGGTTGCCGGCGATGGACTTGGCATAGCGCAGGGCCTCCACGGTGCCCCGGTGGATCTTGGAGACGAAGATGACCACCCGGTTGGGCCTGGCGTAGATCTCCTCTGTGCGGCTGGCGGCCAGGCGGGAGCGGACGGAGACGTAGTGGCGGTGGATGCGGATGTAGAGCCACACCAGAGCGGGGATCAGGAGGACGACGATCCAGGTGCCATGGATGAATTTGGCCAAGCCGATGTCCAGCATCACGGCGCCAGCGGCGGTGGCGCCCAGGAAGTTGATCACGGCCTTGAAGCGCCAGTTCTTCTCCAGGTGGCGGTGTCTGGACCAGTGCACCACCATGCCCGCCTGGCTGAGGGTGAAGCCGAGGAAGACGCCGAAGCCGTAGAGGGGCAGCAGCAGGTCGGTGTTGGCGTGGCAGACCCAGACCAGCACGCAGCTGATGAGGGTCAGGAAGATGATGCCGTTGCTGAAGACCAGGCGGTCTCCCCGGCTGGCCAGCTGCTTGGGCATGTAGCCGTCGGCGGCCATGATGGCGCTGAGGCGGGGGAAGTCGGCATAGGCCGTGTTGGCGGCCACCACCAGGATGGCGAAGGTGAAGCCCTGGGTGAGGTAGTAGAGCAGCTTGGGAAGCCCGGCCACCGGGGCGCCGTAGATGGCCTTGATGAGCTTGGAGAGCAGGGTCTCCGCCACCTGCGAGGCGTCCTCGCTGTGGATGTAGGTGACCCCGAACTTGTGGGCCAGGATCGTGATGCCCAGGAAGGTGCAGCCCAGGATGATGATCATGTAGGTCATGGTCCGGGCGGCGTTCCTGGCGGAGGGCTCCTTGAAGGCCTGGATGCCGTTGGAGATGGCCTCTACGCCTGTCAGGGCGGTGCAGCCCGAGCTGAAGGCCCGCATGAAGATCCAGATGACCCCGAGGATCGAGGCATGGGTGGCCATCCGGACCGACTGGTGGACCTGGGGGGCAGAGGGGCCTCCGCCCAGCATCACCTTCACGAAGCCCGTTCCCAGCAGGAGGGCCATGAGCAGGATGAACCCATAGGTGGGCACGGCGAAGAGGGCACCGGATTCCTTGACGCCCCGGAGGTTGGCGACGCAGATGAAGAGGGTGCAGATGATCGTCAGGCTCACGTTCCAGCCATCCATGGCCGGAAAGGCGGAGGTGATGGCGGAGACGCCAGCGGAGACCGAAGCCGCCACCGTCAGGATATAGCCCGTCAGGAGTGCTGCACCGGCGGTCAGGGCCGAGAGCTCGCCCAGGTTCTCTTTGGCGACAATGTAGGCGCCGCCGCCGCCGGGGTAGGCCAGGATGGTCTGGCGGTAGCCCACGCCCAGAATCACCAGGAGCACCACGATGCTGAGGGCGACGGGGACGGAGAGACCGAAGAGGGCCAGGGCGGCCCCGCCGGCCGCGGCGCCCGCCGCACCGCTCAGGTTGCTGGAGAGGCTCGCCATGATCTCCTGGGTGGCGTAGGCCACCGAGGAGAGGGCGTCCGAGCTGAAGACGGAAAGGCCGACGAAGTTGCCGATCCTGGTATGGCTCGTCTCGTCGCTGGCGAGGCGGCGGCCGAGGAGTATGCGTCTGATGTCAAGCATGGGCACCCGGAGAGACGTACAAGTCTCCAATTATCCTCTGCTCTGAAAGCAATTCACCTGTTCATGGCAATCTTGACGAAATTTTTGATGCTCGTCGCAGGGCCTCGATGAGGTGCTGTTGGCTGGGGGTGACAGGCCAAATCCACCGTTCCCAGTGGTTGATGTCTCCGAGGACCTCCATGGGGTCCAGCCCCGCCAGGGGATCGCTGAGGGTCAGGGGTGTGTCTGCGCGGAGTTGACGAAGCCAGTCGGTCTCCCCGGAGGCGAGGGAGATGGGGCTCTCCCCGTGGATCACGGCCCGGTCATGGACCAGGCAGAGCCCGGCCCCGGAGTCCCGGAGCAGGCTCAGGTGGCTCTCCAGGATCCGCCGTATCCAGGCGTCCAGGGCCTGATCGAGGGAGTCCGGGATGTCCGGGTCCTCCTCCCAGGGAGAGACGCCATGGAAGGCCTGCTCGATGATGCGCTGGGCCGTGACCCCCAGCTGCCCCATCCAGTTGGCGTCCACTACCAGCCCCGGGCGATGCCTGTCGAGCCAGGCCTCCAGGGCCAGGGGCCGGGGGGTGTGGCTCTGGAGGAGGCCGGCCAGGCGCCGGGCGCCCACCTTGGGATCCCGGAGCTGCTCCGTCCCCGTACGGCGGGCCGAGCGCAGAGCCAGGGCCCGGAGTCCGGCAAGGGACCCGGTGGCGTCCTCGAAGATCCAGGGGGGCCAGCGTCGCCAGCGGAGGGAGGTGAGGAGGCGGCTGGAGGGATCCAGGTCCCAGCCGGTGGTGCCGGGCGGGGCTTCATCCCAGGGGATCTCCAGACCGCTCCCCGCCCCGAGGATGAGCACCGGGCGCCCTTGGGGGGCCTCCCGGAGCGCCTCCCCGATGAAGGCCCGGACCCTCCGGATGTGGCTCCGCCACTCCCGGCTCCGGCGGCGGAGGAAGCTGCACTGCTCCTTGAGAAAGTCGGTGGGGAGGCTCACGGTGAGGATTCTACCGGAGGAGCAGCGGGCGCTGTACCTTGGGGGCATGGGCCCTCAGCCGCAAACCCCCCTCCCCGGTCGCCTGCCCGACTGGATCACCCGGGAACGGACCCGGCTTTCGGAACTCCATGCCATGAAGGCGCGCCTGCGGGCCGCCGGGCTCCACTCTGTCTGTGAGGAGGCCCGCTGCCCCAACCGGGGACACTGCTTTGCGCGGGGCACGGCCACCTTCCTCCTCCTGGGCGACCGCTGCACGCGGAACTGCGGCTTCTGCGCCATTGGCCACGGCGTGCCCGCTCCGCCCGATCCGGAGGAGCCCCAGGCCATCGCCCGGACCGTGGCCTCCCTGGACCTGAGGTATGTCGTGCTCACCTCCGTGACCCGCGATGACCTGTCCGATGGAGGCGCCGGGCACTTCGCCCGGAGCATCCGGGCCATCCGGGATCTTCGCCCCGGCGTGGGGATCGAGGTGCTGACCCCTGATTTCCAGGGTTCCCGGGCTGCCCTGGAGACGGTTCTGGAGGCGGAACCCGCGGTCTTCAACCACAACCTCGAAACCGTCCCCCGCCTCTACCCCGGGGTCCGTCCCGGCGCGGATTTCGCTCGCAGCCTGGGGCTTCTGGAGGCTGCCGGGGGGCGGGTCACCAAGACCGGACTCATGCTGGGGCTCGGGGAGACCCGGGAGGAGCTCCTGGATGTCTTCGGGATCCTCCTGGATGCTGGGGTGCGGAGGCTCACCCTGGGGCAGTACCTCCGTCCCACCCTGGCCCAGCTCCCGGTGGAGGCCTACCTGCCTCCCGAGGTCTTTGAGCGGCTGGGGGAACAGGCCCGGGAAATGGGCTTCGAGCGGGTCCAGTCAGCCCCCCTGGTCCGCAGCAGCTTCGAGGCCGGGGGGGATTCGGCAAATCCCGCCGGGTGTCCGTGACTTCCGTGTAACATTCGTGTCTCCATTCCTCTCCCTGACGGGGGCCCAGGGTATCCTTGGGGCGGAGGAAGCATGTCTTTCAATGCCATCTTGAAGTGGATCAAGCCGAGGGAAGTGGTCTTCTTCGACCTGCTCGAGCAGTCCGCATCCAACGTCCTCGAGTCCGCCCGCGCCTTTGACCGCGGTCTCCGTTCCGTCCCCGTGGGGGACTGGGCGGCCTTCCGCCGTTCCATCAAGGAGCTGGAGCACCAGGGGGACGAGACGACCCACACCATTCTGGACCGCCTGGACAAGACCTTCGTCACCCCCCTGGAGAAGGAGGACATCCGGAGTCTTGCCCATGTGCTCGATGACATCGTGGACTGCATTGACTCCATCGCTGAGCGGCTGGTGATCTACCGGATCACCAAGATCCCGGTCCCCTTCCAGGACATGAGCGCCCTGGCGGTGGAGGCATCCGGTGAACTCCTCAAGCTGATCAGCGGCCTGCGGAAGCTCACCGACACCTCGGAGCCCCGCTCCCGGATCCGGCTCATCAAGGAGCTGGAGAACCACGCGGACACGGTTTACCACCAGGCCCTGGGGGAGATGTTCGAGCGCAACCTCGAGGTGATCGAACTCATCAAGTGGAAGGAGCTCTTCGACACCATGGAACGCACGGTGGATGCCATCGATCTGGCGGCGCAGGTGGTGGGCTCCACCATCATGAAGAACGCCTAGGGGCCGCGATGCTGCACTACATTCCGCTGACCCTGATCATCATCGTCATGCTCGCCTGGGTGATGGACTACATCAATGGTTTCCACGACACGGCCAATGCCATCGCCACCGTGGTCTCCACCGGCGTCCTCCCCGGGCGGATCGCGGTCCTCATGGCTGGCATCCTCAACTTCGTCGGCGCCCTCATGGGCACCCAGGTGGCCACCACCATCGCCAAGGGGGTGGCGGACACCCAACTGGTCATCCCCGCTGTGGTGGTGGCGGCGCTCCTGGCGGCCATCATCTGGAACCTCTTCACCTGGTGGTTCGGCATCCCCAGCAGCAGCAGCCATGCCCTCATCGGCGGACTCGCCGGCGCGGTGGTGGCCCATGCCGGCTACCGGGCCCTCCACTGGACCAAGCTCAAGGAGATCGGCGCCTTCATCGTGATCTCCCCGGTGATGGGCTTCATCATCGCCTCGGTGCTGATCATTCTGATCCTGTGGATCGTCCGGCGGAAATCCCCGGCCAAGGTCAACTTCGCCTTCCGCAAGCTCCAGCTGCTGTCCGCCGCGGCCATGGCCTACACCCACGGCCTGAACGACGCCCAGAAGGCCATGGGCATCATCTGCCTCGGCCTCATCACCTACAAGTTCCTGCCGGGCGGTGCAGCCAAGGTGGTGGTGCCCATCTGGGTCAAGCTGGGCTGCGCCATCATGATGGGCCTGGGCACCGCCACCGGCGGCTGGAAGATCATCAAGACCCTGGGCCACCGCATCGCCAAGCTCCGACCCATCCATGGCTTCGCCGCTGAGGCCGCCGGGGCCATCGTCCTCTTCACCACTGGTCACCTGGGCATCCCGGTGAGCACCACCCACTGCATCACCGGCGCCATCATGGGCGTGGGGGCCAGCATGAATGCCTCAGCCGTGAAGTGGGGCTTGGCGGGGAACATCGTGGTCGCCTGGGTGCTGACCATCCCCGTGAGCGCTGCCCTGGCGGCCATCCTCTTCAGGATCGTGGCGCCTCTGATGATGTAGCACTCCTTCCCTGCTGAAAGGACCGCCGCTCCGCAACCCTGGGCGGCGGTTCTGCTTTCATGGGCGGGTTTCCACCCGGATGGCGGGGCGGGTGGTGATGCAGCCGAAGACGCAGAGCCCGCAGCCCGTGCAATGCTCCTCGGACACCTGGGGGCGGGGGACCTGGCCTTCCCCGGGGGCGAGCATCCGGATGGCCTCTCCGGGATAGGGGCAGCGATCCTCGCAGGTCCGGCAGGGCTGGCCCGGTTCCTCGCCCTTCGGGTAGGTCACGCAGCGTTCGGGGTTGACCACCGCCAGCCCCATCTGGACAGCCCTGGGACCCTCAACGGGCTCTCCGTCGAGGGTCCGCCTGGGCCAGACGAGGGCGCCATCCGGGCAGGCGCCGACGCAGGGCAGGTCCTCGCAGAGGAAGCAGGGCATGCTCCGCGGGGAGATGAAGGGGGTGCCCATGGCCAGGGCCGCCCGGGGCGGGGCCGTCTGGATGGATCCCTGGGGGCAGGCCAGCATGCAGGCATCACAGCGGGTGCAGGTGGTGAGGAAGGCCAACTCATCAAGGGCCCCCGGGGGACGGAGCAGCCCCGGACCGGCGCTCACCACGGCCTCTTCGACCTGCTCGGCCACGAAGCCAGCGAAGAGCTTGCCCAGGGACCTGAGGAAGTCCCCCCGGTCGTGGGGCCCGTCCAGGCGGCTCATGCCAGGCTCAGGACCCGGAGTGTGGGCCTGAGGATGCCCCAGAGGATGGGGTCGAAGCCCAAGGTGAGGACGGCGTTGCGCCCCTCCGTGCCCAGGTGGAGATGGGCCAGGAGCTCGGCGCTGATGGCCACATCCCTGGAGCTGGGGGGGGCTTCCACCCACTTGACCCCCTGGGGGGCCTCCAGGGCCCGGATGGCCTGACCTTCCCGGGCGCGGAGGTGGAGGATGAGGATCTCGCCGTGGAAGACCGGCACCTTCACCTCCACCAGACTGCCCCGGGCGACCTGGGGCAGGACCTCGAAGGCGGCTCGGTAGCCGAGTTTACTGATGTCGGGGTCCTTGCCCTGCAGGAGGTCGACGGACTGCTCCATGAGGCCGTCCAGCCCCTGGTCTCCCAGGTGCCCGATAGAGCGCAGGTGGGTGCCAGCCACCTCGCCGAAGCCCTCGAGAAGCTGGGGGAGGAGGGCCAGTACCTGCTCCAGGGCGGGTCGGGCGCGATAGGCCGTGCGTCCTGCCTCCCACTCCCCGGCGAGGGGCATGGGTTCCAGCTTGGGGTTGCTCTCGGGCCGAAGATCGAGGATCCGCCCGGGGAAGGCCTCAAGAAGGGAGGGATCCTGGGGGGCGTCCGCCAGGATCGCCAGATCCAGATCCGCCAGGAGCTCGGGGGTGGGGGCGAAGACCACCAGATCCCCCTCCTCCTCTTCGCGACTCAGGGCTCCGGTGGCAAGGGGCAGCACCGAGCAGTCCTGCGGTTCCAGGGATCCGACAAGCTCACGTCCGAGGAGGGTTTGGGCGCCGATGACGGCCAGTTTCAGCATGGGGCTACCTTGATTAAATATTAATAATTATACCCTGATGGGGCTTTCAGATTCTATCCGCGAGGGCCGGCAGGTAGACGATGAAAGTACTGCCCGCCCCTGGCCGGCTGGTGACCCGGAGTCCACCCCCGTGGCTCCGGAGGATGCCCAGGGTGGCCGGAAGACCCAGGCCGCGGCCGGTGAATCGGGTGGAGAAGAAGGGGTCGAAGATGCGGGGGAGGACATCCGGGGCGATGCCGCTCCCGGTGTCGGAGACCTCCAGGACCACCTGGGGGCCAGCCTCCAGGGTCTGTCCGGGGAAGAGGATCCGGATCTCGGCCTCGCAGAGGGTCTCGCTCCGGGTGTGGAAGGTGAGGGTCCCCGGGCGTCCCTCCAGGGCTTCGGAGGCATTGTTGGCCAGGTTGAGGACGACTTGCCGGAGCTGGCGCTCGTCGGCCCTCACCTGGGGCAGGCCTGGAGCCAGGTCCAGGCGGAGGGCTGTGGCGGATGGCAGGCTGGCCTGGAGCAGGGGGTGCAGGTCCCGGAGGAGGAGGTTGAGGTCCAGGCCCCGGGTCTGGATCGCACCCTGACCTGCGTAGGCGAGCATCTGGGAGGCCAGGAGGGTGGCGAGGCCGATGCTCTGTCCCGCTCCCTCCAGAAAGAGGTGGCCCGGGTGGTCGGCGGGGAGGGTGCTGGCCACCAGGTCCAGGTTGCCCTGGATGCCTGTCAGGTAGTTGTTGAGATCGTGGGCGATGCCCCCGGCCATGACCCCCAGGCTCTCCAGCCGCTGCACCTGGGCAAGGGCCTCTTCCATGCGTCGCCGCTCCGTGATGTCCTCGGAGATGCCCAGGAGGTAGAGGGGCTGGTCCTCCCGGTCGCAGATGGGCACCTTGAGGGTGCGCAGGAGGACCTGCCCGTTCGGGGTGTCCAGAGGTTCCTCCTCGATGACCCGCAGGGCGCGGCTGGACATCACGGTCTCGTCATCCTTGCGGAAGCTCAGGGCCTGCCCGGGCGGGAAGTGGCTGAAGTCCGTGGAACCCAGGATCTCCGCCGAACTCCGGCCGGAGAGCTCCTCCGCCTTCCTGTTCCAGAGGGTGAAGACGAAGCCGTGATTGGGATCCTTGGCGAAGAGCATCAGGGGGATGGAGTCCACGACGCCCTGGAGGAAGTCCTTCTGGGTCTGGAGCTCGTCGGTGTGCTTCCGGATCCTCCGCTGGAGGGTCCGGTTCCAGACCAGCACCGCCCCCAGGAAAAGGGCCAGGAGAGCCACTGCCCCGGCCAGGGCCAGCAGGCCCCGGCGTGCGGAACGGTCAGGGGTCTCCAGTTCACTGAACCACTTGCGGTGGATGCGGTCGAGCTCACCGGTGCGTTGCAGGATGGCCAGTCCCGTGTCCAATCTGGCCAGCAGCTCGGCGTGGTCCCTGCGGACAGCCAGGCTCAGTTCCCGGGAGAGGACGGGAGGGCCGGCGGGGCTGATGTTGCCGAAGCCGCCCTGCCGGATGAGGAGCAGCCCGGTCAGGTGGGCGACCAGGGCCGCATCGTCCCTCCCCGCCGCCAAGGCTCTGAGGGCATCGGCCTCTGAGTCCACCGGGTCCAACGACTCCTGCAGACCCCTGGCGAGGAGCTGATCGTGCATCTGGCTTCCGCGCTGGACCAGGACCCGGCGGCCCCGGAGGTCCTCCAGCCCAGCGGGGGAGAACTCCCCCTGGCGGGTGAACAGGGCATAGCCGACCTGCAGCGGGGGGTTGGAAAAGGCGAAGACCTTCTCGCGGTCCGGGGTCCTTAGCATGCTGCCGAGGACCTGGATCCGACCGGCCTCGAGGTCATCCTTCAGCAGACCCCAGACGCCTGGACGCAGGTCGAATCGGAGGTCCAGGACCCGCTCCAGAGCCTTGAGGAGGTCTACATTGTAGCCCTCGGGCACCCCCTGGGCATTGCGGAACTCATAGGGAGGATAGTCCTCGTCCAGGCCGACGATCAGCGGGCTCGCTGGGGTGGCCGCATGGAGGCCGGGGGAGAGGACGCCGGGGAGGAGCAACGCGAGGTAGAGGAGCAGAGCTCCCCATGCGCCGCGTGCTCTCTCCCCTGAATCCACTAGACTCGAACCTCCGCAGTCTCGGCGGGACGGTGGTCCCGGAGTGCCTGAGCTACTTCTCGGCCGAGGAAGGCCCGGACCTGATCCCCGGCACGTCCGGTGAAGCGCTGGGCGTCCAGCATCCCGGCCAGTTCGGCTTCAGACATGCGCCAGGCGGGGTCCTGAGCCAGGAGCCTGAGGAGGGGATTGGGCTTCCCTTCCTCCTTGATGGCCTTCCCCGCGGAGAGGGCCGCGACGCGGAAGCGCTCGTGCAGGTCCTGGCGGTCGCCGCCCCGCTTCACTGCCTCCATCAGCAGCACCTCGGCGGCCATGAAGGGCAGCTCCTGGGCGAGCCGGGCCTCGATCATCTTCGGGTAGACCACCAGGGCGCTGGAGACGTTCTTCAGGAGCACCAGGATGGCGTCCGTGGCCAGGAGGCCCTGGCTGATGGTGAGGCGGCGGTGGGCGGAGTCATCCAGGGTGCGCTCCATCCACTGGGTGGCGGAGGTCTGGTAGCTGGAGGGCATGAGGCCCAGGACAAAGCGGGCCAGGCTGTTGATGCGCTCTGAGCGCATGGGATTGCGCTTGTAGGGCATGGCGCTGGAGCCGATCTGGTTCTTCTCGAAGGGCTCCTCGACCTCCTTGAGGTGCTGGAGCAGGCGCATGTCACAGGCGAACTTGGAGGCCGAGGCGGCGATGCCGCAAAGGACCTGGCCGATGCGGTCCTCCAGCTTGCGGGTGGCGGTCTGGCCGGAGATGGCGATGGCGGGGAAGCCCACCTTCTCGCAGAACTTGGCTTCGAGGTCATCCACCTTGGCGCCGTCGCCCTCGAAGAGCTCCAGGAAGCTGGCCTGGGTGCCGGTGGTGCCCTTCACGCCGCGCACGGGGGTGGTGGCGATGAGGTGATCCAGGTCACCCAGATCCAGGAGGAGGTCCTGGATCCAGAGGCAGGCCCGCTTACCCACGGTCGTGGGCTGGGCGGACTGGAAGTGGGTGAAGCCAAGGGTGGGTTGGTCGGCCCACTGGCCCGCGAACTTCGAGAGGGCCGCGATGACATCCTGCAGCCGGGAGCGCAGGAGCTGGAGGGACTCCTGGCAGATGAGCAGGTCGCCGTTGTCGGTGACGAAGCAGCTGGTGGCGCCCAGGTGGACGATGGGGCGGGCCTTGGGGGCGATGTCACCCCAGGCGTGGATGGCGGCCATCACATCGTGGCGCAAGGCCGCCTCATGCTTGGCGATGGCGGGCAGGTCCACCTGGTCCTGGGTGGCGCGCATCTCGGCGATCTGCTCCGCCGTGACCGGCAGCCCCAGCTCGTGCTCACTCTCGGCCAGGGCGATCCACAGGCGCCGCCACACCCGCATCCGGTACAAAGGCGAGAGCAGGCGCACCATGGCCTTGCTGGCGTAGCGGCTGGAGAGGGGGTGCTCGAAGTGCTCAAGCTCGGGCAGATCGGACGGGGGCAGAAAGGCCATGTTGACTCCTCGTTTCCCATTTTCGCACAGGTCCCGGGGTGCTCCCTTTGACCTTGAAATTGTTTGTCCGGCTGGTAGAATCGTTGGTTCGCCCATCCCGTGAGGACGGGCCCCCCTGAGGTGGACGATGAAGCGTACTTTCCAGCCCAACAACCGCCGCCGTGCCAAGACCCACGGCTTCCTCTCCCGCATGAAGACCAAGAATGGCCGCATGGTGCTGAAGCGCCGCCGCGCCAAGGGTCGGCACGTCCTGGCCCTCTAGTCTTTCGGTGAAGGTGGCTGGCCGCTACCGTGTGGTGCGGCACCGGGATCATGCGGTGCCGCAGGATCTGCCGCGCCCGGTATCGGGCAAGGGCCAGCTGCTGGACATCCGGGTCTGGTCCTTCCCGGCGGAGCTTCCGCTCCTCCTGGTCAGCGCCTCGCGCAAGCAGGGGCGGGCGGTGCGCCGCAACCAGTTCCGGAGACGGGTCCGCATGGCCTTCCTGAAGGTCCTGCGGGAGTGTCCTGGTCTCGCCCTTCCGGGGGTGGTCTGGGTGCGTCCCTCCCGTGCTGTCCCCAGAGATCGGCTCCCCCAATTTCATGAAATCGAAGGTCAGCTCCGGCTGGCCTTAAGTCGCTGGAAAAAGCCATGAACAACCGAAACCTGGTGGCCTTCATCATCTGCATGCTGGTCCTCTTCGGCCTCTATTCCTGGGTGATGCGTCGCAATGCGCCCCCGAAGCAGGCCCAGGAGGTCGCCCAGGCCGCTCAGGCTCCGGCCGTGGCGCCTCCCCCGGTCTCCGGAGGGGCCGCCCCCGCACAGGCCGCCCGTCCCGCCGACACCAGCAGCCTGGTGACGGTCGAGTCCAGCGAGCTGCGCCTCCGCTTCCGTACCCAGGATGGTGCCATCCAGCAGGTGGAGTGGAAGGCCGACGGAACCCCCTTCCTCCCCTCCATGAGCCCCGATGGCAGCACCCGCGACTTCCCTGGCATCGGCGGTGCCCTGAGCGCCCGCTTCGAGGGCAGTCCCGAGATCGCCAGCACCCCCGAGGGCAAGGTGGTGACCTTCCGCAATGCCCAGGGTGACCGGCTGGAGTACCGCGTCCCCGAGAAGGGCTATGCCCTGAAGGTGAGCTGGAGCTCCCCCTCCGGCAGCCCCCTGAACCTCATCGCCATGCCCCATGACCTGGCCCAGGCCAACCACCTCGGTCGGATCTTCACCCTCGAGGAGAGCGGCATCCATGACCAGGCCTGGACCAGCATCCTGAAGGATCCCTTCTTCAAGTTCGTCGGCGCCAAGCGCAAGACCCTTCCCGATGCCACCCGCATGGTCGGCATGGACGCGGGGATCGAGCATGCCGCCAAGAGCCAGCGCACCCATTATTTCGCTGCCATCTGGGAGATGCCCAGGCTGGTGGACCGGGACCCCGGCCTGGGCTACACCATCCGTCCCGAGGGGCAGCAGACCCTCACCGGAACCCTCTACCTCGGGCCCAAGCAGGCCGATGTCCTGGCCGGCATGGGCAAGGCCTACACCAAGGTCATGAACTTTGGCTTCTTCGGCCTGGTCGCCCAGTTCCTCTTCTGGATCCTCCGGCAGATCCAGCGCGTGATCCCCAACTGGGGCTGGGCCATTCTGGTCTTCTCCCTGATCATCCGCGGCATCCTCTGGCCCCTCAACACCAAAACCACCCTGGGCATGATCCGCATGAAGGAGCTGGAGCCCCACCAGAAGGAGATCCAGGCCAAGTACGCCAAGTTCGGCAACGACATGGCCAAGAAGCAGGAGCAGCAAAAGGAGCTGATGGCCTTCTACAAGAAGAACGGCCACAACCCCATGGGCGGCTGCCTGCCCATGGTCGTCCAGATGCCCGTCTTCCTGGCCCTCTGGTCCATGCTCGCCGCCGTGTATGAGCTGCGCCACGCCCACTTCGCCCTCTGGCTCACCGATCTCTCCGCGCAGGATCCCTACTACATCCTGCCGATCCTGCTGGGCGCCTCCATGCTGCTGCAGCAGAAGATGACCCCCATGGCCGGCGGCGATGCCGCGCAGAAGAAGATGATGATGTACGTCATGCCCCTCATGATGATCTTCTTCTTCGGCACCACCCCCGCCGGGCTCTGCCTCTACTATCTGGTCTTCAACCTGGTGGGCATCGCCCAGACCTGGTACCTCCTCAAGACCTACAAGTCCAAGCCCGTCGTCATCTGATCCGGAGGACCCATGCGCAGGAATTCCGCAAGCCTCGAGTCGCTCCCCGACTTGGCGGTCCGCTGGTGCGAAGCCCTTGGCCTGAAGGTCGAGGCCCGTTTTGAGGCCTCTGGGGATGACGAGCTCTTCCCCAACCGTTTGGTGCTGGATGGCCCCGACGCCCAGTGGCTGGCCGCCAGCAAGGGGCAGGGCCTGGATGCCCTGCAGTTCCTGATCCACGAGGCCCAGGGCGAGCGGGACGAGGCCAGGTTGGCCTACCTGGACGCCCAGGGCTCCCGCCTCTTCCGGATGAAGGAGATCAAGGCCATGGCTGCCCTGGCCATCCAGCAGGCCCGCGCCACCGGGAGCTACCGCTTCTCCAGCCTGACCCCCCGGGAGCGCCGTTGGGTCCACACCGTGGTGGCCCGGGAGCAGGGGCTCAACACTGAGAGCGAAGGCACCGGCAGCATCAAGGCCCTCAAGGTGTTCCGGGCCTAGGGCGGACACACTCGCCAAGACGTGGAGGGCGCGGAGCGGAGAAGTCCTCCCTCCGTGCCCTCCGCACATCTGCCTGAAACTGTCCTGAATGGTGAAGATGTGAGGAACCAGCCCATTGCCGCCCCCGCCACGCCGATGCTGCCCGGCGCCGTGGCCATCGTCCGGATCTCGGGCCCGGATCTCCGCGGCACCCTGGGGTCTTGGGTGCGCCTGCCCGAGCCCCGGAGAGCCGCCCTTCGCACCCTGGCCTGGGAGGGCTACCGGGAGCGGGCCCTGGTCCTCTTCTTTCCGGGGCCGGAGAGCTACACCGGTGAGGATGTGGTGGAGTTCCAGGTCCACGGCAACCCCCTTCTGGTGCGCAGGCTGCTGGAGCGTCTGGCCAGCCTGGGGGTGCGCCTGGCGGAGCCCGGGGAGTTCACCCGGCGCTCCCTCCTGAACGGGCGCCAGGGGCTTCTGGAGGCAGAGGCTCTCAAGGACATGATCGCGGCGGCCACCGATGCCCAGCTGAGGGAGGCCCAGGCCCGCTCCGGCGGCGTCCCTGTCTGGCTGGCCGCTGCCCGTGATGCCGTGGCTCCCTGGGTGGCCCGGGCGGAAGCGGCGGTGGACTACGGAGAGGACGAGGGCATCCTCCTGGACCTGGGGCAGCTGAGGACCTCCCTGGAGCCTCTGCGCCGGGTGTTCCACGTGGAACAGGGCCGGTCGAGGGCCGCAGGCTGGCTCCGGGAGGGCATCCGCATCGCCCTGGTGGGACGCCCCAATGCCGGCAAGAGCACCCTCTTCAACGCCCTGGCGGGGGAGGACCGGGCCATCGTCACGGAGATCCCGGGCACCACCAGGGATGTGCTGGAGGTCCGCTGCGAGTGGGCCGGGCTGCCCCTCTACCTCTTCGACACCGCCGGGCTCCGGGAGACCGAGGATCCGGTGGAGCGCCTGGGGGTGGCCCGGGTCTCAGCGGTCCTGGAGAAAGTGGATCTCATCCTGCACCTCATCCCAGCCACGGATCCCGGGCCGGATCCCGAGATCCTGGTGCGCCTGGCTGCCTACGCCGAGAAGGTGATCGAGGTGAGGACCTTCTCCGATGCCAAGGCCGCGGAGGGTCTCTCGGTCTCCGCCCTGGCTGGGGAGCTGGGGGCCCTGGCCCGGGCTCTGCAGGAACGCTTTCTGGGGGGGATGGCTCCCGATGCCTGCCTCGGCGCCCTGGCCAGTCAGCGCCAGCGGGAGCTGCTGGATGAGCTGGTGCTCCAGGCGGAACTGCTCTTCCAGCTGCCGGATGAGCCTCCCCCCGAGTTGCCCGCTTCGGTGCTCCAGGGGCTTTGGGCGCTTCTTCTCCGCCTGAGTGGGGAGGATCGCGCCGAGGCGACCCTGGACCAGGTCTTCAGCGGGTTCTGCCTGGGGAAGTGAGCGCCACTCTGTGGGTGGCCATTCCCTGTGCCGTGATGCTAGGCTTGGCCCTGCAGTCGGCATCATCTCCGGCGCCCCAGCCGCATCCGGCCACCGCCAGACCGGTCTCCTGATGGGCCGATCCGTTTTGGGCCAGCGCGGCAATGGGGTAGGATCAGCACCTGGACAGCCCAAAAGACACCCCTTCATGGAGGCCAACCCGTGAACATCCGTCGGATTCTCTCCCTTGCCGTGGCCGCCTGCCTGGCCCTGCTTCCCCTCAGTGTGAAGGCTGCAGGCGCTGACAAGCGCCCCAGGGTGGCCGTTCTCTCCTTCCCCGTCGCCGAGGGGGCCTGGTCCGGCTGGGGGCCGGGGGGCTGGAGTGCCGGTGAGAAGCGCATCTCCAGTGTCCTCCAGGACCTGATGGTGACCGAGCTCAGCGACCAGGGTTCCGGCAAGATCCGCCTCATCGAGCGCGAGCGCCTCGAGGCCATCCTGCAGGAGCAGAAGCTGGGCAGCAGCGGTCTGGTCGATGAATCCAGCGCCGTCAAGATGGGCAAGCTGGCGGGGGTCCGCTACATGGTCACCGGCAAGGTGACCCGCTTCGCCTACAAGAAGAGCGGCTTCCAGACCAGCGGGCTGGTGGGTGCCCTCATGTCCAAGGTGGCCCCGGGCGGAGACTCCCTGGCCCGCCATGCGGCCTCCGATGTGAACATCAAGAAGGCGAGCTTCACGGGTCGCCTGGATGTGCGGGTGATCGACGTCCAGACCGGTGAGATCATCGCCACCGTCAAGGATGAGGGCGAGGTCAAGGACATGGGGGTCAAGGTGGCCGGTACCGGTAACGAGGTCCAGTGGGACCAGGAGCTCGTGAACAAGGTCTTCGAGCCCGTCGTCCAGCGGATCGCCGAGAAACTGGTCCGCCGGATGGCTGATCAGGACTGAGCCGCCCAGCCCCTGAATGCCCCCCGCTCCGGCGGGGGGCTCTTTCATGAGCCGAAGACCTGTCGCAGGTACGCCAGAAAGGAGGGGTCCTCGCAGAGGGCCTTGCCTGGAGTGTCGGAGAGCTTTCCGACGGGCTGACCGTTGCAGCGGACCATCTTCATCACGATGTTCAGCGGGTCCAGGCCAGTGTCGTTGGTGAGGTTGGTGCCGATGCCGAAGGCGCAGGGGATGCGCCCGGCGAAGTGCCCATGCAGGGCCAGGGCCCTGGGGATGTCCAGGCTGTCGGAGAAGACGAAGCGCTTGGTGGCCGGATCGATGTGGAGGCTCCGGTAGTGCGCCAGGGCCTTCTCGCCCCAGGCGAAGGGATCCCCCGAGTCGTGGCGGAGTCCGTCGAAGAGCTTGGCGAAGTACAGGTCGAAGTCGGCGAGGAAGGCATCCATGGAGATGACATCCGTCAGGGCGATCCCGAGGTCCCCCCGGTACTCCTGGACCCAGCCCTCCAGGGCCGCCTTCTGGAAGTCCCGCAGGCGGATGCCGAAGCCCTGGTAGGCCTGGAGATACTCATGGGCCATGGTGCCGGCCGGCGGAAGCCCCAGCACCCGGGCCAGATGGACATTGGAGGTGCCCCGGAAGCTGGCGGGCAGCTCCCGGGCCAGGGTCCGGAGCATCTCTTCCTGCCAGGGGCCCGAGTAGCGCCGCCTCAGGCCGAAGTCGAAGAGCAGAAAGGGCGGGGCCCCGCTGGAAAGGGTCTCGTACTCCTGCACCAGACGGATCTTGGCCTGCAGGCGCCCCCGGGCGGCGGCGAGATCGGCATCCGGGTCACCGAGCCTACGGAAGTAGAGCTCATTCACGATATAGAGGGCGAAGATCTCGAAGCCCATCACATGCACCATGGGGCCTTGGGCCTCGAGGGTCAGCTCCTCCCCCCGGACCCCCACCTCGATGAAGCGGCGCTGAAAGCGGAAGACCGAGAGGAAGTCCACGAAGTCGCTCTTGAGAAAGCGCAGGGTGCGGAGGTAGTCCAGCTCCGCACCTGTGAAGGAGAGGGAGCAGAGCTGGTCCAGTTCGGCCTCCACAGCCTCCTTCAGCTCCGCCAGGGGGAAGGCCGGGGTGTTCCGGCAGCGGAAGCTGTAGGCCGCCTGGGCCCCGGGGTGCCTGTGGAGCAGGGCCTGCCACATGGTGAACTTGTAGAGGTCGTTCTCCAGAAGGCTCTGGACGATGGGTTCACCAGGCATGACAGGGCTCCTGCTCCATCATGGCACGCAGGGACGGCTACACTTTCACCTGGGAGTGTCCATGAAGCCTGGGTTTGAAGCGGTCATCGGTCTGGAGGTCCATGTCCAGCTCCTGACGCAGTCCAAGATGTTCTGCGGCTGCCGGAACGGATACGGGGGCGAGCCCAACTCGCGCACCTGTCCGGTCTGCCTGGCGCTGCCGGGGGCCCTGCCGGTGGTGAACGCGGAAGCCATCCGCATGGCCATCGCCTTCGGGCTGGCGGTCCACGGCGATATCCGGGAGGAGAGCCCCTTCTATCGGAAGCAGTACTTCTATCAGGACCTGCCCAAGGGCTACCAGATCACCCAGGGGCCCGTGGCCATCGTGGAGAACGGGTGGCTGGAGGTGGAAGGCCGCCGTTGCCGCATCGAGCGGGCCCACCTGGAGGAGGACTCGGGCAAGAGCAGCCATGAGCTGAGCCCCCAGGCCTCCCTGGTGGACCTGAACCGGGCAGGGGTCCCCCTTCTGGAGCTTGTAGGCGCCCCCGACCTCCGCAGCCCCCAGGAGGCCTACGATTGCCTCAAGGCCCTCCACCACCTGGTGACCTACCTGGGGCTCTGCGACGGGAACATGGAGGAGGGCAGCCTGCGCTGCGATGCCAATGTCTCGGTGCGCCGGGAGGGGGAGACGGGTTTCGGGACCCGGGTGGAGGTGAAGAACCTCAACTCCTTCCGGAATGTCCGCCTGGCTCTCGAACACGAGATCGAACGCCACATTGCGCTTCTGGAGAGGGGCGAGTCCTTCGCCCAGGAGACCCGCGGCTGGGATGCGGAGCGCGGCGAGACCCGCCCCCAGCGCAGCAAGGAGGCGGCCATGGACTACCGCTACTTCCCGGAGCCCGACCTGCCTACCCTGAAGGTCGATGCGGCAGAGGTGGAGGCCGTTCGCGCCGCCCTGCCGGAGCTGCCGGAGGCCCGGAAGGCCCGCTTCCGGGATGCCTTCGGGCTTACGGACTACGAGGCGGGGATGCTCCTCCAGACCCGGGCCTTCGCAGACTTCTTCGAGGCCGTGGCGGGTGTGGCGGGCAACGGCAAGCAGGCCTGCAACTGGATGCTGGGCGAGCTGAGCCGCACCCTCAATGACCGTGGCGTCACCCTGGAGGCCCTGGGCCTGGAGCCACGGCTCCTGGGGGACCTGATACGGCTCGTGGAGGCCGGGACCATCAACCTCAACACGGCCAAGGAAGGGGTCTTTCCAGCCCTCTTGGCGGGCGAGGGCGGTCCGGCGGAGATCGTGGAGCGGCGAGGCCTGGCCCAGGTCTCGGATACAGGGGCCATCCGCCTCCTGGTGGAGCAGGTCCTGGCCTCCCACCCCGAGCAGGTGGTCCAGTTGAAGGGGGGCAATGCCAAGCTCCGGGGCTTCCTGGTCGGGCAGGTCATGAAGCAGGGCAAGGGCAAGGTGAATCCTCAGATGGTGAACGAGGTGCTGGATGCGCTCCTTGCAGAGTCCTGAGCCCTTTGGCCAACCCCGCGACCGCATCGTCCGGCACGACTGCTTCCGGCAGGTCTATCTGGGGCAGGTGGCGGACCCCCTTTTTCCGCCCCATCCCGGCCCGCCCGAGACCCCCATGGACGAGCTCACGCGGGTGGCCCTGGAGGACCCGGCGGCCCACTGCCTGAACATTCCCAATGATGAACCCACGGTCTGGCGTGTGGTGTTTCTCATCCTCTTTGCGGTCCTGGCCCTGGGGACGGTCTTCGTGATGCGCTGAGTTCATTTGGAAAGCAGGGCCACTTGCTTTTCGAAGTCTTTCATCATGAAGGGCTTGCCCAGTACGGCGACCTTCGGGATGGCGCGGAGCTTCTGGGCCATGTCGTCCTCCACGAAGCCGCTGGTGACCAGCACCGGCAGCTCTGGGAGCATGATCCGGAGGCGGTGGAGGGTCTCCAGGCCGCCGATGCCGGGCATGTTCAGGTCCAGGATGGCCAGATCCACCTGGAGGCCCGCCTCCAGGCGGCGCAGGGCCTCCAGGCCGCCCGAGGCGGTCTGGACCTGATGCCCCATGAGCTCCAGGAGGGGCACCAGGGTGCGGATGATCAGCTCGTCGTCGTCCACCAGCAGGATCCGGAGGATCTGCTGGGCGTGGATGATCGCGTCTTCGTGCAGGTCCACCGCCACGGGCTGGGTGATGAGGGCGGGGAAGCCCAGGGTGATGCGGGTGCCCTTGCCCACAGTGCTCCGGAGGTCCAGGGTGCCGCCGTGGGCCTTGACGGTCCCATAGACGATGGAGAGCCCCAGGCCGGTGCCCTTGCCCGCAGGCTTGGTGGTGAAGAAGGGCTCCATGGCGCGGGCCAGGACATCCGGGCTCATGCCCTCCCCACTGTCCTCCACGGTGATCTCCACCCAGTCGGGGCGGGCCAGGTGGGTGCCCAGGCGGAGGCGCCCTCCTCCCGGCATGGCGTCACAGGCGTTGACACAGAGGTTCATGAGGACGTTGGCGAGAGCCGAGGGCTCTCCCATGATCTCCGGAAGGGGGCTCTCGTGCTGGACCTCGATGAGGACCCGCTTGAAGGTGGTGTGCTCCAGGAGGCTGGCCTCCTGGTCCACCAGGGCGTTCAGGTCCACAGGCACCGGGTCCTGGACCTCTTTGCGGGCGAAGTCCGTCAGCCCCTTGACCAGGTCCCGGCCGCGCACCGCCGCCTGGGCGATGACATCAGCCTTGCGGACCAGGGCAGTGTCCTCCGCATACTGGCTTTGAAGCAGGTTGGCCATGGCCAGGATGGCCCCCAGGACATTGTTCATATCGTGGGAGAGCCCGCCCGCAAGACGGCCCACGCTCTCGATGCGCTGGAGGTGGGCCAGCTCCTGCTCCATCTGCTGCTGGCGCTCCCGGGCCGCACGGATCTCCGTGACATCCTGGATGAGGTCCATCTGGAAGCGCTCCCCCCCCAGCTGGATGATCTCGGTGCTGAGCATGGCCGTGCCGGGGAGCCCAGAGCTCCGCTGGAAGGCCATCTCGAAGTTCCGCAGATAGCCGTTCACCTCGATGGCTTCTCGAGCCCGCTGTAGCTGCATGGGGTTGGCCCAGAAGCCCAGGGCTTCGAGGGTGGCTCCGGCCACCCTGGAGAGGGGCAGGCCCGAAAGCTCCAGGAAGGCTGGGTTGGCGTCCAGGACCCGTTCGTCAGAGTGCCGACTCAGCAGGATGGCGAAGGGTGAGGCCAGGAAGACCGCCATGAAGCGCTCTTCGCTGGCCCGCTGGCGGGCCTCGGCATCCTTGCGGGCCTGGATGTCCTCCACCACCGCCACCAGATAGTCCGGCGCCCCTTTGAGGTTCCGCACGAGACTCAGGGAGAGGGAGACCCAGACGGGGGTGCCATCCTTCCGGATATTGGGCTTCTCCTGGGTGAAGGAGGGTCCATTCCCGCTGACCAGCTTCTGGATACCGGCCTGGGTGATCTTGTTCTCCTCGGGGGGGCTGAGCTCACGGTTGGAGAGGCCGATCAGCTCCTCCCGTTCATAGCCCAGGATCTCGCAGAGGCGCTGGTTGGCATTGATGATCCGCCCGTCCAGGGTGACCTGGGCGATGCCTACGGCGGCCTGCTCGAAGGTGGCCAGGAAGCGGGCCTCCGAGGCGGCCAGGGCCTGGAGGGTCTGCATCTGGGAGCGCAGGGCCTGGCTGCCCCGGACGGCGGTCTGCAGGGCCGAAGGGAGCCTTGCAGGGCGGTCCTTGAGGACGAAGTCTTTCACCCCCAGCTTGACGAGGCTCACGGCCTCCTCCTCGCCCACGCTCCCGGAGAAGAGCACCACCGGGAGGTTCGGGTTCCGTCCCTGGATGAGGGCCAGGGCCTCCCGGAAGGGGAGTCCGGGGAGGGAGTAGTCAGAGAGGACCGCGTCCCAGAGATCCTGGTCCAGGGCCCGGAGCAGACTTTCCTGCCGATCCACCCGTTGGGCGTCGATCTGGAAGCCCTCCTTCTCGAGGAGGCGCAGGGCCAGGAGGTAGTCGGCTTCGGTGTCCTCCAGCACCAGGAGTCGGAGGGTGCGGGTCATGATCCGTCCTCCGGAAGCTGAGGCGGCTCGTTGACCAGGGCCCAGTAGGTGCCCACCCTTGACACGGTCTCAGCGAACTCCGCAAAGTCCACTGGCTTGCGGACGAAGCTGTTGGCACCACCCTCCCAGCAGCGGAGCCGGTCCTGCTCCTCATCCGAGGAGGTCAGGATGGCCACCGGCAGGAGGCGGGTCCGGGACTCCTCCCGGACCCGGGTCAGGACCTCGATGCCTCCGATCCGCGGCAGCCCGAGGTCCAGAAGGACCACGCAGGGGAGCGGGGCCGATGGATCCAGGAGTCGGTCCAGGGCCTGCTGGCCGTCCCTGGCCACCTCAATGGGATTGGCGATCCTGGCCTTCTCAAGGGCCCGGAGGGTCAGCATCTCGTCTTGGGGGTTGTCCTCCACCAGCAGGATGGGTCTCAAGTGCATGGCCGGGCCTCCTGGGGTCGGGGCAGGGTGACGGTGAAGGCAGCCCCCCGGCCGGGGGCTGCCTGGGCCTTGATGCGGCCGCCGTGTCGGTTGATGATGCGCTGGACCGTGGCCAGGCCGATCCCGAGGCCGGGGAACTCATCCTGGCGGTGGAGGCGCTGGAAGATCTGGAAGAGCTTGGTGGCGTACGTCATGTCGAAGCCGGCCCCATTGTCGGCCACGGTGAAGGTCTGATCATCGCCCTTCAGGGTGATCCGGGCTCCGGGGGCCCGTCCCGTGTATTTCCAGGCGTTGCCCAGCAGATTCCGGAGCACGTCGGTGAGCAGCTTCGGGTCTCCCCAGGCCCGCAGGCCGGGCTGTATCTCCCAGGTCACGCTGCGGCCGGGCTCTGCGATCTCCAGGCCCTCCCGCAGGGATCCGGCGATGGTTGAGAGGTCCACCCACTGGCGGTTCAGCTCACTCCGGCTGAGCCGGCTGAGCAGGAGGATCCCGTCGATCAAGTCCGACATCCGCTGGCTGGCCTGGACCACCTGCTCGAGGTAGACCTGTTCTGTGCCCTGGAGCCTCGGCCCCAGGTCCTCCCGGAGGGCCTGGCTGAAGCCGATCATGGCCCGCAGGGGGGCCCGCAGGTCGTGGGAGACCGCATAGGCGAAGCTGGAGAGCTCCTCATTGGCGGTCTCCAGTTCCGCCGTGCGCTCCCGGACCCGGTGTTCGAGGGTCTGGTTCATCCGCTGGATCTCGGCGGAGAGGCGGAAGGATTCGCTCACATCGCGTCCCACCACGACGGCGCTCTCCACCTCCCCACGACTGTTGTGGATGGGAGCGTAGCTGTAGCTGCCGATCCAGGAGACTCCCAGATCGGTGCGGGTCAGGCGGTAGAGGGCGTTGGTGGCGACCTCGCCCCGGATGGCGCGGGGGACGGGCCAGGACTCCAGGGGGACAGGGGTGCCGTCGAGTTCGGTGACCAGGAAGCGGAGGGGATAATCCGCCAGGGCATGGGAACACTCCTCGGCGCTGGTGAAGCGATGGAAGGCGGGGAAGGCGCTGTTGTATTCCATGACCTGTCCTGTCCCATCCGTGATGCAGACGGCGTCCTGGATACTCTCCAGCGCTGCGCTGAGCTTCTCCTGGCTCTCCTTCAGGGCGCGTTCGGCCTCCATGCGTTCGGTCACATCGTGGACCACGGTGCAGACCAGGGTGCGACCCAGGAGGGGCAGGGGGCCGCTGAAGGCCTCCACATCCCGGACGCTGCCGTCGGCCCGGCGGTGCCGGAAGACGAAGCGCCGCTGCACGCCCTCGATCGAGCGCGCCATGGCCAGGCTCGCGTCCTCCGGGGGGAGGGTGTTGATCTGGAAGATCCGCATCGTCCGGAGCTGATCCACCGTCCATCCATAAAAGGCGGCGGCGGCTGGGTTGGCATCGACGATCCGCCCGTCCGCCGGGTCCAGGATCAGCATGACGGACTGATTGTCCTGGAAGATACTGCGGTAGCGCTGCTCGCTCTCCTGGAGCGTGTCCTGGATCAGGACATGCTCCGTGATGTCCTCGGAGAAGAAGACAATGCCCCCGATGGGCTCCCCGGGAGCCCGCCAGGGCAGCACCTCCCACTTGAGCCACTGGGTGTGTCCGTCTGCCCGGACGAAGGGATCTCGCTCGGCTCGCAGCGTTTCGCCGGCCTGCCCACGGCGGTGAATCTCCCGCCACCGCTCAGGGATCTCCGGGAATATGTCGTAGTGGCACTTGCCCCGGATATCGCATCCAGCAAGGCCAAAGTCCTCCAACCAGCGGCGGCTGACGGCTAGGTAGCGCATTTCCCGGTCGAACATGGCCATGGCAGCCGGGGCGTGATCGATGAAGACCTGGAGCCGGGCCTCGCTCTCCTGAAGGGCCTCCTGGGATCGTACCTGTTCCGAAATGTCCTCGGAGAAGAAGACCAGGCCGCCAATGCCTCCGATGGCATCCCGCCAGGGCATGACCCGCCACTTGAGCCAGTACGTGCGTCCATCGCTACGGACGAATGCATCCCGGTCCGCCGTGAGGGTCTCACCGGCAAGCGCCCGGCGATGGATCGCCTTCCACCGTTCAGGAATATCCGGGAAGACCTCGTAGTGGGAGCGCCCGATCAGGTTCTGGTCTCCCAGGGCGAAGTCTTCCATCCAGCGGTGGCTCACGGCCAGGTAGCGCATCTCCCGGTCGAACATGGCCATGGAGGCCGGGGCGTGGTCGATGAGGAGCTGGAGGTGGGTCTTGCTCTGCTTCAGATCCGAGGCCGTCCGGACCTGGATCCGGTAGAGCTGTTCCTGGCTCAGGCTGAAGAGGATCCCCATGATGCAGAAGGTGATCGTGGAGATGAGGGAGCCCTCGGCATGGAGTCCCTGGGCATGGGGTACGAAGAAGGCATAGCCCAGGGCTGTGCTCAGGAGGGTGGCATACAGGCCTGTGAGCAGTCCTCCCAGCCAGGCACTGGTCAGGACGGCGGGGTAGAAGAGGAGCCAGGACAGTGGACGGATCCAGGGCCAGAAGAGGCTCTGGGCCCCCAGGGCGATCAGGGGCATGGCCAGGGCCAGCAGGGTGCGGGATCTGGGCGCTGGGTTTCGCATGGCAGGGGGCCTGGCTTGGAGGGGGGCCAGAGAGGTGGCCCTATCCTCCTCGGGTTGGAGGCGATGTCTCTTGAACTCTGGCGGGGTCTGCGGGACAGGCAGCGCTGTAGACTGAAGGTTTGATGCTTTGATGCTTTGCCGCAGAGTCCTGGAGAGACCATGCCTTTCGATCCCCTTCAGCAGGAATCCCGGATCCAGTCCCAGTGGCTGGAGTCCCGCGCCTTCGCCTCCCCCCGGGCGGCGGAGCTTTCGGCAGAGGCCAAGAAGTTCTACATGCTGGTGATGCTGCCTTACCCCAGTGGGCGCATCCACATGGGGCACGTGCGCAACTACACCCTGGGTGATGTCGTTGCCCGCTTCCGGCGCATGAAGGGCTACCAGGTCATGCACCCCCTGGGCTGGGATTCCTTCGGCATGCCTGCGGAGAATGCCGCCATCAAGCACGGCATCCACCCCGCCATCTGGACCCGCCAGAACATCGAGGAGATGAAGGCCCAGATCAAGAAGATGGGCATCAGCTACGACTGGGAGCGGGAGATCGCCTCCTTCCAGGAGGACTACTACCGCTGGAACCAGTGGCTCTTCCTCAAGATGTGGGAGCGGGGCGATGTCTTCCGGGCCCACCGCAACGTCAACTGGTGTGAGGAACTGGGCACCGTGCTGGCCAATGAGCAGGTGGTGGACGGCAAGGACGAGCGCACCGGCTTCCCCGTGGTGCAGAAGCCCATGGAGCAGTACTTCTACGCCATCTCCAAGTACAGCCAGGAGCTGCTGGACGGCCACGAGCAGCTGGACTGGCCCGAGAACGTCAAGGCCATGCAGCGTCACTGGATCGGCCGCAGCGAGGGGGCCCGCCTGAGCTTCGACCTGAGCACCGGCGAGACCATCCAGGTCTTCACCACCCGCCTCGACACCCTCTTCGGCGTGAGCTTCATGGCCCTCTCCACCGAGCATCCCCTTATCGAGAAGGCCGCCGAGAGCGACCCCGCTCTCAAGGCCTTCTGTGACCAGGTGGCTGCCATGAGCCGCGAAGACCGTCTGATGTCCGACATCAAGCTGGGCCACCGCTCCGCCCTGGAGGCCATCCATCCCTTCACCGGGGAGAAGGTGCCGGTCTTCGCCGCCAACTATGTCCTCATGGACTACGGCACCGGCGCCGTCATGGGCGTGCCCGCCCACGACGAGCGGGACCACGCCTTCGCCAGGAAATACGGCGTCGGCATCACCCAGGTCATCGCCCCCGTGGACGGCCATGAGGTCAAGGCTGACGAGTGCTTCGCGGATCACGGTGTGCTCATCAACAGCGGCCAGTTCACAGGGATGAGCACCGAGGAGGCCGTGAAGGCCATGGTCGAGGCGCTCGGCGAGGAACGCGCCGAGCTGGCCATCACCTTCAAGCTCAAGGACTGGGGCCTCTCCCGCCAGCGCTACTGGGGCACCCCCATTCCCACGGTCCACTGTCCCCACTGCGGCGTGGTGCCCGAGAAGGCCGAGAACCTGCCGGTGCGCCTGCCCGAGGATGTGGAATTCCATGGCCGGGGTGCGAGTCCTCTGACCACCTCCCGGGCCTTCCTCGACTGCACCTGCCCCCAGTGCGGTGCCGCCGCCACTCGTGAGACGGACACCATGGATACCTTTGTGGACTCGTCCTGGTACTGGATGCGCTACCTGGATCCCAAGAACGACCAGGCCCCCTTCGCCAAGGCCGAGTCTGACGCCTGGATGCCCGTGGACCTCTACATCGGCGGCATCGAGCACGCCACCATGCACCTCATCTACGCCCGCTACTTCTACAAGGTCCTGCGGGACCTGGGCATGGTGAGCGGCGACGAGCCCTTCAAGAAGCTCATCTGCCAGGGCATGGTGCTCAAGGACGGCTTCAAGATGTCCAAGTCCAAGGGCAACATTGTGGATCCCGATGAGGTCATCGCCCAGTACGGAGCCGATGCCCTGCGCCTCTTCATGATCTTCGCGGCCCCCATCGAGAAGGAGATCGACTGGACGGGCTTCGAGGGCATCGACGGCGCCACCCGCTTCCTCAAGCGCGTCACCCGCATGGTGGAGGAGCACACCGTCTGCGCTGCCGAGCTGCCTGCCAAGGACCAGCTCAGCAAAGAGGAGAAGGAGCTGCTCCGCAAGCTCCACCTCATGATCCAGCGCATCACCGATGACCTGGAGACCCGCTACTCCTTCAACACCCTGGTCTCGGGCCTGATGGAACTCGCCAACACCCTGGGCGACCTGTCCAGCGAGGCTCCCCACCGGGGACCCCTCATGCAGCACGCCCTCAGCGCCTTCGTACGCCTCATGTCCCCCGCCGCGCCCCACTTGGCGGAGCAGCTCTGGGCCCACTTGGGGGGAGAGGGCTTCTGCATGCACGCCTCCTGGCCTGAGGCCCAGAGCGAGTACATGGTGGCCGAGGAGGTCACGGTGGTGGTCCAGGTCAATGGCAAGGTGCGGGGCCGCGTCACCCTCAGTCCCGGCGCCGGCGATGATGAGCGCCGCGCCGCCGCCCTCGCCTGCCCCGAGGCCCAGCCCCACCTGGCGGGCAAGGAGATCATCAAGGTGGTGATCCCCCCCGGCGGCAAGCTGATCAGCGTGGTGGTGAAGTAGGACTGGGGGTCCGGTCGGGCTTGGGTCCCGCTCTCCACACGGAGGGCGGGTTCTTCAGAGCCTGCAGCCAGCCGTTCTTCCCGCCCCCTCCATCCTGGCTGGAGCAATGTTTTCCGGCCCCAGACACCCTATGCCAGGCCGCTCCAGGGCATTCATCCCTGGGAATCCGTGCCCACATCCGTGGCCCAGCTTTCGTCCCCGTCCATACTGACGAGGCTCAGTCAGGCTGATCATCAGGGGCCAGGATGGGGGTAAGGTCCCGGATCAGATGTGCCAGACCGCCTGGGGCACGGGCTGGGCCACGCTGTGGACCTCATGGTCGTGCTGTTCCAGCTCGTGGTGATCGAAGTCCTGGTCCTGGTCGTGTCTCGCCTCCTGGCCACGGACGGGCTTGGGGCGCCAGGGCTTCCAGATGCCGATCATGGCGGCCAGGATGATGGTGGCGGCCTGGACGGTCCCCAGGAGGGTCAGCCAGAAGAGCTCATGCTGATAGACCGGATCCTGGAGGGCGGCGATGCCGAGCCGCTTGGAGATCTCCGGGAGGTGCTGGGTCCAGGGGCGCAGCCACCAGGTTCCGGTGATGATGCCGAAGAGGTTGATGACCCACTTGGCCGTGATCCACCGGTATTTGAGCCAACCCCATTTGGTATAGAGGGAGAAGCCCAGGGCGGTAAGGAAGCAGCCCACAGCCCCCGGGATGATGATGAAGTCGTCCACGAAGCGCTTGGCCAGATCGGCGCCGTAGAGGGCTGTGGCGTCCTTCGGGTGGAGGAAGAGGTTCATCAGAGCCAGGGTGACGATGCCCACCAACCAGAGCTCAGAGAAGAAGACATGGACACACTTGAGTGTCTTCTGGCTCTTGGGGGTGATGCGCTTCATCGGTGGGATTCCTTGGCGAAGGCAGCGTGCCCCGGCCCGCGACGGGAGGGCTGGTGTCCGGGTGCGGCAGGGGAGGTGGAGCAGAGCCAAGTGTAGGTCGTACGCATTCCGATGCACATGGGATCGGAGTCCTGGGGCTTCAGAGCTGGGGGAGGGCACCCCGTGGGGCTGTTCCTCGGATGGGGGCAGGGCATGTCATTCTCCGGCCGGTGGGCGGCCGAAAGGGGGACCGGGGTCCCGGGTACTGAGGGGTGCTGCGCAGGGGGCGACCAGTCCACCGACCTTTCCGGTGCGGCAAGGGGGTGACGCGTCGGGCTGTCTTTCAAAGTGGGTCGATAGCGTTTTAGCATGCCCGGGGAGGGGGTTCAAGCCCCTCCTTGGGGAGCATTCCTCAGAAGGCAAAGGGTTTGCCTGGAGTACATGCCGGTAGGGGCCAGGAGGTGCCCTGGACCCCGGACCTTCTTCTGCGGGGCTTCAGTCCCGGCCCCGCTCCAGGGCCTCCAGGAGGCACTCCAAGCCCTGGGCCAGGGCCTCCCGGTCCGTCTGCAGCCTGGACAGGAGTTCTGCCTCGCGGGCCAGCTGGCGGGGGAAGACCTCATCAATGGCGTTCCGGCCGGCCTCCGTGAGATGGATCAAGGCGGCCCGGCGGTTGGAGGGGCTGGGCCTGCGCTGGATGAGACCACGCTTCTCCAGCCGGGCCAGGGTCTTGCTGATGGCGGCCGGGGAGACCCGCAGGTGGTCGGCCAGCCTGCGGGCGATGGTGGGGCTTGCCGCGAAGCGGAGGGGGAGGATCATCTCCAGTTCCGCCTGGCTGAGGGGGGCGCCGTCGTAGACTGGTGCCAGGGAGGCGTCCATGGCCCAGGAGACCCACTTGAGCAGTCCCATGAGGCGCATGGGAGAGGTGTCCAGGCCGGGGACCAGGGACTGCCACCGGGCCTCAAGGTCTCCGGGGGAAGCGGTCAGAGGGCTTGGACGTTGATAACCAGTTAACATATCGCTATGATCTCCCCAGTCCGGCTCTGGTGCAAGGTGGTCCCAGGCCATCCTGACCTGGGACATCCGTGAAGGCTGATGGCTCATCGGATCTTCCCCCCATTGCCGCTGTAAGGCGTTATTTTTTTTGTATATCTCGGATGTCTTGTGATCTCTGCCCCGCTCCCGGGGCCCTTCCCCTTGTCGGAGTACCACCATGATCCTGAACCGCCTCCTCGGCCCCTCTGTCCTCAGTGTCCTCCTGGCAGGTGGCGGGGGGGGACTGCAGGCGCGTCCTCTCCAGGGCACCGCTGCACTGACTCTGGCCGGGACGCTGGGGAGCGCCCAGGCGCCGGCCGGCGGGACTCGGACGATCCGCTTCTACGGGAACCGCAGCGTCACGGTGCCCGCCCAGGTGACCCGCATCGCCTGCGGCTGGCCCGCCCAGAACGCCATCATCGCCATGCTCGGCTGCGGGGACCGGATCGTGGCCACCAGCACCGTGCTCCGCTCGGTACCGCTCTTCCAGAGCTTCGTGCCCTCCATCCGGAACGCGGTCTACTGCTTCAGCTCCAGCAACGGGGGATCCTGGAATGTCCAGATGGAGGAGCTGCTCCGCTCCCGCCCCCAGGTGGCCTTCATGCCCGAGAGCGGCGCAGGGCAGCTCAGCGCCCTGACGGGCATGGGGATCGCGGTGGTGCCCCTCAGGGACAACTCCTTCCAGGCCATGGTGGAGCGCACCCTCATCACCGGGGAGATCCTGGGGCCGGAGGCTGAGCGCCGGGCGCGGGCCTACCAGAGCTATGTCCAGGCGAACCTGCAGCGGGTCAGCCGGGCTTTGGCCGGGCTGCCCAGGAGCCGGAGGCTGCGGGTCTACCACTCGCTGGGGGCGGATCCCCTGGCCACCGCCGGAGCGCCCTCCCTGGTGCAGGACTGGATGGACGCCGCTGGGGCCGTCAATGTGGCCGAACACTGGATGAAGGGGATGAAGGGCGGGGACATCTCCCTCGAGCAGCTGCTGAAGGCCGATCCGGATGTGATCATCGCCATGACGCCGGAGGCGGCCCAGCGGATGATGAGCGACCCCCGCTGGTCCGGGCTCCGGGCGGTGCGGAACCACAGGGTCTATGTGAACCCCAAGGGGATGTTCTGGTGGTGCCGGGAGACCTCCGAGGAGGCCCTCCAGGTCCTTTGGGTGGCCAAGACCCTCTACCCAGACCGTTTCCGGGGCCTGGACATGGCCAAGGAGACCCGTGACTTCTACCGGAACTTCTACGGCTGCACCCTGACAGATCAGCAGGTGGCGGGCATCCTCAATCCCCGATGAAGGTCTGAGGGGCCGGGCAGGGCCCGGCCCCTCAGACCTTCAGTCCTCCCGCAGGGGGTAGAGCAGGTTGTCCTCCACTCGGTAGAGCAGGGGGGCCACCTGGACCTTGGGGTAGCGCAGACGGATGCGCTTGGCCTCGGAGAGCACGAAGTCGATCTCGTTGTGGATCTCGAACATGGGGGCGAAGTTCATCCAGTGGTGCTCCGCCCACTCCCGGTCCCAGCCAGCGTTGTCCACCAGTCCGGAGACGAAGGCCTCCCGCTGGCTCATGAGGTCGGTCATGCCGCAGTGAGTGTGCCCCAGCAGGGCGACGGTGCGGACGCCTCCCACCCCGATGGCATAGGAGACCTTGAACTCGCTGTGGCGGAGGTTGCCCCCCCCGGTGCGCAGGATGTAGGCGAAGTTGTCGGGGATCCTGAGGTGCTTGCGGTTGTCCATGCACATCCCGATGAGGATGCGGGGCTCGGGCACCGGGATCAGGGTCTGGCCCAGGTTGTGGTAACGGAGGAGCTCCTCCAGAGGCGTGCCCCGGAAGTGCTCAGGGATCTGGGATTCGTCAGCGACGGTGATCAGTCTGTCCATACCTGAAGATGATAGCCCGATCCGGGTGCACTTTCCCTTGTGCAGGTGTCCTGGGGGGCTTGGTGGGATGGATTGTGCTTGACGCCGTATTCCGGGGGCGGACCTTTGAATGCATTGGCATGGAGGTGAGCATGCTGGCTCAATGGAACGACTCGTACCGGACCGGGCACAGTGTGGTGGATGGGCAGCACCAGAAGCTCTTCACCCTGGTCAATGACCTGCACGAGGCCATCATCCACGGTCAGGGCAGGACCTTCCTGGTCAATGCCCTGAAGACGCTGGCGGACTACTGCGCCAGCCACTTCACGACAGAAGAGAAGCTGATGGACGAACTGGGCTACCCGGAGGCGGCGGAGCACAAGCGGCTCCATCGTGAGTTGGCGGCCCAGGCGGCCGAGGTCATCGAGGGCTACAGCTCGGGACGGACCCAGCTGCCCCTGAAGATGGGGCAGTTCCTGAACGACTGGCTCAGCCACCACATTGGTGAGCAGGACAAGAAGTTCATTGCCTGGGTCCGCACCCAGGGGCGCTGAGACTCACTTTGCAGTCTTGAAGTCGCCGGCCTCCACCACCAGCAGGCGGCTGGGGTCCAGGTGCTTCCTGAGTGCCGCCGTGACCTCGGTGGGCGTCAGGCTGCGGATGCGGTCCTCGATGCCCTGGCTGAAGGCCAGGGTCCGGTCGGACTCGCTGAGGCTGGCAAGGGTGCTGGCGAGCTCCCGATCCTGGGCACGGCTGACCTGTCGGGACTGGAGCCAGCCCTTCCGGGCGGCGTCCAGCTCCTCCTGGGTGAAGCCCTCCTTGAGCGCCCGCTCCAGCTCCTCGTGGAAGGCCCTCTCCAGCTTCCCGGCGTTCTGGGGCGCGAAGATGGCATAGGCAGTCCAGGCGCCTGCCGCCTCCTGGGGCGAGGCCTGGAGCTGGCTGCCGACCCCGTAGCTGAGCCCCTCCTTCTGCCGGATGCGGGTGGCCAGACGGGAGTTGAGGAAGCCACCACCCAGCATGAAGTTGCCCATGACCAGGGCGGGGTAGTCGGGATCGGTCTCCTGGAGGGGGAGGGCCAGCCCGGCGGCGAAGAAGGCATTGGCCTTGTCCGGGGTCCTGCGGGTGAGATGCCCGCCCTGGGCCGGTCGGTAGACCCGGGGCATGCGGGTGTAGGGGATGGGGCTCTTCCATGTGCCCAGAAGCTCGTCCACCAGGGGGCGCAGGGCAGCAGGGTCCACAGCGCCCACCACCGCGAGCTCGCCCGCCCCGGCTCCATAGAAGTCATGGTGGAAGCGCTTCAGGTCCTCGAGCTCGACTCCCTTGAGGACTTGGAGCTGTTCATCCAGGTCGGGGACATAGCGGGGGTGTCCCTTGGGATAGGGGCTCAGGGTCTTCTGGTAGAGGAGGCTGCCCAGGGCCGTGGGCTCGGAGCGCTGGGCCTCCAGGTCGGAGAGGGCCTTTTCCCGCAGGGTGTCGAACTCGGCCTTGGGGAAGGCGGGCTCCCGCAGGAGCTCCGTCACCAGGCGCAGCAGCTCCGGCAGGTTCTCGGCCACGGTCTCGCCCCGCACGGTCAGCCCTTCGTCGTCTCCGGAGATGGTGAGCTGGGCCTTGAGCTGGTCCAGCCGGTCCGCGATCTGGGCGCGGGTGAGGCGGGCGCTGCCCCGGAGGAGCATCTCAGGGACCAGGCTGCCGGCATCATCCCGACCCCGCAGCGTGGCCTCGCTGCCGAAATGGAGATCCAGGGTGAAGGCCACGGAGCCGCCTCGGGTCTTCTTGGGGATGACCACGGTCCGGAGCCCGGCCGGGGTGGTGAAGCGCACGGCCCGCTTCTCGATGGCCGCAGGGCTGGGGTCGAAGGCCTCCCCCTGGGTCACCTGGGCCCTGCCCTTGTAGTCCTTGACCATGGCCTCCACGTCGGTCTCCTGGGGGATCTCGGCACGGTCGGGGTGATCCTCGGGGATGAAGAGCCCCAGGGTCCGGTTGGCGGGCTTGAGATAGGCCTTGGCCACCCGGTCCACATCGGTGGCGCTCACCGCCTGGACCCGGTCCCGGTCCAGGAAGAAGAGCCGCCAGTCCCCCAGGGCGATGTACTCGCTGAGGGCAAGACCCACCCGGTCAGCGTCGTTGAGAGCCAAGTCCACCTCCTTCATGAGCTGCTGGCGGGCCCGGTCCACCTCGGCCTGGGTGAAGCTCTGACGGGAGGGGTCCTCCAGCTCCTTGAGCAGGTCCTGGCGGGCCCGGTCGAGGGGGGCTTCGGTGCGGACCTGGGCCCCCACCAGGAGATAGGAGGGTTCCTGGAGCTGGAAGGGCCAGGCGAAGACCGAGACGGCTTCCTTGGTATCCACCAGGGACTTGTGGAGGCGCCCCGTGGGAGTGTCTCCCAGGATCTGGGCCAGCACCGCCAAGGGGGCGAAGTCCGGGTGGGAGCCTGGGGGCAGGTGGTAGCCGGCCATCACCGCCTGGAAGTCGCCCTTGCGGCGGACGGTGGTCAGACGCTCCCCGTCCTGCACGGGCTCCCGGGTATAGGTCTTCTGGAGGACCCGGGTGGGGCGGGGGATGGCTCCGAACTTCCGCTGGATCAGCTCCAGGGTCCGGGCCTCGTCGATGCGCCCGGCCACCAGGAGTACGGCGTTGTCCGGCTGGTAGTAGGTGCGGAAGAAGGCCGAGAGGCGGTGGATGTCCACGTTCTCGATGTCGCTGCGGGCGCCGATGGTGGGCTTGCCGTAGTTGTGCCAGTCGTAGGCCGCCTCCATGACCCGTTGCTGCAGCACGCGCATGGGGTTGTTCTCCCCCATCTCGAACTCGTTGCGCACCACCGTCATCTCCGTCTTCAGGAGCCCGGCGGCCTTCTCCGGGTCGATGGCGATCCAGCTGTTGATCATCCGGTCCGCCTCGAGGTCCAGGGCCCATTCGAGGTTCTCGGGGCTGGCCTGGAAGGTCTCGAAGTAGTTGGTGCGGTCGTACCAGGTGCTGCCGTTGGGGCGGGTGCCGTGCTCCGTGAGCTCCTTGGGGATGTCGGGGTGGTGCGGCGTGCCCTTGAAGACCATGTGCTCCAGGAGGTGGGCCATGCCCGTCTCTCCATAGTTCTCGTTCCGGCTGCCCACCATGTAGGTGATGTTCACGGTAATGGTGGGCTTGCCGGGATCCGGGAAGAGGAGCACCCGCAGGCCGTTGGCGAGGCGGTATTCGGTGATGCCCTCCACGGTGGCCACCTTCACCGGTGTCGCCTGGGCCTGCCCGGTGGGGGCCGGGGTCGGCGGCGTGGCGGCTTCCAGGACGAGGCCGGAAACCAGGGTGAAGGCGAGGGCGGTGCCGATGCGTGTCATGACATGTCCTTAGGCTTGGAGGATCAGGGCGAGGTCCCGCTCCCAGGCGGCTTGCAGATCCCGAAGCCGGAGACCCTTCCCCTTGTCGGGGGCGGCCTGCAGGAGACCCTGGGCGCTGGGATGGGGAAGGCAGAAGAGTTCGAAGGGCGGGACTTCGCGGATCTGGGTGAGGGCCCACTGGGCCCGCTTGCCCAGGGTGACGACCCGGAGCCAGCCCTCGCTCCGGCCGGCGGCCCGGTGGAGCTCTCCATGGATGCGGGCGAGATTGTCCGGGTTCCGGAGCTCGGGGTTGGTGGGGGCCCGGAACTTCTGGCCGTCCGAGCTGGGGCAGACGGGGTAGGCATTGCTGAGGGCGGCCCCCCTGAGGACAGGCCTCAGGTCCAGCTCCCGGAAGCGGGCTCCGTCCCAGTCCTTGAAGGCGGCCTCGGGCACTTCCGCCATGCCCGCCGCGGCCAGGGCGCGGTAGACCTGCACCCCCGCCCGGTCCCCCCAGAAGGGGATACCGCTCTGGTCGGCCCCCCTGGGCCCCGGGGCCTCACCGTAGAGGAGCAGCCGCACGGGGCCCTCCTCGGGGAAGAGGGCGGGAACGGGGAGCTGCCGGATCCGGGTCATCTCCAGAGTGTGTCACGATCCAGCGGCCCGGTAAGGGGGTCCCCGGGCCTGCCATTCTTGCCCCTTGGCAATCGTGAAAAAAAACCTAACTTTTCCTATGTCTTTGGGAGTAGTGCCATGGGGAATAAGGGTCAGCCCGACTCAAAGACTGGGCGTTGCCAGTACCTGGAAGAAGGGCGCAAGGAGCGGGAGCGGGAGTTTGGGGAGCTGCCCCGGCTCTGCAGGGAAGACCTGGAACATCCGGAGGGCTATCACCAGCGGCTCCACGACTGGATCATCAAGCAGGGGCGGGGAGGCCGCCGCTAGGTCCTCCGGGCGCGGCGCGGAAAGCGGGAGCCCGGCCCGGGGATGCCGGTGCCGGGGCTCGGGGAGGATGCCGCAATCAGAGGTATTCGATGGGGTAGGTGCCCCGGGTGATGACCTGGGAGGCGATGCTCTCCGTGAGCTTGGAGCCGGACTCGGGCACCGCGAGATCGAAGGCCTTCAGATCCGCCAGGGCGCTTTCCAGGGCTTCACCCTCCAGCACCTCCGCCACGAGCAGGCGGGCGTTGGCGGTGATGCGGGGCAGGGTCTCGTTGACGAAGAGCCGGGCCATGTCCCCGGCGATGCCGGCAGCCCGGTGGGAGGCTGAGGCCATCTTGGCTGCGCGCACCACGGCGGACTCCATGGCATAGATCTCCGTGGCCATGTCGGCGGCCCGGGCTGCGCCCTCCTGGTTCTCGATGAGCTTCTGGCCGCAGACCTCGAGAGCGGCGGCGATGGCGTAGTGGGCTTCACGCTTGGCCAGCTCCACGGCCTGGAAGGCCCGGCCCAGGGGACCTTCGGCAGCCTGGGGCAGCTCGGCGGTGTCCTTGCGCAGGGTCAGGGTGGCGTTGCCGGACTTCTTGAAGATCTGGCCCGCGATGATCATGCGGTTGATCTCGTTGGTGCCCTCGAAGATGCGGTTGATGCGGTTGTCGCGGAAGATCTTCTCGGGAGGGTACTCGGCGGAGAAGCCGTAGCCGCCGAAGCACTGCACGGCGTCATCGGCGATGAGGCCCAGGGCCTCCGAGTCCCAGACCTTCATCATGGAGGCCTCCATCTGGAACTCGTCCATGATCTCCATCTTCTGCTTGGCGGCATCCGGCTGGTCCCAGTGGATGGCGTGCATGCCTTCGTTGATGTAGCCGATGGTGCGGAAGTTCATGCTCTCGGCCACGAAGGTGCGGGTCGCCATCATGGCGATGTACTTGCGGATCAGCCCGAAGTGGTTGATGGTCTTGCCGAACTGGGCCCGCTCCCCCGTGTAGCGCAGGGTGGCCTTGATGGCCTCCTTGGCCAGGCCGCTGCAGCCCGCGCCCAGCTTGAAGCGCCCGATGGCCAGGATGCCGAAGGCGATGCGGTGGCCGCGGCCGATCTCGCCCAGGAGGCGGTCCTTGGGGATGCGGCAGTTGTCGAAGTTCATGGCGCGGGTGGAGGAGCCCTTGATGCCCAGCTTGTGCTCCTCCTCCTCGATGGCGAAGCCAGGATCGCCCTTCTCGACGATGAAGGCGCTGAACTTGCGGCCGTCCACCTTGGCGAAGACGATGAAGACATCGGCGAAGCCGGCATTGGTGATCCACATCTTGGCGCCGTTCAGGATCCATTCCTCGCCGTCCAGCTTGGCGATGGTCTTGGAGTTCATGGCGTCGCTGCCCGCCCCGGGCTCGGTGAGGGCGTAGGCGGCGATGCGGCGGCCCGCGGCGAGGTCGGGGAGGTATTTGGCCTTCTGGGCCTCATTGCCGAAGTAGACGATGGGCAGGGTGCCGATGCCCGTGTGGGCGCCGAAGCTGACGGAGAAGGAGGCCTGGCGGCCCAGCTCCTCCAGCACCAGGAGGCCCGTGGTCTTGTCCAGGTCCAGGCCGTCGAAGACCTCGGGGATTTCGAGGCCCAGCAGGCCCAGATCACCGGCCTTGCGCAGGAGGGTGCGGCTGAGGTCCATGCTCAGGTCGTCGATGGCGGCGTCCTTGGGCAGAATTTCGCCCTCCACGAATCTGCGGGCGACCTTGCCGATGGCGCGGGCCTCTTCGCTCAGCTCCTCGGGGGTGAACTGGGGCTGGGAGCCCGCAGGGGCCAGCAGGAAGCTGCCTCCGAAGATCTTTTCCGTGGTGCTGGCGTCCATGGGGCCTCCGTACCGGATTCGTGGGGATGAAGGGCCATTGTACTTGAAGTGCCCCATTCGTCCGAGGGTGGGCTCAAGGCATCATGGAGCTTGAGGTCCGCATGCCTGAAGGAAGGAAAGTCCAGCAGATGTTCTCCGGCATCGCCGGGCGCTACGATCTGCTCAACCACCTGCTCAGCGGGGGCATCGACTTCCACTGGTGGCGCTGCATGGCGCGCATTTCGGGGGCCCGGCCCGGGACCCGCTTCCTGGATGTGGCCGCGGGCACCGGCGATTCCAGCCTGGCCCTGGCCCGCCGCGGTGCGGAGGTTGTCAGCACCGACTTTACCCACGCCATGCTCCGCCTGGGGCCGGAGAAGTTCCGCCGCAAGGGCTTTGGGGATCGCATCTGGGCCAGCGTGGGGGCCGACGCCCAGCACCTGCCCTTCGCGGACGGGAGCTTCGATGGCATCACCATCTGCTACGGGATCCGCAACGTGGAGCGCCGGCAGCTGGCCTACGCGGAATTCCTGAGGGTCCTGCGTCCCGGCGGGCAGCTCACCATCCTTGAGTTCAGCCGTCCCCGCTGGGCCTGGCTCCGGGCCCTCTACAACCTCTACAGCCTGCGGCTCCTTCCCTGGGTGGGCGGGCTCATCAGCGGTGACCGCAGCGCCTACACCTACCTGCCCGAGAGCATCCGGACCTTCCCGGACCAGCCGAGCCTTGCCCGGGAGTTGGAGCGGGCTGGCTTCACCCGGGTGGCCTGGCGGAACCTCACCAGCGGCATCGTGGCCCTGCACACCGGGGAAAAGCCTCTTTAGCCACGGATGCCCACGGATGAAGGGGATAAAGGCCGTGAGGGTGCGGCTCGGGGTGCCCGGGGCCGCCCGCGTTCAGAGGAGGGTGCAGCCCTGAGACGCGCTTGCGCGTCCACGGGCTGAACCCTCCTCTGAACCTGCCCCCAGGCACCCCTGGGTGGATCGCAACCCTGATCGGCGTGGATCGGCGGACATGAGGCTTTCCAGCCCTTCATCCCCGTGTTCCCCGGCCCGATCCTGGGCGCTGCTACTTGCTGGTCTCGATGGTGTAGGTGCCGGAGCTGCTGATGGATACGGGGAGGTAGGTGACGCCTCCGAGGGTGTAGCTGGTGCCTGGTGTCACGGTGCTGCCGTCCACCTTGACCACCTGGGCGCCGGACACCACGGGGACCGCCAGGGTGCCGGTGGTGCCGGCGGGGACGCTCAGCTCCGCCTTGAAGGGCACCCCGTCATGGTTCTGGGCCCACTTGAAGGTGATGGGGCCGTAGGGGGTGGGGACCCGGCCGGAGGCCCAGGAAAGGGTGCCCATCTGGGGGCGGACCAGCCAGGTGCTGTAGCCGGCGGTGACAGGGCGGACGCCCAGGACGTACTTGGAGAGGGCGGCGGTGGGACCCGAGGCCCAGGCGTGGGCCAGGCTGATGTTGTCGTCGACGGGGTAGCCGGTGGAGGCGTCCAGGGATTCCCAGGTGGCGCCGGAGCTGTAGTTCCCGCTGGCGACCATGCGGCCCCAGAGCTTGTTGATGAGGTCCAGGGCGCCGGAGGTGTCACCCTGCTCCAGGCGGGCCAGCAGCTCCCAGTTGGAGGCGAAGGGGCTGACCACGCCAGCGCCGCTGTTGTAGGTGGTGAAGTAGGTGCTGTCGTAGGCCATGTTGCCGTAGTTGGTGGCCAATGCATTGTCCATGGCACTGAAGATGGTGCTGACCTGGTCCGAGGGGGCGACCCCGAAGAGGATGGCCTTGGCATTGGCGTCCTGGGCCACATAGCCCGTCTTGGTGTCGCTGATCTCGTAGACCCCGGTGCTGCTGTTGTAGAGGTTGGCATTGATGGCGGTCTTCACCGTGGTGGCCAGATCGGCATAGCTCGTGGCATCAGTGCTCCAGCCCAGGGCGGTGGCCAGGGCGCTGGCATGCTGGAGGCAGCGGACATAGTCGATGTTGAACTCAGACACGAGCCCCGTCTGGTAGGCGTCGTACTGGGGGTGCCAGGTCCACCCTGTGCTGGAGGTGGTGGAGATGAGGCCTGTGGTGGCGTCCTGCTGGGAGGACAGGAAGGCCAGCTCCTTCTGGGCCGCGGGCCAGAGACGGGTCACCAGGCCCAGGTCCCCGGTGTGGAGGTAGTAGTCGTGCAGGATGTCGATGAAATACATCGAATAGCCCAGGCTGTACCAGGGGTTGGCGGGCCCGGCGGAGCGGTTGGAGGTCACATCCAGGGCACTCTGGGGGGCCAGCACGGAAGCGATCTGGCCGTTGCTGTCGAGGTAGCTGGCCAGCAGGTTGAGGGAGCCCTGGATCGGCTCGATATTGTCGGTGGTGCAATAGATGGTGGGTGCGGAGACCAGCATGTCCCCGGACCAGACCTGGCGGTCCCGCCGGGCGCCATCGGTCACCACGGCCACCGGGTTGGTGCCTACGCCGAAGTCATCGAGCACGGAGCTGTCGCCATCGGTGAAGGCCGCGGTGTAGGTCTTGTAGCCCGAGGCGAAGTCGATGCCTGCCAGGGAGAAGTTCCGCACCGTGGCCACGTGTCCTTCCTCATTGAAGAAGCCGGAGGTCCCCAGGGCGAGGTAGGTGGGGATGGCGGCCGCCAGGGGGGAGGCAGCCCGCACAGCCGCCGGATCGATGGTGGCGATGGGGGTGCCGTCGAGGGTCACCGAGACCTGTCCGTCACCGATGGGGCTGATGGGATTGCAGGTGGTGGTTACGGTGTGCCAGGTTCCGGGCTCCAGGGGCGTCGCCAGGGCGATGGGGTCCATGGAGGAACGCAGGAAGGTGTTGAAGCTGCCACCCTCGCTGCCGGTGAGGGTGTTGGGCGAAGTGGCGTCATCACTGGCGTTGAGGGTGAACTGGACCGTGGAGGGGAAGGTGGCGTTCACCGTCCAGGAGACGCCCCCGGTCTCGACGCGGAAATCAAAGGAGGTGGTGGTGCCGGTGTTGGAGAAGCCCATGCCCTGGTAGATGGCGGGATTGGAGGGGGAGATCCGGATGCCCTCCGAGCTGAGGGTCCAGGGGGTGGGGAGCTTGTAGGCGTCGATGCGGTTGAGCTCCACGGCGTAGGCCCCCGCCTCCCAGACGGCATTCAGGGTCGAGGAGCTGGAGCTGAAGTAGCCTGCCTGGTCCGCGGTGGCGTCGGGGGCCGCCAGGGTCGCGTCCAGGCCGACGGCCTTGAGGGTGACGGCGGTGCCGGGGGTGGTGAGGGTGAGCTTCTCGTAGCGCTCGCCGCCCTGCAGGAGCTGCTTCTTCACAAAGCCGCTGGAGGAGCTCAGTTCTGTGCTCAGGGCCCGGCTGGGTTCGAAGGCTGTCTCCAGGTAGGGGGGCTGATCGCCGCTGTCGATGTAGGGCAGGGCCTCCGAGAAGGTGGTCTTCAGGGTGGGGGCGCCCGTGACGGAGACCACCTGGAACTGGGGGTAGCCCCCCACCAGCTTGCCGTAGTCCAGCACGATGGAGGGGGCGGTTCCTCCGCTCGGATAGCTGAGGGTGAAGGCCTCTCCGGCGGTGGCGCTCTGGGGCGAGGTCGTGCCGGTGGCGCTGGTCACGGCGGCGGGCAGCAAAGTGCCGTAGGGGGCGGCGTAGGTCACCTGACTGGGAGCGGCAGGCCAGGGCCCCGAACTCTCCCGGGTGGCGCTGGTGGTGGAACCACCACAGGCCAGGAGGAGGGTCAGGGAGCCGAGGGCTGCGGTGGCGAAGAGGGAGCGGGTTCGCGGGTGCACGGAACCTCCGGAAGGATTGTTGTACAAAGCATCCGCGGGCACAGATGATTGCTGTGGCAGGCAGACGGTGTGAATGAAGATCGACGTTGTGTCGAGAATTTAGAATGCAGCTCGGCGGTCGTCAATGACCTTTCAGCCCTTGGGCATTGCAAGTGCTGGCAAAAACCCATCGCTGTGATCCAAGTCACAGATGCTTGTGTCGGAATTTCTGCATAGCGGTACCAGAGTACCGGCAGTCAGTACCTGGCGGGCTTCCTCACCCGGCGCTGCAGGCTCCCCGGAGGAGGAGGTCCCGGAAGGCCCTGGCTTTCTCGGCGGCGGCCTTGAAGTCAGGGCGTGCCTTCTGGCGTTCGAAGGTGGCGAGCCGGACGAGATGGGAGAGGAAGGGGAAGATCACGCAGTCCTGGTAGTCCTGGTAGCTCCGGCAGCCCGGCAGCTGGCCCAGGCGGATGCCCTCCTCCACTCGCTCCGCCAGCCACTGGAGGCCCTCTGCAGCATCAGCGGCGTGCCCCTCCAGGGTGGTGGGGTCCAGGTGGCTTTTGGAGGCCTGGAGGTTGTAGATGAAGTCGTAGAGGTAGGTGTCCGGATCCTGCATGAAGTCGCGCAGGGTCGTGTCCAGGCTGTCCCGCAGGAAGCCCAGCAGGTCTTCCCCACAGGCCCTCCAGCGCTTCTCCAGTGCGGGCTTCTCCAAGTGCCAGAGCAGGCTGCGGAGGTTCCTCAGGTAGACTGCAGCGGCCAGCTCCTGCTTGTCCCGGTAGTAAGTGTAGAGGGTGGTCCGGGGGATCCCCACGGCCTGGGCGACCTCCTTGAGGTCAGTCTCGCCGATGCCCTTGGCGCAGAAGATACGCCGGGCCTCCAGTTCGACCATTTCCCGGGTCCGCTTCTCGTTGATCTCCCTCAGTCCCATGCACCATTCTTGCATGTCTGTCAGGTTCTGCATTTTCCACGGTTGTGGCCAAGGGGGAGGCCGCTCTCCCTACACTGGCCCATCGCGAGGTATCCGTGCCGGTCTTCCTGCAGATGACGCTCTACGCCTTCCTGGCGCTCTTTCCCATCCTGAGTCCGCCCACGATGGCGCCCATCTTCCACCAGGTCACCAACGGAGTGACAGACCGGCAGCGCCATCGACTGGCCTTCCTGGTGGGGCTCTACACCTTCTTCCTTCTGGCTGCCCTGCTCTTTGTGGGGGGCTGGATCCTGAGGATTCTCGGCATCACGGTGCCGCCCATCTCCATCGCCGGGGGCATCCTCCTCTTCCATTCGGCCTGGCGGATGCTCAACAAGGATGCCCCCAGGGCGGCCTCAGACCCCCCTGAACGGCGGGGAAACATGCTGGACAAGGCCTTCTTCCCCATCACCCTGCCCATGACCGCCGGGCCCGGGTCCATCGCCGTGACTCTGGCCATGGTGCCCGAGGGTTCCCTGTTGGGGAGCGGCCTCCTGCTTCAGTACCTGGCCCGGGCCTGCGGCATCTTCCTCGCCGCCCTGAGCGTCTGGCTCTTCTACCGTTTCTCCGGCCCCTTCTTCCGGCGCCTGAGCCGCACCGGGGAGGCCACCATCAACCAGCTGAGCGCCTTCGTCCTGCTGGCCATCGGGGTGCAGATCATCTGGAACGGATTGAGAGCCTACATTGGTGCACTCGGGCACATCTGATTTACAGAAAGCCTCTAGAATAGGCGAGTAGCATCTCCTCCGGAGGCCCGCGCCATGCGCATGAATCTGCCCGTCACCCAGCACGAGGTTCAGTTAAATGATGGAGCATTCATTGTTTCCATGACTGATCCCCATGGCGTGATCCAGTACGCCAACGATGAGTTCATCCGGGTGAGTGGGTATCTCGAGTCAGAGCTCCTGGGGCAACCTCAGAACATTCTGCGCCATCCTGAAATGCCGGCTGCTGCCTTCGCCGACCTATGGGCCACCATCAAGCAGGGCCTGCCTTGGCATGGCATGGTCAAGAACCGGTGCAAGAACGGTGACCATTACTGGGTGGATGCCAACATCACCCCGGTCATGGAAGCCGGACAGATCGTCGGCTATGTGAGCATCCGGAGCAAGCCCTCCCGGGCTCAGATCGATGAAGCCATTTATGTCTACGAGTCGGTCAACAAGGGCAAGACCTTGGCAGAGGCAACCAGCTATAGGCCCTGGCGTTTCATGCCCTCCCTGCCCTTTGCCGCCCGCTTTCTGATCGGCTACAGCCTGGTGGCCCTGGTATTCATCGTGTTCATGCTGGCGGCCCACTTTGCGCCCGGCAGTTCGTCCACCCTGCTTCTGGTGGGGGGGATTCTGGGCTTGGTGCTCTCCCAGGTGATGGCCTGGTTGACCGGCAGGGATATCCGGGTGCATCTCGGCGGGGATCCGGAGGTGGCCATCGAGGCGGTGCGCCAGTTCGCCCAGGGGAACATCCGCCACGAGGTCAGAACGGCCCTTGGTGACAATGCCAGCCTGCTCGGGCAGATGAGGCACATGCAGTCCCGGCTCAAGGGGATGATCAATCGGATCCGCTTTGATTCGGACCGCGTGGACCGGGATGCCAAGGTCTTTGCCCAGGCCAGCCACGAGATCTCCAAGACCAGCCACGAGCTCGCCATCAACGCCGATGCCCAGCAGAACTCCGTGGAACGGATGGCCTCGGCCATCATGGAGCTCTCCGCCTCCATTTCAGAAGTGACCACCAATGTCCAGTCCAGCCAGGTCCTGGCCAAGGAGGCCAGCCAGGCGACCCTGGAGGGTGACCGGGCCGGGGAGGCCGCCATGGAGGCCATGGCCCAGGTGGAGACCTCCACGGAGCAGGTGGTCCAGGCCGTCCGGGTGATCCAGGACATTGCCCGCCAGACCAACCTGCTGTCCCTGAATGCCGCCATTGAGGCCGCCAAGGCCGGTCAGCACGGCAAGGGCTTCGCGGTCGTGGCCGACGAGGTCCGCAAGCTCGCCGAGCGCAGCGCCATGGCCGCCAAGGAGATCGCCCAGCTCATCGAGGAGAGCAACCGCTCCGTGGCCCTGGGCAAGAACACCGTGCAGGAGGCCGTTCAGGCCCTCGACCGCATCCGCGAGAACATCGAGCAGGTGGCCCGCGTCACCGAAGAGATCGGCGCCTCCGCTGGCGAACAGTCCACCGCCAGTGCCGAAGTGGCCCAGCAGGTCGAGCTCGGCGCCCAGAAAGCCAGCGAGAACGCCGCCGCCAGCCTGGAGCTCAGCGCCACCGTGGACGACAACATGAAGACCTCCGACCAGCTCGCCCGGACCGCCGAGGGCTTGATGGATCTGGTGAAGCAGTTCAGGACCTAGGGAATGTCAAAAGGCAGATAGGGGGCGGTCTCTGGCCGCCCCTATTGTTTTTTCTGGTTATCGGCCTGACTCCGCTTCGGCAGAGTGGACTGGTATGAGAGCTGGGGCCACGGATGTGCACAGATTCCCACGGATGAAAGCCCTGGATACGCCCGGTGTAGGGTGTCTGGGGCCACCCCGCGCAGCGGGGGCGGTCGGCAAGCCGACCGCGTTCAGAAGGGAAGGGGCAGCCAGGGGCACGCTGGCGTGCCCTGGTCTGCCCCTTCCCCTCTGAACCAGCCCCAGGCAACCCTGGTGGGTCGCTGACTATCCGTGTTCATCTGTGTTATCCGTGGCCCGAAATGCTTTCCTGACACCAGACCCGTTCCACCGCAGCTGAGATTTGTCGATAACCAAGTTGTTTTTTGTGGTCTGGGAATTGCTTTGCGTTTGGAGCCCGTTTTACTTTTGATGCGGGTGTCAGAGGCTCTTACGCGCGAAAATGGAATCAAAGCCGCAGATCGTTGGGGGAGAGATGGGACATCACGGTGTCGAGAACGGAAGACCCATTGCCATCACCATTGCCGTACTGACCTACAACCGACGGCGGCTTCTCGAGGAGGCTCTGGCCGCCATCTGCCAGCAGACATACCGGGATTTCGAGCTCCTGGTCCTGGACAACCACAGCACAGATGACACCGCAGCCTTCGTGCTCGGTTGGCCGGATCCTCGGGTCACGTACATCCGGCAGCCACCCGGAGGAACGCCGAGCTCCAACACACTCTGTGCCATGCGGATGGCCCGGGGGCACCACCTTCTCATCACTCACGACGACGATGTCATGGAGCCGATGTTCCTTGAGCGTTGCATGGCCCACCTGGAGAAGCACCCCGATCTGCTCTGCCTGGCCACCAACGTGAGCCTTATCGATGAGCATGGCGCGCTCCTTCAGGAGCGGCTCTACGAGGTGGATGAGGACATCTGTTTCGGGCGTGGGGACTACATCCGCACCTACCTGGAGGAGAAGATGTGGCTGCCGACACCCACTCAGGTCTGGCGCCGCGACGCCTTGGTGCGAAGGGCGGGGGCGACCGTCTTCGCCGAGGACATGCCGTATGTGCCCAGCGGGGACATCGTGGAACTGCTCATCCAGAACCAGAAGGGCCCCATTGGCTTCCTGGCCGAACCTCTGCTCCGTTACCGCCAGCATCCAGGACAGGAATCACGGAATGTGGATCAAGGCTCACCCCTTTTCGCCCTTGCCAAAGAGCTCCTTCGCAGTCTGGTCACCACCCGGCGGTGCCCCGAGCTGCTCTCGGCGGTGCGGGGGTTTGTCGCCCGCTTCGGGGCTCAGGAACTCCTGGTGCATGGGGAGGCGAAGGAGGGTGTTGGGGCGGTGCTGAAGGAGGTCCGGAGGCTCCGCTCAGGCTGGGTCCGGGCGGTACCGGCCCCAAAGCGGGCAGTGGATGCGGTGCTTCCCTTCGAGATCCTCTTGGCGGAGCTGGGGCTCCCGCCGACCCTGCCCCGGACTGGGTTGTTGGAGCTCTGCGATAGGCCGGCAGCAAATGCCGCCCAGGCCGCTTACCGGCAGTGGGCCCTGCTTGTTGGCGAGGGGCGGAGCCTTTTCCGGCCTGCCCACCGGGGGGGGCGCATTGCGGTGGTGGGCAGCCTCCTGGCGGCCTTCCTCATCATCCTTGATGCCCGCAGGGCCGGACTTGAAGTGGTGGCCTGCCTGGACAGCAGCCCTGCCCGTCAGGGATGCTCGGTGCTGGGGGTCCCCGTCATGCCCCAGGAGGCACTCCGCCAGCTGGGAGGCGATCTGGATGCCGTCATCCTGAGCAGTGAGCGCGCCCATGAGGCAGCTCTCCAGCAGCTCTTGGAGTCCCATATGGAGGGTCGGCCCCTTCCGGTTTGCTCCTGGAAGGATCTGGCCATGGGGGATGTATGGGAGGATTGGGTCCCCCGGGGGCAGGACTCCTGTTTTGAGGAGGTGGTCTCTTGAGCGTCCTTCTGGTTATGCCCAAGGGCATCTCGCGGTCCAGCGGGTACAACGTCTTCCCCATCGGCATTGCGTACGTCTCGGCAGCCCTCAAGGCCGCAGGACTTCCGGTACACACCGTCAACCTGGACTACCACCCTTCCAGCACCCGAGAAGCCCTGCGGGAGCTCATCCGGGCCCATGGGGTGACCCTGGTGTGCACCTCGGGCCTCAGCCGGGACTTCCACAAGGTTCAGGAGGTTCTCGAAGTGGTCCGTGAGCTGGGCCCCGGGGTCCGCTCGGTGCTGGGGGGGGGCATCGTCACCAGTGATCCGGCCACGGCCATGCACGCCCTGAACCCGGACTTCGGCGTCATCGGCGAGGGGGAGCGCACCCTCTGCGAGCTGGTGGAGGGGATCGCCTCCGGGCGGGACCTCAGCAGCATCCCGGGGCTCATCTACCGCCAGGAGGACGGACAGGTCATCACCACGGCCCAGCGGGCGGAGATCCCGGACATCGACAGCATCCCGATGCCGGACTACGAGGGCTTCGCCTTCGGGCGCTACATGGAGGACACAGGCCGGGCTTCAGCCTTTGTGGTGGGCAGCCGCTCCTGCCCCTACGCCTGCACCTTCTGCTTCCACCCCTCGGGACGGACCTACCGCCAGCGCTCCATCGGCAACCTCATGGCGGAAATCCGCCACCTGGCCGAGCGCTATGCCCCGGCGCACCTCAGCATCCATGACGAGCTCTTCAGCATGGACCGGGGGCGGGTGCTGGAGTTCTGCCGCGAGATGGCGACCCTGGGCATGCCCTGGTCCCCCCAGCTCCGGGTCACGGACGTGGACCGGGAGATGCTCCAGGCCATGCGGGCCTCCGGTTGCCTGACCATCAGTTACGGGCTGGAGAGTGCCGATGACCGGGTGCTCAAGAGCATGCGGAAGCAGACCACCCTCGCCCAGATCGAGCACGCCCTCCAGCTGACTCACGAGATGGACCTGGACATCCAGGGGGGCTTCATTTTCGGGGACACGGCAGAGACCGCCGAGACCGCCAGGGTCACCCTGGACTGGGCCGCCGCCCACCCGGAGTACGGGGCCGAGCTCAACATGATCCAGGTCTTCCCCGGCACACCCCTCTACAAGCGGGCCTGCCAGGAGGGGGTGATCACCGACCCGGTCCAGTACCTCAAGGACGGCTGTCCCCTCATCAATGTCTCCTCCCTGGCCCCCATGGAGTTCAGGGCCCTGGCCTCCCAGGTCTACGAGCTCAACATGCGCTCCAAGTACATGCCCGACGCGGTGGCCGTCCGGGATATCCAGGAGGACCGGCGCTGCACCGTCGATTACGTCTGCCGGAAGTGCGGACGCCCTCATTCCGATGCCGCTGACGCCCTTCTCATCCAGCGGGTGAACTGCCCCCACTGCATGCAGCGCTACTACCTGGACCCCTTCATCGCCGCTGAGGTGGACACCGCCCTGGTCGAGGCGGCCCTGCCCGCGGGAGAGGAGGTGGCCCTCTGGGGGGCCGGGGACGTGGCCATCAAGCTCCTGGACCACTACCCCGTCTTTCGGAAGGAGGGATTCCTGCTGGTGGACGCCTCCCAGTCCCGGCAGGGCCTGACCCTCTGCGGCAAGGCCATCCACTCCACTGAGCTCATCCGTTCCCGGGGGATCGGTACCGTTGTGGTGGCCGCCGTCAACCACCTGGAGAGCATCCTGGGGACCCTGCGCGAGCAGTTCCCCGAGGTCCACACGGCTCTGGTCCCCCATGTCCGCCCCGCAGGGAGGGGATTCATCCCCGAGCTCCTGAAAGTCTCCCTGGTGCCTGAGCCCGCCCTCGCCCCCTCTGTCGGTTAGCCGCATGTCCCAGCTTCTGCCTCCTGATCAGGTGCCCCTGCCCGAAGGACACACCGTCCTCTTCTACGCTCCCTTCTACAACCGCAGCGGCTATGGTCTGGCGGCCCGCTCCCTGGCGGCGGCCTGGGCCCGGGTGGGGATACGCTTCCGGATCATGCCTGTGGATTTGCCGGAGGAGGGCATCGATGACTTCGATATGGATTGGCTGCGGAGCCTGGAGACTACCGAGCTGACCCGCCCCCTGGCAGCGGTCTTCTTCCATGTCCCGAGCCGGATCTGGCTGGAGCTGGAGCTGCCCCCGGACTGCCTGCGGATCATGTACACCACTTTTGACAGCAGCGCCCAGGGTAACCTCCCCCCTGAGGACTGGGTCTCTGTGTGCAGCCAGATGGACCAAGTCTGGCTGCAGACCGAGCAGGAGGCGGATGTATGGGCGCAGGCGGGGATCCCACGGGAGCGGATCCACGTGATGAGTCCGCCCCACGCCTGGGTGGAAAACCCCTCCCTGCCCCCCTTGCCCGCCCACCCCCACCCCGGGGAGGACGTGGTGCGCTTCCTCTGTATTGGGATGTACCAGCCACGTCGCCGCTGGGATTCCCTGATCCAGGCCTTCCTGGAGGAGTTCGCCGGGGAGCCCCGGGCGGAGCTGATGCTCAAGGTCAACTTCCCTTCCTGGCACCCGGTACCCGGTGCCCCCCGCCGGGAGTTCCTGGAGATGGTCTCCTCGCTGCAGCAGCGGATTCCCTCCCGAGCCCGGGTGGTGGTGGACGAGGAGCTGGGTACCCGCCTGGGCATCTGCCGGGTCATCGACCGCTGCGACTTCTACGTCTCCACGGACACCTGTCTGACGGCTCCCATCATGGAGAGCCTGGTCCGGGGCAAGCGAGTGATCCTGCCCTCCTACGGCTCGGGGCTGCCGGTCCACTGCTTTGTGCTGATCCCCGAGGACCCCGCCCACACCATGCCCATGACCCCGGAGATGCTGGCCTACCAGCCCCACCACCGGGGGCGGCCCATGCCCCTGCTGCATGTGCGGGACATCCGGGAGGCCCTGCGCCGGGCATGGGAGATCCCCGAAGAGGCCCGCCTGCGTCCCTGGCCCACCTGGGGTGATTTCATGGCCGGGTCCTCGGCGCCGGGCCGGAACCCTGCCTTCCGGCAAGCTCTGGCTCAAGCCTGGGCCAGTCAGGGAAGGGACCATCCCACCCGGCTCTGCTGGGAGGGAGCCTTCTTCCGCTATCACAGCTTGGCCCATGTGAACCGCCAATTGGGCAGGAGGCTGGTGACCCATGCTGGACTGGAGGTCCGCCTGCTGGCCACGGAGGGCCTGGAGTTTGACCCCAGGCTGGAGCCGGGCCTGGCCTCCCGGGTGGACGCACCTCTGTCGGGACCGGTGGATGTGCATGTCCGCCACCAGTGGCCCCCCCACTTTGAGCCCCCCCCCTCGGGCGCCTGGGTGGTGGTCCAGCCCTGGGAGTTCGGGGGTATCCCCGCTTCCTGGGTGCCCACCTTCCGGGATCAGGTGGATGAGATCTGGGTCCCCTCCGCCTGGGTCCGGGACTGCTATATCCAGAGCGGTATCCCTGCCGATCAGGTCCACGTGGTCCCCAACGGTGTGGATCCCCTGGTGTTCAGCCCCGAGGGGCCGACCCTGCCCCTGCCGGGGGTCAAGGGCTTCCGCTTCCTCTTCGTGGGGGGGACCATACACCGCAAGGGCATCGACATCCTGCTGAGGGCCTATGCCCGGGCCTTCCGGGCCAGGGATGAGGTCACCCTGGTCATCAAGGGCCAGGCGGGTGGCGTCTACCCAGGTTCGGATCTCGCCGAGGCCTTGGAGGTCTTCCGACAGGACCCCGGGGCACCGGGCATCGAGTACTTGGACAGCTCCCTGGACGAGGCGGGGATCGCCGCCCTCTATCGCGCCTGCCAGGTGCTGGTGCTGCCCTACCGTGGCGAGGGCTTTGGGCTCCCCCTGGCGGAGGCCATGGCCTCTGGGCTGCCGGTGATCACCACCGCCAAGGGGCCCAGTTCGGACTTCGTACCCCCGGATTGCGCCTGGCTTCTGCCCAGCGAGACCCGCCCCATTCCGACCGTGGATGGCCTCCGTCCGGCCCCCTGTGGTTTCTGGCTGGAGGAGCCCCTTGAGGAGGCTCTGGTGGAGGCCCTCCAGGAGGCCCGCCGGAACCCCGGGACCACGGCCTTGAAGGGACAGCTGGCCCGGAGCCATGCGGAGACCAGCCTGGGCTGGGAGCGGGGCAGTGCCAAGGTCCTGGAGCGACTCGCCCAGCTCAGGGTCTCCGTCCCCCGGCGTCTCCAGCGACGGTCTGGGCCGCCCAGAGAACTCCCCCGCTGCCTCTTCCTTCTCACCCCGGATCTGAGCAGGGCGGACTGGGCCCGGACTCTTCTTGCCTATGCCCACGCCTTCCAGCCCGGCGACCCCGTGGTACTGGGACTCCAGGCGCCGGAGCCGGCTCGGGAGCGCCTGGGGCAGGATGTCCTCTACCTCATGTCCAAGGCGGGTCATACCACCTTCGCGGACGTGATGCTGGTGGAGGACGAGGGCGAGATCAGCACCTGGACCCGGGAGGGTGGCGAGATCATCGATCTCGATAGCCCCCAGGCCGCGCCCCATCCCCTGTACGCTCGCCTGGAACGCTCCCTGGCCCTCTTCCGCAGCACCCGTTGAGCGTGACCCCATGTCGGCGCCCCTCATCGCCTTCGACCTCCGCACCCTTGCCGACCCCCACTCCGCCGCCCGGGGGATCGGGCAGTACGCCCTGCACCACCTGGAGGCCCTGGCCCGCCTGAACGGGGAGCGGGGCCGCCTCCGGCTGGTGGGTGTCCATGGCAGTGCTGCGCCGGATGCGGCCTGGGCGGCCCGCTTTGCGGGGCTGGACCTGACCTGGATGCCCGAGAGGGTGTACCTGCCCGGCAGCTTTGACCTGGTTCATGTGCCGGACCCCATGGGACTCCAGGCGGGCTATGCCTCTCCCCTCGGGTTCTTCTCGGAGCCGCGGGTCACGGCCCTCTTCCATGATCTCATTCCCCTCACCTGGTACCGGGAGCAGATGGGCACCGGCTGGCCAGCCTACTTGGCCCGTCTGGAGCTCTGGAAGACCTCCGGGGCCCATTTCCTCTGCAATTCAAGCTTCACTGCCCGGGAGCTGGGGGAGGCGCTGGAGGTCCCCTCGGTCCGTTTGCGGGTGGTGGGGGCGGGGCTCAACCGGAGCGGTGCCCGGGCTTCGGATCTGGCAGGTCTGCGGGATCGGCTGGGGCTCGGCGCGGACTTCGCCCTCTTCGTGGGTTCCCCGGACGCCCACAAGAACTTCGAGACGGTGCTGAAGGCGGTTCTGCGGGTGCAGGCGGAGCGCCCCCTCCAACTGGCGGTGACGGGGCTGCTCAATGCCCGCGGGGAGTTCCTGCGTCGGGAGCTGGAGGCGGCGGGGCTGGGCGGGCTCGTCCGCTTCACGGGCCACCTGGAGGATGGTGAGCTCCTGGCCCTCTACGGGGCTGCCTCAGCCCTCCTCTGTCTCTCCAGGAGCGAGGGCTTCGGCTTTCCGGTGCTGGAGGCCATGGCGGCGGGCTGCCCGGTCATCTGCTCGGACGGGGGCGCCCTCCCAGAGGTGGTCGGGGATGCCGCCCTCGTGGTCCGGGTGGACGATGTCCAGGGGGCGGCCGACGCCCTCCTGAGGGTGAGCGGGGATCCGGAGCTTCGCCGGGATCTCGTGACCAGAGGGCTGGAACGGGCGGCAGCCTTCACCTGGAAGCGGGTGGCGGAGCGAACCCTGGCGGCCTGGGAGACCTGCCTGCAGGAGCCGCCCGCTGAAGTGGGCACACGCTGCCGGGCAAGGTTGAACTGGGCCTCGCCCCTCTTCGATCCCAGCGGCTACGCCAGCGAGGCCCGGGCCTTCCTCCTGGCTCTGGAGGAAGCCGGATGGTGCCCTGCGGTGAAGGGCACGGGGCGCCACTCCATGGCCTTCATGGCGAGTCTGGAACCGGGCTTGCGGGAGCTCTTCCTGCGCCAGCTGGATCGTCCCTGGGGGGCGGAGATCACGGTCCACTGCCGTCCTGCCCCCGGGCTGCTGCGCTCGGGGAGCGGGTACCAGGTGGGACGGACCACCTTCGAGACCGACAGCCTCCCGGAGGACTGGCTGGCCCGCTGCAGCGCCATGGACGAGCTCTGGGTGCCCAGTTTCTTCAATGTGGACACCTTCCGGGATGCGGGGGTGCGGGTGCCCATTCTGCGGATGCCCCAGGGGGTGGATACGGCGCGCTTCAGGCCCGGTCTGGAGCCCCTCCTGGATCGCCGGGGCTTCGCCTTCCTGGCGGTCTTCGAGTGGAGCTTCCGCAAAGGCTGGGACCTCCTCCTGGGGGCCTGGGCGGAGGCCTTCGGGCCTGGCGATGAGGTTGAGCTGCTCCTGCGCTGCCACCCGCCCCAGCAGGTGGAGGGGGATGCCGGTGCATGGGTGGAGGCGCGCATCGATGACTTTCTGGCTACCCTGGGCCGCAGCCGGTCGGACTGCGCTCCCATCCGGGTCCTCGGGGAGCAGCTGGCCGAGGCGGAGCTGCCGCGCCTCTATGCTTCGGCCGATGTCTACGTGGCCCCTTCACGGGGGGAGGGCTGGGGTCGGCCCCTGATGGAGGCCATGAGCTCCGGACTTCCGGTCATCGCCACCCGCTGGGGGGGACACCTGGACTTCATGGATGAGGAGACAGCCTGGCTCCTGGACCTCGAGGGTCTGGAGCTAGTGGACGAGCGGGAGGAGCAGGACGCCTACCTCTTCCAGCGCTGGGCCCGGCCCAGCCAGACCCACTTGGTGGAACTCCTGCGGCGGGCCACCGCCTTCCCGGAAGAGGGAAGGAGGCTGGGACGCCGGGCCCGCGAGGCCATGGTGAAGGAATGGGACTGGGACCGCATCGCGCCCTTGCTGGTGAAACGCCTGGAGGAGATCCGGGCCGGGGTCCCAGTGGCGGATTCCGCAGTGCCGAGGCTCGCATCGCCCGGGCCCAGGGTGCCCAGCCTGCGTCTCACCGGCGAGGACCTGCCCCTGGAGCCCGGCGAGCCCATTCCCGTGGTCTGGGAGGGGGCGATCCTGGCGGCCCACAGTCTGGCCGGGGTGAACCGGACCCTGGTCCAGGGGCTCATGGAGGGGGGACAGGTGGCCCTCAGCCTGGTGCTGCCCGAGGAGGAGGCCGGGGGCCATTCCCTTGAGCGGTGCGATCTGGGACGTCCAGCGAAGGTGCATGTCCGTCACCAGTGGCCCCCGAGCTTCGTCCCCCCTCGGGAAGGGGCCTGGGTCATGGTTCAACCCTGGGAGTTCGGGGGGATCCCGGAGGATTGGGTGCGGCCCATGCGGGAGCAGGTGGACGAGATCTGGGTGCCCACGGAGGCGGTGCGCGAGGGCTATGTGCGGAGTGGCATCCCGGAGACCAAGGTGGTGGTGGTGCCTCACGGGGTGGATCCGGTGCGCTTCAGCCCCGATGGGCCCAGCTTCCCCCTGCGGACCCGCAAGCCCTTCCGCTTTCTCTTCCTGGGGGGCACCATCCGGCGCAAGGGCATCGACATCCTCCTGAGGGCCTATGTACGGGCCTTCCGCCGGACGGATGGGGTCTGCCTGGTGATCAAGGGCTTCCCTGGACCGATCTATCCCGGTTCGGAGCTGGATGTAGAGCTGGCCCGCATGGCCGAGGACCCTCAGGCGCCGGAGATCGAGTACCTGGACGAGGTGCTGGGGGAGGCGGAGGTGGCGGCCCTCTACCGGAGCTGCCAGACCTTCGTGCTGCCCTACCGGGGGGAGGGCTTCGGGCTGCCCCTCGCCGAGGCCATGGCCTCGGGCCTGCCGCTCATCGTGACGGCTGCTGGGGCCTCCCGGGACTTCGTGCCCCCGGAGGCGGCCTACCTGCTGCCGAGCATGCGGCTTCCCATGCTGAGTGTGGATGGCATGCTGCCCTCAGCAGCGGGTTTCTGGCTGGAGGAGCCCGATGAGGAGGCTCTGGTATCGGCTCTGCGTCGGGCCTTTGAGCACCCGGAGGAGGCCGCAGAGCGGGGGCGGGCCGGGCGGATGCACGCCGTTGCCGCCCTGGGATGGGGGCCCTGCATCCACCGGGTGGAGGAGCGGCTGAGAGGACTGGCTCAGCGCGGGTGTTCCTGAAGGGGGTCGCCCCCCTCCCAGCGGATCCGCTCGGCCACCAGATCGAGACCGGTGCGGCGGGCGGCGGCATAGAGGGCCGGGCGGGTGAGGCCCAGGTCCTCGGCGGTCTCGCTCACCTGGAAGCTGTTCCTCAGGAGCCGGTCCAGGAGGAGGCGGCGCTGGAACTCCTGGGTGGCGCTGACCCAGGTCCCGGGGCGCTCGGGAAGGGGCTCCAGGAGCTCGGGGAAGTGCTCTGGCTGCAGGGGGCCCTGCCCGCAGCGGAGGATGGCCCGGGCCAGGGCGTGCTGGAGCTGGCGGAAGTTGCCCGGCCAGGGGCGGGACGCCAGGGCCCTGGGGAGGCCCGGAGCCAGCACCGGGCAGGGCAGGCCGTGCTCCTGGGCCAATTGGGCCACCAGGTGGGGCACCAGGAAGGGGAACTCATGGCGCCGCGCCTCCAGGGAGGGCAGGGGGATGACCGTGCCCTGGAGCCGGAAGAGGAGGTCAGAGCGGAAGCGGCCCTCCGCGCTGAGCTGCTCCAGGTCCCGGTGGGTGGCTGCCACGAAGCGCACATCCACCTTCCGGCTCCGCTCGCTCCCCACCCGGCGCAGTTCCCGTTCCTGGAGGACCCGGAGCAGGAGGGACTGGAGCCGGGGCGAGAGGTCGGCGATCTCGTCCAGGAAAAGGGTGCCGTCCTCGGCCTGCTCGATGGCCCCCCTCCGGTCCCGGTCGGCCCCGGTGAAGGCGCCCCGCACATGGCCGAAGAGCTCGCTCTCGAGAAGGCCCTCGGCGAAGGCCGCGCAGTTCACGGGCACCAGGGGACCCCTCCGCTGGGAGAGCCGGTGCAGCTCCCAGGCCGCCAGCTCCTTGCCTGAGCCGCTGGGGCCCTGGATGAGGACCGGCAGGGTGCTGGGGGCCACCCGGGCCAGCTCCCGCAGGGCGGTTGCCAGGGGCTCGGAGCCATCCGAGAGCAGGCGCAGGGTCAGGGGTGCCGGGGCGGGCGATGCCGGCCTGAGCCGGGCCACCCAAGGGGCCGAGATCTCCACGGCGCGGAGCCCGCCGGGGTCGCCCTCCTGAGGGAGGCCCACGAGGGCCGTGCCCACCCGGCTGCCATCCCAGTGGAGGGGCCAGCTCCACCAGACCCGGTCCCCGGCCATGCCGGGAGCTGACGCACCCGGATCCAGGAGGCGGGCGAGCAGGGGCTCCGGGGGGCGCTCCCCCTGACCCAGGGCCCCGCCCTCCCAGCAGATCCAGGTGGGATGGCGGCGGCTGGCCAGCCAGGTCTCCAGGGCGTCCCTGGGGTCCAGGGGGGTCGGGGTGGGGGCCTGGGGCCAGAGGCCCTTGAGCTTGGCCAAGTGGATCCCCGAGCGGGATCGGTCCGCAAGGGCTTGAAGCTTGAGGAGCTTCCCGGCGCTTCTCTCCTCCGGGCGCCCCTGGAGGAGGCCCAGGCCGAGCTCCAGGCGGAGGAGCTGGCTGGGGCAGCCCTCCCAGAGCGCCCAGAAATGGGCGGGGCTGCCATACCCCCGGATGAGTCTGAGATAGGCCCATTGGAGCGCCTCCTCTGCATCCAGGTCGGGGAGTCCCCGGGCGAAGTCCCCGGCCAGGAAGGCCTCCAGCAGACAACGGAAGCTGCTGGGGGAGAGGCGGGGCAACGCCTCCTCGATGAGCCGGGTCTGACCGGTCCAGAGTCCCTGGTGGGCCCTGAGCACCCAGATGGGTTCGAAGTCTGGGTGCTCCTCCCGCAGGCACTCCAGCAGGGGGGAAGCCCCCTTCCAGTCTCCCCGGCAGGCTTTCAGGAGAGCCCGGTCGTAGGTCTGGAAGGGCTCCGGCTGGGGGCCGGCGGCCTTCTGCCACGCCTCCAGGGCCGGGAGGTCCCCCCAGAAGAGGGCTGTGCTGCCGGCGTTGGCGGCGGCCCGCCCGGCCCAGAGGGGGCTCTCCAGTCGATGGAAGTGGGCGTGGGCCAGGGTGAAGGCCCGAAGAGCGCCTTCCAGGTCACGATCCAGAAAGGCCCGCCGTCCCTCGGCCATCCAGTGGAAGGGGTCGCTACAGGGATGGGCCCGGCATCCCCAGGGGGGATAGCCCGGGGAGGCCGGCGCCGGCGTCCCGCCCCAGCGCATCCGCAGGCGGTCCAGGGTCGGGTCCCCTGAGGGCGGGGGGAGCTCTGCCGGGGTGCCCGCCAGGTCCGCCTGGATGGGGCGCTGCCAGGAGTGCTCCGGGGTCTGCCCCCGGAGGATGGCCTGGATCAGGGGCGGGGTCGGAGCGCCGAAGGCGAGGCCCCCCGGGGGCTCAGGGAGGCCCCTGCCCCGACCCCAGGCTCGGAGCCGGGGATCGATGACCCAGCGGTCCCCGGGGAGCTCCTGCAGCCAGGGGGCCTCCCGGTAGGCCTCCAGGACGGGGGGCAGGGGGTGCAGGAGGAAGGGCTCCAGGAGGCGGCCCTCCTCCGCCAGGAGGAGCTCCCAGGGGGGCCCCGGGGGCAGGCTGCCGGAGGGGAGCAGCCGCCCTTTCCCGTCCAGCCCTGACAGGAGGCGGCTCCACCAGCCCGGAGGCAGTCGGCAGACGCCCTCGGGCAGGAGGTGTTCCACAAAGGGGGGGACCTGGAGCTGCCCTTGCGGGTCTATGGCCCCCAGCCAGGGCAGCCAGCGGATGCACTCCACCGGGTCCAGCAGGAGGGGTGCCCGGGCCCACCAGGCCTCGGAGCGCCCCTCCAGGAGCTCGGCCCAGCACCAGGCCTCGAGCTCTCCCTCCCGCTGCCGGGGCCGGGCTGGATCGGCCTGGGGGGTGCCATGGCGCAGCAGGGCGACCCAGCGGGGATCGGGCTGCTGCGCCCAGGTCCCGTCCCAGGGGCCGGGGCGGGGCCCCGCCTGCCATCTGGCCAGGGGCCAGCGTCCCTCCCGTCCTCCCAGGAGCCAGGCCTGCGAGAGGGCGCCCAGGGCCCAGGCCGCATCCCCCCAGCGGCGCCCCCGGGGCCTCCAGGGGGCCTCCCAGGAGCCCAGCCAGGAGGCGGCGAGCTCGGGCACGGGAACTACCGGGCGTCCATGAAGGGCTTGCTGATCTGCTTGTCGGTCTCCAGTTCGAAGGTGTAGATCCCGTAGAGGTCGACCTTCTGGGTGAACTTGAGGCGGATGGTGCAGGTTCCCTCATTGAGGCCGTTCGTGTTGCGGGTCTGGACATCCACCACCATGGCCCCTGGCTCCAGGGCCTCGGGCATGTCCATGTCTGAGGCCTTGGCCCGGAGCATCTTGACGACGCCCTCCTTCCGCATCACCCCGGCACGGAAGGCGTTGTCCTCTGCTGCGCTCACCAGGGAGTTCCGGTTCAGGTAGGCCGGTCCGATCTTATAGGCAGCAGCGCCCAGGATGATCAGGATGACCAGGGAGACCAGGCAGCCGATCTTGCCTTCGCCGGCCTGGGAGGGGGATCTGTGCGTGTGCATGGGGCACCTCATGTTCAGGGCGTCAGGGTTTCAAGCATGCGGGTGGCGGCCCGACTGGCCGAGGGGCCCTCGGGAGAGAGCAGGGTCGCGCCGGTGGCTTTGGCTGCCTGCCGGAAGGCCTCGGCGGCCTCCTGGGTATAGGCGGGACCGAGGGCGCTCAGGCAGAGGCCCCGGTTGAAGTCGATGGTGCCCTGGCTGACCCCCTGGGTGGCCTGGACCTTGGCCTCCCGGAGGGCCTGCAGGGCTTTCCCGTACTGGCGGAAGTGCATGTGGGTCCGGGCGAGGTTGAGCATGGCGAAGCCTGCGGCATCCCCCCGTTCGGCTGCGAGCTGCAGGCGGAGCTCCACCAGCATGAGGGGATAGCAGATCTCCGGTGCCTGCAGGGGCAGGCTCAGGGGAGCCAGGGTGACCTGGACTTGGCAGGAGGTGGCACCCTGACCCAGGGTGGCCCTGCCTCCGGAGGCCACCTGTCGGAGCACCTGCCGGAAGGCCGCGACGCTGCCGACCGCCTGGCCATCAACCTGTGTGATGGCCTCATGGAGCCGGACTCCGGCCTTCAGAGCCTCTGGGGTGGCCTCTAGGACCCAGGGCCCGGGCTCTCCCGGGACGTCGAGGAGGGTGAGTCCCGTCCAGGGCTCGGATAGGCTCGGGATCCCGTTGAGGCGGGCCACCAGGGGGGCCAGGGGGTCCTGGTCCAGGGGCTTGATCCGGAGGGTCTCGCTGGGCCCATCCAGGGTGGAGAGCACCAGGTCCACCTGGGGATCACCGGGGACGGGGCGGGCGCTCAGGGTGAGCTCGGCACTGTGCTCCTCCTTGACTCTGGCCAGGGCGGCCCCTGGCCCCTCCTCTCCCCGGGCCGGGATGAAGCCCACCTGGGTGAGCTGCGTGCCCAGGTCCTGGAGGAGGCGGGTGAGGCGTGCCTGGTCGGGGACGGAACCTTCGACGCCGAGGAAGACGAGGCGGGGGTGGGGGCGGACCTGGAGGGTGGTCGTCTGGGCGTCCTTGATCTCCACCCGCCGGGTGCAGCTCCCCTCAGGGAAGTCCACGCGGAGCTCCACGGTGCCAGGACAGATCGGCAGCTCCCGGACAGGCAGGGGCCCCTGGCTGTGCCCATCCAGGAAGAGCACCCCCCCCGGGGCGGCGGAGTTCACCGTCAGGGTGCCCCTGGCCGCCTCGAGGCGGACGGGTTCCAGGGTGTTATCGGCAAAGGGAGACGAGAAAGAGGGGTCCAGGTCGAAGAGGCGGGGACGGTGGCAGGGGGCCTTGACTTCGATCCGATGGGGGCCGGGCTTGAAGCCATCCAGGATCAGGGCATCACTGAGCTCCGCCAGGGGAATGCCGGCCTTGGCCGCCAGATCGGCCAGTCCTGCGGAGGCCTGACCCTGGGTGCTGCCCGCGGGCTGGCCGTCCAGCAGGACCTCGGCGCCGATGGGCGAGGTGTAGATCTTCAGGGTCGAGGAGCTCCGCTCGAGGCTCAGCTCCACCGCCTTGCTGGCCTTGGCCTCGAGGGCCAGGGCCAGTTCCCTGGGGGTGTAGCCCGGCCTTGCGTAGGCGAGCACATGCTGGCCGGGTGGCAGGTACAGGGTCGCTCTGGGCACAAGAGGTACCCGGTCGAGGCTCAGACGGCCCCCCTCCGGGGCCAGGGACAGGGAGACCTTGGCGAAGCGGGCACTGCGGGCGCTTTCATAGGCGTTCGAGAGCCGGGTGTTGGTGAGGCTGTGGTCGAGCTCGAAGGCGGGGTCCAGGTCCAGGATGGCCTCCAGGTGCTGCACAGCCTGCGGCCGCTTGGCGGGCACCCGATCCTCAAGCACCGCCAGCCAGTTGTAGCTCACACAGAGGATGGTCCGCTCTTCGGGCAGCAGGGCCGCCCCCTTGGGGCCTAGGGTGGCGATGATGGCCTCGAAGCGGGTGCTCGCCCCCTCCCGGTCCCCCTGGTTGGCCCACTGAGCCTTGGCGGCGCTGAAGGCGTCCCCTATGGCCGGATCCTGCCCGCGGAGCCCCGTGCTGGTGAGGAGTCCGAGGGCGAGGAGGCTCAGGGGAAGAAGGCGGCTCATGTCATTCGATCCGGAGCAGGAGGTCATTGGTGCGGTCGGCCAGGAGGATGCCCCCCTTGCGGTCCAGGGCGATGCCCCGGAAGCGCCCCGAGATGCCCAGGGTCTTGTAGGTGGCGGCCCGGAGGAGGGTCCCATCGGGTCCCCAGAGGACGATTCCCTCGAAATCGCCGTCCACCAGGGCGGCCACATGCCCGGCAGCGTCCGTGGCCAGAGCCAGCACGTTGCGGAAGGGGGTCGGGAGGCCCTGCCCATAGGGGATGGTGATCCGTGTCCCGCCCTTGTCGTCAAAGAAGATCAGGGATCGGTTGGCATCGGAGGCCCCCACGGCCCCGCCCAGGGGCTGGGGGGCCAGTCCAACCAAGGGGGGGGCGGGAAGGGTCCGGGGCTCACCTTGGAGGGGCAGTACCAGGAGGCCGCCCTTGCGGCCATCGGAGATCCAGAGGCTTCCCCACTCGTCGCTGATAGCCCCGGTGGGGGAGATGTCGGGTGGGAGGGGGAGAGCGCTGTGGGCATCCTTCACCAGACCGCTCTTGGTGGAGACCTGCCAGGGGCCGGGGAAGAGGACAGCACGCACGCCCCGGACGGGGGGGCCAGCGGGCTTGAGCTGTCCCCCTTCCAGGCAGGAGAGCTGGGTGTCATCCTGATAAATAAATAATTTATCTGTTGAATCGAAGGCCAGGAGGGTCGGGGTGTTCAGCCACTTCTGGCGCCCCTCGGGCCAGGTGCCCGTGGACCGGAGGGCAGGTCTCTGGAGGCGCTGCCGGACCCGCAGGAGGATCTGGCAGGCGGCCTCTTCAGCCTCGGGGGTCCCGGGAGCCCCCTCCCTGACGCCCTGGAATACCCGCAGGCAGCCTTGGAGGTCGCCCTCCTGGTCGAGGAGTGCCGCCATCTCGAGCCCTGCCCGGGCTGCCAGGGGGGAGTGGGGGTCGGCCTGGAGGACGGTCCGCAAATGGCTCAGGGCCCGTGCCGGTGAACCCTGGCGGCGGTAGGCCAGGCCGAGGTCCAGCTGGGCTGCGAGGGCCGCCGGGTGGTCGGGGAAGAGGTCGCTCACCCGGTGGAACTCGGCGATGGCCTCCTTGAGTCCCTCAGGGCCCTGGCTACGGGCGGCCAGGATCTCGCCTCTCAGAAGCAGTCCATCAGGTGCTGCCGGGCTGTCCAGGTGGTCCTTCCGGAGGCTGTCAAGGAGGGGAAGGGCCAGTTCGGGCCGGTGCTCCACCTGGGCGTGGTACCTGGCCTCGCGGAGCAGGGCCTCGGCGGCGAAGGGGGACTCAGGGGCCTGCTGGATGAGCTGGTTCCAGGTCTCGAGAGCCTCTGCGTAGGACTGTGCGGAGTAGGCGCGCTCTCCCGACCGGAAGAGCCGCTCTGCCAAGTCCGCTCCGCCCTGGGCCCCCAGAGGGGTTACCCCCAGAAGGAGGGCCAAGACTGCGCTGGTGCTCCATGGGGGGGTGGACATGAGGGGCCTCGATTACTGATTGTGCCTAGCCTATCACTCGGGGGAGATGTGAAAGCCTCATGATTCCAGGATCTTGAGGAGCTGATCAAGGGGATAAGGCTTGAAGAGGGCGCCAAGGACCCAGGGGCTGTCGGCCAGGGGGCCCGCATCCCGGGTGGCAGTGGAGAGGAGGGCGTATTGGATCCGGCGCTGGTCCCACTGTGCTTCGATCCAGGAAGAGAGCTCTCCCTCCGCGTCGGCGGACTCGGTCAGCAGGAGGTCGACGGGCTGGGATCGGAGGGCGGCTTCAGCCTCCTGGCGGTTCCCGCACTCCCGCACTTCGAAAGCCCCCAGGGCCTGGACGAGGCGCTTGCGGAAGAAACTGCTGGGCTCCAGGACCAGCAGCGAGTGGATGGGGGCATGCCGGAGGAGATCCTCCTCGGAGAGTCCCAGGTCGAGGAGGGCCTTTCGGGTGGCGCTCTTGAGCCCGAGGCCCGTGGCTCGCTGGAAGATGGGGCGGATCACCTCCACCAGTTCCTGCTGGCGGGTGAGGCCGCCGATCTCGCAGATGTGGGCGATCTCCCGCCACTCGTTGACCGGATTGTCCAGTTCGTCGCGAGTCCATGCTGCGATCCGGGTTCCCAGCTCGGTCCGGAGGATGAGCTCGGGGGAGTTCAGGGCTTCCCGCAGGGCCAGCAGGGCTTCGGCGCGCTGGGGGCCCTTGGGGGGGATCTGCTGGAGGCGGGTCAGGATCCCCTGCTCATGCTGGGCGAGGGTTCGGAGGCTCTCGCCCCGGCGGGAAAGCTCTTTGATGAGGGCGGCGATGCGGTCGTTGTTGTCCTTGTCCCAGACCTCCTTGAGCCGCATCTCGGAGAGGAAGTCCGCGAAGCGGTCCTTCAGCCGCTCGTAGGTGCCCTGGCTGAAGACATGGAGCCCCTCCATGGCGACCATGGCCCGGAGCCGGTTGCCTTCCCCCTCCCGCTCATCGCAGCAGCGATCCAGCAGCTGCATGAGGGCCTCAAGCTGCTCCATGGGCAAGGGCTCGGTGAAGCTGGGGAAGGCTTTCAGGGCCCCCTCCAGGCAGAGGATGAGGACAGGGGCCGCCTTCAGGATGGGGGCCTTGGCCAGGAGGCCGAGGGAGGCCTCGGGGGTGTGCAGGCGACCCAGGGCCTCCGCCAGGGCGATCTGGAGGTTGAGGGGCTGGCCATCATGGAGGAGCTGCAGATAGACCGGGGCGGCGGGCTGGTAGATGATGCCGGAGAGGGCCTCCACGGCCTCGAGGACCAGGCTGTCCCGGCTCTCCTTCTGGATGAACTCCAGCAGAGGCTCGGCGGCGGCCAGGGGACGGTTCTCCCCGAAGACCCGGATGGCCTTGCGGATCTGTTCCACTTGGCTGGAGTGGAACATCTCCAGGAGCCGGGGGAGGCTGGAGGGCAGCTTGCCGAGGTGGTGGATGGCCTTCTGGCCGACCTCGATGATGGGGTCCTGCGCCGCCCGGAGGAAGAAGGGCGTCAGGCCGTCCTCCTCCCGGGTGCCCAGGGCGTCCAGGCAGGCCATGCGGCGCTCGATGTCCGCCTCGGCCAGGACCTCGTCCAGCCGTTCCGTGGCCTCGGGTGGGAGGAGACGGAGATAGGCGTAGGCCGCCGCCTGACTCCCGGCTTGCTCCTGGAAGAGCCTGTGCAGGGGGGGCAGGGCCTGATCGAGCGGGAGGTCGCCTCGGTCCACCAGGAAGGCGAGGAGCTCGGCGCACTGGTCCAGGGAAGGGTTGAGTTCCTCACGGCGGCTCTCGGCCGCTTCCACCGTCTCGGACTCGAAGGCCGAGTACCTCGCCACCTTGCCCAGGGCCAGATGGGAGGCCGCCTCCAGGACGAAGTGCTCCAGCCAGCCATTCTCCAGGGCCTTCAGGGTGTCGATGGCCGGGAGGAGCAGCTCCTCGTCCACGGCTTCCGCCTGCTGGAGAGTCCGCACCGCACTCTGGGCCCGGGGTGAGAAGAGCTCCCCCAGGCGTTCGAAGAGGGTCGCACGGACGGTATTCCGGGGAATGCCGCGGAAGCCCCGGAGGAGCTGGAGGACCTGCTGGAGGTCGAGGAACTCGGCCAGCCCCTCCTGGAGGGTGCCGAGGATGAAGTCCGAGGCGCCGAAGGATGCGAGGATCCGCAGGGCGAGCCGACGGGTGACGGCATCCCCCCCCTGATAGGCGCCGATGAGGCCCCGGATGGCGTCCTCCTCACCGGTGGCGGCAAGGATACGGGCCCCCTGGAGGGCCAGCCGGGGGTTGCCCTGTCCCTCCTGCAGGCGCCCGAGGTAGTAGGGCAGGGGCTGCTGGGGGGTGTACTGGGCGAGCTCCCGCTGCAGGATCACCTTGCGGTTGGGGTCGCTCCGGGCCGCCAAAAGCTTCTCAAGACCCTGATGGGCGTCCCGGATGGCGAGGCTGCCCAGGGCAGCACACCCCTCGTCGAAGACTCCCAGGTCGTTCTCCTGCAGGAGTCCCTTGATGAGCCAGGGTGTCCAGTCCGGCCAGTCGTACCGCTGCACCAGGGCATAGATGGCCCGCTTTAGGCCCTTGGGCGAGCCAGCTTGGGCCAGCCGCCCCCCCAGGGAGGGCAGAGCCTGCTTCTGGAGTCGCTGGACCAGCTGGTTGAGGCGCGGCTGGAAGCCGGTGTCCCCCTCCGAGAAGCCGGACAGGATCACCCTCAGGGTGTCCAGGGGGGTCTGAGGCACGGTGCGAGGCGGGTTGGACATGGTTCCATTTTCATCAGGATGCGGGCTGTCCGCCCACGGATTCTGCTGGGAAGGTTGTTGCAGTTCCCATTCCAGGTCATCATGTTGCCAATTCACCCGGAGCGCGAGATGTCCTTCCAGGAAATTCTGGACAATCTGATCGAGAGAGTGCCGGAAGCCATCGCGGTGACCTTCAATGACAAGGATGGCGATCCCATTGCGAGCCGCACCCTGGAGGTCTCCAATGATGCCCTCCAGCTCCTGGGCGCCTACCGGAATGTGGTCAAGCGCCATCTCCAGCAGGCCATGGAGGACTTCGACCGCGGGGAGGTGGAGCAGGTGGCTTTCTGCACGGACCGTCACTGGATCCTCATGATGGGGGCCGATGAACAGTGCAGCCTGGTGCTGGTCATGCGCCGGGACGGCCTCTTGGGGAGGGCCCGTTTCGAGATGGCGCGCAGCATCGAGGCCCTCAATGCGGAGCTCTAGCCTCCTCCTGGTCCCGGTCCTGGTGCTGGCGGGCTGCAAAGGGCCGAAGACCACCGTCAACTATTCTCCCCTGGAGAACATCCCCCCCAAGAGCCTCCAACGCTTCCGGGAGGGGGGGCTCGCCTTCTGGGCCCTGGCTTCGGTCAAGGGCAAGGTGAGCTTCTACCTGGTCCCCCCCCAGGGGACCCCACCCCTCCGGGTCAGTGCCCGCATGGGGGGCCGGACTCTGGAGGCCGAGTGCCGCAATGAAATGGGTCGCACCTATTACACCTGGGAGATCGAGCTGGACCGGAGCGAGGTGACCCGGCCCGTGTTCCCGGAACCTTTGACCGTGGAGGCCGCCGGCATGGGGGGTGCCCTGCATCGGCTGCGGGTCGCGGGGCTGGGTACGGACAGCTACCCCATCCTGAACATGTGCTACTTCGACCTGGTCTGGGAGACCCTCAGCTAGGGCACTAGCAGGCGGGCAGGTCGCCCACCCGGTTACGGCCACCCTGCTTGCAGGCGTAGAGGGCGGCATCGGCCTGGGCCAGGAGGTCCGAGGTCTGGGTGGCGGGGTCGGGCATGCAGGACATCACACCCACACTGAGGGTCACCACTCCGGAGACCTCGGAGTTGGCGTGGGGGATGCCCTTCGCCTCCACCGCCGCCCGCAACTTCTCTGCGGCCCGAAGGGCATGGTCGGGCCCCGCGCCGGGGAGGATGACTGCGAATTCCTCACCACCGTAACGGGCCGGGAGTTCACTGGCCCTGCGGAAGATCGTGCGGAGGATCTGGCCCACGGCCTGCAGGCAGGTGTCTCCCGCCACATGCCCATAGTGGTCGTTGTAGCGTTTGAAGAAGTCCACATCACAGAGGATCAGGGAGAGGCCCCGCTCCTCCCGGCAGGCCCGCCTCAGCTCCGCTGCCAGGACGGCATCGAAGTGGCGGCGGTTGGCCAATCCCGTGAGTCCGTCGGTCGTGGCCAGCAGCCGGAGCTGCTCGTTGGCCTCGGCCAGTTCGGCAGTGCGCTCGGCGACCCGCCTTTCCAGGTCCGCATTGACCCTGCGCAGTTCCTCGGCCTGGCGGAGGTTCTCCCGGTACAGGCGCCCGTTGGTGATGGTGAGGGCCGTGCGGTCGGCCAGGCTCTGCAGCATGGCCTGGTCCTCAAGGGTGTAGGCCCTCTGCGGGCCCCCTTTGGCCAGGAGGATGGTGCCGATCACTTGGTCCTGGAAGCGCATGGGGACGGCCAGCAGGCTGTGGATGCGGTAGTGGTCGAAGTAGGGATGGAAGGGTTCTCCGACGGCCTCCCGGGGTTCACGGCCTTCGGGGTCGTGCAGCGAGAGGGGCCGCCCCGGGTGGACCACCTCGGCCAAGGATGTCTGCTCCGGAGCCTGGGAGGGGAGGCTGCCCATCGCCGGCAGGAGCCTGTCCCCGTCGAGGTAGGACTGGCTCAAGGCCAGGGGGGTCAGAAACCCGTTGCCGTCCAGGATCTGGAGCAGGCAGAGGTCCCCCAGTTGCACCGCCAGGTAGTGGGCCATGAGGGCAAGGGCGGACTCGTAGTCGGGACCGGCCCCGGCAAGGGCGAGGGAGACGGCGTTGAGCGACTCTGCCCGCTTGAGCCGGGCTGAGTGCTCACTCTCCGTGCGCTTGCGCTCGCTGATGTCCCGGGCGGTGAGGAGGATCCGCTCCACACCGGCGATATCCGTGCGGAGGAGATTCATCTCTACCCAGAAGAGGCGTCCATGGCGATCCCTCACGAGCCATTCACGGATGATCGCCTCCCCCTGGGCCGCCTCCCGGACGAGCACCTCGGCCTCGACTCCGGAGAAGGGGGAGAGCCCGAAGCTGATCTGGGCGAGGTCCATGCCCGCCAGCTCCTCCCTTCCATAGCCCAGGAGCTCGGAGGAGCGCCGGTTGGCGTCGAGAAAGCGCCCCTCTGCACAGTCCAGCACCAGGATGGCGTCCTGAACGGAATCCAGGATGACCTGGAAGTGCTCGGCGGCGCGCGCACCGGCCCGGTTCTCGGACAGAGGAAACATGAGTGGCCTTTTGAGTGGATTATGGAAAAGACTAGTCCTCAGGTCTGAAGCGGTCAATCGGGGAGAGCCCACTACAATGGAGAGCATGGAAAGCTGTCCCCGTCCCCAGATCGACTATCCCACACGGGTCCCCCTCAAGGTGGTGGGGCTTGCAGAGGGCCTGGATCCCGCCGCAGTGGCAGGGCTCATTGCGGAGCTCCTGCCGCCCCAGCCCCAGGGGGACCGGGTGCCGGAGTCCAGGCGGAACGGCAAGTACATCAGCTACACCTTCTGGATCACCCTGGAGGCCGAGGGTCAGGAGCTGCCCCTCCGGAAGGCGCTGACGGGGCTGAGCGGCTATGTCATGCAGCTCTAGCCCCCCAGGGCGCCTGCCGTTTCAGCCCATGGAGGCCGAGCGGGGGGTGCGGGGGTAGAGGATGACGTCCCGGATGTTGCCCATGCCGGTGACGAACTGGACCGTGCGCTCGAAGCCCAGGCCGAAGCCCGAGTGGGGCACGCTGCCGAAGCGGCGGGTGTCCAGATACCAGCTGTAGCCCTCGGGGTCGATGCCCATCTCGGCCATGCGGGCCTCCAGCACATCCAGGCGCTCCTCACGCTGACTGCCGCCGATGATCTCGCCCAGGCGGGGCACCACCACATCCATGCCGCGCACCGTCCGGCCATCGTCGTTCATGCGCATGTAGAAGGCCTTGATGTCCTTGGGGTAGTCCGTGATGATCACGGGCCGCTTCATGCGTTTCTCCGCCAGGTAGCGCTCGTGCTCGGTCTGGATGTCCATGCCCCACTTCACCGGGTATTCGAAGGCCTCGCCGCTCTGCTCCAGCAGCTTGATGGCCTCGGTGTAGGTGACCCGCTCGAAGGGGCTGTTGACGATGCCCTCCAGGGTCTGGATGGCCGACTTCTCCACGAACTCGGCGAAGAAGGCCATGTCCTCCTGGCAATGGTCCAGCACGGTGCGGAAGAGGTGCTTGAGGAAGTCCTCCGCCAGGTCCATGTTGTCGTGGAGGTCATAGAAGGCTGCTTCGGGCTCCACCATCCAGAACTCGGCCAGATGGCGGGTGGTGTTGGAGTTCTCGGCCCGGAAGGTGGGCCCGAAGGTATAGATGTTGGAGAGGGCCAGGGCCATGGTCTCCCCGGCCAGCTGGCCGGAAACCGTCAGGTAGGAGGGCTTGGCGAAGAAGTCCTGGGTGAAGTCCACACCCCCCTCGGGCAGGCAGGGCGGGCTCAGCGGATCCAGGGTGGAGACCCTGAACATCTGCCCGGCGCCCTCGCAATCGGAGGCGGTGATGATGGGGGTCTGGGCCCAGAGGAAGCCCCGCTCCTGGAAGAACTCATGGATGGCCCGGGCCAGGACGTTGCGGACCCGCAGGACGGCTCCGAAGGTGCGGGTTCGGGGGCGCAGGTGGGGCACGCTCTCGCGGAGGAACTCCAGGCTGTGGTGCTTCTTCTGCAGGGGATAGGAGGTGGGGTCGGCTTCGCCGAAGACCTCGACCGATTCCACCATGACTTCGTACTTCTGTCCGGAGCCCGTGGAGGGTGTCAGAAGGCCATTGGCCTTCAGGCCCGAACCCTGGCTCAGGCGTCCCAGGCGCTCGAACTGGGGATGCCCCTGGGGGACCACCAGCTGCAGATTGGCCAGGCAGGAGCCATCATTCACCTGGATGAACACCACCTGCTTCTGGGCTCGGACGGCCCGGGCCCAGCCGGTGATGGTGACCTGGCCTCCGGCCTCCGGCCGGGCCAGGATGGACTTGATGGACTCGCCTTTCATGGGCACTCCTTCATCCTCTTCTGCATGAGAGGCATCTGCGCATTCGTGCCCCCGTCTTTCGATCCTACCTCACCTGGAGGGTCGCTTCAGACAGAGCTGCCGCCCGGAGGGAGGAATCCAGGGCGGCGAGTGCGTCGGCAGCAGGTCAGAGCAGGTGCTTGCCGGTATCCCGGAACTTGGTGCCCACCACCATCTGCAGGCCGCGCAGATGGCTGAGGACCCGCTCCAGCTTCTGGCGGGCGATGTCCTGGTACTGGATGGTCTGGATGAGGTCGAAGACTTGCTCCTGGATCTCCGAGCCGATCTTCTCAGCCTCGGCGATGGCCGGCTCGGCGCTTCGCATACGGCCCAGCCGGATCTCCTGCTTGATGCGGGTGAGGGCGTGGAAGGACTGGTCGGTATTCACCAGCATGGACTCCACCTGATCCAGCACCTTGGCCATCTGGGCCTCGGTGTGGGCGATGGCGGCCTCCATCTGGGGGATGATGCGGGTGGACTCCACCTCCGTCTTGGTGGGGGCCAGGGCGATGAGCTCCTTGAGCCCGTCATCCAGGAGCTTCTCTGTGGAGTCGGTCAGCAGGACACCCTCGGCGGTGCGGACGGTTCCGATGGCGGAGATGAGGTGGGCGTCCAGGAGGGAGATGATCTCCTTGCCCACCAGCAGGAAGGCCTTGACCCAGGCTCCCTCCGGCCCCTCCAGGAGGGGACTGGCGGGGGTGTGATCCTCCACCCTGGCCGTGTGGACGGACATGACCCGATCCACCAGGAAGCCGATGCGGCTGCCCTCCAGCCCAAGGACAAGGATGTTGGCGGGCTCCGGGGCCCCTGCCAGGGGAAGCCCCAGGCGGACCCTCAGGCTGATGACGGGGAGCAGGGAGCCTCGCAGGTCCAGGACCCCCTCCACGCCCTTAGGCAGGTGGGGGATCCGGTTCAGGGGCAGGTTCGGGGTGATCTCGGCGACATCCTCCATGGGGATGCCATAGACGCGGCCGTCCAGTTCGAAGGTCAGGTACTGGCGGGGCGGGGCCGCCGCGGCGGCCACTGCCGTGTCTTGGATTCCGAGGCTCACAGCGCCTCCTCGATGGCCAGGCTCATGAGCTCCGCTGGATCCAGGATGAGCACCACGCCACCATCGCCCATGACGCTAGCACCCGAGATCCCGGGCAGGCTGGCGAGATAGGGCGCGAGGGGCTTGATCACCATCTCCTGGCGGCGCATGAAGGCATCCACCACCAGCCCCATCCGGCGGCCGCCGGTGGAGACCACCACCACGGGGAGCTCGGTGCTGCTCTCGAGGGACTCGTCGATGGTGCTGAAGCGCAGGAGCTCCCGGAGCCTGGAGATGCCCAGGACCTCGCCCCGGAGGTTGATGGCCTTGCGACGGGTGAGGTGGGCCAGGTTTTCCTCGGTGACCAGGAGGGTCTCCTCCACGGCGGTGCCCGGGATGGCGAAGACCTGGCCTCCGGAGCGCATCAGGAGGGCATCGATGATCGCCAGGGTCAGAGGGAGCTTGATGGTGAAGACCGAACCGCGGCCCACCTCGCTGGTGATGCTGACGCTGCCGTTGAGCTTGCGGACATTGGAGCGGACCACATCCATGCCCACGCCCCGGCCGGAGATGTCGGTGATGGTCTGGGCGGTGGAGAAGCCCGGCAGGAAGATGAGGTTGATGGCCTCCTCGTCCGTGAGCTGGTCGGCCTTCTCCAGGGTGAGAAGCCCTTTCTCCACGGCCTTGGCGCGGATGATGGTGGGGTCCACGCCCTTGCCGTCGTCCTCGATCTCCACCACCACCGAGTCTCCCTCGTGCCGGGCACGGAGGACCACGGTGCCCGTCTCGGGCTTCCCGGCCTTCCGACGGGTCTCAGGGAGCTCGACGCCATGATCGGCGCTGTTCCGGATCAGGTGGATCAGGGGGTCGCTGAGCTCCTCGATGAGGCTCTTGTCGATTTCGGTGTCCTCGCCGACCATCTGCAGCTCGATCTTCTTGCCGCTCGCCTTGGCCAGGTCCCGGACCATGCGGGGGAACTTGGTGAAGATGGTCTTGACCGGCACCATGCGGATGCCGAGCACCGAACTCTGGATCTCCTTGCTCACCTGATCCAGGTAGACGCTGGACTGGCGGAGCTCCTTCACCAGCTCGGCCAGGTGTCCCTCCAGGGGCTCTGCCTCGAAGCGCTCCACGAGGTGGCTGAGCATGGTCTTGCTGATGATCAGCTCACCCACGGTGTTCATGAAGGTGTCGAGCTTGGCCTGGCTGACCCGGATGGTGTCCGAGCCGGCCTTGTCCAAGGGCTTGTCGGAAGCCAGCGGAGCCTTGCGGGTCTCCTCGGCGGCCTCGATGGGCGCAGGGGCAGCCGGTGCCGGGGTGGGTGGAGGTGTGGGCACAGAGGGCCGCACGGCGGCCGGCTCAGGCTGGGGAGCGGTCGCGACCGGAGCCTCCCCCAGCGGGAAGTACTGGATGCGGACGTTCTCCACCCGGTCGAAGAGCTTCCTGACCCCTTCCAGCGTCTCCGAGGGGACCACGGCCAGGACCATGTCGAAGGGGAAGCTGTCGGCCTGGTAGCCGTCGAGGTCCACATAGCCCTTCATCAGGCTGGAGGAGGCCAGGAGGCGGCCCACGAGGTCCACCATGGAGATCATGGAGAAGGGGTTGAAGTGGGTGCCCAGCAGGGAGGGAAGCAGCTCCACCTTCATGACCAGGACCTTCTCCCCGCTCGACATGGCCTCGGAGATGAGGTTGCAGGTGGGGGCATCCAGATCCTGCAGTCCCTCGGGGAGGGCAAGCGTGGGAGCCTTCGAGGTCGGGGCCGCGGGCAGAGGGGTGGAAGCGGGTGCGGACGGGGGCACAGAGGCTCCCCCACCTGCTCGGAAGGTCTCCAGACGCTGGATCAGGTCGGAGGTGTCCGGGTCCACCGGAGACCCCTGCTTCCGAAGGGTGATCCCCACGTCGTTGACGAGGATCTTGAGGGTGTCGACGGTCTCGAAGAGCAGCTCCATGGTCTCGGGAGTGACGGCCATGCGCCCCTTCCGGAGGTCATCCAGGATGTTCTCGCCGATGTGGGCCAGGGACTGGACCTTCTGGAGCCCCAGGAAGCCCGAGGCGCCCTTGATGGTGTGGACGCTGCGGAAGATGCCGTTGAGGATGTCCAGGTCGCCGGGGGTGCTCTCGAGGGTCAGGAAGTTCTGCTCGATGAGCTCGAAGTGCTCCTGGGCCTCGACCAGGAAGTCTTCGTAGAAGCTGGGATCGTCCAGAGAGAAATCACTCATGCGTCAGCCCTTTTTCTTGCCCTGGAAGTTTTCGAGCTGCTGGCCCTCCACATCAGAGAGCAGGCGGCCGATTTCGAGGATGAAGATCACACCCGCCTCGATCCGGGCGACCTTGTCGATGTAGGCGTTCGCCCCCACGGAAGTCACGCGGGGGGGGGGCTCGAGGCGGCGTTCGTCGACGGTCCTGACCTCCTCCATGGCATCCACCACCAGACCGGTGGGTACGCCATTGATGGGGGTGATGATGATGCGGGATTGCCCGGTGGCCGCCTGGCGGGGCAGGCCGAAGCGCTCCCGGAGGTCCATGACAGGCATCACCTCGCCCCGGAGGTTCATGACCCCATCGATGAAGGAGGGGGCCCGGGGCACGGGAGTGATGAGGCCGACCATGATGATCTCCCGCACCTGGTGCAGGCGCAACGCGTGGGACTCGCCTCCGAGCTTGAAGACCACGAGAGGCAGGTCATGGCTCGCGGCCTGGACCTCCGCCTCTCCCTGGGTGGAGAGGCTGGAACTCATGGAGGCCAGCTTCTCCTTGTCCTCCCGCGTGATGATATCCAGGATCCTCAGGAGGCTCACCATGCGGTCGGAGCGGAGCACCACGCCATCCAGATTGGCCGCCTCCCGCTCGCTGAGGGTCTGGGGTGGGGGCAGGATCTGGTCCGGGCGGATGCGGACGATCTCCTGGATGCTGTCCACGGCGATGCCGAGCTTGGTCCCCCCGAAGTTGAGGAGGATGACCATATCGCGGACCTTGGCCTCCTTGACTTCGGCCACATCGAGGAGCTGGATGAAGTCCAGAAGGGGCAGGACCTGGTCCCGCAGGCAGATCACGCCCATGACGTAGGCAGGGGCATCGGGGACCTTGGTGACCGAGGGGAGCTCAAGGATCTCCTCGACCAGTTGGAGGTTGACGCCGAAGGACTCCAGGCCCAGGCCGAAGGTGATGTAGGGGAGGTCATCGACCACCTCTTCCTGCCGGACCGCCTCGCTCAGTCCACCCGGGCCCGAGCCCACATGGTGGTCCATGAGGAGGGTGCGCTGGGCGAACTCCGAGCTGTCCAGGATGCGGTCCAGGTCGATCAGGGTGATGAGCCGCTTGCCGACGGTCACCATGCCGGCCAGGTAGTCGCTCCGGACACCCGCCACCAGGGGTGGGGTGTCGCGGATGGTCATGTCCTCGAGGCGGACCACATCGGCCACGGAGTCCACCTGAAGCCCTGTGGGCTGGCCCGCCAGGTCCAGGATGATGATCCGGGTCTTGGCCGTGGGCTCCTGGGGGGCGAGGTGGAAGCGCAGCCGACTGTCCAGGACGGGGATGATCATGCCGCGGACATTCTGGACACCCAGGACGAAGCTGGGTGCGCCGGGCACGGGGGTGATGCCCGTGCGGGGGGTGATCTCCTGCACCCGGTCGATGTCGAGGCCAAACTCGACTCCGTCGAGGCTGAAGGTGACGAGCTGTCCCGAGGGGACCACGTCCTGGGCTCTTCTTCCCTGGGTTTCCACCGCGGCCATAGGCTATTCCTTGTTCTTGCTTCGCATGAATTCTTCGACCACTGCGTCGGCATCCGCCTTCTTCTCATCGGGCGTGGTGCCGGTGAACTGGATGGTCCGGCTGATGGAGGCGCGGTCTCCCTCGCTCTTCAGGCCGGTGCCCAGCAGTTCGACGATGTAGTCGTGGATCTGGCGGAGGTGGAAGACGATGCGCTCCAGCTTCTGTCGCGTGATGTCCTGGAACTGCATCAGGTCCATGGCCCCGAAGACCTTGTCCTGGATTTCGGTGGCCGCGCTGAGGATCTGGTGGATGGCCTCCTGGACCTCCGGGGCCTGCGCCTCGGCATTCTTCATGACCTCGGTGATGAGGTTCTGCTGACGGCTCACCAGTTGGCTGATGAGGTCCAGCTGGTCCATGACCTTGTTGGTCTCGCGCTCCGTGACGGCGGTGACGGCATCGATCTCGGAGATGACCCGCCCCTCCGCTTCGCTCCCACTGAGGGCTCCGGCTTTGGCGGGCTCCTGGGGGGCGGGAGCCTTGCTCCCGGCGGCCTTCATCAGGGCATCGATTTCTGACTGGTCCATAGGTCTCCCCGCTTCCCGCTCAGCCGAGCAGGGACTCGATCTTCTCTTTCAGTGTCTCAGGCGTGAAGGGCTTCACCACGTAATTGTTCACTCCGGACTGGAGGGCCTGGACGATGTCCTCCTTGGCGGCGTTGGTGGTGACCATCAGGATGGGGATGGTGGGATTCTGTCCACGGACGGTCTGGACGAACTCGAGCCCATCCATCTCGGGCATGTTCCAGTCGGTGATGATCATCTCCACACCGCCCTGCCCCAGCTTCTCGAGGCCGGTCTTGCCGTTGTCGCCCTCGACCACGTCGGAGTAGCCGATGCGCGAGAGGGTGTTGATGATGATGCGGCGCATGGTTGACGAATCGTCCACAACAAGGATCTTCAAGGGACTCTCCTTTCGATGTGCGGGCTAGTTTCCTTCCGCGGGGGCGGAGGCGTCGATGAAATCCCGCAGGGCCGCGAGATCGTCGGGGTAGACATTCAGAAACTTGATGCCGAGCTCAAAGCTCCTGTCTTCGAGCTGTTCGACCCGCACCACCTGACCCACGGCCACCAAGGGGCGGGTCTCATTCTCGTGGACGGGGCCGAAGCGATTGAGGTGCCTGCCCCAGCCCGGCACCCGCAGCTCCAGCTTCAGCAGAGTGCCGATGGGGTGCTCCCCTGGCGAGGCCAGCAGGATGCCTCCAGCTGAGAGGTCTCCGTAGATGCTCTCGGCGGGAAGGGCCGCCTTCTCGAAGGAAAGTTCCTGGAAGGTGATGGTCGCCCCCATGGGGATGCGGCGGTACTGTCGGCGTTCGTTGGACATGGCTCAGAATCCCACACTAGGTTGATCGGTGACAGGGGGTGTGCTTATGAGTTTTCGCCGGGGCCTCATCTCCAGTCTACGTGGAAGGGGCGGACTTCGTGCTCGATGCCTTTCAGGGCGACGGGTGGCAGGGGCAGCAGCCCCTCCATCCCCACCAGTTCCGCCGTCCTGGGGCCGATGACGATCTCGCCGGGCTGGGCCACTCCGCTCTCCAGTCGGGAGGCCAGGTTCACCGTCCTTCCCATGACGGTGTAGTCCATGCGCTTCTCGCAGCCGATGTCCCCTGCGAAGGCCTCTCCGCTGTTGATGCCGATGCGGATCTTGAGCTCGGGATAGCCCTCGGGGCGGTTCTCGTTCAGGAACTGGAGGCCTTCCTGCATGGCCATGGCTGCCTCCACGGCATGTCGGGCGTGGTCCGGGTCCGGGCTGGGGGCCCCGAAGAAGGCCATGATGGCGTCCCCGATGTACTTGTCCAGGGTGCCGCCCCGGGCGAAGATCTGCTCCGTCAGCACCTCGAAGGATCGGTTGAGGATGTGGGCCAGTTCCAGGGGCTCCATGCTCTCGCTCATGCGGGTGAAGCCGGAGACATCGGCGAAGAGCACGCTCACCTCGCAGCGCCGGGCCTGGAGGAGCGGGGCGTCCTGGACCTGGGCGGCCTTGAGGATCTCTCCCACCACCTGGGGGCTGTGGTAGCGCTCCAGACGCTGGCGGAAGCGGGCCTCCCGCTCGCGCTGGATGCCCACCGCGGCGAAATTGGCCATGGCGGAGAGAAGGTGCTCATCCTCCCGCCGGAAGCCGCCCTTGTTGAGGCTGGACTCCAGGTAGACCACCCCGAGGGCTTGATCCTCCACGATGAGGGGCGCACAGAGGGCCGAGCTGATCCCGTGGATCTTGATGCTCTCCCCGGCGGCGAAGCGGGGGTCCACCCGGGCATCGGTAGTGAGGATCGTCACCCGGCTCTCCATGGCGGTGCGGGCGATGGTGCGGCTGATGGGAGCGCTGAGCAGGCCGGGGCGCTCCTCCCAGACCAGCTCGGGTTGCAGCTCGCCCCCCGCGTCCTTGAGGAGGATGAAACCCCGCTGGCAGGGGATCTGTCCCGTGATGAGGTGCATGACCGAGTCCAGGAGTTCATTGAGGCTGGTGGCCCGCAGGAGCTTCCCGGCCATGGCGGCCAGGCGCTGGAAGAGGGCCTCTACCTCCCGGGGGGCCTTCTCGGTCTGGTGGCGGGCCAGCATGTCCTCCAGGGATGCGTGGGGGACCATGATGCTGCCCGAGGCGTCAAAGGCCCGGTCCTCCATGGAGATCTTCGACTCGGTCGCGCTCTTGGGGGACTTGGCGGCGCTGGAGGGGGAGAAGAGGCCCGTTCCGGGCCCTGCCGTGGGTTCGGGCTCCTCCTTGATCCATCGCACCGGAAGCTCACCCAGGAGCATGAGGTCTCCGGGGTGGATGGGAGTGGGCTCCAGGACGGGCTGGCCGTTCAGAGTGGTGCCGTTAAGGGACTTCAGATCCTGGAGACAGGCCTGACCGCGCTGGAGGAAGATCCGGGCATGGAGCCGGCTCACGGCATTGGAGGAGACCCTCAGGCTGGCGGCCTCCCCCCGCCCGATGGTGATGCCCTCTTCCGAAAGCTCCACCGGCTGTCTGCTTCCTTCCAGCTGCAGGATGATCTTCATGAGGACTGTCTTTCCGCGGATGACCGCAGTCTAGCACGTGCTGTGTCCCCTGGGCCTAGCTTCCAAGCGTTATGCTTGTGAAGGTCCCGGGACACCCGGGAGGGAGTCTGGATGGTCAAGGTAGGTTTCATTTCGCTGGGATGCCCGAAGAATCTCGTGGACAGTGAGGTCATGCTCGGGGTGCTCCGCCGCCGCGGCCTGATCCTCACCCATACCATGGAGGAGGCCGAGGTCCTGGTGGTCAATACCTGTGGCTTCATCGAGAGTGCCAAGCAGGAGAGCATCCAGTCCATCCTGGAGGCCGCCTCCATGAAGACCCAGGGGGCGTGCAGGAAGCTGGTGGTGGCGGGCTGCATGGTGGAGCGCTACCGGGAGCAGCTCCTGGCGGACATGCCCGAGATCGATGCCTGCCTGGGGACCCGCGATATCGAACGCATTCTCGAGTTCATCGAGGTGGAGGACCGGCACTTCCAGGTGGAGCGCCAGGAGGACTACCTCTACGACGAGCACACCCCCCGGGTACTCACCACGCCCAGGGCCAGCGCCTACTTGAAGATCAGCGAGGGCTGCGACCATGCCTGCGCCTTCTGCGCCATCCCGGCCATCCGGGGCCCCCAGCGCAGCCGCAGCATCGCCTCCGTCGTGGCCGAGGCCCGCCAGCTGGTGGCCCAGGGGGTCCTGGAGATCAACCTGGTCGGGCAGGATTCCACGGACTTCGGGCGCGACCTGGGGGACCCCGATGCCCTGGAGAAGCTGGTCCGGGCCCTGGGCGAGGTGGAGGGGCTCCGCTGGTTCCGCATCCACTATTCCTATCCCAATCGGATCACCGATGGCTTGCTGGATGCCATGGCGGCCACGGCCAACTGCGTGAAATACCTGGATATGCCCCTCCAGCACGCCCATGCCGGTGTACTGCGCACCATGGCCCGAGGGGGAGGGAGGGCCACCTTCCTCAAGCTGGTCCAGAAGATCCGGAAGCGGGTGCCCGGGGTCTTTCTCCGCAGCAACTTCATCGTGGGCTTCCCCAATGAGACCCCCGAAGCCTTCGAGGAGCTGTTGGGCTTCGTGGAGGAGGCGGAGTTCGACCATGTGGGAGTCTTCACCTACTCCCGGGAGGAGGGGACCCCGGCCCACTGGATGGGGGATCCCGTGCCCAAGCGCACCAAGGAGGCCCGCCGCCGGAAGCTCATGGAAGTCCAGCAGCGGATCGCCCTGAAGCGGAACCAGGCCCTGCTGGGACAGACCCTCGAGGTCCTCGTGGAGGGGCCCCATGAGGAGACGGAGCTGATCATGAAGGGACGCCACCGTGGTCAGGCCCCCGAGGTGGACGGGGCCGTCCTGATCGCCGATGGCGGGGTGGCGCCCCACACCCTCCAGATGGTCCGCATCACGGAAGCCCATGCCTATGACCTGGTGGGGGAAGTGGTGGATGACCTTGACTGAGGCGCCGCGCTCCATCCACTATCGCCGCCGCTGGGCCTATGTCCTCTGGTGCGTCCTCCTGCTGGCTGCCCTGGGGGCCTTGCTGGCTTGGCGGCGTCCGGTCCCAGCCGGCGAAGGACATGTGAGCTTCGGCCTTCTGATCCGGAACGCGCCTTCGGGAACCCAGGCGGATGTCTGGTGCGGCCCCGCCTCCAAGTGGAGACCCGCCCTGGGCGGAAGGGGGCCTCGCGTGCCGCTCAGGGCGGATGGTAGTGTCAGCCTCGGGCCCCTGCCGGTCCACATCGCCCGGCGTCGCTGGGTCAAGGCCTATCACCCCGAGACCACTGACCTCGTGGTCGTGGAGCTCCGCTCTCCAGGGGGTGCCGTGCGCTACCTTGAATACCATCTGCTGACCGATCTGGAGACGGGCCTCCTGGGCAACCGGAGAAAGATGACCGTCCGCTTCGACCTCCCCTGGGAGTCCCTGTCTGCCGATCCCAGGGCACCCTATCGCCTCCAGTGAACGGGAGCTCCCATGTCTCATGAAGCCAAAGCCCCCCGCTGGGCCTGGTGGGTTGCCACCGGGTTCGGCAGCGGCTGCCTGAAGCCGGCCCCAGGCACCTGGGGGAGCCTGGCGGCCCTGGTGGCCTGGGCCCTGATCGCGGCAGGACTCTCACGCCTCTCGTGTCGCTGGGCTGTCGAACTCGTCCTGCTCCTTCTCCCGATCCTCCTGACCTGGATCTCGGTGAAGGCCTCGGATCTCGTGGTCCGGGAGACGGGTCTCAAGGATCCCGGCTTCATCGTGGCCGACGAGTGGGCAGGCATGTGGATCGCCCTCTGGGGCCTGCGCTGGGAGGTCCTCAGGGGCTTCCGGCATCCGGACTGGCATCTCTGCCTGGCCCTCCTCCTGCCTTTTGTGCTCTTCCGGGTCTTCGACATCTGGAAACCCTGGCCCGCATACCAGGTGCAGATCCTGCCCGAAGGCCAGGGCATCATGGCGGATGATGTGGTGGCGGGCTTCTATGCCCTGGTGCTCGGGCAGTTGCTGCTGGGGGTGGGCTCGCTCCTGGTCTGATCGTTTCAGGCTACGGGGGGCTCCCGGGTGGGTGTCCGGGAAGCGGCGGGTCCTCCGCCAAGTCCCAGCAGCAAGCCGCCAAGGAGACCAGCCAGGGGCCAGCCGAGCATCGAGCAGAGGGGGGCGAAGGAGAAGTCCTGGAAGATCAGGAGGAGCTGTTTCCGGGGCATGGGCGTCCCGTAGGTGAAGATGGCGTTGGTTCATTCATCGAATCATGCCGGGGGCCATCATGAACCCCGGAAATCCGGAAAGCTTCTGAAAGGATTCCCCGGACCAGGGCATTCCCCCGGTGCACACCCCTTTCTCATGAGGTGCACCATGAAGACCCTGATCACTTCCCTTCTGCTCGGTTCGGGCCTGCTGGCGGCAGGCCTCGGCGGCTCCCATCCTCCGAGCGGCCGGATCACACCCCAGCAGGATCCCGGCCCTGAGGTCATCCGGCAGGCCTTCGGACGGCAGGGAATCCGGTTGAGTCTGCGGGAGGCCGCCAGGATCCAGCCGGATGTCCTGCAGGCGATCCGGGATGCCCGTGCCCATGGCCTGGGCAACAGCAAGGTGGATTTCGCCGCTGTCCAGATCGGGCATGACCTGGGCCTGGATACGGGGCCGGGCTCGGCGGCCGTCCGGCACATCTGCGCGGCCCTGGGGGAACTCCAGCGGCTGCCGCTCGCACCCCCCCAGGACTGGGACGCCTATTACCGGGAGACCCTGGATCTATGGAACCGTCCGGCCTTCCTCGGGCTCATGGCCCGCCACCAGTTCCACCCTGTGAAGATCAGCTGGGAGGACATCGGGCGGAGTGCCAACAGCTGCTGGGGGGATCGCATCAGCGATGTGGGTATCTGGGTCCGGGAGGTGGAGGATGACCCCGACTCTGCCCGGCTGGCCCTGAGTATCCGCCGGGACGGCAACTTCCGCGACAAGGTCCTGGTGGTGCCCGCGGAGCGCATCAAGGTCCACAGCCGACAGGGGGGGCGGACGGTGGAGAAGACCCTGCCCCAGCGGCTGGCGGAGCTGGGGCTCGCCTCCCCGGTCAGGGACCAGAACGTCATCGTGTCCAATCAGTTCGCCATTGTCCCGGTGCCTGGGCGAGGCATGGAGGGGACCTGGAAGCCGGGGGTGCCCCCCCGGGCGGCCTTCACCTTCAGTATCTTCCCCTATGGCTCCACCAACTACGTCATCACCGATGTGATCGAGGGGAGCGCCGAGGCGGTGGTGGGGCCTGGGGGTCACCAGCTGCTCTATGCCGACCTCAAGGGCCGCAAGGCTCCCTTCACGGCAAGCCGGGCGGAGGAGCGGCTCGACCTGCTCCGCATGGAACGGGATCTGAAGGCCAAGGGCATGGATGTCGATGTCCAGCGCTACTACCTCATCCAGGTGCCCCTGCGTCGGGATGCCGGGGCGCAGGCCAGTCATATGGGGGCCCCGCCCATGGACCGTGGCCATGCGGGCGGCATGGTGGCCACGCCCTGCCCGGCACCTTCCATGGCCTTGGAGAAGGCTCCCAAGATGGCGGAATCCTGTGAGCGGAGTCGGGGGCTCGACCGGGTGGCCATCGGACATGGCGAGGCGGAGGGGGACTACTTCGGGGGCTCCGGATTCAGGGGGGCGCGGGCCGATGAACCCATCCGGGTCACGGTGGTCTACTTCGTGACCCCCAGAGGACCCGTCACGGAGGCGGACATGCAGACCTTCACCCGCGCCTTCGGCGAGTGGGACAGCAAGGCCATCTGGGGGGGGAGCTTCGTGGTGAAGTAGGGCGCCTCAGGGGGTGCAGCCGCCGGTCTCCTCCAGGAGCTGCCGCCACACGAGGGGTTCGCTCAGGTGGCCGGACTCCTCGAAGTGGCGGCTCTCGATGAGGTAGCGGTAGCCCTGCTCCGTGAGGAAGAGCTGGCGGTTGCGGGCGAACTCCTGCTCAGAGGTGTCCCGGCTGATGAGGCTGTAGAAGTAGCTGACGTTGCGCTCTCCCTTGGGGCGCAGGACCCGGCCGAGGCGCTGGGCTTCCTCCTGGCGGGAACCGAAGGTGCCGCTCACCTGGATGGCCACGCTGGCGTCGGGCAGATCGATGGCGAAGTTGGCGACCTTGCTCACGATGAGGATGCGGAGCCCGCCCTCCCGGAACTGGCGGAAGAGTTCCTCCCGCTCCCGCTCCGGGGTCTGCCCCGTGAGGACCGGCACCTTGAGCCGCTTGCCCAGGATGCGGAGCTGCTCGAGGTACTGCCCGATGATGAGGATGCTGTCTTCGGGGTGTCCGGCGAGGAGTTCGTCCACTACGGTGAGCTTGAGGCTGTTCTCCGAGGCGATGCGGAAGCGGGCCCGCTGATCCGAGACGGCGTACTCCATCCGCTCGTCCGTGGGCAGGGGGACCCGGATCTCCAGGCAGTGGGCCGTGGCGATGAAGCCCTCCTTCTCCAGGACCTTCCAGGGCACATCCACCCGCTTGGGCCCAATGAGGCTGAAGACATCCTCCTCCTTGCCATCCTCCCGGACCAGGGTGGCGGTGAGGCCCAGGCGGCGCTTGGCCTGGAGCTCGGCGACGGCCCGGAAGATGGGGGCGGGGAGCATGTGGACTTCGTCGTGGATCACCAGACCCCAGTTGGCCGCTTCGAAGAGCTTGAAGTGTTCGAAGGGGCCGCCCTTGGTCCGCCGGTAGGTGAGGATCTGGTAGGTGGCGATGGTGACAGGGCGGATCTCCTTGGTGTCCCCGGTGTAGAGACCGATCTGGTCCTCGGTGAGGGTGGTCTTGTCCAGGAGTTCCTGCTTCCACTGCTTGACGGCGGTGACGTTGGTGGTGAGCACCAGGGTGTGGGTCTGGAGCTTGGCCATGCAGCCGATGCCGATGACGGTCTTCCCGGCGCCGCAGGGGAGGACCAGGACCCCGGCACCGCCCTCGGGTCCCCCCCCTGCGTGGAAGACATCCACCGCGGATTGCTGGTAGTGCCGGAGCCCGAAGGGACGGCCACTTCCTGCCAGGCTGCTCCTGAGCCCGAAGGGCAAGGCGTCGCCATCTTTGTAGCCCGCTGTGTCCTGAACGGGGTGGCCGAGGCGGATGAGCTGGAGCTTGGCTTCGCCCCGCATCCCCTCCTGGAGGTAGATGCCCCTCTGGTCCGGGTAGGACTCGGCGAGGAGCCCCTGGAGGCTGCGCTGATTCTCCAGCTCCCAGTAGAGGCCGCGGTCGTCCATCTCCAGGGCGAGGCGATCGCCCTTGCGCACCAGGCGGAGCTTGCCATAGCGGGTGGCGTGGTCCTGCACCTCCTGGATCAGGTTCTGGGGCACGGGGTACTTGGACCAGCGGTTGAGGGTCGAGAGAATCTCCTCGCAGGAGACCCCCGAGGCCGAGGCATTCCAGAGGGAGAGCGGTGTCACGCGGTAGGTGTGGATGTGCTCCGGGCTCTTGACCAGCTCGGCGAAGGCGGCGAGCTCGTCCCGCACCTGCTCGAAGGACGGGTGGGCGACCTCCAGGAGGAGGGTCCGGTCGCTCTGGACGATGAGGGGATTGTCGGGTCTCAAGGCGATCACGAGGCAGGGGTCCAAACGTACGAGCCTAGGATGAGATGCCGCCCATGTAAACCGGAGCTTCGGGGGCGGGCGGGAAGCGGGGATCGGATGTCCGCAATCCTGCTATCTTTCCTGCGAAGGTGCCCATGATCCAACGACTCCTCGCCCTCATGCCCCCCGAAGTGAGCCAGCTGGCGCTGGTGCTCTTCCTCTCCTTCCTGATCGGGCTGGAGCGGGAGGAACTCCGCCACAGTGGCCGCAGGACCTTCGGGGGGGTCAGGACCTTCCCCCTCGTGGGGCTCATGGCCTACACCCTCGCCTACATGTTCAAGGGCTCCATGGCCGCGGTGCTCCTCGGGCTCTGCGTCATCGGGGCCTTCATGGTGGTGTCCTACTGGTACAAGCAGTCCGACAGCCGCGGTGCCGGGATCACGACGGAACTCTCGGGCCTGGTGGTCTACCTCATGGGGGCTCTGGTCTACTTCAATCACATCTGGTTCGCCTGCACCCTGGTGGTGGCGAACCTCCTCCTGCTTGAACTCAAGGATGTCCTGGAGCGCATGGCGGAGCGGATCAACGGCGAGGAGATCATCACCCTGGCCAAGTTCCTGATCCTCACGGCCGTGGTCCTGCCCCTGGTGCCCAACCGGGAGTACGGTCCCTTTGCGCTGAACCCCTACAAGACCTGGCTGGTGGTGGTGGCCGTGAGTGCCGTCTCCTATGGGAGCTACCTCTTCCAGAAGCTGGCTCGGGGTAGGGGGGGGGTCTACCTCTCGGGTGTCCTGGGGGGTGCCTACAGCTCCACCGTCACGACGGTTGTGCTCTCCAAGCGGGCCAAGGAGGCGGACCAGTCCCACACCTACAGCGGGGCCATCCTGGCGGCCACCGGGCTGATGTACGTGAGGGTCGTGATCCTGGTGGGCTTCTTCAACCTGGCCCTGGCCCGGGCTCTGGCGCCGGTCTTCCTCTTCCTGGCCCTCCTCGCCATCCTGGGGGGCTGGCTCTGGTCCCGGCGCCAGGACCCCTCGGACGGGGTGATGAAGGTGGAGCCCGCCGCCCGGAATCCCCTCCAGCTCACCTCCGCCTTCGGCTTCGCAGTGCTCTTCATGGTCATGCTCATCGCCACCCGTCTGGCGGTCACCCGCATCGGGCATGGTGGGGTCTATGGCTTGGCAGCGGTCATGGGGTTGGCGGATGTGGACCCTTTCATCATGGGGCTCACCAGCGGCGCCGGGGGCAGCACGCCCATGCTGGTGGCCATCCTGGGCATCACCATCGCGACCTCCTGCAACAACCTGGCGAAGGCCGCTTACGCCTATGCCTTCGCAGATCGCCGGACGGGGCTCACTGCGGCGGGAATGCTGGCGGGGCTGGCCGTTCTGGGGATCGGCCTGGTCCTTCTGCTGCAGAGCGTGCTGGCTTGATCTGATCAGGAGGCCGGAGCCACTCTCCAGCGGGCCAGGGGACGTTCGGCAAGATCCCAGACCTGGAGCCCCCAGGGCAGTCGCGCGACCCCCAGCTTCCGTCGGATGACCCGCTTGGCCTCGGCCTCACTGGCGGCCTCGATGGGGCCGTATTCCATGAAATAACCGGGAAGCTTGTAGCCGAATGCTCTGCTCATCGCCGACTCCTGGTTTGCGAGGTGTTCCTGCCTGCACCCATTTTCAGGCGGGCGCCGAATCTGTGCAATAAAAAAAGCGAAAAAAACAAAAAATAGGAAGTGTTGCAGGGCGTGGAGGCGGAAAGCTGGCGAACTGCCATCGAAATGTGAAAATAGCGTTATGTGGTTGGATTCATCATCTGTTTTTATTCATGGTCGAGCCTGGAGGTGACGAAGACGGGATATCAGCCGGGCTCTGCTGCGCGGTGGCTCCTCCCGGCCGATCGGACCTTCCCGGTCATCTTCGGAGGCTTCCATGCGTCTTCGCGTCCCGCTGATCCTGTCCCTGGTCTTCGCCACGGCCGCCGTCTGGGCCCAGGCGGTCCGGGTGGATCCCAACCTCGCGTCCTACAAACCGGCTAGCAACCTGAGTGGCCTGGTGAACATCGTGAGCTCGGACAATCTCGAGTCCGTCATCCATCAGTGGTACGGGCAGTTCCGGAAATACCACCCCGAGGTGGATCTCAAGCTCTCCTCCGAAGGGTCCACGGCGGGGGTGCTGGCCCTGCTGGAGGGCGACAGCCTGGTGGCCGGCCTGAGTCGGGACATGACCAAGCCCGAGATCATGGCCTTCCAGTCCAAGTTCGGCTACGCGCCGACCCGGCTGGTGGTGGGGCTGGATGCCCTGGGTGTCTTCGTCCACCCCTCGAATCCCATCCAAAGCTTCACCCTGGAGCAGCTGGATGCCATGTTCTCCACCACGCGCAAGCAAGGGGCCCGGGATTCCATCACCAGCTGGGGCGGACTGGGGATTGGCGGGGAACTGGCTGGGCGCCGGATCATGCTCTATGGGCGGGACGAGTATGCCGGTTCCAGGGTCCTCTTCAGGGAGAAGGTCATGCTGAAGGGCGACTTCCGCCCGGGGATCCTGGCCCTTGACGACTCGGCCGCCGTGGTCGAGGCCGTTTCCCTCGCGCCAGCGGGTGTCGGCTACGCACCCCTGTCCGAGATCACCTCCTTCGTGAAGCTGGTGCCCCTCCAGGTCGGGAGCACCAGGGTCACCCCCTCTCTCGACACCATCATGAAGAGTGAGTATCCCCTGACCCACTTCCTCTACCTCTACGTCAACAAGGCCCCCGGCAAGCCCCTGCCGCCCACCCTCCACGGGTTCCTGGCCTTTGCGCTGTCCAAGGAGGGGCAGTCCTGTGTCGCCATGAGCAGCCTCCCCGTGCCCGCTGATGTCGCCCGGAAGATGCTGAACCTGATCCAATAGGGGCCGTCATGCCCGTCATCCTCATCGGTCCGCTTGCTCCGGATTCGCGTTCCCAAGTGCTCCTTGCCTTGGACGGCATGGGAGCGGACCATGAGCCGCGGATGCTGGTGGGGGCCTCTGATCTCCAGGCTTGCCTGGACAAGAACCGGGGAGATGTCCTCTTGCTGGACATGGACCTGCTCGTCTCCGAGGGGTTCCTGGCCTGCCTGGCCCGGAACCAGGCTGCGATCCCCGTGGTGGGGATGGGGAAGGGGGCCTCTCCGGATGTGACCGGCTTCGAGTCCCGTTTTCCCCGCTGCTACTTCCCCCTGATGACCTTTCTTGCCAAGCCGGTGGATGTGACGGCGTTGGCCCAGGCGGTCTCAGCCGAGCTGCAGCACCTCGCCAGCGGGGTGATCGAGGGTCTCAGCCTGCCCAGCCTCCTCCAGATGCTCAATGTGGAGCGGAAGACCTGCACCCTGCGTGTCCATTCCGGGCGCAGGGTGGGCTACCTCTTCATGCAGGGGGGGACGCTCATCAACGCCCGCTTCCGTCAGATGGAGGGCATGGATGCGGCCATCCGGCTCCTGGCCTCGGGAACTGGACGGGCCGAGATCCTGAGCCAGCTTCACGACTCCGCCCGGCACATCGAGGCCTGTCTGGAAGAGGTCCTGATGCAGGCCATGTGCTTCAAGGACGAGGAGACCGACCCCCGGGGGGGGGCGGAGCCTCCTTCGGAGGATCTGCTCCCAGAGCAGCCCGCCCCCTTTCTTGAGGCCGAGTCCACCCGGGGACACCGGGGTCTCCTGTGGAGTGGGCTCGCCGCCGCCTGCATCCTGGCGGTGGCTGCCCTGGGCCTCCTGCACTGGCGGCCAGTCGTGCTGCCGGTGGCTTCGGATCCCCCCGGGGCCCTGCTGAGTCTGGATGGTCGCCTCCTGGGGAAGGCTCCCCTGGTGATCAAGACCCGACGGCCCCTGAAGGGGATGCTTCGGGCCGAGCTGCCGGGCTACCGTCCGCTGGAGCGCTCTCTGGAGAGTGCAGTGGAGGGCAAACCCCTCCACTTGGAGGCCCTGCCTGCGCCGCACCCTCCCTCCGAGCCCACCCCTGCACCGGTGCCCAGGGAAGCGCCCCCAACCGGGACCGTGGAGCTGCGTCCCGCGGCTCCCCGACTCCATGCCTCACGGAGGCCCCGGCGCCAGCCCCCGCCCCCGAAGGCTCCCCCAGCGTCCCGCCGCAAGCAGGGGGATGTCTTCGACCAGGTCCGTTGAGGCGCTGTCCCCCTCCCCGGCATACTGGAGTTTCGTGCCGGTGCCGGTGACCGGGCGTCCTTCTGGGGTCAGTCGAATGCCGCTGTTCAAGATCCTGATTCTGGCCATCGTCCAGGGCCTAGCGGAGCTGCTGCCGGTCAGCAGTTCCGCCCACGTCATTGTGGCCGAAAAGCTCCTGGGCCTGGACCCCACGAGTCCGCAGGCGACTCTGCTCCTGGTCACCCTTCACAGCGGCACCATGCTGGCGGTCATGGTGTACTTCCGTGCCGCCTGGAGCCGGACTTTCATGGCCCAGGGGACCCAGGGCAGGCGCTTCGTGAGGCATCTGGTCTTGGCGACCCTGCTCACGGCGTGCGTGGGCTTGGGGTTGAAGACGGTGATCGAGCGGGTGGTGCTGCACCGGATTCCGGGTGCGGAGATCGAGATGATCTTCGGCAACCTGGTGCTCATCGCCGCTGCCCTGGCCGCGGTGGGGGGGCTCATCCTCCTGGCGGGCCGCAGCCCGGCCGCCGTGGGGGGCGGGACAGGGCTGTCAGATGGGGATGCCGGCTGGATCGGCCTCGTCCAGGGCCTGTGTCTGCCCTTCCGGGGCTTCTCCCGCTCAGGGGCCACTATCTCCACGGGACTCCTGAGGGGCGTCTCCCGCGCCCGGGCGGAGGAGTTCAGCTTCGCCCTGGCTGTGATCCTCACCCCACCGGTGCTCTACCGGGAGTGCCACCGTCTGGCTAGGTCCTCCGGACACCTGTCGGGCATGGCGCTTCCCTGTCTCTTCGGCCTGGCCTGCAGCTTCGCTGCGGGCCTGATCGCCCTGAGGTGGCTCTCGAGCTGGCTGGAGACCGGGAAGTGGTCCCGCTTCGGGATCTACTGTCTGATGGCCTCTGTGGTAGTCCTGACCCTGCACCTCCGCGGGTACTAAGGGGCTACTTCAGGTAGGCCCCGCAGGCGATGATGATCATCCCGTGGAGCTCCACGTAGCAGCGCTTCTCCTGGACCTGCAGGGTCACGGGGTTCTTGAACTTGTAGTCGAACCAACCTGAGCCGGGGCCCAGGGCGATCTTCACGGCCTCTTCTGCATAGCGGACAGCATCCTGGTCGGCCTTCTCCGAAGCATCTTTGCCCACCATGGCGGGGTTGGCGGCATTGGCCAACATGACCCCCTCCGTATCGACGATCCAGATGTAGAGTTCGCCGCGCTGGAAGCTGCCATTGGGCTTGTTGACCTCCTGGATGAGCTTGTAGCTGCCATTCGCCTTGGCGAAGGCCGCCGCCTCCTTGACCAGGGCCTCTGCGTCCGCCGGACCCTGAGCGGGGAGGGCGGAGCAGAGGATGGCGGCGGCGATGAGGACGGGGACACGGCGGACGATCATGGAGGCTCCCGAAGTGGTACTTAGGTCCATGATCGGTTTGTTTCCGGCTTTCCCTTAGAAGCGGAGGTCCCGCTCCCCGGCCTTGATCCGCTGGAGGTAGGCGGCGGTGACCTCGCGGGCCTTGGGGTTGGTGATGGTGTCCAGCTCGCGGGTGATGACGGCCTCGCCCAGGGTGCGGAGCTCTTCGTTGCCATAGTCCTGGAGGTACTCCTGCAGGGTCAGCAGGGCGTTGGGCTGGCAGACGTTGGCGATCTGACCCGCCTTGGCGAGAGCCATGAAGCGGTCCCCGGTGCGCCCCTCCCGGTAGCAGGCGGTGCAGTAGCTGGGAACGTAGCCGTCCTTGAGGAGATCCCGGAGCATCTCCCGGGGACTGCGGCGGTCCTCGGGCTCGAACTGGGGTTTGACGTCCTCGAAGCCCAGCTTGTCCTGGTGGGCGTAGCCACCCACGCCGCAGGCGGAGCCGGCGCTCACCTGGGAGATGCCCAGGGCGATGACCTCGTCGCGGTAGCCTTCAGGCTCCCGGGTGGAGAGGATCATGCCGGTGTAGGGGACGGCGAGCCGGAGGACGGCCACCAGCTTCTTGAAGTCGTCATCCCCGATGCGATGGGGGTAGTCGGAGGAGTGGACCCCCTCGGCCCGGCGGATGCGGGGGACCGAGATCGTATGGGGCCCCACCCCGAAGACCGCCTCCATATGCTCGGCATGCATGAGCATGGCCACGGCGTCGTATTTCCAGTCATAGAGGCCGAAGAGGACCCCGAAGCCCACATCGTCCAGCCCGCCCTGCATGGCCCGGTCATGGGCCTCGGTGTGCCAGGCATAATCCCGCTTGGGTCCGCCCGGGTGGACCTTCTCGTAGGTGGGCTTGTGGTAGGTCTCCTGGAAGAGGATGTAGGTGCCCACCTCCGCCTCCTTGAGGCGGCGGTAGTCCTCCACCGTGGTGGCGGCAATGTTGATGTTCACCCGTCGGATGGCGCCGTTGTCCAGCTTCTGGGCGTAGATGGTGCGGACGCACTCCAGGATGTAGTCCAGGGGGCAGTTCTTCGGGTCCTCCCCAGCCTCCAGGGCCAGGCGCTTGTGGCCCATGCTCTCCAGGACCTTGACCTCCTCGATCAGCTCCTCCTGGGTGAGCTGGCGGCGGGTTGTACAGTTGTCGTGGTTATAACCGCAATAGGTGCACCGGTTGACACAGTAGTCCGAGAGGTAGAGGGGGGCGAACATGACGATGCGCCGCCCGTAGATGTGCTCCTTGATGCGGCGGGCCAGGGCGAAGATCTCCTGGAGGATGGCGGGATCCTCCACCTCAAGGAGGAGGGCGGCCTCGCGGTGGCTGAGCCCCTTGTAGGTGGCGGCCTTCTCCAGGAGGGTCCTCACGGCGGCGGCGTCCCCGGCGGAGGTCCGTGCGGCCTCCAGGGACGCGAGGACTTCGCCGTCATGGACGAAGTCCTCGGCCTTCATGGACTTGGGATCATAGCTGGCCATCATGCCTCCTTGGTGAGCGCGGTCTTGACCGAGATGTTGCGGACTCGCCCCAGGCGCCCGGTCATGGCGCTGATGGCGTCGTTCTCCCCGTCCACGATCAGGGAGATGACCGAGACATGGCGATCCTTGTGGGGGATGCCCATGCGGCCGACGATGAGGTCCGCAAAGTCGTGGAGGACGGCGTTCACCTCCGGCGCGGAGGCAAGATCCTCCACCACGATGCCCACGACGCCAAGGCGCTTGCTCATGTCCTCTTCCCTGATGGAGCCCGGCGCGGATGGAAAGGCGCGGCCCCACCGGAGGGTGGCTGGCGTCCTCCCGCTCAGGTCGAAGAGCTTCGCGGTCGGGGGTTGGCAGTACATCCAGCTCTGGAACGGATTCCGGGGCCCGATAATCCCACTGTAACCCCGCCGGGGGCAGAGTGCATCCCCGGAAGTGCAGACCGGTCAGGAAAGGGCGGGCTCCCGGTGGAGGTTCGTCCGTACCTCCAGCCTGCCGGTCTCCACCAGCTCCTGCAGACGGGTCGGCTGGAAGTCCTCGAAGTCCTCTGGGTCCGCCTTCCCGGTGGCCAGGACCCACACCCAGGCATTCCGGCCCGAGCGCTTGGCGGCATAGAGGCAGGCATCGGCGAAGTCCACCACCCGCTCCCATCTCAGGGCCGAGGGCTTCTCCCGGAGGAAGGGGAAGACCGCACCGCCAAGGGAGCAGGTCAGGTGGAGGGTCTGGTCGATCCCGGTCTCGAAGGGGTGTCCCGCCACCCTGCTGCGGATCCGCTCGCAGATGGCGTCCAGGTCTTCGCGGCAGAAGTTGCGGGCCAGGACGAGGAACTCCTCCCCACCCCAGCGGATGACGGTGTCCGTGCCCCGGCAGGCGCTGGAGAGGATCTGGCAGAGCTGCACCAGGACTTCGTCCCCCACAGCGTGCCCGTACTCGTCGTTGACCTGCTTGAAGTGGTCGATGTCCACCATGATGAAGGCCAGGTCCACATTGGCCGCGAGCCGCTCCGGGGTTTCCCCGCGCGCCTGCCGGTAGTTCCGGAGCACCTGGGCCAGCTCCTCGTGGATGGTCACCTTGAGGAAGCGCCGGTTCATGAGCCCCGTCAGATCGTCGGTCATGCTCAGGCGCCGGAGCTGCTCCAGGGCCCTCTGGAGTTGTTGGGTGAGCTCCCGCATCTCGGCACTGCTCAGGTGCAGGCTCCGCTCCAGGGTGTAGCGGTCGAGGTCCGCGCTGGCATAGGAGCCAGCCACCCGCTCGAGGAAGCGCCCCCACTGTTGGGGATCCGGGGGAGCCTCCGGGCTCAGGCCGAGCTTGCGGAGCTGTCGCTGCAGGATCGGGTGGGACACCGTCAGACCTCCTGGATCAGGGTCAGGGTCATGGTCTGGTTGTGGAGCAGGCACTCCCCGCTCCGCTCGGGGGAGAGCTCACCGTGCGAGTAGAAGCCCACCAGGTCCGTTGAGGGACTGAGGGACTCGCTGAGGGCCTCCAACTCCTCCTCGGCCCGCTCCCCCATGACCAGGCGGCGGGCGATGCAGCTCACGGCCAGGCAGAGGCCGCGGTGGGCTCCCCCCGGGGCCAGGCTGGCTCCGGCCTGAGAGGAGGCCTCCACCAGTCGATCCACGCTGCTGTGCATGAGCTGAACCAAGGAGCCCTCCTGGATGTTCCCCCCGAAGATCAGGCTCTGGGCCTCCTCATCCACCCCTTGGACGGAGCGGACCAGGGGATCCTCACCGCGGACCCTCCCGTCCAGGATGGCCAGGGGGAAGAGGGAGGCCGTGAGGGGAAGACCCCGGGCGCGCTCGCCCAGGTAAGTCCTATAGAGGGCCAGGGCAGGCTTCCCATCGAGCTCGTAGAGGATGTGCCCCTGGCTACGGGTGACCCGCCGCTCCAGGCCGAAGGGGGACCAGCCGCCCTTGGAGGCCGAAGAGAGGCGGATCGCCCTTCCGCGGAAGCCGATTCCGATGATCTGATCCGTACCAAGTTCAAGGGGCTCCCCGGGCAGGGCGCTGAGGGTGAAGGTCGGTCCCCCCGCGCCTGCAGCGGCCGCCACGCCCCCGGAGACCGGGATCTCCCGCCCCAGGACCTGGCTCAGTCCCCGCGCGGCATCGGCGCCGTCTGCCGCCAAGCCGCTGGTGAAGAGGAGGGCGCCCTTCAGCTCAGCATGGTCCAGGTGCCGGGCGAGCCGTCTGCCGGCTTCCAGGGAGCTGTGGATTTGGGCCACCTCCTCCCGGCCCAGCGCCAGCTCGGTGGAGGCGAAGTGGAGCACGGCCACGGCGATGGAGTTGTCCTCCAGGGAGGTGCCGACGATCTCGCCCCCGGTGGAGGCCCCCGCCAGGTGACTGCCGGGATAGGCCGAGCGGAGGGCCTCCAGGGTGGTCCGCGCCACCCCCAGCTCCGAGGCGAAGAAGGCCAGCACCAGGGTCCGGGGGCCGTCCCAGCCCGGCTCCACCGGGATCGGGGCCCCGTCGGGGAAGAGCCTGAAGGTGCGCACCTGCATGAAGCCTCCTGCAGGGCTCTTTTCGGGCCCCTTCCCCGAAGTCATGAGCTACCGTTCAGGCCAGCATCCGGAACATGAGAATGGCGCCCGCAGCAGCCACGTTGAGGGAGTCCATGCCATGGGCCATGGGGATGGCCACGGTGCGGTCGCAGGCTTGAAGCCAGGTCTCCTCCAGCCCGTAGGCCTCGGGTCCCAGGACCAGGGCGCAGCGGGGGGCGGGCTCCCATCTGCGGGCGTCCTGGGCCGAGGGGCTGAGGGCTGCCGCCACCAGCTCCGAGCCGGGTGCCTGGTCCCGCCAGGCCTTCAAGAGGGTGAGGGGATCCTCCCGGCGGTGGATCGGCAGCTTCCAAGCCGCCCCCATGGAGACCCGCAGGGCTCGGCGCTCGAAGGGCGAGGGGCCGCGGCCCGTGACGATGCCTTCGATCCCCAGGGCAGCGGCCGAGCGCAGGAGGAGCCCCAGGTTCTCCGCGTTGTCCACATGGGGGATGACCAGGAGACGGCCCATGGCCATGAGGGCGGACTCTGTCGGCTCGGGCGGCTGGGCCACGCAGCAGAGGACACCCCGGTGGAACTCGAAGCCCACCAGCTCGGATAGGGCCTGCTTCTCTGCGGTCAGGAGATGGGCCCCGGGTGGCAGTAATGCCTGGAAGTCCCCCTCAAGCCGCTCCTCGCAGAGGAGCGAGAGCACCTTGAGCTCCCCGGCTCTTCCGGCCTCCAGGGCCGACTCCACCAGGAAGCGTCCCTCGCAGATGAAGCAGGGGCCCCCGGTGGGGTGGATAGAGGTCTTGGCCCCGTAGAGGCTCCGGTAGGGGAGAAGCTCAGGATCATCCATGGGCCCCAGGTTAGCTCACTGCAGCGGGATCGTGACCTGGTTGTCCGCCGGGGCCTTGTCGGTCCAGAGGGAGAGGAGGGCATAGCCCAGGGTCTGGGTGGTGGCATCCGTGCTGGCCACCATGGCGTTGATTTCCGCAGTGGTGGTGGCGTCCGTCAGGGACTCGTCTCCGGCGTAATGGGCCATCATGGCCGGGGCGAGGAGGGAGGCCACGTACTGGGCGGTGCCGGCGTCCAGGCTGTAGGGGCTGGCCTCGAACTGGGCCACGGCCAGGTTGTAGAGGCCCTCCTGGACAAAGGTGTTGGCGTAGCTGACGAAATCGGTGGGGTGGGAGGGGATGCTGGTGACCGTCGAGGTGGTGATGGCCAGGGTCTTCTTGTCGAGATCGGCGGTGGCGTAGCGGTAGGGGCTCGGGGCGGTGACCAGGGAGCCGGTTTCGCAGTCGTAGAGCTGGGAGCTGCTGAAGTCCGCCGTGGAGATGTCATTGGCGTGGAAGTGCCCCGTGAAGATGACCTTCAGGCCCGCATCTGCCAGGGTCTTGCCTACGGTGGCGTAGTCCGTGATCAGGTATTCGGGGAAGAGGGTCGCCTGGCCGCTGTAGTGCTCCACAATGCCGTGGTGCATCATGCCGATGACCGTCTTTCCCTTCGCCTTGGCCTCCTGCAGGAGGTTGAGGACCCAGGTCTGGGTGGCCGCAGAGAGGCGACCTGCGGTGGTGGGGCTGCCGTTGGCCAGGTTGTCGTCGTACTCCGCCGTGTCCAGGCAGAAGACCCAGAGCCCCTGGACCGGCTCGGCCACGTAGCTGAGGGAACTGCTGTCCTGGTAAAGGGCCTCTCCGTAGCCGCAGTCCTGGTAGATCTGCTTGAACTCATCGGGGGAGACGTTGGCCACGGCGGTGGGAGGCGAGGAGAGATAACTGACGGCATCGGGGTTGTAGATGTCGTGGTTGCCGGGGATGACCAGGACCTTGATGCCCTGGCCCCGCAGCTCCGAGAGCTTGTAGGACATCAGGAGGTGGTTGACCTGTTCGCCGTCCTTGGTGAGATCCCCGCTGATCATGAGGAAGTCGGGCTTCTGCGTCTCGATGTCGCCCAGGGCCACATCCAGGATCTCCTCGCTCTCGGCGATCATCTTCCGGTCTCCGGCGAGGTAGGCCGCGAAGTCGCTGCCACTGGCCCCCAGGTCGGCACCATCGTGGAGGTGGGTGTCGCTGAGGACTGCGAAGCTGGCCCTTCCGGCGGAGGCCGTGGAGCTGTGGCTGCCCCCGCACCCGATGAGGGCGCTCAGGACGAGGGTGGGGACAAGGGCGGAACGCCAGGGAAGGGACATGGGGGGCTCCAGAGCGGCTGATTGGAGTCATTGGACCGCTAAGGGGCGTGCAATTCGTGCCCGCTGGGTGAAAGTGCTGTGACTTCACAGGCCTCGGCGCCCTTGGGGGCGCAGGCGGGTTCCATGGGAGAGGGCGGCCTCCAATTCGCCCAGGAGGCGCTCCCGGTCCCTGGGGAGGCGGCCCGAGAGGGCCAGGTGGTTGGAGGCGTGGTCGGCCCGGAAGATGGCATTGGGAGGGGCGGTCTGTTCCAGGAAGATCTGCAGTTCCATCAAGAGCTCCGGTACCAGGGGCAGGGTGAAGCCGGGCCGGTGGGTGATGGGGGTGCCGGGCACCACCGTCAGCGTCAGCGTGGAGAGGTAGCGGGGTTCCATGGCGGTGGCCAGCCGGGCCGAGGCCAGGGCGTGCTCCCGGCTCCGCTCCCGGCCCCCGATGCCCAGGAGGAACATCACCGAGAGCTCCAGGCCTGCCTCCCGGGCCCTCCGGGCGGCTTCGGCATACTCAGTCGCTGTGCTGCCCTTGGCGATGAGCTTCAGCGTTACGTCATCCCCCGACTCCGGCCCCATGTAGAGCAGGTTGAGGCCCAGTTCCCGGAGACGGCGGAGCTCCTCCGGGGTCTTCTCCAGGACATTGCGGGCGCTGGCATAGGCGCTCACCCGGCGGAGGCGGGGGAAAGCCCCCCGCAGGCCCAACAGCATAGGCTCCCAATGGCTGAGGGGCATCACCAGGGCGTCGCCGTCCGCCACGAAGACATGCCGGATCGCATCGGCGAGGACGGCCGCCTCGGCGATCTCTGTCAGGAGCTCCTCCAGGGGGCGGATCCGGAAGGGCCTCCCCCGGTACATTCCGCAGAAGCTGCAGGTGTTCCAGGAGCAGCCAAGGGTGGCCTGGAGGATGAGGGAGTCCGCCTCGGCGGGGGGGCGGAAGAGGGGTTCGAGGTAGGCCATGCCCCGATTCTGCCCTGGAGCGTCCCTTTCCGCTCAGTCCTGACGGCGCGGCAGGATCCGGTGCAGGGCCCAGAGCAGGGTGTCCGCGGCGAAGGGCTTGGGCAGGAATGCGTCGGGGCGCTCCGCAGGGGGGAGGTCCTGGCGGTTGTGGGAGTGGATGCCACTGGCGGCGATGATGCGGGCACCGGGCTGGATCTCCCGGATGGCCTTGATGGCCGCGTGGCCATCCAGGTTGGGCATCATCATGTCGGTGAGGACGACGGCGATTTCATCGTGGCGGTCACGGAAGAGCTTCACCGCTTCGACCCCGTCCATGGCGGTGAGGGTCTGGTAGCCGTAGGTCTCCAGGGTCTGGCAGGTGACCTCTCTAATGAATGTCTCATCGTCGACAACGAGAATCAACTCGCCGTGTCCGTGGGGCAGGGCGTCGGAGGCCTTGAGTGGCTCCGTCCTGGGCATCTCCTCGTCGAGGGCAGGCAGGAAGACATTGAAGGCCGTGCCCTTTCCGGGCTCGCTGTAACAGGTGAGGAAGCCGCCGTGGGCCTTGGCGATGGCGTGGACCGTGGAGAGGCCCAGCCCGGTGCCTCTGCCGACCCCCTTGGTGGTGAAGAAGGGCTCGAAGATCCGATCAAGGGTCTCGGCGCTCATGCCTTCTCCGGTGTCCTCGATGGCGACCTGGAAGTAGATACCGGGGCGGGCGTCCAGATGGACACGGGCATAGGGCTCGTCCAGGAGGCGCCGCCGGATGCTGAGGGCCAGGGTGCCTCCCTCCGGCATGGCATCCCGGGCATTGACACAGAGGTTGAGGAAGAGCTGGTGGAGCTGGGTGGCGTCCCCCATGAGGCTGCAATGGGTGTCAGGGAACTCGGAGCGGATCTCGATGCCCCTGGGGAAGGTCTGCTGGATGATGCCCAGGGTCTCCTTGAGGGGGTGTCGCAGGTCCAGCGGGACAAAGTCCCCCTCAGACCCCCGGGCGAAGGTCAGGATCTGCTTGACGATGGCGCTGCCCCGCCGGGCGGCGGCCTCCAGAAGGGCGAGGAGCTTCTGGCCCCTGGGGTCTGGGTAGAGGTCCTTCAGGGTCTCCACACTCAGGAGGATGGGGCTGAGGACGTTGTTGAGGTCGTGGGCCACCCCGCCCGCCAGGGTGCCCAGGCTCTCCAGGCGCTGGGCCCGCATGAGCTGCCGCTCCAGGCTCTTCTTTGCGGCGCTCTCCCGCTGGATCTGGGCGGAGCGGTCATCCACCAGATCCTGCAGGTGGTTCTGGTAGCGACGGAGAGCCAAGTCTTGTCCCTCGATCTCCTGGAGCATGGCGTTGAAGTCGGAGACCAGGACGCCCAGCTCATCGTTGCGCTGGATGGGGACCCTGACGCTGTAGTCGTTCCCCCAGGTGATGTTCCGGGCCGCAGTGGCCAGGGCCGTGATGGGTTCTTCGATGTCCCGGCGCAGGCGGCGGGTCAAGAGCCAGATCAGGATGAGGACCACCGCATAAGCCATGAGGAAGAAGGCGGTATAGATCCAGACCAGTCTCAGGAACTCGCTCATCCGCCCCACGAGGACCAGGGTTCCGAGCTGGCCGTCCCCGAGCCGAATGGGATGCACCAGCCTGAAGTCCAGCCCGGAGCGCTGAATGCCCGCAGGGCCGGGGTGCTGGGGGGCCACCACGGTCTGGGCTCCCGGATGGGAGGCCTCGGCCAGGAGCTCGCCCCCGTCCGTGTACAGGTAGGCCGCCCGGATGTCCGTATCGTGGAAGGCGCTCTGCAGGCTCTGCTCGGCGGCCGCCGCATCCTGGAAGGTCAGGGCGGGAGTGCTCTGGCTGCTGACCGCCTGGGCGGTGAGGTCCAGCAGGCGGTTCTGCCACTTCAGGGTCACCCATACCCCGAAGCTGCAGCCCACCACGAGCGTGAGGAGCAGGGAGAGTCCCACGGTGACGAGGGTGAGGCGCGAGAGCTTGTGGCGGAGGGTGGTGGTCATGGACGGGTGGGGTAGAGTCCCAGGGCAAGCCTGGGAAGCCCGGGGTCGAGGCTGATCCGGGCGCTGCGGAAGGACTGGAGGTTGAGTTCAAAGCCGATTCTATCGCTGTTCCGGATCAGGTTGACCATGATGCCCTTCCGGGCGAGGCCAGGGGTGTCCCCCACCGTCAGGACAGGGCGGGAGCCGATGGCCGCCCGCAGGGCTTCGAGCTGCCCGGCTGAGGAGGCCGTGACGAAGACGAGATCACAGGCCTCCAGGTGCCTCGGATCAGGCAGGTACCGGACGGCGACGGGGTGTCCCCTGAGGGTGTGGTAGGCGAGACTGCTCTCCAGCGCATCGCCCAGGGGGGAGCGGCCCAGGACGGTGATGCGGAACACGCCCTCCCTCTGGGCGGCCTCCGGGGGCCATTCCATCAGACGGAGGAGCTTCTCCAGAATGGCAACCTTGGCGGAGGTCTCGTCTGCGGGAGGCTGTGCCTGTAGCGGAACCGGTGCCAGGAGGAGCGCCGCCGCGAGGAGGGGGGGGAGGGGGAGCCTCTTCATGGGCGCTCAGAACCTCAGGCCCAGCGAGGTCTGCAGGGTGCGCCCGCTTGAGGCCATCTGGGTGATGGGGTCGTAGTCCCCAGCCACCAGGTCTCGGCGTTTGGCATTGCCGAGGTCCTCCAGGGTGCTCCGGAACCACCAGCCCTCCCCTTCCCAGTGGTAGGCCAGGCGGGCCGTGAGGGCTCCGGGGACGCGGGCCCCGGCTTCGGGGTTCTCACGGGCGCCCACATAGCGGCACTCGCCACTGAGGGTGCTGCGGGACCAGCGCCTCAGCACCCGGAGGGCGGATTCAGTCTGGCTGCTGTCGGGGAAGCTCCTCCCGCCCTGTCGCCAGCGGTAGAGGCCAGCCTGGGCATAGAGGGTCCAGGTCCCCCAGCGGCCCTGGAGCTCAGCCTCCAGACTGCGGCCCTCCACGCGCTCCCCGCTGTTCCGGAACTGCTGGAGCTCGTCACTGAGCATGGTGGCCTGGATGAGGTGGTCCCAGGTGATGCGGGTCCCCGAGATCTGGGTCTGCAGGCCGTTCGCCCAGCGGTGGATCCACAGGCCCTGGAGGGTGCGGTTGTGCTCTGCCTTCAGGCCGGGGTTGGCCAGGATGCTGCCGTCGTCCTGGTAGTACCGCTCGTAGGTGGTGGGGCATCGGTAGCCCCCGGCATAGATGGCCTTGAGGGTGTCCACCGGGCTGGGCTGCCAGACCAGGGCCAGCCGGGGGGTGCTTCCCTCCAGGGTGCTCTCGGGGTACCTGGTGAGGTCGCCCCCCAGGGCCAGAGTCGCCCGGGAGACCTCCCAGGCAGAGTACTGCAGTCCTGTGGTGGCGCTCAGGTTTCCGGTCAGGGACCACTCCAGCTGGAGATAGCTGCTGCTGACCTGGTGCCGGACCCGGGTCTCGATGGGGAGCTCCCCTGAGAGGATGTCGCTGCTGAAGTGCTGTCGGCTCTCTTCATGTCCGAGGGTGGCCAGGATGCGTTCTCCGAGGTGGAGGCGGGCCTGCAGCTCCCCGCCCAGGCTGAAGTTGGGATCGGACTCGTGGAAGGGCGTATCCCAGCCTGCCACCCGGGTGCCGTCATAGTCGAGCCGGGTGAGGAACTCGGAGCGGTCCCCGTAGGCCCTGGCCATGAGCTCAACCGCTCCCAGGGTGGGGGTGAAGCGGGCGTCGAAGAAGGCCTGGCGGTTGGCCACGCTGTTCCGGGTGCTGCCGAGGGTGGAGTCGAAGGGGGCCATGGCCGTACCCTGGCGCCGCTCCGAGAAGTAGCCCGCCAGTTTCCAGGTGGCGCCCTTGAGCTGCAGGTAGGCGCTGTCCTGATGCTCGCGGTCGAGGCGGGCCGGGAGCTCATCGGGGCTCAGCTCGGGAAAGCGGGTGCGGCTGCCGCCCCGGTCCACGCCACTGGCCACCAGGCTCCAGCGCGTCGGCCCGAGGGTGCCCCCCACCAGGGTGCTGCCCTGGAGCAGGCGCCGGCTGTCGGCTGTGCCCACCACCTCGCCGTGCCCGTCCTCCTCCGGCGCGTCCCGGGTGATGACATTCACCAGCCCCAGGAAGGCATTGTTGCCGTAGAGGCTGGAGGTGGCACCCCTGAGGACCTCGATCCGCTCCACCATATCCAGGGGGAGGCCGAAGTCGAAGCCCACCTTGCTGCTGCCCACATCCGCGAGGCTGTTGAGGGCATGGCCATCGATGAGGATCTGCACCCGGGTGTTCTGGTCACCGAGGAGGTACAGGCCCCGGACGCCCAGCCCCTCGTAGACCCTGTCTTCGTTGGTGCGGAAGCCCAGGACCCCACCCAGGGCCTCGCCCAGGGTCCGGTAGCCGAGCAGGCGAAGTTCCCGGCCCTGCAGTACCGTGATGTCCGCCGCGGCCTCCTTCAGCATCTGGGGGCGCCTGGAGGCAGTCTGGACGGGCTGGGCAAGGAGGTCCTGGAGTTCCCTCAGGCTGTCTGCTCCGGTGTCCTGCCCCAGGAGCGGCAGGGCACAGAGGACACAGAGGACACAGAAGAGATGTTGCCAAGGGGGCATTCAGGATCCTCGTCGGGCGGAGTCGCTCCCCCGGCTTATCGGGACCTGGCGGGGGGACTTGAGGCTAGCCCAGCAGGGTCCTGGCGTGGGCCAGGGCCTCCGGGCGGTCGGGGTGTCCCGAGAGGAGGCGGGCCAGCTCTGGGGAGCGTGCGGCTTCGTCCAGCCATTCCAGTCCGCTCCGGGTGCGCCCCTGCCGGGTCTCCTTGGAGAGGCGGCCATGGTGGTGGGCTTTGGCCGCCACCTGGGCCAGGTGGGTGACCGCCAGGACCTGGTGCACCGCGGCCAGTTCGTGGATGGCAGTGCCCACCGCCAGGGCGGTCTCGCCACCGAGGCCGGCGTCCACCTCGTCCAGCACCAGGGTGAGGGGCTCCTCTGCACCTCGTCCCGTGGCCAGCCCCGCCCCCATGAGGGCCAGCATCATGCGGCTCAGCTCGCCACCGGAGGCAATGCGGGCCAGAGGCTTGAAGCCTTCGCCGACGTTGGTCTCGGCCCAGATGGCGAGGGCGGAGAAGCCTGCCGGAGAGACCCTGACGGGTCGTCCCTGATGGAGGGCGGGGCTATCGGGATCCGGGGCCACAGCGAGGCGGAACTGGACCCGGGTGCCCCCCATGCCCAGGCGCTTGAGCCTGGCCTGGGCCTCCCGCTCCAGCTCGGGGATGCCCGCGCTGCGCAGGTCGTGGAGCCGCTCCGCAGCCAGGAGATAGGCCGCCGAGGCCTGCTCCAGCTCCCGTGCCAGCTCCTGGAGGGAACTCTCTCCTCCCAGGAGGTCCTTCTGCTCGGCCTTCAGCTCCGTCAGACGGGGGGCCAGCTCTTCGGGCTCGCAGCGGTGGCGGCGGGCCAGTTTCTCGAAGAGGGCCAGGCGTGCCTCCAGGACCTCGATGCGTTCCACGCCCTCCCGGCTCCAGCGGATGGCCTGGTCCTGGGCGAGGGCCTGGAGGTCCTCGAATTCCAGGAGTCCCGAACGCAGCCGATCCAACTCCCGCTGAGTATCCGGGAGGACGGAGACAGCCCGGGCCAGGGCCCGCTGAGCGGTCTCCAGAGGGGTCAGGGCCTCCCGCAAGGTCTCGGCGGCCTCCCGGAAGGCCTGCTCCAGTTGGGCGGCGTGTCGCAGGGGCTCCCGCTCGGCGCGGAGCTGGTCGAACTCTCCAGGCCTCGGGGCCAGCTTCTCGAGGTCCCCGATCTGCTCCGCCAGCCAGTCCAGGCGCTGCTCCCGCTCGGCCTCGCTGCGGCGGCGGGCCCGGAGCCGGGCCGAGGCCTCCCGGACGGCATCCACCTCAGGGCCCAGATCGGCCTGGAGGCCGAGGATCTCGTCCAGGAGAGCCAGATGCCGCTCCTCGGCCATCAGGGACTGGTGATCGTGCTGGCTGGTGAGCCGCATCCAGATGCGACCGGCCTCCTTCAGGTCCCCCAGGCTCACATGGGCCCCGTTGATCCAGGCCCGGGAGCGGCTGCTGGCGCCCACCTCACGTCGGAGGACCACCGGCTGCTCCTCCGGCAGACCCCGTTCGGCCAGGAAGGCGCTCCAGTCGGGGTAGGCCCCTTCGATGACGGCCTCCACGGTGGCCCGCTCGCATCCGGAGCGCACCAGATCCCCGTCGCCCCTTGCCCCGACCAGGAGGGCGAGGGCGTCCACCAGGAGGGACTTGCCCGCTCCCGTTTCGCCTGTCAGCACGGTGAAGCCCTCCGAGAGCTCGACGGAGAGATCTTCCACCAGGGCCAGGTTCTGGATCCGGAGCGAGGAGAGCATGGGATCAGGCTACCTCATGTGGGCGAATTTAGGGCGAAAGGGTTTCCTGATGATCGGCCTGACTCGGCCTTGACTCCAAAGAGCCTGGCATAAAGTTCCGGATGAGGGCAGACTTTAGTCAAACGACTAACCGGAGGCAGTCATGCGTTCCATCCAGCTCACCCCCGAAGAGCAGGGGAAGCCTTACGCCAAGTACTTCACCCGTCCCCCTGCGCCCGCAGATCCCAAGCGCCTGGAGGCCATGGCCCGCCCCATGGATCCCGCCAAGGCCCTGCGGGCAGAGGACATGAACCGCCTGCTCGATCCCGGCTACCACGAGGTGGAGAGCGGCTGGTGCATCCTCCCCGATGGCACCGGCTACATCGCCAACCTGACGCCCATGCCCGGGGTGAGCCTGGAGATGGTGAACTGGTGGTTCGCCTGGCATGCCCTGGAGGACCTGCGCTACAAGATCTGGTGGCCGGAGGGGCACTTCTCGACCTGCATCCCCGATCCCGTGGAGCGCGCCAGGGCGGCGGACACGACCTTGCCTCTGGTGCAGCGCTTCCAGGGGCTCACGCACCATGTCCAGGAGGATGTCGGATGCGGCCCCGAGGACATCCGGATCGCCTTCCTGAGCCCCAAGGACTTCGGCTTTGATATGTCCCGTTTCGACAGCACGAAGTGCACCCTGGTGGCCGCCAACGGCAAGAGCCGTCCCGTGGGGGCCTTCTTCCTGCGCCCCTGGGCGCCCGCCATGATGTGCCACTTCGTGCGCGAGACCGTGGAGGGAGTGGAGTTCCGCACCCGCTTCTGGATGGGGCGCCAGGTGGTGGATGGCAAGCCCAAGACCAAGCTGCCGCCCTTCGTGAAGGTGCCCGCCGCCGCCGCCCAGGGGCTGGCCACCCACAACATCCACGAGTACACCAACCTGGGTTCCTTCCTGCCCCAGATCCATGCTGAGATGAAGGATCTCCGGTAGCCTCGGCGGGGGCCGGGCTGGTTGGCGCCCGGTCCCCGCTTTCGGCACCCTCAGGGGATGGCACCCGATCCCCAGGAGAACCCGGTCATCCTCGTGCGGCCCCGCATCTATGTGTGCCTGGAGATCTCCATCGGTCCCGGGAAGATCGACCTCCTCCGGCTGGTGGACGAGACCAAGTCCCTGGCGGCGGCGCGCAAGCGGGGCATTCCCTACAAGCGGGCCTGGCTGCTCATTGAAACCCTCTACAAGGGCTTCGGGCGTCCTGTGATCGAGACGGTGTCCGGGGGGCGCAGCGGCGGAGGCTCCACCCTGACCCCCTGGGGGTCCAGCTGGTGGAGTCCTACGCGCAGCTGGAAGCGCGCCTGAACAGCCAGGCCCTGCGGTTGACGAAGAGGACCTCAACACTGCCTGTCGGGATGTCGAGAAGGGCCAGCAGCTCAGGGCCACTCATCTCCTCCGGGGGTTCCACCCCATGGGGGTTGCTCCAGCCCCGCTCCCGGAAGAGCGTGGCGAGGCCCATGAAGGCGTGGATCCCGGTCGTGCTGCCCAAGGTCTGTCTCAGAACATCACGCCGAGCCCGAAGGTCCACATCCGCTCGAACTCCTGGCCGCTGCCCTGGGCGCTCAGGTAGGCGCTCAGGTCACTGGCCCCCGTCACATGGACCGGGTGGTTCCGGGTGATGGGCTGCTGATAGCTGGCGGCGAGATAGGGGCTGAAGGGCAGGTCGGTGCGGTAGCGGATGCCGGCCCGGAGCCAGGGGCGGGCCAGGGTTTCGCTCTGTTCCGCGCCACCCGCCTCGAAGCGGTAGTGCTGCACCCGTCCGATGAGGCCCAGCTCCCCGGCCAGGCCGGTGAAGGGCAGCCAGAACTGGGCGTTCAGCCCCAGGCCGAGACCCGTCTGGCGGAGCTGGGTGGTGGAGCTGAGGGTGCTGCTTCCCGTCTCCAGGAGGGAGCCATCCGCCTGCCAGTGGGAGAACTCACACCCGTACTCCAGCTTGAGCACGGGGCCCACCCTCACGAGCCGGTGGTTGGCGCTGAGGATCAGGCCGCGTCCGGTGTCCAGGTCGCCGCGCACCAGGTCGCCGCTGCCGCTGAGGAGGGTCTGGGGGAGATTCTGCCCCTTGGGGAAGGGGGTCTCCAGGCGCAGGTCCCAGGTCTGGGCCGCCGCCGGAAGGGCCAGGGAAAGGGCGAGGGGGATGAGGGCGGTGCGGGACATGGGGCCTCCTGACGGGAAGGGGATTCTCCGGGTGGGCAACCCTTCGGGTTGGGTACAGAATGTCATGCATGAGCCCGACCATGAAGGATCCCTCTGATGATCCTGCCAGCGCCTTCCTGGCCTGATATGGTTCCCGTGTCAGTGGAGGAACCATGGCCGGAACACCTTGCAGCCTTCTGATCCTCTCCGGGAGTTTCCACTCCCGGAGCAAGAGTCTGGCCTTGGCCCAGGTCATCCGGGAGGCCTTCCCCCAATGCCCTTGCGAGATTCCGACCCTGGACCGGCTGCCCTTCTTCTCCGAGGACCTCAACCGGGAGAAGCCGGACGAGGTCCGGGCCTTCATCACCCAGGTTCAGCAGTGCGATGGGATCATCTGCGTCAGCCCTGAGTACAACCACAGCATCCCGGCTGTTCTGAAGAACGCCCTGGACTGGGCTTCCCGACCCGCCTTCGAGTCGCCCCTCAAGGGCAAGCCCGTCAGCATCATCACCCAGTCCAGCAACTCGGTCGGGGGTGCCCGTGCCCAGGGGCAGCTCAAGATTGTCCTGGATGCCACCCTCTCCCGCATCCACCCCCACCACGAGATGCTGATCACCGAGGCCGACCGGCTCATGGTCGACGACACCCTCACCCTGGACGAGGCTGTGGAGCGCCGTCTGCGGCGCCACATCGAGAACTTCCTGGACTTTGTTGCAGGGCGGGACTGAGGCGGAACACGCATTCAGGGCCGGGAGCCTGCATTTCGGACCTGCCCTCCTGCGGCTCGATGGGCAGCGCCTCGCGGGTCACCCCCCGGTGATAGCCTTGCGGCGACGCGGCTGTCGCATTGGGGGGAGCATGTCCGGAAAGATGAAGGCCTGTGCGGGGGGCGTCCTCCTGCTGTCGACCCTGGGTGGCTTTGCCGCCGCCGACCCTGTCCGCAGTGTCACGGCCATCACCGAAGTCCGGGGCGATGGTCAGCATGTCTGCGCAGTCGCCGTCGAGTACGACGGCACCCTGGATGGCTCCAGACTCCGGAGTGCCGATTTCTCGGTGAAGGGGGCGAAGGTGGCCAGGGTCTACGCGAATGGCAGCGCTGCCCGGGCCGGGCAGGGTGTCGATGGATCCTTTGCGATCATTGAGCTGGAGCCTGCACCCAGGGCCTCCACCCGGATGCCCGGTCCCCCTCCGGGTGCAGGGAAGGTCAAGGGGGGGCCGCCCGCAGGGGGCGGCCCGAAGCTCGGCCAGCTGGCCCAGGACTCCCCATCCCCCGAGCCGCTCCGGGCCGAGGTCACCCAGCGGGGGGAGCTGCGCACGGTTGCCGGGCAGGTGCTTCCCGCCGGGGGGACCTGGACGAGCACCCGGACCCTGGATCTGGGGGTGCGGGACTTCCGCCAGGCCGTCTACCGGGATCCCCGCTTCCCCGGGCAGCCCCTGATGTACAACCTTTTCGTGCCCGAGCACTACCAGACCGGAAAGGCATACCCCCTGGTGCTCTTCATGCATGACGCCGGAGCCGTGAGCCTGGACCCCAGGCGCACCCTGACCCAGGGCCTGGGGGCCATTGCCTTTGCGAGCCCCGAGGCTCAGGCCGCCCACGAGTGCTTTGTGCTTGCGCCCCAGTACGACCGGGTCATCGTCGGGGACGGCTCGAAGACCGCCGATCAGGTCGAGATCACGGTGGATCTGGTGAAGGAGCTGGAGGGCCGCTACAGCATCGATCAGGACCGGGTCTACAACACGGGTCAGTCCATGGGGGGCATGACGAGCATCGCCATGGACATCAAATACCCCGGTCTTTTTGCGGCCTCCCTCCTGGTGGCTTGCCAGTGGGACCCCGCCCAGGTGGCCCCCATGGCCGGGACTCCACTCTGGGTCGTGGTGTCCGAGGGGGACCAGAAGGCCAAGCCGGGCCAGGATGCGATCCTTGCCGTCCTGAAGGCCCATGGGGCCACGGTCTCCCAGGCCACTTGGTCCGCTGAAGCCCCGGAAGAGGAGGTGAGGCGGCAGGCTGAGGCCCTGGCGGTCCAGGACACCCGCATCCACTACACCGTCTACCAGGGCGGGGATCACCGCTATACTTGGCAGTTCGCCTACGGGACGCCGGCTTTCCGGGACTGGCTCTTCAGGCAGGCGCGGACCGGGGGTCGCTCGGCCCGGGAACTCTCCCGGCGCGGCGAGCAGCTTGTCCGGGCCGGGGACCCTTCGGGGGCCTTTCCCTTCCTGAAACGGGCCGCGGAACTGGGAGAAGGCCGGGCCTGCACCCAGCTGGGGCTCCTCTACCTGGATGGACATGGCGCTCCTGCCTCCGCCGCCCAGGCCCTTGAGCTGTTCGACAGGGGCACGGCCCTTGGGGATTTCAAGGCCCCCCGCTGGGCCGGGATCATCCATCTGGAGGGTCGGGGCGGGCTCCCGGTGGATGCCCGTGAAGCTGCCCGCTGCTTCAGTCTGGCGGCAGGAAAGGGGGATGTGACGGCCCACTACTACCTGGGACTCCTGTACGAGCGGGGCCTGGTCTATCCCCAGGATTTCGCCAGGGCTGCGGAATGCTATGCCCAGGCCGCACCGGCCACGGGCCACGCAGAGGGGGTGGCTTGCTCCGCCCTGGGGCGCCTGTACGAGCAGGGGCTGGGTGTGACCAGGGATCTCAACAAGGCCCAGGCCTGGTACCAGCGGGGAGCCGGTCTGGGGGATGTGGCCTCTCTGGAGGCCCTGCACCGCCTGGAGCTGGGGGCTTCGGCTCCACGGAGATGAACAGGCTGTCAGGAATTTGACTTTCCAGGCTAGCTGTTTGGTTCTAGGCTGGTTCCAGCACGAACTCAAAAGGTCTGGATGAACTGCCTGCCCCGCCTCCACTGGTCCACCCTCGGCGAGCCCACCCACGGGCTGGATCAACGCTGGGCGGCGGTCTGGAGCGTCACGGTGGACAAGGGTGCCCATCCCGCCCTGCCGCCGGTGGAGACTGAGCTCTGGGTCATCAGTGCCACCGCGGAGGAACCCCCTCCCGCCCTGGTGCGGACCGTGGCCGAGGTGGGAGGGCTCCCCATCCTGCTGCTGCGGGACGGGGACCTGCCCGCCTCCGTCCTGGCGGCCTGGTCGGCCCTGGGCTCCGTGCGCTGGAGCCCTCTCCGCCCCGAGCCGCCCATGGCGGGGCTCCGGCCCCTGGCCCTGCCCCAGGCGCCCCTCACGGCCGGGCAGGCTCTGGGGTTGGGACTGGTGGGGATCGGTGCCGCCATGCAGGAGGTCCTGGTCAAGGCCCGGGCCGCAGCGGCCACCCGGGCCACGGTGCTCCTGACGGGGGAGAGCGGCACGGGCAAGGAGGTCATCGCCCGGGCCATCCACCGCATGAGTGCCGAGGCGGACCGGCCCTTTGTCCCGGTGCACTGCGGGGCCATCCCCGAGAACCTCCTGGAGTCCGAGCTCTTCGGCTACACCAAGGGGGCCTTCACCGATGCCCGGAAGGACACCCCCGGGAAGTTCCGGGAGGCCCATGGGGGTACCATCTTCCTGGATGAGATCGGCACCATGCCTCCGGCGGCCCAGGTGCGCCTCCTGCGGGTGCTCCAGGAGTGGGAGGTCCAGCCCCTGGGAGGCGGTCCCCCCATCAAGGTGGATGTGCGGGTGGTGGTGGCCACCAACCTGGACCTCTGGGCCAAGGTGCAGGACGGCTCCTTCCGGGAGGACCTCTTCTACCGTCTGGAGGTGGTGCCCATCGCGCTGCCGCCTCTGCGGCAGCGCAGGGAGGAGGTCCCCTTCCTCGCCCAGCACTTCCTCAACCGCAAGGCCCGCCAGCATGGGCTCTACCCCAAGGCCCTCCACCCCTCGGTGGACCCGCTGCTCATGGCCCTGCCCTGGCCGGGCAATGTCCGTCAGCTGGAGAACGCCGTGGAGCGCGCCCTCGTGCTCTCAGGTCAGCGTCCCGTCCTGACCCGGGAGGACTTCGCCTTCCTGGCGGCGCGCATGGGGACGCTGCCCGCCGGGGAGCTGGTGCCGGTGAAAGCCGAGCTATTCAGCACCCCCCAGGCGGCCCCCAGCACCCTGGAGCTGCCGCCGGATGGCCTCGATCTCAATCAGGTGGTCTCGGACATGGAGAAGAAGCTCATGCTCCAGAGCCTCCAGATCACCCGGGGCAACAAGAAGCGGGCGGCGGAGCTCCTGGGGCTCAAGCGAACCACCTTCCTGGAGAAGATGAAGCGCCTGGACCTGGAGGATGCCGAGCTCCCGAGTGCTGAGGAGGACTGAGATGCAGGGATTCGTGAAGAGCGGTGTGGAGGGGCTGCAGGAGAACCCCTTCGAGCTGATCGGGCACCAGTGGATGCTGGTTGCCGCCGGTACGGCCGAGGAGCACAACGCCATGACCGCCAGCTGGGGTGGCCTGGGGGTGCTCTGGCAGAAGAACGTGGCCACCATCTATATCCGCCCCACCCGCTACACCCTGGAGTTCGTGGAGAAGCACGAGCTCTTCACCCTTTCCTTCCTGGCCCAGGAGCACCGGGGCGCCCATGGGGTCTTCGGGAGCGAGTCCGGACGGCAGACCGACAAGACCCGCAAGACCGGCTTCACCCCCATCGCCACCGACGAGGGCTCGGTCAGCTTCGAGCAGGCCGAGCTGGTACTCCAGTGCCGCAAGCTCTACCACCAGGACCTGGATCCGGCGGGCTTCCTGGACCCCTCCATCGAGGCCCTCTATCCCCTCAAGGACTACCACCGGGTCATTGTCGGAGAGATACAGGCGGTCTACCGCCGGGGCTGATTGGGGGGGCTTCCAGGTGATACCCTGGGGCCATGGCTGAGCGCAAGATTCACATGAGATGGCGTCTGGAAGTCCCCGCGGAGGTGGAGGACAGCCTCTGCGCCTGGCTGGATGAGGAGGGTGCGAGCGCCTACTACCGGGAGGTTGATCCCCCCTTCACCTTCTTCGCCTACTTCCCCCCCGACCTGGCGGTGCCGACCACGGATGGGCTGGTGGCCTTCCCGGGGGTGAAGCTCCTGGAGGCCGAGACCTTCGCCGACGAGGACTGGCTGGCCAAGAGCCGGGAGGGCTTCGGCTCCTTTGAGGTGGGTAGCGGCTTCTACATCAAGCCTCTCTGGGACGAGAACCCCGCCCCCGAGGGCCGTACTCCCATCGTGGTGAATCCCGGCCTGGCCTTCGGCACCGGCGGCCATGAGACGACCCGCCTCTGCATGAGCTTCCTGGAGGACCTGGCAGCTGAGGGACGGCTGGAGGGGCCGATCCTGGACATCGGGGCCGGAACCGGCATCCTGGCCCTCACGGCCTTCCTCCTGGGAGGCACCGGGCTCACCGCCTTCGATGCGGATCCCGACTGCGGACCCGCCATGGAGGAGCTGGTGGAGCTGAATGCCGGTGTCCTGCAGGGGCGGAAGCCTTATCAGAGCTTCGTGGGCCTGCTGGACGACACCCGGGTGCAGGGCCCCTACCGCGGACTCCTGGCCAACATCCTCCTGATCACCATCCAGGAGCTCCTCCCCCGCATGGCTGAGATCACCGTGCCGGGCTCCTGGCTGGTGGCCTCGGGCATCCTGGCGGAGCAGCAGGACGAGGCCCTGGTGAGCCTGGCCTCCCAGGGTTTCCGCCCGAAGGAGATTCTGCAGGAGGGCGCCTGGATCGCCATCCTGGCGGAGCGGGTGGCATGAACCGCGCGGACCGCTGCATCGGGGTCTTCGACTCCGGGGTGGGCGGACTCACGGTGGTGCGGGCCCTTCGGCGGCTTCTGCCCGGCGAGTCCATCGTCTACCTGGGGGACACCGCCCGGGTGCCCTACGGGAGCAAGTCCCCGGAGACGGTGGCCCGCTATGCTCTGCAGGCCGGAGAGATCCTCCAGCGTCATGACCCCAAGCTCCTGGTGGTGGCCTGCAATACGGCCTCGGCTCTGGGGCTGTCCGCCCTCCAGGCCAAAAGCCCCTGTCCGGTGCTGGGGGTCGTCGAGCCCGGAGCGGAGGCTGCGGCCTCCGTGGAGGGCCCCATCGGGGTCCTGGGCACCCTGGCCACGGTGCAGAGCGGGGCCTACGAACAGGCCCTCCGGCGGCGGCGCCCCGATGCCGTGATCCATAGCCTGGCCTGCCCCCTGCTGGTCTCCCTCGCGGAGGAGGGCTGGCTGGACGACCCCATCACCGACAGCATCTGCCGCCGCTACCTCAACCAGCTCCCCTTTGAAGTGAAGACCCTCATCCTGGGCTGCACCCACTACCCCCTGCTCCTGCCCTCCCTGGCCCGGGTGCGCCCCGGTACCACCTGGATCGACAGCGGGGAGGTCACGGCCCGCAGCGTGGAGGCTCTTCTGAAGGGTTCCCTCGGCTACCGCACTGCCAGTGCCCGGGGCCCTCTGAAGATCCTGCTGACGGATGCCGGCTCCAGGCTCCAGGAGATCGGCTCCCGCTGTCTGGGCGAGCCCCTGGATGGGGTGGAGCTGGTGGGGATGTAGCAAGTCCTCAGCTTGGCTGGTCCGAGTCCGGGGCGGCGGGCAGGGTGATGAGCAGGCAGGTGCCGCCCTCCCGGGCGGCCTCGATGGTGATCTCGCCCCCGTGGGCCCGGATGATCTCGCGGCAGATGGAGAGGCCGAGGCCGGTGCCCTGGCCCTCGGGCTTGGTGGTGAAGAGGGGACGGAAGACCATGGGGAGGAGCTCATCGGGGATGCCGGTTCCCGTGTCCTCTACGGAGACCAGCCAGGCCTGGTCCTGGGCGGTGGCGGAGATGCGCACCAGTCCGCCCTCCGGCATGGCGTCCATGGCGTTGTTGACCAGGTTGATGAGCACCTGCTCGAGCTGCTTCTGATCCGCCCAGAGGGTGCAGATGAAGGGGATGTTGAGCTCCAGGATGATGCTCCTGGCCGCGAAGGAGGGGGCCCAGAGGCGGTGGAGCCCGTCGATGAGCTCGTGGAGCTTGACTGGTTGCTTCTGCAGGCTGGGCTTGTGGACCAGGTTCAGGAGGCGGCGGACGATGTTGCCCACCCGCTCGATCTGCCCATGGATGAGGCCGATGCGCTCCCGCGTGCGGTCGCCGACCTCGGGCTGGGCCTGGAGGAGCTGAAGGTGGGCGTTGACGAGGTTGAGCGGAGTGCCCACCTCGTGGGCGAAGGCCGCGGTGAGCTGGCCGGCCACGGCGAGGCGCTCCTGCTGGCTCAGCTCCTCCCGCAGAATGCTGTTGCGCTCCACCAGCAGGGCCAGCTCCTGGTTCTTGGCCTGGAGCTCGGTCAAGGCCGAGTCGATGCGATCCTGGAGGTGGGTGTTGAGCCCCTGGACTTCGGTGATGAGGAACTCCTTCTCCTGGGTGGTGCGCTGGAGCTCGGCCGCCATGCTGTTGAAGCTGGTGGCGATCTGGCCCAGTTCGTCTCCTCGGCTCACCTCCGCCCGGGCTTCGGGATCCCCGGCCTGCAGCCGTGCCATGGCCCGGGTGATGGTCCGGACGGGGTCATTGATCACCGTGCCCAGCACGATCCAGAGCAGGATGAACTCCCCCAGCAGGATGGGGGGGAGGACCCAGTAGGTGCGGTGGCGGTTCCGGGCCCAGATGGACTCCCAGTGCTCCAGGTCGCAGTAGACCCGGACCAGACCGAGGTTGTGCTTGCCGCCATGGATGGGGCGGATGGGCTGGTAGACCTTCCAGGCCTGGTGGCCTGTGTTGAGGGCGATGAGCTCGGCTTGGGGTTTCTGGAGGGCGAGGTAGCTGCCGAGTTCAGATCCGTAAGCGACCGTGGAGGGGTCATCCGCCGAGGAGGCGGCCAGGGCCACCGTCTTCTCGCCGGTGCGCTTGAAGACATCGATCTGGAAGATGACCCGGCCCTCGCCTGAGAGGGTCTCCAGGAAGTCGCTCAGGTCCTCTGTGTTCCGGAAGTTCTGGAAGTCGTGGAAGTCCCGCTCCCACCGCTGGTGGATCTCGGTCTCCACGGCGAGGGCATTCTGCACCGCCAGGGCGCGGGTGTAGACCAGCATCTCCTTGCGGCTGTTGCTGGTGATGGAGGCCGCCACCAGGATGGTGACGGCGCTGGTGACCAGGGCCGTCACCAGAAAGAGCTTGGCGTGGAGGCTCCGGGTCCAGGTGAGGACGCGGGGGCTCATGCGCCCGGCCCGAGCCCGAGGTGCTCCCGGAGGGCCCCCTCGAAGCCTTCGCGGGTGACTCTCCGGGTGATCTCCGTGAAGCGGTCGAACTGGGCGACCCGCTCCTGGGCGAGCAGCAGGAGGAGTGCCTGCATCCCCTCACTGAGCACCCGGCGGAAGCGGGCCTCAAGGCCCTCCTGGACCCTCTGGGCCTGATCCTCCAGGACGGCGGCGTCGTGGTGGAGACCGAGGATGGACTGGAGCTCCTTGAGCTCCCGGAGGGGCGGAGCAGGGTCCCCGGGGAAGGCCGGTCCCAGGATCTCCAGGTCGTAGCGCAACTTTTTCGTGTGGATGCGGAGCTGGTGCAGGGCAGCCGGATCCTCCTCCCCGCGAAGCTCGGGCAGCAGGGCGGCCACGGCCTCGACCCTGGGGCGGAGGCATGCCCAGGCTGCGTCTGCGGGCGTGTCGGCGCTGAAGGGGTAGGGGAGGTCGGGCAGGGCCAGGAGAGGGGCAAGGCTCTCCCACTCCAGGTCTTCGAGCTGTTCTGCCAGCCCCAGACGGGCCAGACCTCTCTTCTCCTCGATCAGCTCCAGCAGGTGCTCCAGGGCCGCCCAGCCGTGGGGACCGGGCAGGTCGTGGCCCAGTTCCTCCAGCAGCTGGTTGTGGACATCCAGTTCCCGCACGGGGCCCAGGAGACGGGTGAGGGACTCCAGCCGTTTCTGCTGCCGCTTCAGGCCTGGATAGGCCTCGGGGTCCAGGAGGCGCATCACGGCCCTGAGGCGGCGGGAGGCCACCCTCACCTGGTGGAGGGGCTCCTCCTCCTGCCACCAGCCAGCCACCCGGGTCAGGGCGAGAAGCCGCTCCCCTCGGGCCTCGAAGGCCCGGTGCAGGAGGAGGGAGAGATCAATGGGGTGCATGGCCTCCATCATAGTGCTGTTGGTCCGGATTGGGCCGGGGATGCTCGACGATGCTTGGCGCCGTCAAATGAGTTGCCTATGATGTATGGCGCATGGGTGGGGGGTCGAATGCTTCGGGCTGGCTGTTTCCTAGGGGTGGGGCTCTTGGCTGGGCTGTTCCTGGCCGGAGGCGTCGGGTGTGGAGGATCCGGGGGGAGTGGGGTGACCTCGAACCTTCCCTCGCCTCCATCCGGCCTGCTGGCTGTTGGGGGAGATGCCCGAGTGTCCCTGTCCTGGGCGGCCAGTGCCGGGGCCACGGAGTACCGCATCAAGCGCGGAACCAGCAGCGGAACCTGCACCCAGGTGGGTACGAGCAGCACCGTCAGCTACGCCGACACAGGATTGACCAATGGGGTGGCCTATTACTACACGGTCTCGGCCCTGGGCAGCGGAGGGGAGAGCGCCGATTCCAGCGAGGCCATCGCGACGCCTTCAGCAGCGCTTGCGGCCTTGCCGGAGGAGGATGGCACCCTGAATGCCATAGGCCTCAATACCTGGTTCCTCAATGATTACGATGGCAGCAACGCCTTTGTGGACGTCGCCAAGCAGGCCCGCAGCTGGCAGAATGCCACCTGGACCGCCGCTGCGCCGATGGATGCGCTGGGCTGGCCCACCACCGATGCCTCCACGGTCTTCTGGACGGGCACCGGCGATGAAACGAACGGCACCTACAAGCTCTCCTTCAAGGGCCAGGCGGATGTGGCTCTGATGTGGTACGGCGGCTCCGTGGCCAACAAGGTGTACGACAGCGCCACCAACACCACCACGGCGGATGTGACCGTCGCCAATAGCGGCAGTGGCTCTGGCGGCCTCAAGCTCACGAACACCCAGCGGACGGCCACCAGTGGCACCGGCACGGGCTTCACGGAGCTCCACCTCTACCGTCCGGGCTATGCCACCGATGGCAGTGCCGTCTTCACCGCACCCTTCCTGTCGGCCCTGGGCAAGGTCTCCGTGGTCCGCATGATGGACTGGACCCAGACCAATGGGAACCTCACCGAGCACTGGTCCCAGCGGCGGACGCCCCTGCACTTCTACAAGGCCGGGGAGGCCTATACGGGGCCGGGCGGCGCGACCTGGGCCGCCAGCTCCAGTTCCACCGGCGTGGCCCTGGAGCACCAGATCCAGCTCTGCAACACCCTGGGAAGGGACATGTGGGTCAATATCCCCGTGGCCGCCGATGACGACTACGTGCGGAAGATCGCCCTGGCTCTGCGCTACGGGACGGATGGCACGGACCCCTACACCTCGACCCAGACGAACCCGGTCTATCCGCCCCTGGATCCCTCCCTCCATCTCTACATCGAGTACGGGAACGAGATCTGGAACTACGCCGGAGGCTTCCAGTGCTTCGGGGTGATCCACGACATCGTCCTCTCCCTGTCCTCCACCCACCCGGTGAGGGCGCTGGCGCCCAGCGGCTCCGGGGAGTACCAGTGGCTCTACATCTATCCCGGCTACCGCATGGGGGTCATCAGCGATCTCTTCCGGGGGGTCTACGGGGATGCCTCCATGATGAGCCGGGTGCGTCCCCTGCTCATGACCCAGCAGGGGAATGCCAACAACACCCTCTCCCTGCCGCTCAATTGGCTGGCTGCCTATGGGCAGTCTCTCAGTCCTCAGCGCACCGTCGCTTCATACCTTTATGGCGCCGGAGGCTCGGGGTACTACGGGGTGAACACGGAACCCAGTGATCTGACGGATCTGGATGCCTTCTTCGCCTCCGGTAACTATCCGGCCACCGGCAATGTGAAGGGCTTTGGGGTGGACTCGCTGTGGACGTCCAATTCCGGGCTGAAGCATGTGGCCTACGAAGGCGGGCCCAGTCTGGACAGCTGCACTGCTGTTCAGGCTCGGGCCATCAACGCCGACACCCGCATGCAGGACATGGTGGAGCAGACCCACGCCGCCTGGTCCGCCCAGGGGGGCGACCTGCTGGTCTACTACTGCCTGGTGGGGGCGGCCCAATGGGAGTTCACCCCCGATATGGCCACCACCGACACCCCCAAGTTCAGGGCTCTGGATGCGCTGAACGGGGGAACCCGGGCGGCGGTCACCCTGGGGCAGGCTCTGCCCGGGACCTTGGTGGCTGCGGACTGGCGGACGGCGGGCTACCAGATCCGGACGGGGTACGACTATGTATCCACCGTGAGTGGCCTGGACTGTGTCTGCGGAAACGATGCCGGGGAGTGGGTAGCCTATCCTGCCCACGCGGATGTGGCCTTCAGTGGCACCCTCACTTTACAGGCCCAGTCGGCCTCCGGCACGACGGTGGCGGTATGGCTGAATGGGGTGGAACAGGGAGAGGTGAGCCTGGCCGCCTCCACGGACCTGGTCAGCAGCAGTTCGCTGACCCTCTCTTTCCCCTCCGGGCTGGGGGTCATCCGACTCCAGGATACGGGGGGCAACGGCTTCAACCTGCGGAGCCTGACGGTGCAGTGATCAGGAGACCTCGCGGACGATCAGGAAGGAGACCGTAGTGCCGATGAGGGCGGGGACCACCAGGGCGGCCTGTCCGGTGGTCTCGGCCAGGAAGACCACCGGGACCAGGAGGGTCTCATGGGTGGCGCCGGTGAGGGCCGAGGCGCCCACCACCGCCAGATAGGCGGCATGGCCGCTGCCCACCAGGGCGTCGAAGCCGGCGCCCAGGGCGGCGCCGATGGCCAGGGAGGGGAGCCAGAGCCCGCCCACACCGCCACCGGCAAAGGTCAGGGCGGTGGCCAGGAGCTTGAGTGCCACGAAGAGCGCGGCATCCCGGGGGAGTGTGCCCCCCTGGAGGAGCTGGTGGATGAGCTCCAGGCCGCCGCCCTGGGTGATCTGGAGGTCATGGAAGATGAAGTGTCCCGGCAGGGCCAGGAGGGTGAGGCCGATGCCCGCCGCGAGGCCACGCCAGGGGAGATGGATGCGGGAGAGGCGGATCTGGAAGCTGTTCCTGAGCCAGTGGTAGAGGTAGGCCAGTCCCCCGCAGAGGGCTCCCAGGAGGAGGGACATTCCGAAGTCCTTGATACCCAGGGAGTAGGGGTAGTTGCTGGCCAGCGGGATCAGGGGAGCGTGGCCCATGATCCCCGAGAAGACCACATAGCCCGCAGCTCCGGAGACCAAGCAGGGGGCCAGAGCCTCGGTCGCGATGCGGTTGTGGTGTTCGGCGGCCATGAGGGCACCCGACAGGGGCGCACGGAAGACTGCGGCGAGGGCGGCTGCGGCACCCGAGCGGACCAGCACCATGGGGGGGCGCACGAAGTGGCGGAAGAAGCTGATGCGGGTGGAGGCGAACTTCAGGAGGCGGTGGTACTGGAGCCCCAGGGCCGCTCCGAACCACTTGCCAGGGCCTTCCACGCCTGCACTGCCGCCGAAGGCGATGGTGAGGGTGCAGGCCACCACCTTGCCGAGGGAGGTCAGGGGAGGGAAGACCCTATAGGGATCCCTCTTGGCCAGGTCCAGATCCTTGAAGAGGGAGACTTCGCCGATCCGGGTGACGCTGAGCCAGAGGGTGGTCAGGAAGAGGCCCACGGCCGGCAGAAGCAGGGTGAAGCCGGTGCGCCCGCCCACGCTCAGGACCATGGGTTCGAAGGATCCCAGGCCTTTGAGGGCGATGCCGACGCAGAGCCCGATGACGGCCCCCAAAGGCAGGATCACCAGCAGGATGTGACGGGTGTGGGCGACAATGCGGAGGCTCCGCATGCGACTGGGCAGAAAGCTGGGGGCCACGGAGGGCATAGGGCGGATATCCTCAAACCTGGAGGTCAATGGGCGTCTTCGCCCAAGCCTTCAGAGTGGGTTATTTCCCTTGGCAATGCAAATTCAATAGTTGGTGGGACAACCATGGATGAGAAGATCCAGGCCTGCATGCAGCACCTCCGGCGGATTGTGAAGGCCCTGGACAATTACTCGCGAGCTGTGGAGAAGCACTTCAACCTCACGGGTCCCCAGCTCTGGGCCCTCTGGGAGGTGGGGCAGCACGGCTCCTGCGCCCTGAAGGAGCTGGCGGAGCGGATGAAGCTGGATCCGAGCACCGTCGTGGGCGTGGTGGACCGTCTGGAGGCCAAGGGGCTGCTGTGCCGGCAGCCCGACCCCAAGGACCGCCGCCGGATCTCCCTGGTTCTCACCGCGGGCGGGGAGACCGTCCTGGCCCAGGCGCCCCACCCGGCCCAGGGGCACCTGCTGAGGGGGCTCGCCTCTCTTGGAGAGGCGCGGGTCGAAGCCCTCAACGGCTCTCTGGAGATCCTGGTGAAGGTCATGGAGGCAGAACACCTCGAGGCCCCCTTCTTCTTCGCCGAGGGCTGAGCCCCCCCTTGTGCTGGCCACCCGTCTGGGGGCAGAATTTTGGCGAAACACGTCCCTGGGTCCCGTCGGCATCCAAAAGGGGACCGGCAGGGGAATCCATGGACTTCATCCACATCAAGGGCGCGCGGGAACACAACCTCAAGAACATCGACCTGCGGATTCCCCGCAACCAGCTGGTGGTGATCACGGGGCTCTCGGGCAGCGGCAAGTCCTCCCTGGCCTTCGATACCCTCTACGCCGAAGGCCAGCGGCGCTATGTGGAGAGCCTCTCCGCCTATGCCCGGCAGTTCCTCGATCAGATGGAGAAGCCCGATGTGGACAGCATCGAGGGCCTCTCCCCCGCCATCTCCATCGAGCAGAAGACCACCAGCCGCAATCCCCGCTCGACCGTAGCCACGGTCACCGAGATCTACGACTATCTCCGTCTGCTCTACGCCCGCACCGGCAAGCCCATCTGCATGGCCTGCGGAGCGCCCATCGCCAGCCAGACCATCCAGGAGATGGCGGATCTGATCCTGGCCAGCCCTGAAGGCGCACGGGTGCAGATCCTGGCCCCGGTGGTGCGCGCCCGCAAGGGGGAGTACAAGAAGCTCCTCCAGGATCTCATGAAGCGCGGCTACATCCGCGCCCGGGTCAACGGCGAGATGCTGGATCTGACGGAAGGCCTGCCGGACCTGGACAAGCAGAAGAAGCACAGCATCGAGGTGGTCATCGACCGTCTGAAGGTGAGCCCCGCCATCCAGACGCGCCTGGCGGACAGCCTGGAGATCGCCTGCGGGCTGGCGGAGGGTTCGGCCCTGGTTGATATCGATGGCACCGAGAAGCTCCTCTCCTCCAAGCTGGCCTGCAACAACGCAGATTGCAGCCGCTTCGGCCTGGGTCTGCCGGACCTGGAACCCCGCAGCTTTTCCTTCAACAGCCCCTTCGGCGCCTGCCCCACCTGCGATGGCCTGGGCTTCAAGCGTCAGTTCGCGGAAGAGCTCATCGTCCCCAACCCCGAGCTGAGCATCAACCGGGGGGCTCTCCAGGCCTCCGGCTGGAAGAGTGCCAAGGACGATGGCTGGCGCGCCCAGATGCTGGACCAGTTGGCCAAGGCCATGAAATTCAGCCTGGACACCCCCTGGAACCAGCTGGATGAGGATGTCCGCCAGATCCTGCTCCACGGCACCCGCAAGGCCATGCGCTTCACCTACGAGAGCAAGAAGAGCCGCTACGAGTTCACCCACCACTACGAGGGCATCATCGGCAACCTGGAGCGCCGCTATCGGGAGACCACCAGCGAGGAGATCCGGGCCGAGATGGAGGAGTCCATGCGGATCATCCCCTGCGAGACCTGCGGGGGGCTGCGCCTCAAGCCCGAGGTGCTCAGTGTCTTCGTGGGGGGCGAGCACATCGCCGGGGTCGTGCAGAAGAGTGTCCGGGACGCCTACGCCTGGTTCCAGGCCCTCAGCCTGGAGGGCCGGGATGCGGTCATCTCCGAGAAGATCCTCAAGGAGATCAAGGAGCGTCTGGGCTTCCTGGAGGATGTGGGCCTGGGCTACCTGACCCTGGATCGCTCCGCCGCGACCCTGTCGGGTGGGGAGGGCCAGCGCATCCGCCTGGCCACCCAGATCGGCAGCAAGCTCCAGGGGGTGCTCTACGTGCTGGACGAGCCCAGCATCGGCCTGCACCAGCGGGATAATCACAAGCTGCTGAACACCCTCAAGGAGATGCGGGATCTCGGCAACACGGTGCTGGTGGTGGAACACGACCTGGAGACCATGCAGGAGGCGGACCACCTCATCGACATGGGGCCCGGGGCCGGGGAGCACGGGGGTCATGTGGTGTCCCAGGGCACGCCCGAGGAGGTGGGCTGCGACCCCGAGTCCGTCACCGGGCGCTTCCTGTCGGGCAAGGACCACATCCCGGTCCCCAAGAAGCGCCGGAAGGCCGAGCGGGGCCACCTCGAGGTGGTGGGGGCCAGCGAGAACAACCTCAAGAACGTCAGTGTGAAGTTCCCCGTCGGCATCTTCACCTGCGTCACCGGGGTCTCCGGCAGCGGCAAGAGCACCCTGGTCAACGAGATCCTCTACAAGGCCCTGGCCAACCAGCTCCACCAGGGGGCCCATGTGGTAGGCAAGTACAAGGCCATCAAGGGGCTCGAGGCCGTCGACAAGGTCATCGACATCGACCAGGCCCCCATCGGGCGCACCCCCCGCAGCAACCCGGCCACCTACACCGGGCTCTTCACGCCCCTGCGGGACCTCTTCAGCCAGCTCCCCGAGAGCAAGGCGAGGGGCTACACGCCGGGGCGCTTCAGCTTCAACGTGAAGGGGGGGCGCTGCGAGAAGTGCGAGGGGGATGGCGTCATCAAGATCGAGATGCACTTCCTGCCGGATGTCTACGTCACCTGCGAGCAGTGCAAGGGCAAGCGCTACAACCGCGAGACCCTGGAGATCCACTACAAGGGCAAGAGCATCTCCGATGTCCTGGCCATGACCGTGGAGGATGCCTTCCAGCTCTTCGAGCCCATCCCGGTACTGGCCAACAAGCTGCGCACCCTCATGGATGTGGGCCTGGGCTACGTTCGCCTGGGGCAGGCGGCCACCACCCTCTCGGGGGGCGAGGCCCAGCGGGTCAAGCTGGCCAAGGAGCTGAGCAAGCGCGCCACGGGCAAGACCGTCTACATCCTGGACGAGCCCACCACGGGTCTGCACCTCAAGGACATCCAGAAGCTTCTGGAGGTCATCACCCGCTTGGTGGACACCGGCAATACCGTCATCGTCATCGAGCACAACCTGGATGTCATCAAGACCGCCGACTGGATCCTGGACATGGGGCCCGAGGGAGGTGGCGAGGGCGGCCGGGTGGTGGCCCAGGGAACCCCCGAGGAGGTGGTGAAGGCCAAGGGGAGCGTGACGGGAGTCTACCTGAAGCCCTATCTGAAGCACTCCTGACCCATCGGGTGGCCTTCCGGTCTGCCTGATGGCTCATCCCGGGCACTTTCACAAGCGTTTGGATTCCGGGAACAGGGGGATCTCCCAAGGCATCCCAAGAGGAGCGCAAATCGAGGAGTTGCCATGTCCACCGAAGATCTCCGGAGCATCACCAACTGGGCCAAGGAACTGGGGCTTCCCGAGAAGAAGCTCAAGGAGGCCGTCAAGGTCGCCGAGCTGCAGCCTGACTCCAAGCGGGGCATCTGCTGCTTCTACTCGCGGGAGAAAATCGAGGGTGTGGCCAAGACCCTCAAGGGTTGACGTCCTCCCGCTCCACGGGTCCCCGCCTGGCGGGGATTTTTTACGTACCTTGACAAGGTATACCAAAGGTATACATTAAAGTCCTGGAGTATACCGTTCGGGGGCGTGATGAAGGTCCTGTTGTCCCATGGCAGTCTCATGCCCCTTGGCCATCGCCCTGCGGGAGAGCCTTGATGGACGCCAGCCTGAAGCACCGTGAGCGGGAGGCCCGCAGGGCCCACATCCTGGATGCAGCCCGGAGGCTCTTCGCCCTTCAGGGATTCCAGGGCACCACCATGGATGGCGTGGCGAAGGCTTCGGCCTTCACCAAACGCACGGTGTATGCCTACTTCGCCTCCAAGGAGGAACTCTGGTGCGGGGTCATGGCCCGGGCCTTGGAGGGGCTGGCCCTGCGCTTCGAGGGGGTGGCGGAAGGGGCCGGGTCCGGAATGGAGGGGATCATGGGCATGGGGGCCGCCTTCGAGACCTTTGTGGGGGAGGATCCGGAGGGCTTCCAGGTCCTTTCGGAAGGCCGGAGCCAGCCAGGGGTGCTGGCTGAGGGCACCCGGGGGCTCCGGGAGCTGGGCGAGGCCCATGCCCGGATGCAGGGGGCCATGGCGGGGGCCATCCGGCAGGGGACCCTTGATGGCAGTCTGCGGGATGATCTCGACCCCGAGGGGACAGCCGCCCTGCTGGCCCTCTACGCCACTTCGGTCATGGCAGCCGTCCGTCAGGCGGGGGCGAAGCGCTGCCTGGCCTTCGATCCGGGCGCCCTCATGGCCCGGTCCATGGACTTTCTGGGGCACGCCCTGCGGCCCCCCATCCGGGAGGATTGACCATGCGCACCCTGGTCCTGGGCGGAAGCCCCAAGGGAGAGTCCAGCGTGACCCTGCGGTACGTGCGCTTCCTGGCAGCGCACTTCCCCGGGGAGAGCTTCGAGGAGGTCCATGTGGCCGCCGGGATCCGTCGCCTGGAGGAGGATCCGGAGGCCCTCCGGGGGCTTCTCACTCAGGTGGAGGCTGCTGACCTGGTCCTCTTCGCCTTCCCCCTCTACATTTGCTTGGTCCATGCCGACTACAAGCGCTTTTTCGAGCTCGTGGAGGAGCGGGGCGCCACAGGGGCCTTCCGGGGCAAGGCGGCAGTGCTCCTGGCCACCTCCATCCACTTCCATGACCACTTGGCCTTGTCGTACATGGAAGGGATGGTCGAAGACTGGGGCATGGCCGTCAAGGGGGTCTACTCCGCCCACATGCGGGACCTGATGAGACCGGCCGAGCGGGCGCGCATGGCGGCCTTCTGGAGCCTGACCCGGGCCCGGATGGAGGAGCCCGTGCAGCGTCGCTCACTGCCCCGTCCAGCCTGGAACCACACCTATGCCAGCCTGGGGGAGACCCGCGCGGTGGCTGCGGAGGGGCTGCGGGCCCTGGTGGTCACCGAGGGTAGCCATTCCGGGGCCCGGGCCATGGCGGATCGTTTCATCGAGGCCTTCCAGGGCACGGTGGACCGGGTGGACCTGGACGAGCTGCAGGTGCGGGGTGGCTGCCGGGGTTGCATCCAGTGTGGTTTCGATAACCGGTGCATCTATGGGGAGGGTGACGGCGTCCAGTCCTTCTACCGGGAGCGCCTGAGGGCCGCCGATATCGTGGTGTGGGCCTTCCCCATCCGGGATCGCTACTTCTCCGCCCGGGTCAAGACCCTCCAGGACCGGCGCTTCCTGGACACCCACCAGCCCCAGGCCGTGGGCAAGCAGGTGGTCCACCTCGTCAGCGGCCCTCTGGCCTCCCACCCCTCCCTGCGCCAGCTCATCGAGGCCATGGAGGAGTTCAACGGGGGCAACCTGGCGGCCCTGGTAACCGACGAGAGCCAGGACGATGCCCTCATCGGGCAGGCCATCGATGCCGCCGCCGCCACAGCCGTGGCCTGCCATCGGGCGGGCTACCAGGCGCCCCGCACCTTTCTGGGGGTGGCCTCCGCCAAGCTCTTCCGGGATGAAATCTGGGGGCATCTGCGCTTCGTGTTCCAGGGGGATCACCGCTACTACCGGCGCCATGGGCTCTACGACTTCCCCCAGAGGGACTGGCGGACTCGCCTCCTGAACGCGGTCATGATGCCGTTGAGCCGCATCCCGGCGGTGCGCAAGGGCATCCGCACCAGCATGATCAAGCACATGGTGGCCCCCCTGGACCGTGTTCTGGAGGGCCTCAGTCCCGCTTCCCGAACTCGCCCTTGATCCCCAGGGTCCTCTTGAGGAGGGCCGTGGCGGTGCGGCTCACCTCCAGATCCTGCTCTCCGATGCGGGCCATGGCCCGGTTGCCGGGCAGGGGGCGCAGTCCGGTGATGCATTCGGGGCGTACCAGGAGGTGGCGCTGGATGCGCAGGAGGCTTGAGCCGCTGAAGGTCTCCTCCACCTCCTGGAGGGTCCGCCACTGGGTCGGGAAGCGCTGTCCGGAGGTCCAGGCCCAGACGGTGTCATCATCGACCTCGAAGTGGCTCACCTTCTTGAGTTCCAGGAAGAGCAGCCCCTCCCCCGCCCGGATCACCACCCGTGGCGGGGCCTTGGGGGCCTCCTCCCGGTTGCCTCCCCGGGCGGGGATCTGTCCCTTACGCAGGCGCTCCAGGGTCAGGGCAAGGCGTTCGGCCCGGATGGGTTTCAGCAGGTAGTCGGCGGCGGAAAGCTCGAAGGCCTCCAGGGAGTGCTCTCGGAAGGCCGTGACGAAGACCACGGGCACGGGGCAGGGCAGTTCGGCGGCCACCTCCAGGCCCGAAGGGCCGGGCATCTGGATGTCGAGGAAGAGGGCATCCAGGACCGGGTGCTCACCTAGGTAGGCCAGGAGCGGCGCCCCCTCTCCGAACTCGGCCACCACCTCGCAGCCCGCCTCGCTGAGCAGGCGGGATAGGCGGGCGCGGGCCATGGGCTCATCGTCGGCCAGGGCCACTCTCAGTACAGGATTCAGGTCCACGGTTCCTCCGGCAGATCCAGGATGGCATGGGTCCACTCACCCTCCCGCTCCAGGCGGAAGCAGGCCCGACCGCCATAGGCCAGACGCAGTCGCTCCCGGAGGTTGCCCAGACCCGTTGCGCCCTCCCGCTGAGGCCCCGGGGGTACTCCGGTGTTGGCCACATCGATCCGGATACCCCCGGGGCGAGGGTGGAGTCCGATCCTCAGGCGTCCACCCGTGGGGCTCCGGCCAATGCCATGCTTGATGGCGTTCTCCACCAGGGGCTGAATCAGGACCGGGGGCAGGGTGAGGGCGTGAAGGGCGGGGTCCCAGTCCCATTCCACCTGGAGCCGGTCCCCGAAGCGCAGGCTGTGGATGGAGAGATACTGGGCGAGGAACTTCCGTTCCCGGGCCAGGGACACCTGGCTCTTGCCCGAGAAGTGCAGGATCTGCTCCATGAGGTCCGAAAGGTCCAGGAGGGCCCGCTCGGTGGCCTCAGGGTCCCGCCGGGCCAGCTCCGCCAGGGCGTTGAGGGTGTTGAAGAGGACATGGGGGCTCATCTGCTCCCGGAGCAGGATCCATTGGGCCTGGGAGAGCTCCTCCTGGGCTTTGAGCCGTTCCCGGTCCCGGAGCTCCCCCCGGAGGATGAAGAGGCCCACCACGGACATGAGGGGGATCTGGAGCAGGTAGGAGAGCGGGGGGATCTGGAGGAACATGGCCGAGTGCCGGTCGGGGGCGAAGTGGGGGGCCAGGAGGAGATCCAGGCACATGGTGAAGCTGAAGAGGGCGATGCTGAAGACCACGGACTGGAGGATCCCCCGGAGGTAGCCGCAGTGCTCCCGGTCATCGCCGCTCCACTGCCAGGGCAGGGGCGAGAAGAAGCCATAGCCGATGGCGCCCACCAGCTTGCCCACCGTGGCCATGGCCTGGGCATAGAGCGACTGCCCCGGCACCAGGTGTTCCACAAAGCCTGTCAGGAGGATGCTCATGCCGCTGAAGGTCGCCACGGCGATCCAGGCATAGGGGCTCATCAGGCGGGTCTTGAGCTGACCCAGGGCTTCAACGGCACGCATGTCCTATCATCGGCTCCAATAGGGTCCCTTGCGAGACTGCTGCAGGGCCATGCCCTGGGAGGGGCACGGCCCTGGCCTGTCACCGCAGCGGTCCCACCCACCCGGCAACCGGCACTGCTCTGATTTCTCCAGGTGCAGGAGCCCGTGGCAAGGGGGCTGGGCGACCGGGCGCTCGGGTGCTCCCATCGGTCTCCCTGGCCTGCCGAGTGGGGACCTATTTCACCATGCCGCCCGCATTGAAGAGCGGGACATAGACCGCCACCAGGAGGCCCAGGATCAGGATGCCCATGAAGAGGATGAGGATGGGGCCGATGAGGCTGGTGACGGCGGTGGTGGCCTTCTCCACCTCCTGGTCGAAGAAGTCGGCCACATGGTCCAGCATCTCGGGCAGGGCCGAGCTCTGTTCGCCCACGCGGCACATCTCCACGGCCAAGGGGTCCAGGAGCCTGGACTGCTCCAGGGCCGTGTGAAGGGCCGTGCCGGCGCGGATGCGGTCCAGGACGCCGAGGAGGCGCTGGCGGAGCCGTTCGCTGGGAGTGGTCTTCTGGATCACCTCCACGGCCTGCAGGACAGGCATGCCGCCGGAGAGCAGCACGCCCAGGGTGCGGGAGAAGACACTGGAGTGGTACATGCGATAGAGGAGGCCCAACCGGGGGATGCCCAGCAGGATCCGCTCCCAGGTCCGCCTCCCGGCATCGGTGGCCAGGAGCCAGCGCAGGGCCACCACCAGGACGACGAAGATCCCGGCCTGGATGTAGACGGTACTGCTCATGAACTTGCCGAAGTCCAGGAGGAACTGGGTGGCCGCGGGCATGTCGATGCCGCTGCCCGCATAGACATCGGCGAACTTGGGCAGGACGACGTTGAAGACCACCAGCAGGGAGAGGGTCAGGACCACCACCAGGAAGCAGGGGTAGACCATGGCCTCCACAATGCGGCGGCGGCTCTGCTGGGCGAACTTCTGGAAGGCCAGCCAGCGGGACACCACCTCCGGGAGGGTGCCGCTCCGCTCACCCGCCACCACGTTGGCCCGATAGACCGCCGGGAAGGTGCCGGTCCTCTCGAGGGCCTCGGAGAAGGCCATGCCCTCCTTGAGCCCCGTCACCACTTGGTCGAGCGAGCGCCGCAGCAGGGGATCCTTGCCGTGCCCCACCAGGAGCTCAAGGGCCTGGAGCAGGGGGATGCCGGCCCTGAGGAGGGCCAGGAGTTCCTGATTGAAGAGGATCAGGGACTCGGCCTTGATGGTCTGCCGGCGTTGGAAGCTCATGGCGGCCCGCCGGACCTCCAGGGGAAAGTTCCCCTCCCCCTGGATCCTGGCCCGGATCTCATCGGCATGGTTGCCCTCGAAGTCCCGCTTCAGGACTTCGCCATTGGGCGTGGAATAGGTGACCGTGAACCGCATGAGCCTTGACCCTCGGGGGATGGTTGAGGATAACCAGAAAGACCCGGGGCTCGTAGACTGGCTCCGCAATCCGTGATGGAGATCCCATGTTCCACCGCGCAAGCGTCTTCATCGCCCTGGGGGCTGTCAGTCTGGCGGCCCGGGCGCCGCTGGAGGTCGGGACTCCCCTGCCGGCGCTCCTGGATCTCAGGGATGCCCGGGCGGGGGATCTGGTTCCCCGGGACGGGCGGGATCCCGCCCAGGTCGAGGCCTGTCGGCGGGCCTGGCTGCTCCGGGTCCGGCCCCTGGCCGGGGCGGAGGCGCGGGCTATGATCTGGCCTTGCCGGGGCGTTCCTGGCTGACCTTTGCGGCGGGCTGCGCCGGCGGGCGCGGCTTTGATCGCTTCCAGTCCCTCTCCGCCAGCGGCTTTGGGGGGGATGTGAAGATCTCCGGGATCCGGGGCGATGCCCTGAGCGCCGACCGCCTGCGCTACGCCAAGCTGGGCTGGACCCTGCCGCCTCTGCCCAGCCTGCGGCTGTCCCTGTCCCTGGACCACGCCCGGTTGCGGAACCTGGATGACCACCTGGAACACCGCTTCACGGGGCTGGGGGTGGCTGGCGACCTGCCGGGTTTCGGTTGGTTCACGACGCTGCGTCTGGACCTGGGGTTGGGTCTCCAGAGCGATCTGGCCGATGCCCGGACGGTGCAGGGGATGTTGAGTCTTTTGAGGGTATTTTAATAATTTAATTATGTAATTCCCAAGCCTGCCGCTCTTCTGGGGTATCGAGGTCCAGCCACTCCTGCCCCGTCACCTCCAGGAGGCGGTGGGGCAGGTGCTCCAGCAGGGCGTGGACGCTTCGGGCCTCGGTACTGGCCAGGAGGGGGAGGAGAGAACCCGGGAACCAGCTTCCCATGGGCTGGAAGCGTCCTCCCTGGCTGCCGAGGGTCCAGATGCCCCCGGCGGTGGCCTGGGTGAACCAGGCCTTCAGGGCTTCGGGGTGCCAGCGGACCTGGTCGCAGGCGGCGATCCACCACCAGTCCACCTGGGCGTCTTCGGCGATCGCCCAGCTCCTGAGGGCGATCGCCGGGCCCTGGCGGGGATCCTCGACCGAGCGGAGTTCAGGGCGCTCCGGGACTGGGTTCCCCAGGATCCTCAGGGTGGCGTCCGGGAAAGCCTCCTCGAAGACCCTCACAAGATGACCGGCCCAGGAACCCCCTTCGGGGTGCGGGATGGCGTACTTGGGTTCGCCCATGCGGCTCCCCTTGCCCCCGGTCAGGAGGAGGAGTCCGATGAGGGGAGCCGGATGCTGGTCCATCCCCGCATGATCCCATCCCAGCCCCACCCAGGGAATCCGGGCTTTGCTCAGGCGCTGATGTCCAACTGCGAGCCGACCTGTGAGGGTTGGCCCCCTTTGCTCTTGGCCAGCTCGGACGCTGCCTGCATCTCCATGGCCGTGGCCATGGCTGCCACGGTGCGGTCCTGGGGGGAGGGATCCGCTGGGGCCAGGGCTGCAGCGATGATCCTCTGGGCCTTGGCCATGGTGGCTTCGGGATCACCCTTCACCGGGCTGGTGTCGATGGAAACCTCACCACCTATCGCATATTTCGCGCCATCCGGACCCTGTTGGTAGGTGAATGAGGGACCTCCCTGGGCCAGTCCCCCGGCGGCGGCGAGGTGCGCGGCCTCATGGGCCTTCACGGCTGTGTCCCGGGCCTTGAGCTTGTCGACTTCGTCCTTCTGCTCCTTGCTGAGGTCCTGCGAGTTGGTGCCGGCAGCCTGGGTGGCCTTCTCCTGGGTGCCGTCCTGCTTTTCCGGATCCTGGACCTGTTCGGCGCTTTGGGACGCGGCCTGGCCTTCCTGAGAAATCTCAACGCTGTCCTGGACGGTACCTGAGCCCGCGGAACCGCTCCCCGCCGTCCTGGCGGGGGCCACGGAGGCGGTCACCCCGGCGATCGGGGTCAGCTTGGCGCTGGCGACGGCGGCGAAATCCATAGCACCTGCTTATCGGCAAAATCCCTTGAGGGGTTTAGCGATTCCCTGGATGGGTACCGTGGCCCCGCCGGGGCGGTTAATCTGGAAGGCGGAGGTCAGTGGGTGCAGATCAAGAGTCCCTGGTGGTGGAAGCTGGTGGCCCCGCACCGGAGGACTCTCCTGGCGGGGCTCGGGGCCACGGTGGTCTGCAGCGTGGCCGCCTCCTGGGTGCCCTATTGGTCCGGGCGTGCCGTCAAGGCCCTGGAGCAGGGGCAGTGGCACCGCTCCCGCCAGGCCCTCATCTGGATGCTGGTCTTCACGGCCGTCGCTGGCATCGGTCGCTACCTGATGCGCAACATCCTCATCGGGCTCTCCCGCACCGTCGAGCGGGAGCAGCGCGAGGAACTCTACGACTTCCTCCTCTCCCGCCCCTCCGCCTTCTATGAACGCCAGCAGGTGGGGGATCTCATGAGCCGCATCGGGGACGATGTGAGCACCGTGCGCATGGCCACGGGACCGGGGATCATGAGCTTTCTGGCGACCCTCTCTCTCCTGCCCGTGACCCTGGGGCTCATGTTCCACACCAGCCCCTCCCTGGCGGTGGCGGTCCTGATCCCCTTCGGCTTCCTGGCGGCGGGCTTCTACGTGATCGGGCGATGGAGTCATGTCATCCAGCAGAAGATGCAGGTGGTCAACTCCCGCATCACGACCTTCAGCCACGAGGCCATCTCCGGGGAGCGGGTGGTCCAGGCCTTCGGGCTGGAGGAGGATCGGGTGCGGGAGTTCCAGGAACTCAGCGAGACCCATGCCCGCCTGAGCATCCGCCAGAGCGTCCTCTGGGGGGCCTACGGCCCGGTGGCCATGCTCATGGGCGGGGTCTCCCTCCTGGCTCTGGTGGCCTACGGTGGCAGCCAGGTCCTGAAGGGGCGCCTGCACATCGGTGACCTGACGGCCTTCTCGGGCTATCTGGTGGCCCTGGGCTGGCCCATCATGTCCCTGGGCTGGGCGGCGAACCTCTTCCAGCGGGGCAGGGCGGGGCAGGAGCGGATCGATGTGGTGCTGGCATCGCCGGAGCCCCCCCTGCCGCCCTTTGCCCACCCGGGGCTGCCGGGGGCCCCCCTGGCTCTGGAGGCGGTGGGGCTGGGTTCCCGCTTCGAATCGGGGCGGGGGCTGGGGCCCCTCGATCTCAGGCTGGCCGCCGGAGGCAGTCTGGCGGTGGTGGGGGGCATCGGCTCGGGCAAGACCATCCTGCTCCAGCTTCTGGCGGGACTCAGGAAACCCGGCCAGGGGCAGCTCTGGGTGGATGGGCGGGTGCTGGACAGGGAGGGGTTGCGGCTCCACTGGGCCGGGATCGGCTGGGTGCCCCAGGAGGCCTTCCTCTTCTCGGCGACCCTCCGGGAGAACCTCGCCCTGGGGCGTCCGGACGCTCCCGAAGAGGAACTTTGGGAGGTGGCCCGCGTGGTCTGCCTGGATGACCTGATCCGCCGTCTTCCCATGGGCCTTGACACGGTGGTGGGGGAGCGGGGCGTAGTCCTCAGCGGCGGGGAGCGCCAGCGCACGGCCCTGGCCAGGGCGCTCCTGCGGCGCCCCCGCCTGCTCCTCCTGGACGATGCGCTAAGTGCCGTGGACGCTGATACCGAGAGCCGCATCCTCGAGAACCTCCGGGGCTTCCTGGGGCAGGCCACCCTGGTCCTCACCACCCACCGGGTCTTCGTGGCGGATCTCTGCGAGCAGGTGGTGGTGCTGGAGGAGGGGCGGATCATCCAGCATGGCAGTGCCCGGGAGCTCACCCAGGTCCCCGGTGCCTTCGCCCGTCTCCGCACCCTCCAGAGCCTGGAACGCTCCCTGGAGGCTCCGGAGGGGGCGGGGCAGAGCTGACCCGGGCCTGCTAATTTTCGCTCGGCGCGGGCAGCTCATCCGGCGCGACAGCGGGTTCCCGGGAGGGGATGAAGGAGAGGACGCATACCGCGAGGGCGGCAAGCAGGGCGAGCCAGTAGCCGAACTCCCATTGAAGGCTCAGCAGCTCCGGTCCCTGCTTGAGGGCACTCTGTTCTAGTCTCGCCTTCACCAGGAGCAGGGCCAGGAGGCTGAGAAGAGAGCCCACCGCCGTCGCCGCCTTGCCCGCCCTGCCCCGCAGAAAGGAGAGGCCCAGGCTGAGGATGCCCAGCAGGCAGGCCAGGGCGGCCAGAGGTTCGCCGGGGACCTTCTCCTTCTGGACCTCTCCGGTCATGGGATTGGGCAGGGTCAGGTTCGTACCGGCGGCCACCTGGACGCCACTCATGGTCATGAGTCTGGTCCCGCTGCAGCTCAGGGTGAGGAAGGGCATCAGGAAGGCCAGGAGGAAGAGGATGAGCAGGCCGTGTCTGGACCTGCGATTGCTTTTTGCCTTCATGGGGACTCCTTCAAGGGGTAAGCGTGCCTTGTTGTAAAACAATTTATAAAATAGAGGTACGCATGAGCCCTGTCAAATGGCCACGATGGGACACAGGATCCCTGCATATGTGACCTTTTGCTGCGCCACGGGCAGCCCCGGATGGCCCCGGGGCTCCTTCATGGTTCATGAGGCCTTTGGGGGTGAGGGGTGAACGAATGGGGTGGATGGCCCCGTCAGTCCCGCTCGCCCTTCCGGATGCGGTCCATCTCCCGCTTGTGCTCCCGTTCCTTGAGGGCCTCGCGCTTGTCGCCCATGGTCTTGCCCTCGGCCAGAGCGATCTTCACCTTGATCAGGCCCTTGGGGGTCAGGTAGATGGCCAGGGGGACCACCGTGAAGCCCTTCCGCTCGGCCTTGGTGACGATCCGGTTGATCTCGGCCCGGTTCAGCAGGAGCTTGCGGGGGCGCAGGGGATCATGGTTGGCGTAGGTGCCGAAGGCGTAGGGCTGGATGTTGGCCTGCTTGAGCCAGAGTTCATGGCCGGAGATGTCGACGTAGGCGTCCTGGAGCTGCCCCTTCCCCGCCCTGAGGGACTTGACCTCTGTGCCCTGGAGGGCGATCCCGGCCTCCCAGGTCTCCACGATGTGATAGGCATGCAGAGCCTTGCGGTTCCTGACCAGATCCTCGCTCATGCGGCCGCCTTGCGCCGGGCGCGCAGAAACTCGATGAGGGCCGGCAGGACCGAGATCACGATGATGGCGACGATGACGGACTCGAAATGCATGCGGACCCAGGTGATGCCCCCGAAGAGGCGTCCGGCGATCATGAGCAGGGCCACCCAGAGGATGGCGCCCGTGACGTTGAAGAGGGCGAAGTGGCGGTAGCTCATCCTGCCGATGCCCGCCACGAAGGGGGCGAAGGTGCGGATGATGGGAACGAAGCGGGCCAGGATGATGGTCTTGCCACCATACTTCTCATAGAAGGCGTGGGCGGCCATGAGGTGCTTGCGGTTGAGCCAGCGGCCACCCTCGTTGTGGAAGACTGCGGGGCCCAGTCGGGCACCGATGGCATAGTTGACCGCATCCCCCAGGACGGCGGCCAGGACCATGAGCCCACCCAGGAACCAGAGGTTCAGCGGGCTGTTGGGGAGGGCCCCCAGGGCCCCCATGGCGAAGAGGAGGCTGTCCCCGGGCAGGAAGGGCAGGATGACCAGGCCCGTCTCGCAGAAGACGATGGCGAAGAGAACCGCGTACAGCCAGCCGTCCAGCTGGCCCGCCAGGAGGTTCAGGGATTCGGGGTTGGTCAGGCGGCGGAGGAAGTCCAGCACTGTGTGGAGCAGGTTCATGAAAGTCCTTGGGCACCCGGGGGCGCAGTGTCCAGGGTAGCCCAGGACCTCATGCCGTCCAAACCGGGACGGCACTTGGGCCTTTTCGAGGCTCCATCCGGCGGTGACCGGGTGGCAATGGACGCCAAATAGGCTACCTTGGACCTGCCTTGCTCCCTCCCATGGAGGTAACGTGACCCTCGCCCGTTCCATGACACTCTCCCAGTGCCTCGGCCTGCTGTTCGCCTGCGGGGGGCTCGCGTTCCCGGTCCGGGCCGGGGAGGCCAGGACCCTCCTCTCCGGCACCGTCTCAAGTCGCCTGCAGGGGCTGCAGCCCGTCGCCGAGGCCCCGGATGCCCTGGTGCTGGACGGGATGACCCTCTGCCTGAAGCGCAGCGAAGCCTCCCAGGCCGCCCTGGAGACCTTCCTGACGGAGCTGCAGGACCCCAAGTCCGCGAACTACCACCAGTGGCTGAGCCCCGAGGCTTTCGGGCAGCGCTTCGGGGCCTCCCAGGAGGACCTCGATGCCGTCACCGCCTGGCTCGTGTCCCAGGGCTTCTCGGTCGACAGCATCTCGCCGGGGCGCATGAGCATCTCCTTCTCCGGTACCAAGGCCACCATCGAGAAGGCCTTCCAGACCAGGCTCATGTACTACGAAGTGGACGGCACTCTGCGGCACGCCAACGCCAGCTCGGTATCCATCCCCAGTGCCCTGGCGGACAAGGTGGCCGGTCCCCTGCCCCTGACGGACATTCCCCACCTCAAGGCCCACAAACCCAGGCTGGTCAAGCAGGTCGACCCGGCCTACACCACGAGCGGAGGCTCCCATTACCTCGGCCCGGGAGACTTTGCGGTGATCTACGACACGGCCAGTCTCCTCAGCGCGGGGACCACAGGGAGCGGGGTCAGCATCGCCATTGCGGGGCGCTCCAACATCACCGCTTCAGATGTGAGCACCTTCCGGACCTACTTCGGTCTGCCCACCAAACAGCCCACCGTCACGCTGGTGAACACGGACCCCGGCATCGCCGATGATGCCGATGAGGCTCTCCTGGATGTGACCTGGGCGGGGGCCGTGGCCACCCAAGCCAACATCAAGCTGGTGATCGCTTCATCGACCTCCAGCATGGACGGGGTTGACCTGGCCTGCCAATACATCGTGCAGCACAACTCGGCCCCCATCCTCTCGCTGAGCTACGGCTCCTGCGAGTCGGACATGACCGGCTCCACCAGCAGCGGATCGACCTACAACACCTGGTACCAGAACCTCTGGTCCCAGGCGGCGGCGGAGGGCATCACGGTCTGCGTCTCCACGGGGGACAGCGGGGCCGCGGGCTGCGACTCCGGCTCGGACTCCACCGGGAGTGGCGCGGCCATCAACGGACTGGCCTCCACGCCCTACAACGTGGCGGTGGGCGGCACCCAGTTCAGCGAGGGCACCGGCAGCTACTGGGATACGAGCAACAGCTCCACCTACACCTCGGCCCTGAGCTACATCCCCGAGGTCCCCTGGAACGAGAGCGCCTATGCGACGGGGACAACGTCGGACGGTCTCTGGGCCACCGGGGGCGGCAGCTCCATCATCTGGTCCAAGCCCTCCTGGCAGGTGGTGACGGGGGATCTGTCGTCAGGCATGAGGGACATCCCCGATGTCTCTCTGAGCGCCGCCGGGCATGACGGTTACCTGGTCTACGACTCCAACTATGGCTCCGGGACCTGGTACGTCTTCTCCGGGACCTCGGCCTCGGCCCCCTCCTTCGCGGGCATCATGGCCCTGATCGTCCAGACCTACGGCAACCAGGGCAACGCCAACGAGGTGCTCTACCCCCTGGGGCGGACCCAGTACAACAGCGGGAGCCTTTCCGTCTTTCACGACGTCACCACCGGTGACAACACGGTGACCGGCGTGACGGGCTTCAGTGCCTGCACGGGGTACGACCGGGCCACCGGGCTGGGCAGCGTGGATGCCGCGGCCCTGGTCTCCAAGTGGGAGAGCGCCTCCAGCACCACCCCGCCCTCCATCACCTCCCAGCCGGCCAGTGTCACGGCAAGCTCCGGCAGCACGGCCACCTTCTCGGTCACGGCCTCCGGGACAGGGACCCTGAGCTACCAGTGGCAGGTCTCTACGGACAGCGGCGCCACCTGGGCCAGTGTGGCGGACGGCACGGGGGGCACCACCAGCAGCTACACCACCGCCACTCTGGGGACCGCTGAGAACGGCTGCCTCTACCGGGTGAAGGTCACGGACACCTACGGGACCAGCACCAGCTCCACGGCCCTCCTCACGGTCACCGACAGCTCCTCCTCCGTAGGCATCACCGCCTCCACCAGTGCCGCAGCAGCGGTGCTGGGAAAGACCCTGACCCTGAGCGCCACCGTGACCGGCAGCACCAATACGGGTGTCACCTGGGCCGCCACGGGGGGAACCCTCAGTGCCACCAGTGGCAGCTCGGTGGTCTGGACGGCACCTTCCACCGCCGGATCCTATACCGTCACAGCCACCAGCCAGGCCGACACCAGCAAGACTTCCACCCTCACTCTGGCGGCCAAGACCCTCAACCTCAACAGCGACTCGGTCACCGGGGATGTGCTCGATCTGGCGCTGATGGCCCGGGCCTACGGGACCTCCGAGGGGGGTACCAACTGGGTGTCGGGGGCGGACCTGAATGGAGATGCCTCCGTGGATGAAACGGACTTGAACACCTTCCTCGATCTTGCGGGATTCTGATGGGAGCCGCCATGCGCCTGACCAAGACCCTGGGAATGCCGGTCCTCCTCAGCCTGGCCCTGGCCTGCGGAGGGGGTGGAGGGGGCTCCTCCAGCAGCTCCAGCTCCAGCTCCACCACCGCCACGACCCTGACCTACACTGACCCGAGCTCCGGGACCTACCGGCTCATCAAGGATTCCAGCTCCACCTCCAGTCACCTGGTGCTGGATCTGGTGGGTCCGGCCACCAGCCTGAGCGGAGTGGGTTTCTACCTCACGGCCGACAGCAGTCTGGCCACCTGGGGCTCGGTGGGCTCGGGGTTGGCCACTTCCGCCGCCTTCTCCAGCCCCCTGCTGAAGACCAAGTCCAGCAGCGGGACCCTCCAGGTGGGCATCTACCAGGAGGGGACCACCGCAGCCATTACCCCCACCACGAGTACGGTGCTGGCCCAGGTGGCCCTGGACTTGGTGAGCGGGACCAGCAGCGGCAGCTCCGTGACCTTGACGGCCCCCTCCGGCAAGGCCCTGATCCTCAATGCCCCCGGGAGCAGCAGCGCCACCACGGCCATCACCATCACGGTGGGGACCCTGACGGCCCAGTAGTCAGACAAAGACCCCCAGCACGGCGTTGCTCATGAGCCTGCCCTTGGGGCTCAGCTTCAGCTGTGCCCCCTCCCGCAGCAGCAGCCCGGCTTTGCTGCAGCGCTCGAGCCCGCGCTCCCAGCCGTCCACCAGACCTTCCAGCCCCTTGGCGCGGGCTGTGGCCCGCAGGGCCCCCCAGTCCACTCCGGAAGCCATCCGGAGGCCCAGGAGGGGGATCTCGGCCAGCGCCTCCCCGGGGCTGAGCTCCTGGCACTCGGAGGGTTCGCTTCCGGCGAGCCAGGACTGGAGATCCTCGGCCTCGGTCCAGCGGAGGGTGCCCACCTGACTGGCGGCACTGGGGCCCAGGCCCAGATAGGGGCGGCGCTCCCAGTAGCGGGTGTTGTGGCGGGACTCCGCCCCGGCTCGGGCGTAGTTGCTGATCTCGTAGGGCAGGAGCCCGAGGCGGGGCAGGGCCTCCTGCAGATGCTCGAAGGCGTCGGCCACCTCGTCGTCGGAAGGCAGGCTCAGGCGCCCCGCATCAACGGCGTGCCTGAGGGGGCAGTCCTTGTCCAGGTCCAGCATGTAGATGGAGAGGTGCTCTGCCCCGGCCTCCACCAGGGCCCCGGCATCCTCCAGGATGCGGCTGTGATCCTGCCCGGGGACGCCCAGCATGAGATCGCCGCTGAGGCGGCGGAAGCCGGCCTCGCGGGCCATGGCCAGGGCGCCCAGGGCCTCCTCCGGATTGTGCCCCCGCCCCAGGCGCCTCAGGAGGGCCGGGTCGAGGGTCTGGACCCCCAGGCTGAGGCGGTTCCAGCCGAGCTCCAGGGCCCGCTCCAGCCAGGCCGGGCTGAGGGTGCCCGGGTTGGCCTCGAGGGTGGCCTCGGTCAGGGGGGCAAGGTCGAAGCTCCGCCGGATGGCCCCTGTGATCCGCGTGAGGACCTCTGTCGGCAGCAGAGAGGGGGTCCCCCCCCCCAGGTAGAGGGTGTCCAGGCCAGGTCGCTCCAGAGCCTCTCCCCAGGCCCCCAGCTCAAGCACCAGTCTCTCTGCGAAGGGGGTGAGGAGGCCGGACTCGGTGGTGGAGGTGAAGGAACAGTAGCTGCAGCGGGAGCGGCAGAAGGGGACGTGGAGATAGAGTCCCAGGGGCTCAGCCCGGACGGCCTGCCTGAGGCCGTCCAGGTGCGGGGCCAGGGCCGCCTTCAATCCGCCTGGTGGCTGATGAAGTGGGAGGTGCCACCGGAGGGGGAGAGGAGCACGTTGTCGATGAGCCGGGTCTTCCCCACCATGGCCGCCACGGCGATGACCGCCGAGCGGCTGATCTCGTAGCTCACAGGCTCCAGGGTGATGGCGTCCACCAGTTCGCAGTAGTGGATCTCATCCAGCCCCTTGAGCTCGTTGCGCACCAGCCCGACGAGGGGCTCCACCCGACGGGCCCCCTCCTTGAAGGACTGCTCAGCCTTCAGGAGGCCGCGGCTGATGGCCAGGGCCCGCTCACGCTCTTCGGGGCTCAGGTAGGTGTTCCGGGAGCTCATGGCGAGCCCGTCGCTCTCCCGGATGGTGGGCGCGGCGATGATGTTCACCGGCAGGTTCAGGTCCTTCACCAGACGCTGGATGATGGCTACCTGCTGGAAGTCCTTCTGGCCGAAGAAGGCCAGGTCGGGCTGGACCATGTTGAAGAGCTTGGTCACCACCGTGGCCACGCCGCGGAAGTGGCCGGGGCGGAACTCGCCGCAGAGGATGCTGCCCATGGACCCGGGATCGACAAAAGTGCTGAATCCAGTGGGGTAGACCTCGGAGGGCTCGGGCATGAAGAGGATCTTCACCCCGTTGCGGAGGCAGAGGTTCTGGTCCCGCTCGGGATCCCGCGGGTACTGGGCGAAGTCTTCGCTGGGGCCGAACTGGGTGGGATTGACGAAGATGGAGACCACGGGGCAGTCGCATCGCGCGACGCACTGCTTGATCAGGCTGGCGTGCCCCTCATGCAGGTACCCCATGGTGGGGACGAATCCGATGGTCTTGCCCTTCTCCCGCACGGCCTTCAGGGCGGTGCGGAGTTCGGGGATGGTGCGGATGATGCGCATGAGGGGGGGGACTCCTAGCTGCGGGCTTCGCCCGCCCGCCACTCCTGGAGGAGGCGGCGGGCGGGTTCTGGAAGAATATAGGATTCCCGGGCATCGGGGAATACCCCATCCCGTACGTCCTGGGCCCAGCGGCCGATGGCCTCGACGGATTCTTCATAGCCGGACCGGTATTTCCTGACGAACTTGGGGGGCTTGCCGGGAAGCAGGCCCAGGAGATCGTGGAAGACCAGAACCTGCCCCTTGCAGCCCGGTCCGGCCCCGATGCCGATCGTGGGGACCGTCAGTTCCTCGGTGACCCGGGTCGCCAGATCCGCCGGGATCCCTTCCATGAGCACCATGCAGCATCCCGCATCCTGGAGGCGGAGGGCGTCCTCCAGGACCTGGATGGCCGCCTTCGCCTCACGCCCCTGGACGGTGTAGCCGCCCATGGCGTGGACGGACTGGGGGGTGAGCCCGAGGTGGCCGATGACGGGGATCTCGGCATCCACCAGGGCCCGGACCACCGGCAGGCGCTTTGCGCCGCCCTCCAGTTTGACGGCCTGGGCACCCCGCTGCAGGAAGCCCCCGGCATTGCGGATGGCCTCCTCGAGGCTGAGGTGGTAGCTCAGGTAGGGCAGGTCGCAGACCAGGAAGGCCCGGGGGCGGATCCGGGCCACGGCCTCTAGGTGGTGGTTCATCATGGCCATGGAGACCGGCAGAGTGTTGTCGAAACCAAGACAGACGTTGCCGACGCTGTCGCCCACGAGGATCATGTCCACCCCGGCGGCGTCCGCCAAGCGGGCGTGGACGGCATCGTAGGCGGTGAGCATGACCAGACGGTCGCCGGAGTCGGCCTTCTCGATGAGACGGGTGAGGGTGAGTTGGGTGCTGGCGTTGCTGGGTGAACTCATGGGGCTTTCTCGGGCCGGTGATCGGCAGGGGGGTGGGGGAAGGGTGTCTCCATGCCTATGGATTCGACGGCCAGGCGGAAACGGTTGAGATCCGGGCGTCCCAGGAAGCCCGGACCGAAGGCGGCGGGCACCCGGCCCCAGAGCTCCTGGAAGCTGGTGCAGGCCTCCTGGATCTTGGCCTGGGCCCCCAGGGCTTCGCCCTGGTGCTGCAGGAGACAGGCCCCCTGGGTGCAGGACTCCAGGACCAGGGCGGTGCGCTCCAGCTCCCGGGCGCTGGCCAGGACCTCGCTCCAGGCGCGGAGCGAGTCGGCGGGGCGGAGGTGGCCCGGTATGGCCAGGATCAGGGCCTTCGCCAAGTGCCACTCCAGGAGGACCCAGCGGGATCCGGACTGGGCGGAGGGCTCCTTCAGGTCCTCCAGGCAGGAGAGCAGGACCCCGGGCTCCGGGTCCAGGAGCCTGGCCCTGGCCTGGAGCCTGCGGAGTCGGGACAGGAGCTCCCGCCAGCCCAGGCCGAAGCCCCGGTAGCAGTCCGCCGCCTCGGCGTAGACCCGGGCGGCGTCCTCCCAGGTGCCACGGAAGTCCAGGATCTCAGCCTGGAGGAAGAGACGCTCACCCTGCTCCTGAGCCGAGAGGGGATCCCCGGAACCCGAGAGCTCCAGGAGCAGGTGTTCGGAGAGGACAGGTTCCCCCAGACAGGCCAGGGTGCGGGCCTTCCAGAGCCCTGCCCGGGCCGTTGCAGCCCGGTCACAGAGGCGCTGGTAGCCTTCCTCGGCCTCCTCCAGGCAGGCCAGGGCCCGATCCAGGTCCTGCTGGACGGAGGCCATGATGCCCAGGCAGGCCTGGCAGTCGGCAATGAGCTCCAGGTCATCCTGGGCTCGGGCGGCGGCCATGGCCTGGTCCGCGCAATGCCGGGCCTCCCGGGGCTCCCCCTTGGCGAAGTGGGTCTGGGCAAGGGCCAGGAGCACTCCCACCAGGCGGCGGTGGTCCTGGCTGTGCTCCAGGACCCGCTGGGCGGCTAGCAGGGAGCCCAGGGCGCCCTGGAACTGACAGCGCTCCATCTGGATGCGGCCCAAGTCGAGAAGGAGCCCGGCCCGCTCGATGTGGCTCTCCCGCTGCTCGACGCGCTCCGCCAGGAGACGCCCCTCCTCGAGGTGGCGTGCTGCCTGGGAGACATGCCCCCGGAAGAGGAAACCCCGCCCCAGGGCCAGCCGGAGCCGGGCCTGCTCCTCGTGGAAGAGGTGGTCCATCAGGAGGCTCTGGGCCTTGCGGGCGGTGTGCTCGGCCTGTTCGATGCGGCGGAGGCGCAGCTCAAGGAAAGCCTTCTTCCTGAGCGCCCGCGCTCGTTGGGTGAGGGGTCCCAGGCTCCCCCCCTCCTGGAGGGCCCGGTCCAGGGAGTCCAGGGCGAGCTCATAGGGGGAATGCCCTTCGAAGCGTCCGGAGGGAACCCTGCCGCGGATGGTGGAGTGGACCCAGGCATCCGCCAGGAACTCCCAGAGGCGGGCCCGTTGGGCTGGGGTGGGACTGAGGGCCAGGGTCTGGCGGACGATGGCCTCCGCCTCCCCAGGCGAGGGGGGGGGCTGCTCGATGGCCTCCATCACCCGTGCGAGGGCGGTTGGGGCGTCGGATGCGTAGGACTGGAGCCTCACCGAGAGCACGGGACTCCGGGATTCCTCCTGGAGGGCCCGTAGGAGAGTCCCGGCCAGGCGTTTGGTCTCGGCGGGTGGAATGCCCCCCAGGGCGAGCTCCCGGACCTCGGGCCCCAGGGGGGAGGCCCTGCCGTCCAGAATCTGGATGAAGTGCCCGCTTACCAGGGCTTGGAGGGCCTCCTCCAGGGGTTCCCCGGCCAGGCCCACAGCCCGCCCCAGGGCGCTGAGGCTGATGGAGTCGTCGCCGAGGGCCGCGAAGCGGACCAGGAGGGCTGCAGGGGGGGGGAGGCGGCGGAAGCGCCCGCTCAGAATGCCCGAGAGGAGGTCCGGACTGACCTCCAGGGAGAGGGGACGCCCCGGTACCGCCCGCCAGCGGTCTCGGCTCCAGAGGAGGGCACCGTCCAGCTGAGCGCGCTCCAGCAGGTTCCTCAGGAGCCCGGCATTGCCCAGGGAGGCCCGGCAGAGGTCCAGGGCCATGCTCTCGGGAAGCTCGTGGGGACCGAGGAGGTCGTCCAGGACCGCACGCAGGTCATCATCCGCCAGCCGTTTCAGGTTGAGGATGGCCACATCGGGGTCTTGGCTCAGGGGGCCCAGGAGGGGGCGGGCCGTCCGGATGGGGCCCCCATTGCTGACGACCAGAAGCCAGGGCAGGGGGGTGTTGCGGATGAGCTCCTTGAGGAGGGAGAGGAGTTCGGTGCCTGCGCGGTCTACGCCACGGAGCAGGACCATCCGGGGCTGGCGGCTGCGGACGAAGCCCATCAGGGTCTGGGCGGCACTCAGCTCGGCGGGCTCCACCTGGGGAAGGGGGCGGGGCGGTCGCCGGGTGCTGCGGAGGAAGGAGAAGCTCTCCACCCGGGAGGCCAGGGCCCGGGCCAGCTCGGGATGCCCGGCGTAGAATTCGGCTTCCTGGCCCTGGATGAGGTTCTCGAGGAGACGGCTGAGGAAGTGTCCCGGCGACTCCTCCCGGAGCATCTCAAGGCTGTCCACCCGGATGCCCTCGGTCTCCGCGGCGGCGGCGGCATAGGCGGCCAGGCGATCCTTCCCCAGGCCCTCCTCGCCCTGGATGATGATGATTCGCTCCTGGGAGGTCCCGGAGCCCAGACCGAACATGAGGGACTTCAGGTAGGTGAGTTCCTGGCTTCTGCCCCGGATGGGCAGGGCTGACTCCGGCGCCAGCTCCGGCGCCCCCTCAGGGAAGGCCTCCCGGAGAGGGGTGTCCTGGGGCGGGAGGTCCTCCAGCTGTGCCAGGAGTGTGTCCAGGGAGAGAGGGGGCGCTCCGAGGACCCAGGGCAGGACCGGTCCCCGACGGGTGAGAGCGATGACCTCCGGGTGGAGGAGCCGGGGGGTGCGGGAAGCGGCCAGATGGGATCGGAGCCCTGCGGTCAGCGACTCCCGCTGGTGCAGTGGGAGGCTGGACCAGGCTTTGGCCAGGGACTCGCCGGGGAGCTCCTGGAGGGTCCAGAGACGGCCGTCGCAGGCGCCGAAGCTCGAGTGGAAGGGATCCCCTCCATCAGCGTCCTGGATCTGCTGGAGATAGTCGTGCTTGATCTGGTCCTGCTCCGTTCCCCGCGGAGCCGGTTCCCAGTGCTGGAGCAGGCAGCGGGTCCCCTGTTCGCCCCGCCGGACCAAGTGCCAGGAGGCACCTCCGGGAAGCGATGCCAAGTCCGAGACATGGCTGTACCAGACGCCGCCCAGATGCCATCCGCGGCTCATGGGTGTTCCTCACAAGGCTGGGGGGGGGCCAGGGGGACCATGTCCGCAGTCTAGCAGAGAGCTCTCTGCGTCCCTCCATGCCTTGATGGCTTCAAGGCATGCCGAGCCAGCCCTGGGCGAGCCCCAGCCCCTGGATCAGCTGCCCGAAACGCTCCACGGGGAAGCCCATGACCGTGGCGAAGCTCCCCTCGATCCGTGCGATGAAGAGGGCGGCGGTGCCCTGGGCCGCGTACGAGCCCGCCTTGTCCATGGGTTCTCCGGTGCGCACATACCAGGCGATCTGCTCCGGCGTCATGGGGCGCAGGAAGACTTCCGCCGTGTCCACAAAGCTGTGGATCTCCTGGTCCCGCATGAGGCACAGGCCCGTATGCACCTCGTGGTTCCTTCCCTGGATCAGCCCCAGCATCCGCTCTGCATCGGCCTCGTCCACCGGCTTGCCCAGGACATGGTGATCCACGGCCACGGTGGTGTCCGCCGCGATGACCCAGCGCCCGGGGTTCACGGCTGCCACGATCTTGGCCTTCATGCAGGCCAGACGCCGCACCATCACTTCCGGATCCTCCGCCGGCAGTGGGGTCTCGTCCACATCGGGTGCCCAGGATTCGTAGGGGATCCGCAGGGCCTCCATCCACTGCCGCCGGCGGGGGCTGGCGGAGGCGAGGACGGGCGGCAGGAGGTTCAGGGTGATCTCTTCGCTCATGAGGGCCTCGTGAGACATCCTACCAGGAGGGTCGCAGTGCCGAGGAGGATCAGGAGGGTGACCAGGTGGGCCCGGTGCCCGGCAGGCGTTCGGATCGGTCGCCAGTCCAGGGGGAATGCGTAGGTCGCCCGCGTCATGGCTGCGCCCCAGAGACCCCCCCGTCCGTCGGCGGTGAAGCATCCGGACTTGCCGGTGAGGGTGGCCCGCACCAGGGGCAGGCCAGTCTCGATGGCCCGCATCCGGATCTGGGCCCCATGCAGGTCCGTGGCAATGCTCCGGTCGAACCATCCGTCGTTGGTGAGGTTGGCCAGGAGATCTCCCCCAGCCAGGTCCAGGCCCCCGATCACCCGCCATGGGATGAGGGCCTCGCTGCAGATCAGGGGGTGGACCTTCAGCCCGCCGGGAAGGGGCATGCTGCTGAGGCTGCTGAGCTCGCCGGGCTCCTGGGAGAGAAAGCCCATCTGCCGGTCCAGCCACTCCCGGAGCGGGGCCGGACCCGGCATCCGCTCTCCGAAGGGCATGGGGACCACTTTGGCCTGGAAGAAGCTGGGTTCCCCCGGCGCCTCTCCCCGCACCAGGTTGTAGCGGCCGCCTTCCGTCCCGTAGAGCCAGGCGATGTTGCGCTTCCGGGCCTCCAGGGGGAGCCGGGGGTTGGGGCTCAGATCATCCCGGCCCAGCACGGAGCTCTCCGGCCAGAGGAGGAGGGTGGTCCGGCCGGGATGGGGCAGGCCCTCCCGGTGCAGGGTTGCGTCGCTCATCGCCCAGAGACCCGCTTCCATGCCGGGGAAGGCATGGCCCACGGGGTAGTCGGGTTGGGCGATGACGATGTCCAGATGGCGCTCGGGTCCCCGGGGGAGCAGGGGCCAGGCGAGGCCGAGCACCGCCAGGACCGCGGCCAGTCCGGCGGCGGGCAGCCAGGGCCGGGGGGCGCGCTGGGCCCAGCGGTGGCCGATGCCCGCTCCCGTGCCCCAGAGCAGGATGCTCATGCCATGGGAGCCCACAAAGGCGGCAGCCCTGGCCAGGAAGGGGATGCCTCCGAAGACGGCCCCCAGGGTGAAGGGATAGACATGGAAGGCCAGCACCTCCCAGAGCCCGATCCCCAGACCGGCCCCCAGCATGGCCCCCCAGAGGCCGCTGCGGCGCCCCAGCCAGCGGCTGAGGAGCACCACTCCCCAGAGTCCCAGGGCTTCCCAGCCATCCAGCAGGGTGCTGCCCAGGATGGCCAGGGGCATGGGCATGGGCCCCTTGACGGCTAGGGTGGCCGGCACCCAGTAGAAGATCCCCCAGAAGGCGCCCAGGAGGGCCAGATAGCTCCAGCCGATCCGCCGGTGCAGGAAGGTGCTGCGGAAGAGGACTGAAAGCCCTGCCAGGCCGAGCACCGGCATCAGGAAGCCCAGGCCCGGCGCAGCCGCCAGATCGCAGGCCAGGGAGAAGAGGGCTGCTGCCGCGAGGGTCTCGAGGAGGGGAGCCAACCTCATGCCGGGTTCCGGCGGGCGCACTCGTAGCAGACGATCCCCAGGGCCACGGCTGCGTTGAGGCTCTCCACCCCCCGGATGGGGATGGCCAGGCGGTGGACCCCCTCTGGAAGGGGGACACCTCTCCAGCCGTGGCCCTCGTTGCCCACCAGGAGGCGGATGGGGCCGTCCAGGTCCGTCCCGGCCAGGGGCAGGGCCCCGGGGCCGCCGTCCAGGGCGAACCAGGCACCCTCATCGGGCTCCAGGGCCTCCTGTCGACGCAGGGGCATGAGGAAGGCAGCCCCCATGGAGCCCCTCAGGGCCTTGGGGCTGAAGGGGTCCGCGGTGCCGGGTCCCAGGAGCGCCTCCTGGAAGCCGAAGGCGGCGGCGCTTCTCAGGATCGCACCCAGGTTGCCAGGGTCCTGGATGCCCCAGGCTCCCACCACCCGTTCCGCCAGAGGCCCCCCGGGCTCGGGCCCGAGTTCCGCCAGGAGAACCAGCTCCGGCGGGCTGCCAGCCTCCGCGAGCTCCCGCATGAGGGCTTCCCCCAGGATCAGGGTCTCCAAGGGGCGGCGGCGTTCCAGGACCTGCTCCCCGACCCCTTCCAGGCGCAGCCACTGCAGGGGCCGGATCCGGGAGCCGCCGGGGCTCCGGCTTACCGCCTCCCAGGCTTCGATGAGCTTGGTCCCCAGCAGAAGGGTGTGGGTGCGACGGGAGCCTGAGGCCGCCAGCAGCCCCTTCAGGTGCTTGAAGCGGGGATTGGCCTTGCTGGTGAGGGTGTGTTCCATGGTGGGGATCCTGGCGCGGGCGGACCTTCCATTCTGCAGCCAATCCGGGGCGCCGGGGATCATGAGCTTTCCTTTTGCCCGGGGAGACGACAGGATGATGGGGATGGACATGCACCTTCAAGGCTCCGGGCCCGGGCGGCCGGGAGGCGCGGATCCTGCCCCCGAGGACTACCGCGCCCAGCACAAGCTGCGTCTCTCCTGGATGCCCTGGCTCTACTTCTCCCTCAAGGAGCGGCACCGGGGCTGGGCCCAGGCCTGGCAGACCGAGGTCCAGGTCCGCCTGCAGGCCCTGGAGACGGTGCGTATCGGGCCCGGGGCCTTCGTCGCCCCCGAGGCCCGGATCTTCGGGGAGCCCGGAAGGGGCATCGAGATCGGGGAGGGCTGCGCCATCGCCGCCGAGGTCTTCATGCACGGCCCCATCACCCTGGGCCGCCGGGTCTCCATCAATGCCCGGGCCAGTCTGGACGGCGGGGCCAAGGGGCTTGTCATTGGGGATGACACCCGCATCGCCACGGGCGCGACCCTCTATGCCTTCGATCATGGCCTGGCCCCGGACCGCCTGATCCATCGGCAGCCGGTGCGGTCCCATGGCATCACCATCGGTCGCGATGTCTGGGTTGGGGCCAACGCCGGGATCACGGACGGAGTCTCCGTTGGCGACCATGCGGTGATCGGCATGGGGGCCATCGTGACGCATGATGTGCCCGAGTGGGCCGTCGTGGCCGGGGTGCCGGCCCGGGTCATCGGGGATCGACGGGACCTGCCCGATGCAGGAGGTGCTTCGTCTCGGGCATATGATAAATAATTAATTTTTTAGCGCGCCGCTCATCAGATACAGGTCGGAGTTGATCACCCGGGTGTAGGAGTAGGCGTAGGCATCGCCGCGGGGGGCGACGGCGATGTAGTTGAAGCGCTTGATGCCCTTGGCATCGGGGGGGGCCAGGGCCTTCCAGGGTGTCCGTCGCCCCGTGGCGAGGTCGAAGAGCAGAATCCGGGGGATCGCCGGATCGGCGTCCGCGATGAAGAGATGGCGACCATCAGCGTGCCATTGCAGGAGCTGGTCTCCGGCTTTCAGACCGGGGATGGTCCGCAGGCGCGCGCCCTCCCGGTCCCGGAGTTCCAGGGCACCGTTCACCGGCCCGAGGGCCACCCTGAGCCCATCCGGCGAGGCCAGACAGAAGGCGGAGTCCACCGGGTCCTCCCCCCACTCCCGGCAGGTGCCGGTATCCAGATCCAGGCGGTAGTAGCTGAAGCCCTTGTGACCCACCGCCCCCAGGAGCAGGTAGGGGCTCCCCGGGAGGAAGACTCCCCACTCGGGCTGGAGCCCCTCCAGGGCCAGCTTCCGGGGGGATCCCGCTCCCGTGGGCAGGAGACTCCAGCCCTTGCCCCCCTCCATGCCCGCCACCAGGGCCCACTTCCCGTCTGGGGAGAGGGTGATGGGGTCCCCATCCCCCAGGCGCAGTGGGGAGCTGCCCTCCATGGTGCGCAGGTAGGCCCCCCCGGGGCCCGGTCCCTCGTGCTTCTCTCCGAAGAGGACCTGGCGTCCATCCCGGGAGAGATCCGCCACGGAGGAGGTCTGCAGCCAGGCCATGTCCCGCTCTCCGGTCTCTCCGGAGCGCCAGCACCTGAGGCCCATCCGCACATCCTTCTCCTGCAGGAGCACCTGCCCTTCGCTGGAGACATCCAGGATCGTCATGAGGCCCGTGAGGGGGTAGAGGAGCCGGTGCCTTCCCTTGAGGTCAATGCTGCGGACTTCGTAGCTGTCCTTGTGCAGCTTGCAGGTGAAGAGCAGGGTGCGCCCGTCGGGGGCCCAGGCGAGGGAGTCCGGGGTGCCCTGGAAGAGCAGCCTCCGGTGCCCCTCCCTGTCGCTGAGGCAGAGCTCCCCGCGGGAGGCTGAGGGATAGTGGATGAAGGCCACCCAGCGGCCATCCGGGGAGATCCGGGCATGGCTCAGGGGGGGGACGCCGCCTTCTGTTTCGAAAAGGGGATGCCCGATGGGGTATTCCAGACGCTTGCGCCCGTCCTCCAGCATGCGCACGACCGCGAGCTCCCGGCCGTCCGGGGACCAGTCGGCCTCCTGGACTTGCTCCAGCAGGAGGCGCGGAGGGCTCCCGGCGAGGGAGGCCTGGGCGAGGGTGCCCCCAGGGAGGAGGAGGGCCATGTCGCCCCGGCTGGAGACCGAGAGGATCCGGGCCCCACCCGGGGCGGCGAGGGGACGGAGGTCGGTGCCATCGATCCTGCCGATCATCAGCTGGCTGGAGCCCATGCCCTTCTCAAGGGAGAAGATGAAGCTCTTGCCATCCCCGGCGAAGCGGGCTGAGCCGATGATGTCGTTCTGGTAGGTGAGGTGCTGGAGGCTGAGGGTGGATTGGGGGTGGCTGCTGTAGCCGATCACAGCGACGAGCCCCAGCAGGAGGGCGATGCCCAACCCCCAGAGGGCCGGACGGATGCCCCGGGCGAGACGCTCCCGCCAGGGGGAGGGGCGCTGGAGGAGGGTGCCGCTGGCCTGGGTGGCGCTGTGTTCCAGGTCGAAGGCGAGGTCTGCGGCGGACTGGAAGCGGAGTTGAGGTTCCTTCTGGAGGCAGCGGAGCAGGGTGCGCTCCAGGGAGAGAGGAACACCCGGTCCGAGCTTGAGGGGATCCGGTTCCATTTTGAGGATGGCGTGCAGGGTCTCGATGGCTGATGCCCCCTGGAAGGGGCGTTCTCCACCGAGCATCTCCCAGAGGATGACTCCCAGGGAGAAGATGTCGGAGCGCGGATCCACGGGTCTGGCTGAGATCTGCTCCGGGGACATGTAGCCCACGGTGCCCACCACCACCCCGGTCCGGGTCTCCAGCTCCGCCGCAGCCCCATCCTGGGTCAGGTCCAGCTCGCCCGAGACGGGGGCCCGGAACTTGGCCAGGCCGAAGTCGAGGATCTTCACCTGCCCGTCCTGTTTCAGGAAGATGTTCTCGGGCTTGAGATCCCGGTGGATGAGCCCCTTTTCATGGGCTACCGCCAGGCCCCGTGCGATCTGGAGGGCGATCTCGGCAGCCCGCCTGGCTGGGAGGGAGCCCTCCTTGATCCGCATCCGGAGGGTGGTGCCCTCCAGATACTCCATCACCAGATAGGGGCGTCCCTCGTGAAGGCCGGTGTCGTGGATCTGGACGATGGCGGGGGAGTTGAGCTGGGCCAGGGTCCGGGCCTCCCGCTCAAAGCGCAGGAGACGCTCCTCCTCCGAGGCGAAGGCTGCGATGAGGACCTTGATGGCCACCGAACGCCCCAGGCGGCTGTCATGAGCTCGGTAGACTTCGCCCATCCCTCCCGCGCCGAGCGGTTCCTGGATGACGTAGGGGCCCAGGCGGGTCCCGGCGGTGAGCCTCACGGCTGCCATCCGACATGGATCAGGTCATAGCGCTCGTGGTCCTCGAAGGCCCCCGTCCTGATCTCGACCCTCCGGACCCCGAGCTGGAGCAGACAGTCCTTCAGTGCCTTGCAGCGAGCCTGGACGAGCGGCTCCTCCACCCGGGGGTCCTTGGGGACCTGGAGGAACCAGAGGCCTTCCCTGCCATAGGCCTGGACCCAGGCGCCCACCTTGCGGGTGCCCCCGGGAGAGAGGGTGCCATCCCCCTTCACGAAGAAGATGGACTCGAAGAGGGCCAGGGAGGAGTGGGGTGTGGCGGGCTCCATGTGGTCCAGGCGGGGGAGGGGCAGAGCCGCCGTCGCAGGCCACTCCGGGAGGGGGCGGGGACGGATGTCCCGGGAGCTGGCCAGATCCCCCACCAGGGGATAAGTCTCTCCTTCCGTGGCCAGGCGTGCCAGGACATAACCCGTGCCCGTGGCGTAGACCACCAGGCGTCCCGAGGGCTTCCGGGTCCCGGGCCGGTGGAGGTCCAGGCTGCTGCCGACCCTGAGCTCCTCCCATCCGTCCCCCACCACCTTGTAGGTGCGATCCCCGGGCTCATAGGGAGGGGGGCCGCTGCGTTCCACCGAGGCCACCCGGAGCGGGGATCCCGAACAGCCCAGGAAGAGGAGGGGGAGGAGGAAGAGGGCCAGCCTACGCATCGCTGCTCCCTGCGGCCCAGGGGGTGACGCCCAGGGTGCGGAGCAGATCCCCGATGAGATAGAGGGAGCCGGTGACCAGGCGGAGGCCCTGGCCCGGCTGGCGGAGCTCCCCGGCCAGGGCCTCCATGGGCAGGAAGCGTGGGGAGCTCCCCCAGACCTTCCGCAGCGCCTCTTCCGTGGCGTAGCGCTCATTGCGGCCGCAGGTCAGGGTGATGGAGAGCGGTGACATCCGCTGGAGTTCCCGGGCCACACCCGCCAGGTCCTTGTCCCCCATGGAGCCGAAGAAGAGGTGGGGGCGGACGCCGCAGGCCAGGGCATGGTCCGCCAGAACCGTGGCCCCATCGGGGTTGTGGGCGCCGTCCATCCAGACCCGGTCCAGCCCGGGGACCTGCCAGAAACGCCCGGGCCACCGTGTGGCCTCCAGGCCCCGCCAGAGGGCTGGGGAGGGGAGGCTGAAACCGAGCCTGCCGAGCTCCGCCAGGGCGGCCAGGGCTGTGCCGAGGTTGGCGAGCTGGTGGGGACCGGCGAGGGCGATGCGGTGACCCTCCACCAGGGTGTGGTCCCAGGCCCGGGCACCCTCGAGTGTCCGGGAGGAGATCACGACAGGATCACACTCCAGCAGCGGCCGGATCCAGCTCTCCGCCAGGGTCGGCCCCAGGACCAGGGGGCGGCCATCCCTGGCGGTGCAGAGCTTCTCCCGGGCGATGGCCTCACGGGTGTCCCCCAGATACTGGGTGTGCTCCAGGGCGATGTTGGTGAGTACCGTCAGGATGGGGTCCAGGGCGTTGGCGGCGTCCCAGCGCCCGCCCATGCCCACCTCCACCAGGGCCAGATCCACCTTCGCCTCCCGGAAGGCGAGGATGGCGCAGGCCATGAGGAGCTCGAAGTAGGTGGCCTCCAGGCCAAGCCTTGCCTCCGATTCCAGCACCTGCTCCAGCAGCTGGGCCAGGGTTCTCTCGGAGATGGGGGCTCCATCGATCCAGATCCGCTCCGTGGGGGAGACGAGGTGGGGCGAAGTGGTCCAGCCCACGCGGATGCCCGCGGCGCGCAGGGCGTGGCTCAGGAAGGCTCCAGTGGAGCCCTTGCCGTTGGTCCCTGCAATGAGCACCGCCGGGAAGCTCCGCTGGGGGTGCCCTAAGGCCTCCAGGAGGGCGAGGGGATTGGCCAGACTGGGCTTGATGCCCCAGTGGCCCCGGGCCTCAAGTCGCTGGATGGTGTCATGAAGGTTCATCAGGGAGCTCATCGGTACCGTTGGTTCCGAGCTTAGCCGAACTCGGGGCCCTGAAGCGTCCACCCTTGCCGGAGAGGTCTGGTTCAGCCCTTGCGGGGGCCCTGTTTCATGGCCTCGAAGAGGCGGTCCAGCTCGGCCTCGCTGCCGTAGTGGAGGGTGAGGCTGCCGCCCTTGCCCTTGGGCTTGATCTCCACCCGGGTGCCCCAGGCCTGGGTTAGCTCCTCCGAGGCGGCCTTCAGGAAGAGGGCCTGGGGGTGCTTGCGCTTGGCCTTGCGGGCCCGGCTGAGCTGCTGGATCCGGGCCTCAAGGGCGCGGACGCTCATCTGGTGGGCGATGACCTCGTCGGCCAGCTGCTCCTGGAGCCGGACCTCCTCAAGGCCCAGGAGGACCTTGGCGTGTCCCGTGGAGAGCCGGCCGGTGGCCACATGCTCCTGGATGGGGGTGGGCAGACGCAGCAGACGCAGGGTGTTGGCCACAGTGGGGCGGCTCTTGCCCACCCGGTCCGCCACTTGCTCCTGGGTGAGGCGGAGGTGTTCCCCCAGCTGCCAGTAGGCCTTGGCCTCCTCGATGGGGTTGAGCTCCTGGCGCTGGATGTTCTCCACCAGGGCGAACTCCAGGAGGCGGTCGTCGGGCACATCCCGCAGGACCACGGGCACCATGGCCAGGCCCGCCCGGCGGGCGGCCCGCCAGCGTCGCTCACCGGCGATGATCTCGAACTGGTCCCCCACCTTCCGGGCCACGATGGGCTGTACCATGCCGTGGACCGAGAGGCTGGCGGCGAGGTTGGCGAGTGCCTCCTCGTCGAAGTGGGTGCGGGGCTGCTGGCGGTTGGGCACCAGGGAACCGATGGGCACCTCCCGCTGGGGGGCATCCTCCGGGGCGATCTGGCTCATGAGCGAGGTGAGTCCTCGTCCGAGGGCGGGGCGCTTGGCGTTCATATCAGCTCTCTCTCGAGGGGGCGGCTTCCAGCTGCTCCACGGCTTCCCGGGCCAGGTTCAGGTAGGCCTGGGCCCCCTTGGAGCGGAGGTCGTAGAAGGCGACGGGCTTGCCATGGCTGGGGGCTTCGGCGAGGCGGATGTTCCGCGGGATGCTGGTCCGGAAGACCTTGCCCGGGAAGGCCTGGCGGACCTCGTTGGCCACGGCGCTGCCCAGGTTGGTGCGTTCCTCGGCCATGGTGAGGACGATCCCCCCCAACTTGAGCGCGGGGTTGGGGCCCGCCTGGATGCGCCGGATGGTCTCCATGAGCTCCGCCAGGCCATCCAGGGCGAAGAACTCGCAGGGCATGGGGATGATGACTTGATCGGCTGCGGTGAGGGCGTTGAGGGTGATCATGCCGAGGGCCGGAGGGGAGTCGATGAGAATGTAGTCGAAGCGCTCCATGACAGGGCCCAGAGCTCCCCGCAGCTCCTTGAGCTGGGGCATCTCGAAGAGCTCGAACTCCAGCTGGGCCAAGTCCTTGCCTGTGGGGATCACTTGGAGCATGGGGACTTCGGTGCTGAGGATCAGGGCTTCGGCAGGGGCTCCCTTCATCAGGGCGAAGGAGCCCGCCCTGCGGTCGGGTTTGGCGAAGCCCAGGCCCGTGGTGCTGTGTCCCTGGGGGTCGAAGTCCACCAGGAGGACCATGCGCTCCATCATGGCCAGGGAGGCCGCGAGGTTGATGGCCGTGGTGGTCTTCCCCACGCCGCCCTTCTGGTTCGCCAGCACCAGGATCTTGGCCGTCATGGCTCGACTCCGGCACAGGCGGGGCTGGACTGGCGGGCTGGGGCGGACACGGGGCACCTCGGTGTGGAACATCCAGTGTAGTCGTTCCACGACCAGGGGAACAGGCAGAGGGCGGAATTGCCTCCCCCAAAAAGAGGATCCCCCGGAGGGGATGCCCCGGGGGGATCTGCCGGTGCGGCGGGCTTCAGGCCAGGTCGAAGCGGTCCAGGTCCATGACCTTGGTCCAGGCCGCCACGAAGTCCTTCACGAACCTGGTCTTGGCATCGCTGCTGGCGTAGACCTCAGCCAGGGCGCGGAGCACGGAGTTGGAGCCGAAGACCAGATCGTTGCGGGTGGCGGTGTATTTCAGCAGCCCCGTCTTCCGGTCGCGCCCCTCGAAGGTCTCGGCGCCGGCTTCCGTGGGCTTCCAGACGGTGTTCATGTCCAGGAGCTTCACAAAGAAGTCGGTGCTGAGTACCCCGATCCGGTCCGTGAACACGCCCAGGGAGCTGCCGTCGGCATTGGCGCCCAGCACCCGCAGACCACCGATGAGCACAGTCAGCTCCGGGGCCGTGAGGGTGAGCTGCTGGGCTTTGTCGATCAGCAGGGCTTCGGTGGACACCTTCCCGTCACCGTGCCCGTAGTTGCGGAAGCCCTCGGCCATCGGCTCCATCACCGCGAAGGAGGCTACATCGGTCTGGTCCTGGCGGGCGTCCACCCGGCCAGGGGTGAAGGGCACCTCGATGGGGACTCCCGCCGCCCTGGCGGCCTGTTCCACGCCGACCGCCCCGGCCAGCACGATCACATCGGCCAGGGAGGCCCTGCCCGAGGCCTGCTGGATTTCGACCAGGGTCGGAAGCGCCTTCACCGCCCGCTGGTTGACTGCCCAGTCCTTCTGGGGGGCCAGGGCGAGGCGGGCACCGTTGGCACCGCCCCGCTTGTCCCCACCCCGGAAGGTGGAGGCCGAGGCCCAGGCCACCGTGACCAGGTCCCCCACGGAGAGGCCCGAGGCCGCGATCCTGGCCTTCAGGTCGGCGAGGTCGGCCGCCGTAGGAGCATGCACGGGGAGCGGCAGGGGATCCTGCCAGATCAGATCCTCCCTGGGGACTTCGGGCCCCAGGTAGCGGGCCTTGGGTCCCATATCCCGGTGGGTCAGCTTGAACCAGGCCCTTGCAAAGGCCTCATTGAAGGCCTGCGGGTCGTTCAGGAAGCGGCGGGAGATCTTCTCGAAGTCCGGGTCATAGCGCAGGGTGAGGTCGGTCACCAGCATGGTGGGCCTGCGCTTCCTGCCCGGGTCGAAGGGGTCGGGGACGCTCTCTGGCGCGTCCTTGGCCTCGAACTGGATGGCACCTGCCGGGCTGCGGGTCTGGACCCACTCGTATTTGAAGAGGTTTTCGAAGAAGGCGTTGCTCCACTGGGTGGGGCTCTGGGTCCACACCACCTCCAGGCCCGAGGTGATGGCATCGGGACCTGCGCCGCTGCCATAGCTGCTGGCCCATCCCAGGCCCTGCTGCTCGAGGGGGGCTGCCTCCGGGTCGGGGCCCACGTGGGTGGCGGGGCCCGCACCGTGGGTTTTGCCCAGGGTGTGGCCCCCGGCGATGAGGGCGACGGTCTCCTCATCGTCCATGGACATGTTGCCGAAGGTGGCGCGGATGCCGGCGGCGGCCGAGAGGGGCTCGCCGCTGGCATTGGGACCCTCGGGGTTCACATAGATCAGGCCCATCTCGGTGGCGGCCAGGGGGTTCCTGGCCAGGACCTCCGGATCGCGGTGGGCGAGCCAGGTCTTCTCCTCGCCCCAGTTCACATCGAGGTCGGGCTCCCAGACATCCGCACGCCCTGCAGCGAAGCCGAAGGTGCGGAAGCCGCTGTTTTCCAGTGCCACATTGCCCGCGAGGATGATCAGGTCGGCCCAGGAGATCTGCTGGCCGTACTTCTGCTTGACCGGCCACAGGAGGCGGCGGGCCTTGTCCAGGCTCACATTGTCGGGCCAGCTGTTGAGGGGAGCGAAGCGCTGCTGTCCCCTGCCGCTGCCCCCGCGGCCATCGCTCATGCGGTAGGTGCCTGCACTGTGCCAGGCCATGCGGATGAAGAGCCCCGCATAGGTGCCCCAGTCCGCAGGCCACCAGGGCTGGGAGTCGGTCAGCAGGGTCTTGAGGTCTGCCTTGAGGGCCGCATAGTCCAGCTTCCGGAACTCGGCCCGGTAATCGAAGGACTCCCCCAGGGGATTGGAGCGACTGGAGTGCTGGTTCAGCAGGTCCACCCGCAGCTGTTCAGGCCACCAGTCCCGGTTGGTGGTGCCGCCGCCCGCAGGGGTGGGGTGGAAGGGGCACTTCGATACGTCGGCCATCAGATGCTCCTTGCAAAGGAGGCCGGGCCTCTCCGGAGGCTCGGCGGTTCAGCGACAGGACATCAAAAGGGGTCTCGTCCCGGCCTCGGCCGGGGGCGGGCTGCCCCTGGGGATCAGGCCTTCAGGTGGCCCCGCAGGACCACATGATAGTCCGTGACTTCAAGACCCTCCAGGTCCTGGTGGCCCTGGAGCTTCAGTGCGCCCCAGGGGATGTCGAGGATCTGACCCGTTTTATCATCGACAAAGTGGTGGTGGGCTTCGGTCTGGGGGTCGAAGCGGACGGTCCCCTCCTGGAGCCGTCGGGTCTGGAGCAGGCCCCGTTCCACCAGGAGGTTGAGGGTGTTGTAGACCGTGGCCCGGGAAAGGGTGGGGCAGGTGGGCAGCACCTGGGCGTAGACTTCATCCGCCGTCGGGTGGGTGCGGGCCTCAAGTGCAAAGCCAGCCACAGCGAGCCGTTGCGGGGTGGGTTGGATCCCGCACCGGCGAAGACGCTCGGCCAATTCCTTCATGGTCTTAGAATCGTTCTAGAATTAGATCTCGTCAAGAGCTGTATCCAGTTTCTTCCCCTGCCCCGGACGGATCTCGAAACTCACCTGTTCCACGGGGTTCTCGGGGTGCTCCTCCCACTGGAGCCGGGCGCCCAGGGTCTTGACCAGTTGGAGCAGCCCCTCGCGCACCTCGCGCTGGATGGTGTCCCGGAACTCGGGGTGGAGTCGGACGATCAGGGTGGCCCCCCTCAGGCGGGACCCCTGGCGGGCGATCTCCCGGTAGACGGTGAGAATGGCGGTCTCGGGGCTGAGGCGTCGCCCCAGCCCCTCGCAGTGGGGGCAGGGGGAGGTGAGCATGCGGTCCAGGCTCGGGCCGGTGCGTTTGCGGGTCATCTCCACCAGGCCGAACTCACTGATCTCCACAGCCCGGGCGTGGTTGCGGTCCCGGGTGAGCTCCTCTTGGAAGCGCTTCATCACCTCAGAGCGGTGGGCGGTGTCCATCATGTCGATGAAGTCGATCACGATGATGCCGCCCAGGTTCCTCAGCCGCAGCTGGCGGACGATCTCGGGGATGGCGTCCAGGTTGGCGTGGTAGACGGTCTCCTCCAGGTCCTTCTTTCCCATGAACTTGCCGGTGTTGACGTCGACACTCACCAGGGCCTCGGTCTGGTTGATGACCAGACTGCCCCCCTTGCGGAGCTGGACCTTGGGGTGGCGGGCCGCCTCGATCTCCTTCTCGATGCCGAAGGCCTCGAAGATGGGGAGATCCGAGGTGAAGAGCTTCACCCGCTCGGCCCACTCGGGGTGGAGGTGGCTGACGAAGTCCAGAACCTCACGGTAGCTGTCCTCCTGGTCCACCCAGAAGCTGGCGACTTCCTCCCGGAAGAGGTCCCGCATGACCTTCTGGAGCAGCCCCAGATCCCGCCAGACCAGGCTGGGGGCGGGCAGGGCCTGGGCCTTGCGCTGGGTCTCGGTCCAGATCTCCCGCAGATAGGCGATGTCCCCCACGAGGTCCTCGTCCCTTTCGCCGATGGCGGCGGTGCGGACGATGAAGCCCTCCCCCGGCTGGGCATGCCCCTTGATGAGTTGGCGCAGGCGCTCCCGCTCCTCCGTCTGGGTGATCTTCCGGGAGATGCCCACGTGCTCGATGCCGGGCATGAGGACCAGGAAACGCCCGGGGAAGCTGAGGTGGCGGGAGAGCCGGGGGCCCTTGCTCCCGATGGGGTCCTTGACGATCTGCGCCAGGGTCTCCTCCCCCTCCCGGAGAGGGGGGAGCGGAGCGGGCAGGTCGCCCAGCTCCAGGGAGGTCTCGGGTTCGTCTTCGGGGGCTTCCTCTCCCCCGAGGCGGTGGATCTCAGGTTCATCCAGGTAGAGGAAGCCGTCCTTGCTGCCTCCCAGGTGGACGAAGGCGCTCTGCATGCCGGTCAGGAGCTTGGCGACCCGGCCCTTGTAGATGTCCCCGACCTGGCTGATCTGGGAGGTGCGTTCAATGAAAAGTTCGCATACCTGCCCGTTCTCGAGCAGTGCGATACGAGTCTCCAACGGGGTCGAATTGACCACCAGGGACCTGCGGACATCCATGGCTGTAACCTCTCAAGAATCCGGCGAGACCCAAGTCGAGGGCACTCCCAAGGCCCGCACGACCGTACCTGGCCGCAGGGCTCTCTCTTTCTAACAAGTTCCCTGCAAAAGGGGAAGGGGTCAGGCGAAGGCGTCCGCCACGGCGGGGGTGCGCTCCTGGGCCTCCTTGGAGGTGATCCGGTTCCGCTCGTCCACGAAGACCACCTTGGGGCGCCGTTCGGCGGCCTCTTCCTCGCTCATCCATCCGTAGGAGGCCAGGATCACCAGGTCGCCGGCATTGACCAAGTGGGCGGCGGCACCGTTGATCCCCACCTCGCCGGAGCCGGGGATGCCCGGGATCACGTAGGTGGAGAGGCGCGACCCGTTGGTGACATCGTAGATGTCGATTTTCTCGTTCTCGAGGAAACCCGCGGCCTCGATCAGGAGGGGGTCGAGGGTGATGGATCCGACGTAGTCCAGATCTGCCCTCGTGACGGTCGCACGGTGGATCTTGCCAAGCAGAAAGTGACGAAGCATGGGTGACTCCCGGTCCAGGCTTGTGGCGGTCCAGTTCCTTCCGGACCAAGTCCCGGCCAACCCCCTATGATGAGCCGCGAAGCCGGTACCGTCCAGTGGGTTTCGAGGCCCGGGTCAGTCGGCCTTGACCGCAAAGGGCTTGAGCCCCTTGCTTTTCAGGGATTTTGCGGCGCTGTCCGCCGCTTCCCGGCTCATGGGCTTGCTCAGGCGCACCTTCTGGAGCTTCTTCTCCTTGACCACGATGGCGTGGTAGCCGGCGGCCTTGGCTTTGGCGACGACCCGGGCCGCCTCCTGGGGGTCCGTGGTGGAGACCAGTTGCAGGCTCCACTTGCCCGGGGGGTCGGCCTTGGGCTTGGGGGTCTCCTTGGGTTTGGCCTCCTCCTTCGGCTTGGGCTTCGGCTCTTCCCGGGGCTTGGCCTCCTCCTCCGGCTTCTCCTCAGGCTTGGCGGGCTCGGGCTGGGCGCTGGGCGCCGGCGGGGCGGGGGGCTTCTCACTGCCTGCCTTGGCCTCGAAGGGCTTGATCTGCTCGTCCAGGGGAGCGGGGAGCTCGGTGAGCTCATCCCCTGATGCCCGGGAGCTGGTGTGATGGAGGGAGGCGCTCTGCTTGCCCACCTGGACCCCGAGGACATAGACCAGGGTGAGGAGGCCGACGCCCATGGCGGTCACCAGCAGGAGCCCCTGGCGGCTGATGGTGAGATTCTGGGCATCACGGTTGAGCATGGGGCGATGATAGCCTCCGGAGACGCTATGATCCATCCAGGTGGATGCCATGACCCCCTCCGTCAACCCTTTCCTGCCCGTGCTGGTGCTGCTGCTCGCCGCCTTTGTGGTGGGTGCGGCCATCCTCGTGGTGTCCGGGAAGATCCTTCCGGTCTTCCTCAAGCCCAACCACCCCCGGCCCCAGAAGCTCAGCCCCTATGAGTGCGGTGTCCCCCCCTTCCAGCAGGGGGCCCGCCACCGCTACGGGGTGCAGTTCTACCTGGTGGCCATGCTCTTCATCCTCTTCGATGTGGAGGCGGCCTTCCTGATCCCCTGGGCGGTCCAGTACAAGAGCCATCTGTGGACCTTCTGGCCCATGCTCAGCTTCTTCGGGACCCTGGTGGTGGGCTACATCTACGTCTGGGGCCGGGGTGCCCTGGAGTGGGAGCGCTGAGATGGCCGAGTCCCCCGCCCTCGAATCGGTGATGACCACCCGGCTGGATGCCGTCCTCAACTGGGGCCGGAAGAACAGCCTCTGGCCGCTCCCCTTCGGCACCGCCTGTTGTGCCATCGAGTTCATGAGCATGATGTCGTCCAAGTACGACTTCAGCCGCTTCGGGGCGGAGGCCCTGCGCTTCAGCCCGCGCCAGTCCGACCTGCTCCTGGTGCTGGGGACCATCACGAACAAACAGGCCCCGGTACTCAGGCAGATCTACGCCCAGATGGGGGAGCCCAAGTGGGTCATCTCCGTGGGCGCCTGCGCCAGCTCGGGCGGGGTCTACCGCACCTATGCCACCCTCCAGGGCATCGACCGCATCATCCCCGTGGATGTCTACGTCCCCGGCTGCCCGCCACGGCCCGAGACCATCATCCTGGGGGCCATGAAACTCCAGGAGAAGATCGCGAAGGAGTCCTTCCGGGACCGCCAGGGGCACCTGGAGGCCTTCTACCGGTCCTGGGACCGCCAGCAGGAGCTGCAGGCCCGGGGGCTGACGGAGGCCCAGGCCATTCGGGAGCTGCTCATCGAGGCCGGGGAAGCCGGTGAACAGAAGATCTGGTAGGGAGGAGGCATGATCATCGAGCGTTTGGAGGCGCTGCTTCCGGGTGTGGTGCTTGACCGCCACGCCTTCCGGGGCGACCTGACCGCCGTGGTGGCGCCGGAGCGGCTCCCTGAAGTGATCGATGCGCTCCACGCCGAGGGCTTCCAGCAGCTGCTGGATGTGACGGCCGTGGATTGGATGGAGCGGGAACCCCGCTTCGATGTGGTCTACCACCTCCTCAACCTCGTCACCCAGGAGCGGCTCCGTCTTAAGGCCGGGGTGGCGGAGGGGGCTGCGGTCCCCAGCCTCACGGGCCGCTTCGCCTCGGCGGACTGGTCCGAGCGGGAAGTCTTCGACCTCTTCGGGATCCCCTTCGAGGGGCATCCCAACCTCCAGCGCCTCCTGATGTGGAAGGACTTCCCGGGGCACCCCCTGCGCAAGGATTTCCCCCTGGATGGCGGGGATGTCTTCTGCAACTCCGATACGGGCACCTCCTTTGCGGGCAGGGCCTGCAGCCTGGGCGAGTGAGGGTCACATGGAACACGGCTCCGCGACCTTTGAACGCCTCGACGAACAGCGCATGATCGTCAACCTGGGGCCCTCCCACCCCGCGACCCACGGCACCCTGCGGATCATCCTGGAGCTCGAGGGCGAATACGTGGTGAAGGCCACCCCCGAGATCGGCTACCTCCACCGGGGGGTGGAGAAGCTGGGGGAGAACCTGAGCTATGCCCAGTTCGTGCCCCTCACGGACCGCCTGAACTACTGCTCCTCCCTCATGAACAACGTGGGCTATGCCCAGGCCGTGGAGAAGCTGCTGGATCTGCAGATCCCCGAGCGGGCGACCCTGATCCGGGTCCTGGTGAGCGAGCTGGCCCGCATCGGGGACCACATCGTTTGCATCGGCGCCAATGCCGTGGATCTGGGGGCCTACACGGTCTTCCTCTACCTCTGGAAGGAACGGGAGACCCTTTACGACCTCTTCGAGATGGCCGCGGGGCAGCGCATGCACACCAGCTTCACCCGCATCGGGGGGCTCTTCCGGGACCTGCCGGAGACCTTCATGCCGCTCCTGGATCAGTTCCTGGCCAGCATGCCCCGCAGCATCGATGAGATGGAGCGCCTCCTGACCCGCAATCCCATCTGGGTGGACCGCACCCGGGGGGTGGGGCGCATCAGCGCCGAGGAAGCCCTCAACTGGGGCTACACCGGCCCCTGTCTCCGGGCTGCCGGGGTGGCCCAGGACCTGCGGAAGGCCCAGCCCTACCTGGGTTACGAGACCTATGACTTCGACATCCCCATCGGGACCAGCGGCGATGTCTACGACCGCTACCTGGTGCGGACGGAGGAGATGCGGCAAAGTCTCCGCATCGTGGAGCAGTGCGTCCGTCGCCTCCGGGAGACCCCGGGTCCCGTCCTGGTGGAGGATTACAAGGTCGCCCTGCCGCCCAAGGAGAAGGTCTACACCCGGATGGAGAGCCTCATCCACCACTTCAAGCTGGTGATGCACGGCATCGAGATGCCCGTGGGGGAGGTCTACAGCGCCACCGAGGCCGCCAATGGCGAGCTGGGCTTCTACCTCGTCTCCGATGGCGCCAAGAGTCCCTACCGGATCCATGTGCGACCCCCCTGCTTCCCCATCTTCAGCAGCTTCAACCAGCAGGTGGAGGGTCGGCTCCTCGCCGATGTCATCTCCGTTCTGGGTTCCCTCAACGTGATCGCTGGGGAACTGGATCGCTGAGGCGAGGGCTTGAAAGGACAGTTGTCCGCCGATAAACGCCGAAAACGCAGATGAAAGAATCCGGGTGTGGCTCGGGGTGCCAGCCCCAGGCACCCCTTGGTGGGTCGCTGACTATCCGTGTTCATTGGTGTCATCCGTGGCCCGAAAGGCTTTCCTGACACCAGACCCGTTCCAACGCATCTGAGATTTGTCGATAACCAGGTATAGCTTTTGCTTGCTGCCGAGCTCTGTATCCTGAACAGGGGGTGACCTTTGGCGAGTACCGAGGGGCTGCGGAAACGTCTGGACCGAGGAGACTGCTTCCTGACGGAGGCGGCTATTGTCGAGCGGATGCGCCATGAGTTCGGGATCCCGGCCGACGAACACCTGGTCTACGGCGGGGCCCTCTACGATTCCAAGGGGCGGGCGGCCCTGGAGGCCATCTATGGCGGCTACCTGGCGAACGCGAGGCATGCCGGCCTGCCCCTCCTCCTGACGACCTCGACCCGGCGGGCCCACCCCGACCGGGTGGCGGTTTCCCGCTGTGCTGGCCAGGCGGTCAATCAGGATTGGCTGGCCTTCTTGCGGGATCTGAGGGGGAGGTCCCAGGGTGGGGTGTTCCTGGGGAGCCTCCTGGGCAGCCGGGGGGACGCCTTCCGGCCGGAAGAGGCCCTCCCCGAAGCGGAGGCCCTGGCCTACCAACGGATTCACTGCCGCGCTTGTGTCGAGGGCGGGGCCGAGTTCCTCATGGCCGGGGTGATGCCCGCCCTCAGCGAGGCCCTCGGCATGGCCAGGGCCATGGCGGAGACGGGTCTGCCCTTCATCATCAGCTTCGTCATCCGGGCCCAGGGCACCCTGCTGGACGGGACGCCCCTGGGCGTGGCCATGGAGGCCATCGATGCGGTCTCTGCGCCCCTCTGCTTCCTGGTGAACTGCGTCCACCCCAGGCATGTCCGCAGTGCCCTGGAGGCGGACCTGAACCGTGCCCACCCTTCCCTGGGGCGGCTGAAGGGGCTCCAGGCCAATGCCAGCAGCCTCACACCCGAGGAGCTCAACAACCATGGGGTGCTGCTGCTTGATGGGGCGGAGCGCCTGGTCGCGGACATGATGGGGCTGCGCCAGGACCATGCCTTCCAGATCTTCGGGGGCTGCTGCGGCACCGATCATGCCTATCACGAGCAGCTGGCGACGGCCCTGCGCGAGTCCCTGGCGCATCCAGGGCTGTGACCCTCTGGGCGGGCGCCTTCGGTTAGGCTTCTGGGGGGCGGGAGGCCTTAGGTCCCCTGCCCCTCGGAGTGAAACCCATGAGCGCACACATCGCCGATGAAGCCAAGCGCTGCCTGCAGTGCAAGCGGCCCCTCTGCAAGGAGGGCTGTCCGGTCTCCACCCCGATCCCAGAGATGATCCGGGCCCTGCTGGCGGGGGAGATCCTCGAGGCCGGGGAGATGCTCTTCCAGAACAATCCCCTCTCTGTGGTCTGCTCCCTGGTCTGCCCCCAAGCCTTCCAGTGCGAGGGGCACTGCATCCTGGGCAAGAAGGGCAGCCCCGTCCACATCAGTGGGATCGAGCACTACATCTCCAGCACCTTCCTGAACCAGATCCAGGACAGTCCGGTGCCAGGGAACGGGCACCGGATCGCCATCATCGGCTCGGGTCCGGCGGGCATCACCGTGGCCTACCTGCTGGCCCAGCGGGGCTTCAAGGTGACCCTCTTCGAGGCCCATGACCACATCGGCGGGGTCATGCGCTATGGCATCCCCGGCTTCCGCCTGCCCAAGGATCTGCTGGAGCGTCTCAAGGACAAGCTGACCCGCATGGGGGTGAAGATCCGCCTCAACACCCTGATCGGGCCGGTCCTCACCCTGGATGACCTCTTCCGGGACGGCTTCGAGGCGGTCTTCATCGGCACGGGGGTCTGGAAGCCCCGCAAGCTGGGGGTCAGGGGCGAGAGCCTGGGGCATGTCCACTTCGCCATCGACTACCTGCGCAATCCCGATGTCTACGAGCTCGGCCAGCGGGTGGTGGTGATCGGAGCGGGCAACACGGCCATGGATGTGGCCCGCACGGCCCTGCGCCACCGTCTCCGGGAGGTGACGGTTCTGCACATCGGAGACGAGGGCACCATGGCGGCCCTCGAAGAAGAGATCGAGATGGCCCGCATGGACGGGGTGAAGTTCCTCTACAACCGCGCCACCCAGGAGATCCTGGAGGAGGGCCTGCGGGTCGCCCGGACCGTGGCGGGCGATCCCCAGTGGTCCCTGGTTCCGGACAGTGAGGAGCTCCTGGCTGCGGACTCGGTGATCATCGCCATCAGCCAGGGGCCCCGGGATGCCATCGCCGCCACCACCACAGACCTGGGGCGCACGGCCCAGGGGTTGCTGGCCACCGATGGCTCCGGGCGCTCCTCCCGCAAGGGGGTCTTCGGTTCGGGGGACGTGGTCTCCGGAGCCCGGACCGTCGTGCAGGCCGTGAAGCTCTCCAAGCAGGTGGCCGAAGCCATCGAGGCCTACGTCCTGCGGGGCGAGGGCTGGGACTGAGGGCACCCGGGGTTCAGGCCCCGCCGATCAGGACGCCCGCCAGGAAGACCAGGACGCCACCCACGACGACCTGGAAGGCGGCGGAGAGGAAGGGTGTGTCCATGTAGCGCTTGCGGATCCAGGCGATGACGAAGAGCTCCACCACCACCACGGCCACGGCCAGGGTGGTGGCGGCCCGGAAGCTGTGGATCAGGTAGGGCAGGGTGTGGAAGATGCCGCCTACGGTGGTCATGAGGCCACAGACGATGCCCCGGACGTAGGGGCGCCCCCGGCCGCTGAGGCTGCCGTCATCGCTGAGGGCCTCGGCGAAGCCCATGCTGATGCCCGCACCCACCGAGGCAGCCAGGCCCACCAGCATGGCGTCGTGACTGTTCCGGGTGGCAAAGGCTGCGGCGAAGATGGGGGCCAGGGTGGAGACGGAGCCGTCCATCAGGCCTGCGAGGCCCGGCTGGATGACCTGCAGGACGAAGAGGCGCTTGCGGGTGCGCTCTTCCTCCCCCAGGGTGTCCGAGTCCAGGTGCTCGTCGGAGACGGCGGCGAAGGCGTCGATGTGGGCCTCCTCGATGGCGGCCAGGTCGCCCAGCAGCTGCCGGGTGCGGGCGTCCGTGGTTCTCCGGGCGGCGGTTTCATAGAAGCGTCGGGTCTCGAACTCCATGGTCTCGGCCTGGCGCCGGGCGGTTTCGGGATGGATGCCTTGGCCGGTCCAGAAGTTGCGACGCTCCACGAAGCCCTTCACATCCTGGCGGCGCATCAGGGGGATGTGGTCCCCGAAGCGCTGCTGGTAGAGCGTCAGGAGGCGGTGCCGATGTCCTGATTCCTCATCCCGCATGCGGCGGAAGACATCGGCGGTGGCCGGGTAGTTGTCCTTCAGGGCCTCGGCCAGGTCGCCGTAGATGCGGCCATCCTCTTCCTCCAGACTGATGGCCAGGGCCAGGATGTCACGGTCGCTCAGGTCGGAGAATTCGCGGCTCATTGTTGTGCTCCATAGACATTCTTGGATGCACCACTGGCCCGGGGGTGCCAGGGTTTCCCACTCCCAGGCTGGACTGGGGAGGGCTGGCTGTCCAGGGGGCTCAGGGCTTCGCCCGGAGGCAGGACCGGGCCACCCTGAGAAGCTGGAGTTGCCCCGCCAGGAAGTCGTCCAGGGCCTCGGGTCCCTGGCGTGCGGGCTCCAGGAGGGCCGCCGCCATGCCGAAGACCGAGGGCAGGGGGCAGAGGCTGGTGAGGTGGTGTCCATCCAGGGCGTTCCTGACCCCGCCGCTGATGATGACCTGCCTGCAGAGGGGCTCCACGCCTCTTTCCAGGAGGCGGTTCAGGGTGCGTACCATGTCCGGGGCGCTGTGCCCCACGCGGGCCAGGGGTTCCCAGGTCCCCCGCTGCTCCGGGGAGCGGCGGAGCAGCTCCAGCTGAACGAAGTTGGTGCCCCCGAAGGCGCCGAACTCGATGGCCTCCAGGGGCATGCCCAGCAGGGCCTCCAGGCTGGCCGGGCCGAAGCCCTGGCCCACCTCCTTGACGATCACCTTGAGGGGCATTTGCTCCAAGAGCCGCTGGAGGGTCTCCAGGGGAGGCCGCTCAAGGCGGTCCCCTTCGGGCTGGATCCACTCCTGCAGGGGGTTGATGTGGACGATCAGGCCATCGGCCTCCAGGGTCTCCACCAGCTCCCTGATCAGGTGGGTCCGGGCGTTGGTGACCAACTCCTCCACCTGGGCGATCCCGAGGTTTGCATAGAGGGGGCGGTCCTCCCCCAGCGCCTGCCGGAGGGCGAAGTCCCCCCAGGCGCTCCGATCCGTGAGGAGCCTCCGGCAGGAACCCAGCCCCATGCCCAGGCCGAAGCGGCGGCAAGCCCGGGCCAGGTTGAGATTGATCTGTCTGGCTGCCGGGGTGCCCCCCGTGAGGCTGGAGATCCATAGGGGGGCCTGCAGGACCCGTCCCAGGAAGGGGGTCTCCAGGTCTCGCGGCCGCTGGGGTCTGGCCAGGAGGGGCTCGTAGTCGAAGCGGGGGTCGAGCTCCGAGGCTTCGATGCGGGCCTCCCGGCTCAGGGTGATGTGGTCCTGCTTCCGGTCGCCTCCCATGGGAGCCTCCACCGCTCCCCCTTACATCGGCAGCACCTGTACCGGGTTGATCCGGGGTTCACCCCTCATCCCTGAAGGTCACTTTGTTGATCTCGGCGAAGGTGGTGACGCCGGTGCGGACCTTCTCGAGGGCGCTCTCCCGGAGGGTCTGCATGCCGTGGCGGCGGGCGGCGGCCTTGATGTCCCGCAGGGGGGAGCGGGTGGAGATGAGGTCGCGGATCTCGTCGTTCATGGCCATGAACTCTACGATGGCCTGACGGCCCCTGAAGCCGGTGCCGTTGCAGTCGACGCAGCCCACCTTCTCGTGGAAGCTGGCCTCGCGGGCCCACGCTGGCGTGACGCCATTCTCCGCCAGGGTGGCTGCGTCGTACTGGGCGGGGCGCTTGCACTTGGGGCAGAGGACGCGCACCAGGCGCTGGGCCAGGATGCAGTTCAGGGCGGAGACGAAGTTGTAGACCTCCACGCCCATGTGCTGGAAGCGGTAGATGACGTCCAGGGTGTTGTTGGCATGCACCGTGGTGAAGACCAGGTGGCCGGTGAGGGCCGACTGGATGGCGATCTGGGCGGTTTCGCTGTCGCGGATCTCGCCCACCAGGATCTTGTCGGGATCGTGGCGGAGGATGGAGCGCAGACCCACCGCAAAGGTCAGGCCCTTTTTCTCGTTCACCGGGATCTGGGCTACCCCCTCCAACTGGTACTCGACGGGGTCCTCGATGGTGATGAGCTTGTCCTCGGGGCTCCGTATCTCGCTGAGCACGGCATAGAGGGTCGTGGTCTTGCCCGAGCCGGTGGGTCCCGTGACCAGGAACATGCCGTAGGGTTCCCGGGCGAAGCGGCGGATGCGGGAGAGCTCTGCGGAGGAGAATCCCAGGATGTCCAGGCTCAGGGACTTGAACTCCTCGCTCAGGTTCTCCTTGTCCAGGATACGGATGACGGCGTCCTCGCCGTGGATGGTGGGCATGATGCTCACGCGGAAGTCGATGGCCCGGCCCCGGACCTTGAGCTTGAAGCGGCCGTCCTGGGGTTTGCGCTTCTCGGCGATGTCCAGCTCCGACATGACCTTGATGCGGCTGATGATGAGGCTGGCGAAACGCTTGTCGATGGGTTCGGCGGCGGGGTAGAGGCTGCCGTCGATGCGGTACTTGATCTGGAAGCCCCGGGCGGTGCTCTCCATGTGGATGTCCGATGCGCGGCGCTGCAGGGCGTTGAAAACGGTGGTATCCACCAAGCGGATGATGGGCGCCTCATCCTTGTCCGTGAGGCGCTCCAGGTCCAATTCCTCCTCAATGTCCTCCTCCCGGAGCACCTGGACCTTGAGGGCCTCACCGGCCTCGTCCAAGACCTTCTGCCCGGACTCGGACTTCTTGAGGACCTCCTGGATCTGGGCGGGTGGGGCCCCGACGAAGGTGATGGGACGCTTGAAGTGGAGTCTCAGGAAGTCCTGGGCGACCACATCCAGGGGGTCCGCCATGGCCACCACAAGTCGCCCGTCCTGCTCGTGGACGGGGACGAAGTGGTATTTCAGCATCAAATCCAGGGAGATGGCCTGGAAGAGGCCATAATCCACCGGTTCGCGGGTCAGATCGAGGGTGGGATAGAGATTATTGATCATATCATCTCATTAGTAGTGATCATTATATCGAATACTTGCAATCTAAATGATGGATAACAGAAAGTGCAAGAGCATGTATTTCAGATTTTGAATTGACCATTTTGGTCGAAACTGCGGCGTTGACCCAGGGGGTAACCCGGGTGAAAATAGATGTTCCGTTGTGCGGGGGAATGTCTTGCCGTCCTATGCTCCCATAATCCTCTTGATCCTGGTTGCCATCGCCCTTCCGGTTGTGATCTGGAACACCTCACGTCTGCTGCGTCCGAGCTGGCCGAGCGAGGCGAAGAGTTCCATCTACGAGTGTGGCATTGTCACAGTGAGCGAAGCCCGGGAGAAGTTCTCGGTACGGTACTACCTGGTCGCGGTGATGTTCCTGGTCTTTGATGTGGAGACGGTCTTCCTCATGCCCTGGGCCATCCAGATGAAGGAGCTGGCGGTCTTCGGTCTGGTGGAGATCGGCATCTTCCTCTTCCTGCTGCTTTTCGGATACGGCTACATCTGGGCCAAGGGGGCGCTGACATGGGAATGAGGCGACCCTCGCTCGTCGAGAACATCCTGATCACCACCCGGGTGGAGAAGGTGGTCAACTGGTCCCGGGCCACCAGCGTCTGGCCTCTCAGCTTCGGCCTGGCCTGCTGTGCCATCGAGATGATGGCGGCCAGCGCCTCCCGCTGGGACTTCGACCGCTTCGGCTCGGGGATCTTCCGCTCCTCCCCCCGGCAGGCGGACCTGATGATCGTGGCGGGCACGGTGAGCTACAAGATGGCCCCCATCGTCAAGCAGCTCTATGACCAGATGCCCGAGCCCAAGTGGGTGATCGCCATGGGGAGCTGTGCCACCTGTGGTGGGCCCTTCGACAGCTATCACGCGGTCCAGGGGGCCGACAAGGTCGTCCCGGTGGATGTCTACATCCCCGGTTGTCCCCCCCGTCCGGAGGCCTTCCTGTACGGCTTCCTGATGCTGCAGGACAAGATCATGAACAGCAGCCTTGCGGACCGCTACCGCGAGGTCTTCGAGCCGGTGGAGTAGGGATGTCCGAGCACAGGAAGCCCGTCCAGGCAGAAAAGGACGCCCCGTACGTCTACGACTACCACAAGGCCCCGAACCGTCGGGTGCACCTGCCGAAGACCGCTCCCTTGACCGGGCTCCGGGCCCACGCGGCCGCGGTGGCTGCCGAGGAGGCCGCCGAAGAGGCCAGGTGGGCGAAGGTCCTGGAGGCCTACGAGGCTGCCCGGGCCAAGGCGGAGGCCGAGGGGGCTGAGGCACCCAAGGCGCCGGTGCGCCCTGTGCATCGCAAGGACCCCGATCTCACGGTGCCGGTGCCTGTCGGGGCGCAGGATCCTGATCTGCTCCGTTTGGTGGAGCTGCTCGGGGAGGGGGTGGAGGAGGTCTTCGAGCAGTCGGGGGAGCTCAACTGCCAGGTCGCCCCGGACCGGATCCTGGAGGCCCTGCTCCTCTGTCGGGATGATGGGGCACTCCGCTACGAGATGCTGGCCGACCAGTCCGGCACCCACTTCCCCGCCGGGGAGGGCTTCGACTTCACGGTGGTCTATCACCTGACCAGCATCAGCCGCAGCAAGCGGCTGCGCCTGCGCATCGCCATTCCCGAGGGCTTCGAGCCGGAGAGCGCCACCGCCGCCTTTCCTTCGGCCAACTGGCTGGAGCGCGAGATCTACGACATGCTGGGCATCCGTTTCCGGAAGCACCCCGACATGACGCGGATCCTCTGTCCCGAGGACTGGGAGGCTCATCCGCTGCGCAAGGAATACCCTCTGGTGGGCTGGGGGCAGCGGGACATCGACTTCCGGGAGGACCGCTCCGGCATGCTCAACCGGATCGCCCTGGAGAAGGCCGGGCAGCAGGGGATCAACCTCAAGCGCCCCACGGCCGAGTAGGAGTGCCCCGTGTTCAAGCACCAGGAAATGGAAATCAACATGGGGCCGCAGCACCCGTCCACCCACGGGGTGATGCGGCTGATGCTGAAGCTCGATGGCGAGGTGGTCGTGGAGTGCAAGCCGGTCATCGGCTACCTCCATCGGGGCGTGGAGAAGATCTGCGAGAACAAGACCTTTGCCCAGAGTCAGATCTGGACGGACCGCCTGGACTACTGTGCGGGGCTGGCCAACAACCTGGGCTGGGTGGAGGCCTGTGAGAAGCTCCTGGGGGTCAGCGTCCCCCGGCGGGCCCAGTACATCCGCACCCTGATGGCGGAGTTCAACCGTATCGCCAGCCATCTGGTCTGGCTGGGGGCCCATGCCCTCGACATCGGGGCCATGAGCATCTTCCTCTACGCCTTCCGGGAGCGGGAGGATGTTCTGGACATCAACGAGGCCTTCTGCGGGGCCCGCCTGACCACCTCGGCCTTCCGCATCGGAGGCCTGCCCTATGACCTGCCTGAGGGCTTCGAGAAGAAGTGCCGGGCCTTCCTGGACCGCTTCGAGGACTGTCTGCAGGAGTATGAGAGTCTGCTGAACGAGAACCGCATCTGGAAGAAGCGCACCATCGGGGTGGCCAAGCTGAGCGCCGAGGACGCCATGGCCATGGGGGTCACCGGCCCCGTCCTCCGGGCGGCGGGTGTGCCCTATGACATCCGCAAGGCCTTCCCCTACGCGGCGTACGCAGAAATGGACTTCGAGATCCCGACCAGGACAGAGGCGGACACCTACGCCCGCTACCTGGTCCGCATGGACGAGATGCGCCAGAGCGTCCGCATCATCACCCAGTGCTTCGAGGGGCTCCCCGAGGGGCCTGTCATGGCCAAGATCCCCAAGCTCCTCAAGAGCGAGGTCAACGAGATCTACCACCCCACCGAGTCACCCAAGGGGGAGCTGGGGTACTACCTGGTGAGCGAGAAGGGGGGGCACGGTCCCTACCGCTTCCATGTCCGGGCACCGGGTTTCCTCAACCTCCAGGCCCTTCCCAAGATGATCGAGGGCAGCCTCATCGCCGATGTCATCGCCGCCATCGGGACCCTGGATGTGGTCCTGGGCGAGATCGATCGATAGGAACAGAGCCATGCAGACCCTTACGCTGACCCAGTCCTTGGCGATCTCCCTCATCCAGTGCCTCCTGGTGGTGGTCTTCATCTTCGTGGTGGTGCCCCTCACGGTCTTTGCGGAGCGCAAGGTGCTGGGCTACCTCCAGCAGCGCCTCGGCCTGACCCGCATCGCCGGCGGTCACGTGGGCATCACGGGCTTCCTGAACCGCAGGATGTGGAGCCTGGGCAAAGTGCCTGTCCTCTCCTACTTCCGCGGACTTCCGGGCTCCATGGGCGACATCGTGAAGCTCCTGGGCAAGGAGGACATCATTCCCGCCAAGGCCGACAAGCTGGTCTTCATCCTGGCGCCGGCCCTGAGCTTCGTGGCCGCGGTGGCGGTCTTCGCGACGGTGAGCTTCGTGCCCGGGACCTTCTTCACCCTGCCCCAGTGGGTGCCCCTGGTGGGGGGGCTGCCGGTGACCGGCGGTCTGGCGGATGTGAACGTGGGTCTGCTCTGGATCCTGGGCATGGCCACGGTGGGCGTCTACGGCATCGTGCTGGCGGGCTGGGCCTCCAACTCCAAGTACCCCCTGCTGGGGGGGCTCCGGAGTGCCGCCCAGGTGGTGAGCTACGAGGTCCCTCTGACCCTCAGCCTCCTGGCGCCGGTGGTCATCTCCGGCAGCCTGCGCTTCAGCGGGATCTGTCAGGTCATGGCCCTGGATGTCCCCCTCTGGGCCCTGATCCCCCAGGGTATCGGCTGCCTCATCTACCTTACCTGCGGCTTCGCTGAGACCAACCGCGTGCCCTTCGATATGCCCGAGGCGGAGAACGAGCTGGTGGCGGGCTTCCACACCGAATACTCGGGCATGAAGTTCGGCTTCTTCTACCTCGCGGAGTACATCAACATGGCCGTGGTCTCGGCCCTGGCTGCGGGCTTCTTCCTGGGCGGACCCTGGCTCCTGCCCCTGGGGCTCCAGGGGATCCTGATCAACGCCAATCAGGCTGCCATGCCCGCCTGGCTCTTCATGCTGGTCGGGGAGCCCCACGCCCTCTTCTTCCTCGTGAAGATCATCTTCCTGCTCTTCGTCTTTATCTGGGTCCGCGGCACCATCCCCCGCTACCGCTACGACCAGGTCATGCTCGTGGGCTGGAAGTGGCTCATTCCTCTGAGTCTGGTGAATCTGGTGCTGGCCTGCGCCGTCCGGCTGGCGATGTGAGGGTGCCATGAAGAACTTCCTCAAGACCCTCATCCCCCTCGATATCGCCAAGGGCCTGGGCCTCACCGGGGCCTACTTCCTGAAGGTCTTCTTCAGGGCCGACCGTGCCCGCAAGCTGCCCCATGTCACCTCCGAGTACCCCGAGGTGCCGGTCAAGCTGGAGCCCCGCTTCCGGGGGCGGGTGCAGCTGATCGCGGATGAGGCCGGCGATCCCAAGTGCGTCTGCTGCATGGCCTGCGCCAAGGCCTGCCCCACCGGGGCGATCCACATCACGGCGGGGCAGAAGGAGGGGCGCAAGACCCGCATCCCCCTTCGCTGGGACTACGAACTGGACCGTTGCGTCCACTGTGCCTTCTGCGTGGACGCCTGTGCTTTCCACGCCATCCGCCTGAATGACCAGTTCGAGCTCTCGGTTTATGACAGAGATGATTTATTCATTGGTCTCCACGGTGCTCACACCATTCTGGAGCCCAGTCCGGTGGGCCGCTTCTCCTATTCCGACGAAGCCTGAGCGAAGGTCTCCCATGGAACAGCTCTTCTCCACAGTCCTCACCCACCATGTCTTCCTGGTCTTCGGGATCCTGGCCATCATCGGCTCGGGGGTCATGATCGCCTCGCGGAATGCCGTCCATTGTGTCATCGGCTTCCTGCTCGCCATGATCTCCATCGCCGGAGCCTACCTCTGTCTCCGCGCCGAGTTCCTCGCCATGGCCCAGATCCTGGTCTATGCGGGGGGTATCGTGGTGCTCTTTCTCTTCGTGGTCATGCTGGTGGAGATGACCAAATACAAGGAGAAGAAGATCTTCCAGCGGCAGACGGCGGTGGCGCTCCTGATGGTGGTCGTGGCCGCTCTGGTCTTCGTCGGGATCTTCGTCCGGACTCTTTTCGGCAAGGGTTCGGAGGCCGCCCTGACCCTTGCCCCGGAGCTCACGGTGGACGGGTTCAATGCCGCCACCCACAACGCCCAGGCCGTCAGCCGGGGGCTCTTCGCCGGATATCTCCTCCCCTTCGAGATCCTGTCGGTGATCCTCCTGGTGGCCCTGGTGGGTGCGGTGGTCCTGGCCAAAGTGGATAGGAGCTGACCATGGTCCCGATGAATCACGTCCTGGTGATCTCCTTCCTGCTCTTCTGCATCGGGGCGGCGGGGGTGCTCATCCGCCGCAATGTCCTGATCGTCCTGATGTGTGTGGAGCTGATGCTCAACGCCGCCAACCTGAACCTCATCGCCTTCGCCCGCCACAGTGGCACCGTGGCCGGGCAGGCCTTTGCACTCATGATCATGGGTTTGGCTGCGGCGGAGGTCGCCATCGGCCTTGCCCTGGTGGTGGCCCTCTACCGCAAGAAAGAGACCGTCCAGGTGGACGGGATCAATCTGCTGAAGGGCTAGGAGTCTATGATGCACCTGGAACACGCGGCTGCCGCCGCCACGACGCACCTCTCCTGGCTCTGGCTCATCCCCTTCCTGCCCGCCTTCGGTTTCGTCATCAACGGACTCCGGGGTCTGGTGGCCAGGGCCCGGGGACAGCAGGCCCCCAGCCCCCGCTCCGTGGACATCGTAGCCCTGGGCAGCATGGGCCTTGCTTTCATCCTCACCCTGCTGGCCTTCGGCAGGCTCTTCACCCTGGATCCCCAGGCCCGCTGTCTGGGGCAGAACCTCTGGTCCTGGTTCGAGCTGGGAGGGGCCCATGTCTTCGGGGGGCTCACCCAGACCCGCATGAGCTGGGCCTACCGCTTTGACGCGCTGAGCGGCTGCATGGCCCTGCTGGTCACGGGGGTGGGCTTCCTGATCCACCTCTTCAGCACCGGCTACATGGGCGAGGAACGCCGGGACGGGCGGTACTACCGATTCATGGGCTACCTGAACCTCTTTGTCTTCAGCATGCTGAATCTGGTCCTGGGCGCCAACATCATGATGATGTTCCTGGGCTGGGAGGGGGTGGGCCTCTGTTCCTACCTGCTCATCGGCTTCTACTTCGATCTCAACTCCGCTGCCGTGGCCGGCAAGAAGGCCTTTGTGGTCAACCGCATCGGCGACTTCGGCTTCATGATCGGCTTTTTCCTGATCTTCATGCTCTACGGCAGCGTGGACTTCGACACCCTCATGGGCATGACCCGCGATCTCATGGCGCGCCCTGAGATCACGCTCTTCGGGATCACCCATGCCCCCACCTGGTGGTTCAGCCTTGTGGGCTGCTGTCTCTTTGTGGGCGCCTGCGGCAAGAGCGCCCAGATTCCTCTCTATGTCTGGCTGCCGGACGCCATGGCCGGCCCCACCCCGGTCTCGGCCCTGATCCATGCCGCCACCATGGTGACCAGCGGCCTCTACATGATCACCCGGCTGAATTTCATCTATGTGAACGCACCCGTGGCCCTGGCGGTGGTCCTCTTCGTGGGGGCCCTCACGGCCCTGGTGGCGGCCAGCATGGGCCTGGCCCAGTACGACATCAAGAAGGTCCTGGCCTACTCCACGGTCTCCCAGCTGGGCTACATGTTCATGGGCATGGGGGCCGGGGCCTTCTCGGCGGGCATGTTCCATGTCTTCACCCACGCCTTCTTCAAGGCAGCCCTCTTCCTGGGTGCCGGGTCGGTCATCGTCGCCTGCCATCACGAGCAGGACATGCGGAACATGGGCGGGCTGCGGAGGCTCATGCCCTGGACCTATGCCTCCATGGGCATCGCCACCCTGGCCATCTGCGGGATCTTCCCCTTCTCGGGCTTCTTCTCCAAGGACGAGATCCTCTGGAAGGTCTTCGAGGGCTGGTACAGCGGGGGCCACACCCTGAACCTGGTGGCCTGGATCATGGGCATGCTGGGGGCCTTCATGACGGCCTTCTACATGACCCGCCTCATGGTCATGACCTTCTTCGGGGAATACCGGGGTGCCGGGGTGGACCCCTACGGCCTCTGCAAGCCGGTGGAGGGTCACCACCATCAGGCCCATGCGGCCCATGGCCACGACGATCCCGCTGATCATGACGCGGTGGGCGGCCACCACCCCCACGAGGTGCCCTGGAACATGTGGCTTCCGGTGGCCATCCTTGCCCTGCTGGCCCTGGTGGGGGGCTTCCTCAACATCCCCCACAGCCTCCACTGGATCGGGTCCGGTCACTTCAGCGAGTGGATCGCCCCCCTCCTCTACCAGTCGCATGCCCTCCACGCCCACCACGGGGCTCCGGCCATCGAATATATCCTCATGGGCTGGGCCACGATCATCTGGGCGCCCGGGGCCATGCTCCTGGCCTGGTGGATCTACAAGAGCGATCCCAGCTGGTCCAGGGCCAAGGCCTTCGTGGCCGCCTGGCCCCGTCTCCATCGCTGGGTCTACCACCGGTATTTCGTCGACGAGTTCTACGAGGTCGCGATCATTGCGCCCTGCAAGCAGCTGGGCGCCCAGCTCTGGGCCTTCGACGCCTGGGCTGTGGACGGGTGTGTCAACGGGGCCGCCCGGGTGACCCTGATCTTCAGTCATGTCAGCTACTGGTTCGATGCCAAGGTCGTGGATGGCCTGGTGAATCTGGTGGCCTGGATTCTCCAGCAGGGCGGCAGCCTCTTCCGCCGCCTCCAGAGTGGCCGGGTCCAGCACTACGCCTTCGTCATGTTCCTGGGCTTCCTCGTCATTGCCCTGTGGAAGTTCCTGGCCTGACCCCCCTTCGCTTCGAATGATCGCTGGAGTTGTTATGCATCCCATGCTGCCCTGGTTCAAGAACCTGCCCCTCTGGGTCACTGCCGTTCCCATGCTCGGGGCCCTGCTGCTGCTGCTGGTGCCCCGGGAGAAGCGGCGGGTCTTCGAGCTGGGGGCCCTGGCCATCACTCTCTTCGACTTCCTGCTGAGCGTGCCCCTCTGGTTCCAGTACGACCGGAGCAGCGCTGCGGTGCAGTGGGTGACGCGGATGGACTGGATCCCCTCCCTGGGGGTGCAGTTCCACATCGGCATGGACGGCATCAGCCTGCTGCTCTTCCTGCTGACCACCTTCATCGGCTTCATTGCCGTGTGGTGTTCCTTCACCTCCATTGAAGAGCGGCACAAGGAATACTACGTCTGGATCCTGGTCATGCAGTTCAGCATGCTGGGGGTCTTCATCTGCCAGGACGTCTTCCTCTTCTATCTCTTCTGGGAGCTGATGCTGGTGCCGATGTACTTCCTCATCGCCATCTGGGGTGGCCCGCAGAAGCTCTATGCCGCCATCAAGCTCTTCCTCTACACCCTCACCGGCTCGGTGCTGATGCTGGTGGCGATCCTGGCCATCTACTTCCTCCAGGCCAAGACCAGGGGCTTCATCAGCCCCTTCACCGGGCACTTCATCTCGTATTACAGCTTCTCCCTGGCGGACTTCCAGGCCATGGCGCCCGTGATCGCGGCCCAGGGCAGGACCTTCCCCATCCTGATCGCGCTGGCCTTCTTCATCGCCTTCGCCATCAAGGTGCCCATGTTCCCCTTCCACACCTGGCTGCCCGACGCCCACGTGCAGGCCCCCACTGCCGGTTCCGTGATCCTGGCCGGCATCCTTCTGAAGATGGGCACCTACGGCTTCATCCGCTTCCTGCTGCCCATCGTGCCCGACGCCACCCGCACCCTGCTGCCCTGGTTCCTCACGCTGACCCTCATCGGCCTCATTTACGGGGCTCTGGTGGCCATGATCCAGAAGGACATGAAGAAGCTGGTGGCCTACTCCTCCGTGAGCCACCTGGGCCTCTGCATGCTGGGCATCTTCGCCATGAACCCCAACGGGCTCCAGGGCGCCATGTTCCAGATGATCAATCACGGCATCAGTACCAGCGGGCTCTTCCTCATCGTGGGCATCGTCTACGAGCGGCGCCACACCCGCCTGATCTCAGAATTCGGAGGGCTCTCGAAGTCCATGCCCGTCTACGCGACCCTCTTCATGATCCTGACCATGAGCTCCATCGGTCTGCCCGGCCTCAACGGGTTCATCGGAGAGGCCACCATCCTCATGGGCGCCTTCCAGGCCCACCCCTGGTGGGCGGTGGTGGCCACCACGGGCATCATCCTGGGCGCCGCATACATGCTCTGGCTCTTCCAGCGGGTCATGTTCGGGCCCATCAGCGAGACCAACCTCAAGATGAAGGATCTGAACGCGCGGGAGATCGCCTACTTCGCGCCCCTCATCGTCGCGGCCTTCTGGATCGGTCTCAAGCCCACCCCCATCATGGAGATCCTCGCCAAGCCGGTGGAGAAGCTGGTGACCCAGGTGGATCCTGCCTACTACCATCAGAACGATCTGCTCGGTGCCCAGGCTGCTGCGACCCGGACCGGCATGGCTGGGATGGCCGCTCCCCATGAGGCCGAAGCCCAGGAGGTCCATGAGGCCGAGGGAGGTCGCTGATGCCCTTCGCTGAAGGTCTCTGGGTCCACCTGATCCAGGATCTCCCCCTCCTCACCCCGGTCCTCTTCCTGTGGGCTGTGGGCACCCTCATGCTCTGGCCCCTGGGAACCTGGCTGCTCCGTTCCATGCCCCGGCGTTATTGGGGGTGGGTCAGTGTGGCTGTCCTGGTCGTCACCCTGGTGCTGGTCCTCCAGGCTCCGGCTGGGGAGGGCTTCTCGGGCATGTTCAAGGTGGATGGCCTGACCCAGGGATTCCAGGTGCTCGCGGTGCTGGCGGCGGGCCTGACGGTCCTGCTGAGCCAGCCGACCCTGGATGCCACCGGCGAGCAGTCGGTGGAGTACTACGTTCTCATCCTCTTTGCCACCTCGGGCATGCTGCTCCTGGTGGGGGCCACCGATCTGGTGAGCCTGTATCTGTCCCTGGAGCTGATGGCGCTCTCCATCTACGTGCTGGTGGCCTACTTCCGGGAACAGGACCGGAGCATCGAGGCCGGGGTCAAATACTTCCTCCTGGGGGCCTTCTCCAGTGGCCTCCTGATCTACGGCATGTCCCTGATCTTCGCCGCCGCGGGGGGGGGGACCACCAACCTGGCCGTCCTGGGGCAGTCCCTGGCCCTGGCCCCTGCCAACCATGCGTTCCTGGTCTTCACCGGTGTGCTGCTGGTGCTGGTCGGCTTCGGGTTCAAGGTGGCGGCGGTGCCCTTCCACATGTGGAGCCCTGATGCCTATGAGGGGGCCCCCACCCCGGTGACGGCCTTCATGTCCATGGCTCCCAAGGCGGCGGCCCTGGCGGCCTTTGTCCGCCTCTTCGCCTCTGTCTTCAATGGCATCCACGGGCTTTGGGAGGCTCCTCTCATGTTCATGGCCGGGGCCAGCATGGTGCTGGGCAACCTGGCGGCGCTGAAGCAGAAGAGCCTCAAGCGCCTCCTGGCCTACTCGAGCATCGCCCATGTGGGCTACATGCTCCTGGGTGTGCTCTCGCGGGATGCCCAGGCCGGGGCCCAGGCCATCTGGCTCTACATGCTGACCTACCTGCTCATGCAGACCGGAGCCTTCGCCGTGATCATCCACCTGCAGGGGAAGGGGGAGGGTGAGCGCATCGATGACCTCCGGGGCCTGGCCAAGCGGCGTCCGGCCCTGGCTTTCGCCATGCTGGTCTTCATGCTCAGTCTGGCGGGCATCCCGCCTCTCCTCGGCTTCTTCGCCAAGCTCTACCTCTTCAAGCTGGCCATTGAGCAGGGTTTTGTGGGTCTCACGGTCCTGGCCTTCCTCACCAGCGTGGTCTCTGCCTACTACTACCTGAACGTGGTGGCGACCATGTACTTCCGGGATGCGCCTGGTGAGGAGCTCCGGCCCATGGGCCCGAGCCTCGGGGTGGTGGTCTTCGCCACCTGCCTGCTCCTCCTGGTGGGGACCTGCCTGGGTCCCTGGCTCATGAAGTGGACCGCCCAGATCGTCCTGGTCTAGGAAGGTGTCCTTCGGTGCCCTCGGTGTGCGATCCCCGCCCGGGGAGTACACTGGGGGTCCGAACCGCCGGGAGTCCGATGTTCCTGCGTCCCAAACCCAAAGATGTAGACCCGAAGGAGCGCTCCATGTGGGGCGACCTGCTCTCCCTGGGCATGGTCTTCCCGCTCTGCATCGTCCTGGGCTACTTCGCCGGGCGCTGGGCAGGTGGGAAGCTCGGCTACCCCACGGCGGGGATGTGGGTCGGCCTGGTCTGGGGCATCGCCGCGGCCTTCTGGGAGCTCTACAAGGTCACCAAGAAGCTGGACCGCATGGATGCGGTCCAGGGGAAATCCGATGAAAAGCCCCGTGATCCCCATGACTCCGATCCACGCTGAACCGGATCCGGGCAGTCTTCACTTGGTGTGGATCGGACGCTTCCAGGGCGCCCTGCTGGTCCTCGGGACCCTTCTGTGGCTGCTGAAGTCGTGGCGGGCTTCGCTGGTCTTCCTGACCGGAGGGGCGATCAGTGTGGGCTTCTGGGCTGTCCACCGTTGGCTGGTCACGCGGATGCTCACGCCCTCGCGCCGCCGACGCTGGTTCTACGCTGTACTTCAATTGGGAAAGCTGGCATTGATCGGACTGCTGCTGTACGGGATGATGGGGGAATTCCCTGGGGAGACCATCCCCATGGCGTCGGGCATCCTGCTCTTCGTCGCCGGGATTCTGCTCGAAGCAGTCCGGCTCCTCCTCCACCCCGCTTCGGGGGACGGCAAGTGAGACCGGGTCGGTCAAAGGGTTGAACCATGGAACACCACGCATCATATCTCTCCTGGCTGCTGACGGAGCTGCTGCACCTGCAGAGGCATGCCTGGGGCAGCTTCGCCCATGGCGAACCGCTCTCCTTCCTGGAGCGCTACGACTACCTCTTCGCCGCCGTCCTGGCCATGGTGGTCACCATGATCCTGGTCTCCATCACCAAGCGCCGCAAGGTGCCCGGCCCCTGGCAGCAGACCATGGAGTTCGTGGTCACCTTCTTCCGGGGGCTCTCCTCCGAGAACATCGACCACCACCCCGAGAAGTACATGCCCCTGATCGGGACTCTGGGCTTCTTCATCCTGCTCAACAACTTCTTTGGCCTCACGCCCATGATGCCCTCGGGCACCGCCAACTGGAACGTGACCCTGGGCTGTGCCGTGCTGGTCTTCCTGCACTACAACTACCAGGGCATGAAGGAGCAGGGCATCGGCAAGTACTGGCTGCACTTCGCCGGTCCCATCTGGTGGCTGTCCTGGCTCATCTTTCCCCTGGAGATCGTCGGCCTGGTGGCCCGCATCCTCAGCCACTCAATGCGTCTCTTCGGAAATATCGCCGGTGAGCACGTGGTGTCTGCGGTTTTCTTCGTGATGCTGCCGATCTTCCTGCCGCTGCCCATGATGTTCCTGGGCGTCTTCTTCGGCCTCGTCCAGACCTTCGTGTTCGTCATCCTTACCGCTGTCTACATCGGCGGTGCTGTGGCCCACGAGCACTGATCCATCCCGCCAGTCAACTCTGCCGGTCCCGGGATTCCGAACCCCTGTGCCGCCTTCCCTTTGGGGTAAACCATGAAGAAGTTCCTCGTCACCGCCTTCCTCTTCACCATCGCGGCCTTCGCCTTCGCCCAGGGTGCTCCCGAGGGTGCCGCCGCTGCTGTCGCCTCCAAGGGCTTCTTCGGCGGCCAGCTGGCCCACATCGCCGTCGGCCTCGCCGCTGCCGGTTGCGGTATCGGTCAGGGTCGTGCCGTGGGCTCCGCCTGTGAGGCCGTTGCCCGCAACCCCCAGGCCGCCGGCACCATCCGTACCACCATGATCATCGGTCTGGCCCTCATTGAGGCCCTCGTGATCTACGCCCTGGTCTGCGCCTTCGCCCTCAAGTAGGGTTGGAGCCATTCCAGCGAAAGGGCGCCCATGGCGCCCTTTTTCATATTTGGGTCCAGAGGGGATCCGGCCGATAATGGGTTGACCATGCTCCGCGTCCCCTACGCCCCCCTACCGCTGCACATCGCCCGGGCCTTCCTGGGCGGGCGCTCTTTCATTGATCAGGAGACGCTCCACATCCCGGACCTGGCCCAGGCCCATGACTTCACCATGCAGTACGGCTACGACCTGGCCATTCCCCATCACCGGGAGCATGTGGTCAAGATCTTCGAGGATGCCCTGGGTTTCATCGAAGAGGTGATCCTGGAAGGGGTGGATCTCCAGATCCCGCCCGAATTCCACGAGATCCAGGATCCGGCCGAGCTCCTGGTCTGGGCTTCCCAGCGTCCCCGGGATCTCCGGGCCAAGTGGGCCTGTGCCATCCTACGGGTCATGCACACGCTGGTGCATGTGGACAACAATCTCCACCTGCGCTTCCTGCCCGAGATCCAGCAGCAGGTCTTCGATCGCTACGAACACTACCTGGTCCCGGGAGCCAATGGCACCTGGAAGCTCAAAGGGCAATACGAAGTGCCTCTGCTGGCCTTCCACCGGAAGGAGAGCAAGGACAGGATCTCCATGCTGCTCAAACTCCTGCACAAGCCGGAGAATGTGGCGGAGACGGTCTATGACCTGCTGGGTCTGCGCTTCGTGGCTGAGGATCTGGTGGGCTGCCTGCTGGTCATCCGCTTCCTGCTTGACCACCACATCGTCATGCCCCACCACCTGAAGGTGGGGCGCACGCGGAACCTCATGGTCGATCTGACTGCCCTGGACCGCTGGCTCGCCAAGATGCCGCCGGCCTTCGAGCTGGAGACCCTCGGTCCAGAGGAGCGGAGCCGGATTTCCGAGTCGCTCACCCTGAAGAAGGGGCGTCCCGCTGCCAACCCCTTCTCTGCCAGCAGCTATTCGGCTCTCCAGTTCACCACCACCACGCTGATCCGCCTGCACGGACCGGCCGTCTCCGCTCTGGAACGGGTCCAGGCGCGACTCCAGGGGATGGGGCGTCCGGAAATCGGTGATCTCCTGCGCATTCCCGAGTTGATCCAGGAGCAGGAGGAGTATACTTTCTTCTTCGCACACGAAGTTCAAATCATGGAAAGGACCGGGTTCGAGGAAATAGCTTCAGGGCCAGCCTCCCATGCAGAGTACAAGCGGAGACAGCGCGAGGCTGCCAGAAACCGAGTGTTGCAAGGCATCATGACGCAGGAGGGCTCATGCTGAACATCCAGACCCGCCAGGAAGGCAATGCCTCGGTGGTCACCATTCAGGGGAAGGTCAATTTCGAGGTCACGGCCCAGTTGAGGGACGTGATCCGGGATACCGTGACCACCATGCTGCCGAAGCTGCTGGTGATCAACCTGGAAGGTGTCAGCTTCATCGACTCTTCGGGTCTGGGCCTCCTGGTCGCCGCCCGGAACAGCGTCGACAAGAACAGTGGCAAGCTCCACCTCTGCGGCCTCCCCCCTCAGGTCAAGAAGACCTTCGACCAGACCAACCTGACGAACTACTTCTCCATCTTCGCCACCGAACAGGACGCCCTCCGCGGGGCCTGACGTGGACAAGGGCCTTGTTCTGGTCGTCGACGACGAGGCCCCCATCAGGGATATTCTGGGCTTCTACCTGAAGAGGGTGGGTTATCAGGTGGTCCTGGCTGAGAACGGCAGGCAGGCTCTGGAGGAGATGAGCAAGTTCCCTCCTGATCTCATCATCTCCGACCTCCGCATGCCGGAAATGGCTGGTGACGAGTTCTGCCAGATTGTGAAGGGCGATCCCGCGACGAAGGACATCTACTTTGTCCTCGTCTCGGCCATGGACGGCTCCGCTTCCCGTATCGGGGGCCTGAACATGGGGGCGGACGACATGATCGCCAAGCCCTTCCATGCCCAGGAGGTCATGGCCAAGGTCGCCTCTGCCTTCCGCATCATCGGCATGCAGAAGGAGATCAAGAAGCAGAACCGGATCCTGACCGAGTACCAGGACCGGATGACCGCCGAGCTCTCCCTGGCGGCCAAGCTCCAGATGGGGCTGTTGCCCCGGGCCCCAGGGGAACTGGCCTCCATCAGCTATCACCACCGCTACCTCCCGGCCGATGGCATTGGCGGGGACATCTATGCCATCGCCCCGGCTCTGGATGGCGGGGTGGCCATCATGCTGGCGGATGTGAGTGGCCACGGGGTGACGGCCGCCCTGATTTCGGCCATGGTGAAGACGAGCTTCTCCAACCAGGTCCAGCTCTCGGTCAATCCCCTGGAGTGGGCGGAGGGCATGAACCGTGACTTGGTCCGGAACACCCTGGAGGAGCAGTTCGCCACGGCTCTCGTCGGCCACTTCCACCCCGACACCCACACCCTCCGCTATGTGGTGGCCGGTCACGAGCCTCCCTTCCGGATCCCCGCGGCCCATCCCCGCCAGCCCGAACCCCTCAGCGGCCGGGGCTTCATGCTGGGGCTGGACGAGAGCCTGGGCTTCACAGAGCAGGTGGTGCCCTTCCTGCCCGGGGACCGGCTGCTGCTCTACACCGACGGTCTTGTGGAAGTGGAGGCGGAGGACTCCCGCTACCTCGGGAACGATGGGCTTCTGGCCTACTGCTCTGAACTGCCCACGGATGGAGAGCAGGCGCTGGACCTGTTGCTGCGCCGCGCCAGCGATTTCCATCACCCTCGAACCTTCGTGGATGATGTCACCCTCGTCCTATTGGACCGCCAAGCTTGATGACCCGCCCACAGAGCCGCCCGACGGCCCGCTGATCGTGGCTGATGAAGACAAGGGCGCTGCCCTGGGTCCTGAGACCCTCCAGGAGCCAGAGCACATGGCTGGACAGGATCGGATCCAAGCCTGCCAGGGGCTCATCCAGGATGAGGAGCCTGGGCTCCAGCACCAGGGCGCGGGCCAGGCAGAGGCGCTGGACCATGCCCCCGGACCATTGCGGGGGGCGCTGGTCCAGTGCCTCCAGAGGGAAGCGCGTCCGGAGGGCCATGGCCTCGGCCCTCTCCCGCAGGTCCGCCCCGGGACGGTGCAGCTGCAGGGGCTCCTCCAGCAGCTGGCGCCCTGTCCGGTGGGGTGGGAGGGAGAGCCTGGGGTGCTGGAGGAGACCTTGGATCCTGGCTCGATGGGGGCGTCGCTCGCGGGGGGAGAGGGAGGACCAGGGAAGGCCCTCCAGGGTGATGTGTCCCTCGGAGAGGGGCAGAAGGCCCAGGAGGGCCCAGGCCAGAGTCGACTTGCCGACCCCGCTGGGGCCCACGACCCCCAGGGCCTCCCCGGGGTCGAGCTGGAGGTTTAGGCCCCTCAGGATCCAGCGGTCTGCGCGCTGGATCCCGAGGCCTTCGACGGAGAGAAGCCTACTGGATGAGGTCGGTTCCCACATAGGGCACCAGGGCCTTGGGAATGCGGATGCTGCCGTCGGGCTGCTGGCCATTCTCCAGGATGGCCACCCAGGTGCGACCCACGGCCAAGCCCGAGCCGTTCAGGGTGTGGAGGAACTGGGGCTTGGCTTTGGGTTCGCTGCCCTTGCAGCGGATGTTCGCCCGGCGGGCCTGGAAGTCTCCGAACCAGGAGCAGGAGCTGATCTCCCGGTAGGTGTTCTGGCTGGGCAGCCAGACCTCCAGGTCGTAGGTCTTCTGGCTGGAGAATCCCATGTCCCCGGTGCAGAGGAGGACACGGCGGTAGGGGAGCTCCAGCTCCTCCAGGATGGCCTCGGCGCAGCCGGTGAGATGCTCCAGCTCTGCCTCGGCCTGGTCCGGGGTGGTGAAGGCCACCAGCTCCACCTTGTGGAACTGATGCTGGCGGATGATGCCCTTGGTGTCCCGGCCGTAGCTGCCCGCCTCGCTGCGGAAGCAGGGAGTGAAGGCGCAGTGGCGCAGGGGAAGGGTGTCGGCCCCCAGGACCTCGTCCCTGTAGAGGTTGGTGACGGGAACCTCGGCGGTGGGGATGAGGTATAGGGTGTCCTCCCCCCGACTGGTCTTGAAGAGGTCCTGCTCGAACTTGGGGAGCTGGCCTGTGCCGTACATGGTCTGGGGCAGCACCATGTAGGGAGTGAGGACCTCGCCCCAGCCCCTGGCGGTCTGGCGGTCCAGCATGAAGCTGATGAGGGCGCGCTCCAGTTTGGCGCCAAGTCCTTTGAGGACGGAAAAACGGGATCCGCTCAGCTTCGCGGCCCGGTCCAGATCCAGGATGCCCAGGGCCGTGGCCAGGTCCACATGGTCCTTGGGGCTCTCGATGACAGCGGGGGCACCCCAGCGCTTGACCTCGGGGTTGTCGTGCTCGTCCTTCCCCGTGGGCACACTGGCGTGGGGGACGTTGGGGAGCGTGGCCAGGAAGCTGCGGAAGGCGGCCTCAGCCTCCTTCTCGGCGGCTTCCAGGGCCTTCAGCTTTCCGCCCACTTCCTGCTGCTGGGCGATGAGGTGGTCCGCGCTCTGCTTGGCGCGCTTGAGCTGGGCCACCTCGTCAGAGACGCGGTTGCGTTCGGCCTTCAGGACCTCGGCCTCCTGGATCACCCGGCGGCGCTCTCCGTCCAGGCGCTGGTAGCTCTCCTGGTCAAAGGCGTAGCCCCTCCGGGAGAGCCCGGCGACGACGGCTTCCAGGTCTTGGCGGAGGAGGGCGGGATCAAGCATGGGTGGCCTCGGAAAATCCCAGGTTATCACCGTCTTACTCTCCCCTCACAGCGTGGCCACCATGACCGCCTTGATGGTGTGGATCCGGTTCTCTGCCTGATCGAAGACGATGGCATGGTGGCTGCGGAAGACCTCGTCCGTGACTTCCCGGATGTCCAGGCCCCGCTCCCGCTGCTCCTGAGCCAGGCGGGTCTCGAAGTCGTGGAAGGCGGGGAGGCAGTGCATGAAGACCACATCGGGGTTGCCACTCAGCTCCAGCAGTTCCCGGGTCACGCGATAGGGGGTGAGGAGCCTGACCCGCTCGGGAAGCTGGGTCTCTTCCCCCATGGAGGCCCAGACATCGGTATAGACCGCATCGGCCCCCCGGAGGGCCCGGGTATCCTGGGTGAGCTCGAGGTGGGCACCGGTGTCTCCGGCGGCGGCCCGGGCCCGGGCCAGGAGCCCGGGATCGGGGGCCAGCTCCCGGGGGCCCAGACCCACGAAGTGCATGCCGGTCTTGGCGGCGGCGTTCATGAGGGCGTAGGCCATGTTGTTGCGGGTGTCTCCGCAGTAGACGAGCTTCTGGTGGTGCAGGGGCTTGTCACAGTGTTCCTCCAGGGTCAGGAGATCCGCCAGGGCCTGGGTGGGGTGCTCGATGTCCGTGAGCCCGTTCCAGACCGGCACCCCGCTGAATCTGGCCAGTTGCTCCACCGCAGTCTGCTCGTAGCCTCGGTACTCGATGCCGTCGTAGAAGCGACCCAGGACCCGTGCGCTGTCCTCCATGCTCTCTTTCTTGCCCATGTGCGAGCTGTCGCTGTCCAGGAAGGTGACATGGGCCGACTCCTCCAGGGCAGCGACTTCAAAGGCGCAGCGGGTCCGGGTGGAGGCCTTCTCAAAGAGCAGGACGATGTTCTTGCCCCGCAGGAGGTCATTGCAGACCCCCATGCGCTTCTTGGCTTTCAGGTCCCGGCTCAGGTCCAGGAGGAAGCGCACCTCGTGGGGCGAGAAGTCGAGGAGGGTGAGGAAGCTGCGGCCCTTCAGGTTGGTGGACATGGTGTCCTCCTGCCTTCAGGGGAAGTGTGTGGCGTCGTTCGACGGGTGCCAGGGTAAAAGGGCAGCCCCGCAGGGCTTTGATTCAGTTGAGCTGGAAGGGCATCGTCAAAGTGAATCGCGCGGCCTGAGGTCTTCCATTCAAGGTAGGAACAAACCTCCACTGGAGGGCGTAGGCGATGGCGGTTTCCACCAGAGCCCCAGGCCCGGAGACAACCAGGGCTATTTTGGGAATCCCTTTGGAATCTGTAGTGATCTGGACCACGACGGTGCCCTGAACTCCCGCGAGCCTAGCCGCTGGAGGGTAGCGTGGCGGTGGGGGTTGGCGGCGGATTTTCAGCTGGGTGGAGTTTAGGCCGGACATCTGCTGGGGATCGCCTGTGGACTCCTCCCTGCCCTTGCAAGAGCCTGCTCTGGGGATTGGCCTCTTAGGGGCCGGCACCCCCAAGTCCTCCGAGTAACTCTGGAGGATCTCTCCGACGATGTTCGGGTCGCCTGCAGGATCCAGTTGTCCAGCGACCCTCGAGATCGACCAAACCCTGGGGATGGCCGGGGCCAAAGCCCGGTCTGCCCAAGTCGAGACCCGGAGCTGGGCTCTCTGCAAGAGTACCTCAGAGCCATAGGGGTGAGTGGTGACATCCAGACTCAGATCCAAGGTCCCCTCTGGATCGCTTGGGATGCCATCGATGGGCTTGAGACCTGTCTGGGCCAGCCAATCCCTCACCTGCCTCTCGCAGGCAAGTTTGTCCAGCATGGGCGCTTTCCCGGTGGCCTTGGTCGTGATGTGGAGCACGTAGCCCTTGAGCCGTTTTGGGGCCGGAGAGCCCTCTGGCCACATCTGCTTGAAGCTGATCCGGACCTTTGATTGGGCTTCTGTGGTTTGGTTGTTCAGCAAGGGAGGCTGGAACCGGCATGCGTAGAGGAAGCTTTCCACCGGTCGCTGCAGGATGGGGGGGCCATCCAAGGCGTGGGCTGAAGTAACCTCTCCCTTTGATGAGATATGGAATTGTGCCGTAACATCGCCGCTGATGTTTTGTATTTGCGCAAGGACGGGATAACGGATGGGTTCAGAATGGTTGGTTCGCTTGAGGTCTTGCCACTGGACATCGGGACAGGACGTTGTGTGTGCTCCCTGCACCGTGGCTTGCTCCACAGGAGTAGGGGCGTCTGTGACGCCGAGGAGGAGCGGGAGCCAGACAAAGATGCTCATGAGGGGGAGCCTTCGCGCGGGATTTCACAATTAGGCTAACAGCCGGGAGTTGTCTCCAAAAAAGGTTTTCCGGCTCTGCCTCGGAGGGTTTGGAATGGGCAATCCCCTCAAGAAGGCGAAAACCCCCGGCTCTGGCGGGGGCTGTCGCATTGCGCAAGGGGATGGTCATGCCCCGGGGAGGAGGCCCGTCCGGAGGGGCCGTCGGCCGCCTATTCGCTCAGGTGCACCACCTTCGCCGGGGGGAAGCCGTTGAAGAAGGTGCTGCTGGCGTGGCTGTAGGCGCCCATGTTCTCGCTGTAGACCAGGTCACCCAGTTCCAGGTCGGGCAGTTCCTCTGTCAGGGAGATGGTGTCCAGGGCGTCGCAGGTGGGGCCGAAGACCGCGCAGATCTGGGTGGGGCCCTCCTTGATGGCCTTCACCGGGTAGTGGCAGTGGTCGAAGATCACGCCCGAGTAGGTGTGGTAGACGCCATCGTTGATGTAATAGCAGCGGCGACCGTCCCGGTCGGCCTTGCCGATGACCTCGGCCACCAGGGTCACGGCGGAGGCCACCATGAAGCGTCCGGGTTCAGCCAGGATCTGGATGTCCTCGGGGAAGAGTCGCTCGATCTCGGCGTTGATGACCTTGGCACACTCGCGGAGGGGCTGGACGTTCGCGTCGTAGGGGGCAGGGAAGCCCCCTCCGATGTCCAGCAGGTTCATCTTGGTGTAGCCCTTGGCGCGGCAGGCCTTGAAGATTTCCGCCGCCAGGTTCAGGGCCACAGCGTAGTTCTGGAAGTTGGTGGTCTGGCTGCCCACATGGAAGCTGAGGCCCTCCACGGTGAGCCCTGCGGCCTCAGACGCATCAATGAGGGCCATGGCCTCCTCGGGGGCGGCGCCGAACTTGGAGGAGAGCTCCACCATGGCCCCCAGGTTGGGGACCTTGAGGCGCAGCACCATGCCCACGTTGGGGGCGTGCTTCTGCACCTTCTTGATCTCCTCGAAGTTGTCGAAGGTGACCAGGGGCTTGTAGGGGTCCAGCTCCTTGAGGGTCGGGATGGCCTTGATGGGGTTGGCGTAGATGATCTTGTCCCAGATGAAGTCCTGGCGCTCCTGATCGGGCAGATCCTTGATGTTCTCGTGAACCAGGAGGAACTCCGGCAGGGAGGCCACATCGAAGCTGGCGCCGGCCTCGTAGAGAGTCTTGATGATGGCCGGGTGGCTGTTGGCCTTGACTGCGTAATAGGGCTGCACCCGGGGCAGCCACTCCTGGAACTCCGCCAGGTTCAGCCGCAGCTTTTCGTGGTCGATGATGACCAGCGGTGTCCCATGCTCCCCAGCCAACCGCGACAGCAGCGCCTTGTCGATCATGCCTCACTCCAAAAGATGAATTTCACCAGCAGGCAACCCCGCGTGGCGGAGTTGTCTGCTGGTGGAAGTGCTTTTTCAGTTTCCGTCGCTGGTGACGAGGAAGTTCTTGAACTGCCAGGGGTCTTCGGGGTCGAGGTCGGTCTTGCTCCAGCCCTGGAAGAGGTTGTTCTGGTGCTTCAGGGGCGTCCAGTCCGCGGCGGTGGAGATGCAGTTGCCCAGGTAGGGGTCGGCAATCTTCAGGATGTAGTCGTGGGGGAGCTCATCGGGGACCTTCACCCCCTCCCGGGGGTTCTCCAGCATCCAGGAGAGGGCGGCGACCACGGAGATGGCCACCTGGACGGTGGTGGCGTTCTGGCCAGGCACCAGGCGCCGGGACTCCTCGATGGAGAGGTCGCTGCCGGTCCACCAGGCCTTGAAGGCATGCCCCATGAGGAGTGCGCCGAGGATGTCGGAGCCGCTGGTGATCTCGTCGCCCATGATGCGCAGCTCGGACTGCAGCTCGTAATCGTTGCCACGGAGCTCCTGGAGGGAGGCGATGGCGGCGTCGCAGGGGCAGTAGGCGTAGTGGACGGTGGGGCGGTAGACCGCCTGGCCGTTCTCCCAGACGGTGAGCTTGTCGGAGATGGTGAAGGCCTCTCCGTGGCGCACGATCATGCCGTGGATGGTGTAGTCGGGGACCCAGGAGCGGACGAAGGTGTTCATGCCCATCTTGGCCATGCAGATCTGATTCTTCGGGCCCTCGGTGTGCTCGTAGGCCAGGGCGGGCAGGGTCTTCTCGTGGGTGCCCCAGCCCATTTCGGCGGTGGTGGTGCCCTCTTCGCGGAAGCCCTCGATGCTCCAGGTGTTCACGAACTCGCCCACGGCCTTGGGCTTGTCGCCGATCTGGGTGTCCCGTTCGCTGCAGTGGATGACCTTCACCCCCAGCTTCTGGGCCAGCTTGTTGAAGGTGCGGCTCTCGGCCAGGGCCTTGATCTCGCTGGCCTCCTCGCCCTGCACCAAGCCCTCGGCCAGCAGCTTGGCGGCGATGTCCAGCAGGCCCCGCTTGGTCCAGTGGGAGATGAGGCCGGGGTTGGCCCCGTGCTCCACCACGGCGGTGGCGCCGGGCTCGGACCAACCCGCCACCATGCGGCGGATGGCCATGTGGCGGTGGTAGAGGGTCTTGGTCGTGGGGTGGGCGGTCTCGGCCCCCTCGTAGGGGTCCCAGACCTCCACGGAGGTGTTGATGTAGAGCACGCCGCGGTCATGGCACCACTGGAGCAGCTCACAGCAGTCGATGTTCCAGGCCAGATCGATGAGGAGATCTCCCTCGTCCAGGTATTTGCCCAACTGCTCGGACAGGGCCCCGCGGGTGATGCGCTCCTGAACGAAGGTCAATCCCTGGGCGGTCCAGGAGGCGAGATCGGCCTGCTTGGGTTCGAAATCCACGACGGTGATCTGTTCGGGTTTCACCTTCAGCAGGTCCACGACCAGCGGCAGGGTGCACTGACCCACCGAGCCGTAGCCGATCCACAAAACCTTCTTGTCAAAAGCGACCATGTGATCCTCCTCATGGGGTGCTTGTTGTCGTATGAGTGTCCTTTGGCCCCACAGGGGCTTCTGAACCGCACCATGCGCCCGGGGGGGCCGGGTGCGTGTCTCGCAGTGATCTGTTCGTCCCGCAGGGGCCGCTAGGCCCCGAACCGTCCGCCGGCCATCCGACGGAAGTACGCGTGGGCCAGATTCCTATAGAATGCCACACCTTGCTGGCATTCTTCGAGGGTCAGCCACTCATCGGGCCTGTGACTCCGGTGGGTGTCGCCCGGTCCGGTCTTCACCGCCGGGATATTGCGGAGGAAGGCCCAGTCTGAGGCGGTGTGGGAGCCGATGCCTTCGCTGTGCCCAGAGGCCTCGAGGGCGGCCTGCACGATGGGCTGGTCGGGGCGGGTGGCCTGGGGCAAGTAGTTGTCGTAGTGGATGCCCACCTCGCTCTCCAGCTCACCGGAGATGCGAGCCACCACATCCGCCACCTGCAGGTTGGGGGTGGTGCGCAGGGCGACATAGAAGTCACAGCGGTCCGGCACCTGGTTGTGGGCACGCCCCCCGGAGACCTGGGTGACCACGGGGCGGGTCTCGCCCAGCACCTCATGGGGATCGAAGCTCATGGCCTCCAGGCGACCCATGTCCCGGGCGGCCATGGTGATGGCATTGATGCCCTCGTGGGCGTGCCCCACATGGGCCGAGGCGCCCTTGGCGCGGCAGCGGAGGACCAGCTCGCCCCTCTGGGCGATGCAGACCTGGAGCCCCGTGGGCTCGCAGACCACGGCGGCGTCGAGGGGAAGCAGGAGAGGCAGGAGCTCCCGGATGCCCCGGCCGTCGGTCTCCTCCTCGGAGGTGAGGGCGAAGACCGCCGTGCCCTGGAAGGAGGGATCCTCAGCCAATCCGTGGGCCGTGAGGAGCATGGTGGCCACGCAGCCCTTGGCGTCATTGGCTCCCAGGGCGTGGAGTTTGCTCCCCTCCCAGCGGGGGGTCCAGGGGTTGGTGGTCCAACCGTCACAGGGGGGGACGGTGTCCAGGTGGCTGACATAGAGCAGGCGGGGGAAGCCCTGACCCACCTCGAACCAGAGGCTGTGCCCGTGGCGCTGGACCTTGAAACCCTCTACGGACAGGAGTTTGAAGAGGTAGTCCGCGATGGGGCCTTCTTCGCCGGAGATGCTGGGAATGGAGACCAGGGACTCAAGCAGGGCGGCCGGATTCATCGGAGGGGGGCTTTCATGGTGTACGATACCTCGGGCAGGGGCCGGGACGCCCCGGGCCAACCCTCCATTATCCAGGAAGCTGGGACTTCCGCGTCACAAAGCGTCGACAATGAGTGCTGCCGGGGTGAAGCCCAGGCCCGAGGCCGCTGCGGGGGTGGCCATGTCCCAGAGGATCAGGCGCTTCGCATGGGGGGCCCAGAAGGCGGGGCGGGCCTTTACGGCAGCCAGGGGCAGGTGGAGGTAGAGAGCGGGCGGCAGGTCGGACAGCTCCTCCTCCGTGAGCTCCAGGGCCTCCTCCTCCTCCCAGAGGAAGCCGCACTTGGCCTCGGGGCAGGCGGCCCAGAGCTGGAGGACCTCGCTGGGCTCGAAGCTGGAGAAGATCACCCGGTCCAGGGCCTCCGCGGCTTCCACCGTGGCCAGAGCCTGCTTCCATCCGGGTTCGCCCTTCAACTCCACGTTGACCCACTTGGCCGGGAGGTCGAGGACGTCCGTGAGGCGGGGCAGGGCCTCGCCATTCTTGAGGAGGGGGAGCTCCGTGGACTTGAGCTTGCGCAACAGGCCACTGCCCTGAGTGGTGCGCTCCAGGCCGTCGTCGTGGAGCACCATGGAAACCCCGTCCTGGGTGGGCTGGACATCCAGTTCGAAGCCGTCCATGCCGGCCTGGAGGGCGGCCTTGAAGGCCTCCATGGAATTCTCGAGGTGCTGGGCGGAGAGGCCGCGGTGGCCCAGGATGATCGGCATGGAAGTCTCCAGTGCGCCCAGGGGCGCCTGGGGATTCTCCCCCAGGCGGGCTTCTTCGTCCAGGCGGCGCGTCCTACTTGCCTCGGTTGCTGGTCCGGGTCTGGCTGAGGGTGCTGCGCACAGGCTTGGTGCTGGGCTTCACTTTGGGCATGGGGGCCTTGCTGGCAAGGCTCGCACCGGGTTGGGTGGGGGTGGCCTCGGCGGCCTTGTGCTCGCTCAGGGACTTCAAGAGGTTGGGGATGAGGGGGGCTTTGGGGTTGGCCATGTCTCCATCGTACGCTCTGGGGCCCCGTACGCTCAGGCTTTTCTCACCAGGCGGATGCCATCCTCGCCGATCAGAATCTGGCGGTTCTTGTAGAGGGCACCCAGGGCCAGCTTGAAGGCCTTCTTGCTGATCCCGAAGAGTTCCTGGATGGCCTGGGGCTCGCTCTTGTCGTTGACCGGCAGGAAGCCCCCCCTGCGCTCCAGGAGCTTGAGGATCTCCTCCCCCAGGGGGACGGTCTTGGCGTAGCCAGGGGCGGTGAGGGTGATGTCCAGGCGGTGGTCGGGACGCAAGGCCTTGATGTAGCCATCCCGGCGGTCGCCCCGGCGCAGGCTGCCGAAGATGTCACTCTGGTGGACCAGGCCCCAGTGGCGATGGTTCACCACCACCTTCATGCCCAGGTCCGTGGGGTCTGCGGCGATGACCGTGACCTTCTCCCCGGGCCAGAAGCCGTCCGCCGTGTCCGTGAGGAAGTCGTTGAGCCGGGCGGAGGCCGCCTCCCGGCCCTCCTCGTCCTGGATGAGCATGACCAGGATCTTCTTCCCTTCCACCATGAAGTGCTTCTGGTCCTTGCGAACCTCCCGCCAGGGCAGGAGCAGATCCTTGGGCAGGCCCCAGTCCAGGAAGATTCCCGCATCCTTGATGGCTGCGATCTTCAGGAAGGCCACCTCGCCCACCTGGGCCAGGGGGCGTCTGGTGGTGGCCACCAAACGGTCCGTCAAGTCGTGGTGGACGAAGACTTCCAGGAGCTGGCCAAGCTCACAGCCTGCGGGGGCTTCGCTTCGGGGCAGGGGGATCTCCCCATGCTCGCCGCCGTCCAGGATCACCTCACGGGCCTGGAGGCTCAGGATGGGGAGACGGTTGAGGATACCGGGGGTGGCCATGGGCACTCCAGCGAGGGGCGGGTGGGGGTGCTCAGATCACCTTGCCGCGGTTGAAGATGCCCAGGGGGTCCAGGGCCTGCTTGATGCCGCAGAGGGCTTGTACCTGGTAGGGGTCGCTGAGGCTCAGGAAGGCCTTCCGCTTGGCGAGTCCGATGCCGTGCTCGCCCGTCAGACCGCCACCCAACTCGAGGCAGGTTCGGAAAAGGCTCATGACCTGCCGCTCCAGCTCGTCGGGTGCCGTCTCGCCGGCGGCCAGGAGGTTGACATGGAGGTTGCCGTCCCCCAGGTGCCCATAGGAGACCATGGGCAGGCCCAGGGATCCGGTAGCCTTGAAGAAGTCCCGGATGCGACTGCGGGGGACCACGATGTCCTCGCTCACCTTCTTGGGGTACCTCTCCTTGAGGTGGCTGGAGGTGAGGCGGCGCACGGACCAGAGGGCCTCGCGCTGTCGTTCGTCCGTGGCGGTCTGGAGATCTTCGGCGACGGGTCCGAGCACCCCCAGGAGGCGCTCCAGGAAGTCCTCGCTCATGCAGTCCGGGTCGTCGAACTCCAGGAGCGCCAGGGCCTCGCCGGGCATGCGGCGGGCCGCCTCGGGGCCGTGTCGGCGCAGGTCCTCCAGGACCGCGGGATCCCAGAATTCGAAGGCATTGGGCAGGAAGCCGGCTTCGTTCAGGGCGGTGGGCAGGTCCAGGAGCTGCTGCCAGTCCTTCACGGGCAGCAGGAGGGTCAGGTGCATGCGGGGGGCGGGGATGAGCCGCACGGTGGCAGAGGTGATCAGGCCGAATATCCCCTCGCTGCCCACCAGGAGCTGGGCCAGGCTGGGGCCGGAGTTGCTCTTGACGGTGGGGATGCTGAAGCGGTGCAGCTCCCCGTCCTCCATCAGGGCCTCGAGGGCCAGGACCCAGTGGCGGGTCATGCCGTACTTGCAGGCACAGATGCCCCCGGCGTTGGTTGCGAGGGTCCCCCCGAAGGAACACTGGTCCCAGGAGTTGGGGTCCGGGGCGTAGAAGAGGCCAGCCTGGAGGGCGGTGCCCTTCAGGTCCCGGAGCATGGCACTGGCGGGGGCGTGGAGGGCCAGGTCTCCCCGGGAGAGCTCGATGGAGCCCGGCCACTGGGTGAGGTCCACCACGATGGCATCGGGGGTGGGGGTGCAGCCCCCAGCCTTGCCGGTGCCGGTGCCCCGGGGGACCAGGGTGAGGCCCTCTCCCTTGGCGATGCGCACCAGCTCCCGGAGGGCCCCGGGTCCCCGGGGCCGGACCACGGCCCGGGGCAGGGCTCCGACCACATGGGATTCGTCCCGGCGGAAAGGCTCCATGTCCCCGGGATCGAGGATGACGGTGGCGTCGTTCAGGCGGCGGAGGGCCTCCATGGCTAGTTGACCAGGGTGCCCACCACCTCGCCCCGGACCGAGGCCAGGAGGTTGCCGGGTTCCAGCATGTTGAAGACCAGGATGGGGAGGCGGTTCTCGCGGCAGAGGGCGATGGCGGCGGCGTCCATCACCTTCAGATCCTTCTCCAGGACCTCCTGGAAGGTGACGGTGTCGTATTTCACGGCATTGGGGTTCTTCCGGGGGTCGGAGCAGTAGATGCCGTCCACATTGGTGGCCTTCATGACCACCTCGGCATTGATTTCGTTGGCGCGCAGGGCGGCGGCGGTATCGGTGGAGAAGTAGGGGTTCCCGGTTCCTGCGCCGAAAATGACGATGCGCCCTTTCTCCAGGTGGCGGACGGCGCGGCGCCGGATGTAGCTCTCGGCCACCTTGGGCATTTCGATGCCGCTGAGCACCCGGGCGAAGAGGCCCTTCTGCTCCAACGCGTCCTGGAGGGCCAGGGCGTTGATCATGGTGGCCAGCATGCCCATGTGGTCTCCGGTCACCCGGTCCATGCCCTTGGTGGCGCCGGCGACACCTCGGAAGATGTTGCCGCCGCCGATCACCAGGGCGACCTCGACCCCCAGGCCGTGGATCTCCTTGACCTGATCGGCGATGAGGTTGACGACCTGGGGATCGATCCCATGCCCCTGGCTGCCCATGAGGGCCTCTCCGGAGAGCTTGAGCAGGATGCGACGGTATTTCATAAGACCTCCAGGTCGTTCCGGTGGGCTCGTCCCACCATTCTTGCGCAAAAAAACGCCCCGATCGCTCGGGGCGCAGGAAATGTCTTCACATGGTCTCAGGACTCGCTGACTGCCCCTTGGGGCAGGAGGCGTTCCATGGATTCATGGATGCGGTCATTGACCCGGTGTTCGCAGGCCATGAGGGCAGCCCGGATGCCGTTTCCGACGGTGCGACCGTCGCTGCGGCCATGACCGATGATGGAGACGCCCTTGACCCCCAGGAGGGGGGCGCCGCCGTACTCGGCATAGTCCAGTTTTTTCATGAAGCGCTTCATGGCGGGCTTGATGAGGGCCCCCCCGATCTGGGTGATCAGGCTCTCCATGATGCTGTCCCGGATGCCGTGGAGGATGCCCTCGGCAAGGGCCTCGCTGGATTTCAGGATGGAGTTGCCGACGAAACCGTCGCAGGCGATCACATCGAAGCGGCCATTCCAGATGTCGCGCCCTTCGGCGTTGCCCTGGAAGTTGAGATCCAGGCTCTTGAGCATCTGGGCGGCGCCGCGGGTGGTCTCAGTGCCCTTGCCATCCTCCTCGCCAACGCTCAGCACGCCGACGCTGGGAGACTTGATGCCCAGGACCTCTTCCGCATAGATGGCGCCCATGATGGCGAACTGGGCGATGTGCTCGGCCTTGCTGTCCACATTGGCGCCCACATCCAGGAGGACGGTGGGTCGCCCCTGGGTGTTGGGCAGCACGGTGGCCAGACAGGGACGATCCACGCCCGGGAGCGTGCCCACCACCATCTTGGAGGCCACCATGGCGGCGCCGGTGTGGCCCATGGTGACGACGCCGTCCGCCTGGCCCTCCCGGACCAGCTGAGCGGCGACGCGGATGGAGCTGGCCTTCTTCTCCTTGAGGATGCAGGTGGCCTTGTCGGCCATGGTGACCACATCCGGGGCATGGACCAGCTCGCAGCGCTCCAGCAGGGATCCCTTGATCCCGTATTCGGGGAGCAGGGGCCGCAGCACGGCCTCGTCTCCCACGAGCAGGAGACGGAGGTCGGCGAACTGGTCAAGGGCGATGCGGGCCCCTTCAAGGGTGGCTTTGGGGGCGTGGTCCCCGCCCATCACGTCCAGCGCGATGCGGTACATGGATGGCGCTAGCACCCCCGGGCCCTCAGACGGTCTGCTGGGTACGGACGGCCTGCTTGCCGCGATAGAAGCCGCAGGAGGGGCACACCCGGTGGGGCATCTTGGCGGTGCCGCAGTTGGGGCAGGTGCTGGAGCTCATGACATCGAGGGAGTCATGGGTGCGACGACGGTCGCGACGGGCCCGGGAATGACGGCGCTTGGGATTCGGCATGGCGAACTCCTGTTCGGATAGGACAGTTTTCAGGACTCCAGGTCGAGTTTCAACCTGGAGAGTGCTCGGGCGAGGGCGCTGGGTTCCCGGAGCAGGTCGGGACGGCAGCTGCAGCGGCCCTTGTTCCAGTTCTTGCCGCACTTGGGGCAGAGCCCCTGGCAATCTTCGCGGCAGACGGGATTCATCGGGACCTGGAGCTGGAACTGGTCGCGGACCAGGTCCTCCTCTTCCAGCTCGGTCTCGGGAAGGTAGACCACATCCAGGTCCTGGCTGCCCAGTACATGGGAGCCCCTGGCCACCAGCTCGGCATCCTTGCTGCCGAGGAACTGGCTCTTGAACTGGAGGGAGAGGTCGAAGGGCTCCAGGCAGCGGGAGCAGGTGCATTCCAGCACCCCCTCCCCCTGGATGTCGAGGAAGAGGTCGCCGTCGGAGGGCAGCAGGAAAAGCTGCCAGGCCGCATCCCGGAGGGCGACGCCCTCCTCCAGCGCCAACTGCTGGGCGCGGCCTTCCAGTCGGAGGCCTTCTGCACTCAGCTTCGAAAGTTCAATCACTTCGTCCCTCCGGCGGCTGACTCCGCGGTGGCGGCGGAGGGGCCGCTGATCTTGCCCGGTTCACGGGTGAAGGGGGGGCGGTCGTCCTGATCGGTGGGGTCACCCTGGCACTTCAGCTCATAGGTGGCCTTGCTGGACTTGCCCTCGAAGGGCTGGTCCCACATGTCCTTGCCGGGGGTGTTCACCGGGAGCATGTTCTCTTTGACCAAGGGGCTGTTGGCATCCACCATGGCCTCGAAGCTGCCCAGTTCAGGGTACTTGCCATGCTTGAGATAAAACTGGTCCAGCCCCTCGGAGACTGTCTTGATGGTGTCCTGGGCCTTGGTGTAGCGGGCCTTGGCGGAGTATTTGCCGTAGGCCTTGAACCCCAATGTCGCGATCACCCCGATGATCATCAGGGCGATCATGAGCTCCATGAGCGTAAAGCCCCTCTGGCGGGGGCGACGCGACGGAGAAGAGTGGGGGGTCGGGGACATGCAGCGAGCTCCCGGGCCATGGGACCCAAGCATCCCAGTGTGCCACAGTTCCCAAATTTGACAAGGAATCATGCGTCTCCCTCCCCCTCTGCCGGTGTCTTCGGCGGGAAATCCCCAGGACAGGGGCAGTCTCTCGGCAGTGTCTCGAGACCACCCAGCTCCTGGAGCCAATAGCGGTAAGCCCGGAAGCTCATGCCCAGATAGCGGGCGGCTCTGGTCCGGTTCCCCCCGCACTTCTCGGCCCCCCTCCGAAGGAGGTGCCCCTTGTAGGCGTTCAGGTAGGCCTCCAGGTCGAAGCCCTCTTCGGGGAGCTCCCAGGGGGTCCCCCGGTGGCCCGCCCGGTTCCCATGGACATCGGCCAGAAGGTCATCCGGAAAGAGCTCAAGGCCGATGGGGCCGCCGGAGTTGAGGGCCACGCAGCGCTCCATGAGGTTCTCCAGCTCCCGGACGTTGCCCCGGAAGGTGTAGCGGCGGAGCGTGGCGAGGGCCTCATCGGTGAGGGTCATGGGGGACTTGTTGAGCTTGCGGCAGTAGCGGGCCAGGAAGTGGTCTACCAGGACGGGGATGTCCTCCTGGCGCTCCCGGAGGGGAGGCAGGTCGATGTGGAGGATGTTGAGGCGGAAGTAGAGGTCCTGGCGGAATCCGCCCTGCTCGGCCCTGTTGCGGAGATCCTGGTTGGTGGCTCCGATGATGCGGATGTCGATGGCCCGCTCCTCATTGGCGCCGATCCTGCGGATCTTGCGCTCCTGGAGTGCGCGGAGCAGCTTCACCTGAAGGGGCAGGGGCATTTCGCCGATCTCGTCCAGGAAGAGAATCCCCCCCTGGGCCTCCTCGAAGAGCCCCCGTTTCGCGGCGCTGGCGCCGGTGAAGGCCCCCCGCTCATAGCCGAAGAGCTCGGACTCCAGGAGGTTCTCCGGCAGGGCGCCGCAGTTGATGGGGACGAAGGGGGCGCGGCTCCGCTCCGAGTAGCGGTGGATGAGGCGGGCCACAATCTCCTTGCCGGTGCCGCTCTCGCCAGTGATGAGGACAGTTGTGTCGGCGAGGGCGACCTTTCCCACCAGGGCCTGGATGCGCCGCATGGTGTTGCCGATGCCCACCAAGTCGCCGATGTCGGCCACCTCCGCCGGTGCCGGGGCGGGGGTCGAGGCATAGAGACCCTTGAGGACTTTGGTCAGCTCCTGAAGGTCATCCCGGGTCTTGGTGAGGAAGTCTACGGCGCCCAGGTTGAGGGCCTGGACCGTGGTCTCGGTGGTGGCAAAGGCGGTCATGATGATGAAGGGCGTCTCCAGGCCCTGCTCTTTGGCCCAGGCCAGCAGCTCGATGCCCGAGCCGTCCTTCAGGCGCAGATCCGATACTACGGCGTCGTAGGCTCCGGTCTGGAGACGGCTGCGCGCCTCCTGGATGCCGGGGACCGTCTCCGCCTGGAAACCCTCAGGTTCCAGGCCGAGCTGGAGCACTTCGCGGAAGCTCTCTTCATCCTCGACGATGAGGATGCGCTTGCGGGTTGGGCTGGAGGCAGATGGGGTCATGACGTATAGCGTCAGTATGACGGTTCCGGATCAGGGTGGGATAGACTTTAGGCCGACGAGGTCTTTATGCGCTCCCTGGTCTTTCTGGTTCCGGCTCTTGTGGTCCTTCATGGGCAGGATGCTCTGGTCTTCGACCATGTGGACTACAACTTCGGTCGCATCACCACGGACCGCAAAGTGACCCACCACTTCAAGGCCACCAACAAGAGCAGGTTCCCGCTCCAGATCAAGCAGGTGCTGCCCTCCTGCGGCTGTACCTCCACCGTGGCGGGGCAATGGTTCCTCAAGCCCGGCGAGAGCACGGATCTGGAGGTGGCCTTCGACCCCAGGGGCTTCCGCGGGGTGGTCCACAAGTCGGTCCAGGTCAAGGCGGAGCTCAGCTCCAACCCGCCCGTGCCGGTCTCCCAGCTGTTGACCTTCCAGGCGGACATCGTCCGGGATGTGATGCCGAGCACAAATACCCTCTTCTTCCAGGCGGTCCCCCGCAACACCCCCCGGAAGGCCACGCTGACCCTGGCCTCTGGGAACGGACAGCCTGTCAAGGTGACCCGTCTTGAGATCCCCGGAGCGCCTTATCTCTCGGCGAGCACTCACGCCAATGGGAATGACGCCGTGGTGGAGGTGGTCTTCAACGGCACCCAGGTGCCGGCCGGCAGGAATGCCGGGGTGGAGACCATGACGGCCCAGCTCACCAGCCCCGGCACCCCCTACGTGCGCACCCGGATCCAGTGGGATCTGAAGTCCCGTATCTCGACCTCCCCCGAGCGGGTGGCCTGGGTGGACGCCGCGGGCAAGGAACTCTCGACCAAGCTGGTGCTGACGGACCTGGAGGGGCATGCTTTCCGTGTGACCAACGCCTCCAGCACCTCCTCCCGGATCCGGGTTGAAGGCGTGGGGGCCGCCGCTGCCCCCAAACAGGAACTCCGGGTGGTGCTGGCCCCTTCAGGGAAGGCCGGGGTGGTGAACGAGTGGATCACGCTCTTCACCGATGAACCCGAGCAGCCGGAGATGAAGATCCGCGTCAGCGCCGTCCTCCGTTGAGGCCGCCCACAGGCGATCCTCTTCATGGCAGGGCGGTCCTCGGGACCCTCCTGATCTCCCTGGTGTGGGGGGCGAGCTTCGCGGCCATGAAATTCCTCCTCCAGTCCGGGCTCAGTGTGGGCACCATGCTCTGCCTGCGTTTCGGGTTGGCGGCTCTGATCCTCGGTGGCGTGGTCGCGCTCGGCTCCCGGGGCATCACCCGCGGCGAACTCCGGGACGGGTTGGTCCTGGGTCTCCTCCTCACGCTGATCATCTGGCTCCAGGCCGATGGCCTCCGCTTCACCACCGTCAGCAAGTCGGGTTTCATCACGGGGCTCTATGTCATCTTCACCCCGCTCATCAGCCTGATGGCGGGGCAGCGACTGCGGGGTTCCCATGCCCTGGGGGCTCTGCTGGCCGTGGTGGGGCTGTTCCTGCTGGTGCGGGATCCGGGGCAGCCCATGGGGGGCTGGAACCGAGGGGACTTCGAGACCCTGCTCTGCGCGGCGGCCTGCGGGGGCCAGATCGTAGTCACCGGCAAGGCGTCCCGTCGTGGTCGGCCCATGGTGCTGGCCTTTCTGCAGGTGGCGGTGGCAGCCCTCCTGGCGCTCCTGATGACTGCCCTGCTGCCTGCCCGTCAGGGCTTCACCGGGGTACCCCTGGTGAAGCCGGGCGTCTGGATGGCCCTGGCTTATATGGCCCTGCTGGCGACTGTCCTCGCCTTTTCCCTGATGGTGATCCTGCAGGCGCACCTGGGGGCCACCGAGGCTGCCATCATCTACTCCGCTGAGCCCGTCTTTGCGGCCCTCCTGGCCATGACGGGCTGGGTGCCGGGCGTAAGGGATGTCCTCCGTCCGGCCCAGTGGGCCGGCGGGGCCATCATCCTGGGGGCCATGCTCCTCGCGGAGCTGGGGCCCCGGCTGCTGAACCGCCGGAAGGTGGTGGATGCGGAGCTGCTGGGCTAGAGCAGGCTGAGCATCTCCGCCACCTCGAGACGCAGCTCCTGCATGCCGGTGCCCTTGTCACTGGAGACCCAGGCGATGTCCCCGGCCTGGAGGCCCAGGGCTGCGGCGATGTCGCGGCGCTGGGCGAGCTGACGGGAGGGCTTCACCTTGTCGCACTTGGTGGCGACGATCCGGCAGGGGAGCTCCACATGGCGGAGCCAGTCGATCATCTGCAGGTCCAGCTTGGTGGGGCCCACCTCGGCGTCCACCAGGACGTAGACCATGCGCAGGGTGGAGCGCCCGGTGAGGTACCCCTCGATCATGGCCTGCCACTTGGCCTTTTCGGCGGCGGGGCCTGTGGCGAAGCCATATCCCGGCAGATCCACGATCCAGCGGTCGGGTCCGGTCAGGAAGACGTTGATCAGGCGGGTGCGCCCGGGGGTCTTGGAGACCCGGGCCAGCTGGGTGTGCTGGGCCAGGCCATTCAGCAGGCTGCTCTTGCCGACATTGGACCGTCCGACAAAGGCCACTTCGGCATGGCAGCTCCCGAGCTGCTTGGCGTCGGCGGCAGAGGTCACGAAGCGGGTGTCCCGGAGGGGCTGGGCCATGGTTGACTCCTCAGTCCGTCTCATACACCCGGGCGACCCGGGCGGCGATCTGGCAGGTGACTTCATAGGTGATGGTCCCGAGCTTGCGGGCCCACTCGGCGGCGGTGATCTCCTCCTGGCCGCTGCGGCCGATGAGGACGACCTCGTCCCCGAAGGCCACGGAGGTCTCGGGCCCCAGGTCCACCATGATCTGGTCCATGCAGACCCGCCCCACCACCGGATAGAAACGGCCGCCGATGAGGACCCGGCCGCTGTTGGAGAAGAGGCGGTTGAAGCCATCGGCGTAGCCCACGGGGATGGTGGCGATCCAGGTGGGGCGGGGGGCCTTCCAGGTGTGGCCGTAGCCGACTGCGGTGCCCTCGGGGACCTTCTTCAGGAAGGAGACCCGGGTGAGAAAGGAGAGGCCGGGCTGCAGTGGGATGGTCCTGGGGGTGTTGGTGTCGGGGTAGTAGCCGTAGACGATGACCCCGGGCCTCACCATGTTGAGCCAGGCGTAGTCGTGGCCGAGGACGCCGCCGGAGTTCGAGCAGTGCACCAGTTCCAGAGGGCGGCCGATGGCGGCCTCCACCTGGTCGATGATGGCCTTGAACCGTTCCACCTGGGCCTGGGTGTCTGCGTCCTGTTGGGGTTCGTCGCTGACGGGGAGGTGGGTGAAGGCGCCCTCCAGATGGAGGTGGGGGGAGGCCTCAATGGCACGGGCGAAGGCCGGGGCCTCGTCATCGGTGACACCCAGGCGGCCCATGCCGGTGTCGATCTTCAGGTGGACCCCTCCGGTGAGGCCGAGGCGGGCTGCAGTGGTCTCCAGGGCCCGGAGGTTCTCCTCCTCGCAGACTGAAAGGGTGATGCCACCCTGGACGGCCGCCTCCATCTCCTCGGGGAAGGTGACGGTGAGCTTCAGGATGGGCAGGGTGATGCCCGATTCGCGCAGGGAGAGGGCCTCGGGGAGGGTGGCCACCCCCAGCCAGTCCGCCAGGCCCTCCTGCTGGGCCATGTGGGCGATCTCGCGGGCTCCGTGCCCGTAGGCGTTGCCCTTGATGGAGATCATCAGGCGCCGATCCTGGCCGATCCGCTGGCGGATGCCCAGCAGGTTGGCCCGGATGTGCCCCAGGTGGATGCGTACATGGGTCTGATAGAGCATGGTGTGACGTTCCGGGGGCAGGGGCCCTCCACGACAGTAGCATCACCGGCTGAGGGGTTCCGCCACCCGGGCCAAACGGAAAGGGCCTCCTAGCGGAGGCCCCGGATGGTTGGGGAGGAAGGAATCGAACCCTCACCTGACAGAATCAGAATCTGTTGTCCTACCATTAGACCACTCCCCAGTAGGAAACTTCATTCTAACGCGGTATCCAAAGGGTTTCAAGTCCGGATTTCCGGATCAGGGGCTATCCTTTGGGAAGACCCGCGGGGGATGCATGGCGGAAGGACAGAAGCTGGCCTATTTCATGGTGGTCAAGGAGGGCGCGAGCTACCTCGGGGGGCTGCTGTTGACGGACGAATCCGGTATTCCCCTGGACTTCCGATACACCGAGCCCATCACCCCCACCAAGCTCCAGTCGGTGCTCTACGGCAAGGCCCTGGAGTCCCACCTGCGGGAGGAGGTCATCCAGAAGGCCCTCCTGAAGGATCTGAAGGGGACACCGGATCTCTTCATCCTGCCGGCCGCAGATCTGGCCGGGGGCTGGAATGGCGAGGTTCGCTGCCCTGTCCTGGCGCTCCAGAAGAGCCAGGAGACTCCCCTGGCCCGGGTGGGGGAACTCTTCCGGGCGACCCCCCGCGAAATTCTGCTCCAGGTGGGCGAAGGGGCCAATCCGCTCCGGGTGATCTTTGCGGCCGCCATGGATCTGGCCGCCCAGGACGCCGCGGTCTCCCGCCTGGTCGAGGCGGGCTATCACATGGATCTGGTGGAGCCCCTGGAGCGGGTGGCGGCGGCGTTGCAGACCCTCGTCCAGCCGGCCTGAGGGCATGGTGATCGGGCGGCTCAAGGGGGCGGTCGCCGATGCGGCGGAGACCCTGCGCCGCATCTTCGCTGATCCACCCTGTCATCGCCTGGAGCCCGGAGCCTGGAGTTTCGGGATCCGCACACCCTCTTCCCTGGAAGCCAGGCCGAAGACCGATGGGCTGCTGAGCCAGGCGGCCCTGGGCAAGGGCGAGTTGGATTTCGGCGGACATCTGGTGGAGGATGCCCTGGTCTGGAGGCCGGTGGTCCTTGGGGAACCCGCTTTGGCGAGCTGGGCGGCCGGGGCCCGGGTGCTGGAGATGGAGCTCTTCGGAGCGGCCTCGGGCCTCCGCTCCGAGGTCCCGCCCCTGCCCAGGCGGGCCCAGGTCCGGGACGGGCGACCGGAGGCCTTCCGTCCCCGGAACCAGGAGGGCTTCGGGGCTCTGCCCCGGCCCAGGGCCCTCCAGGCCGGGGCCAGCTTGGCCTCGCCCCGGACCCGCCGGGATCTGGAGTTGGCGATGGGTCTTCCCCTGGCGATCCAGGGAGAGGATCCGGCCGCCCTGCCGCGTCCGGTCTGGATGCGCTATACCCTCCAGATTGTGAAGGCCACCGGAGAGAACATCCGGAATCTGGATGTCCTCGGACTCTACCGGATCCCGGTCAAAGGAGTCCTCTCCCTGCGGCACGATGCCCGGTCCGGGCGCCTGGTGGTCCAGCTGGGGCCCGAAGCCTCCGGCGGAGGGCGCAGCCTGTTCGTGCTGGCACGGCGCAAAGATGACCGGAGCATTGTAAGCTGCTACCTGGAGGGAGGCTGATGCCCTATTCACCTGAGCTCCCGGCCCCTGGCAGGCCCGATGGCGACGATCCTGAAGAGGCCTTTCCCACCCTGCCCTTGGAGGGCTGGGCTGACTTCGAGACGACCCTCCGGAAGAAGTCCCCCGGGGAGCAGGCCGCGTCCCCCGGGGAGTGGGCACTGGTGGTCTATGCCGGGGCCCAGCTCGGGCGGGTCTATCCGGTGAAGGCGGGGCCCCAGATCCTGGGCCGGTCACCTTCAGTGGACATCACTCTCCTGGATGAAGAAGTCAGTCGCCAACATGCCCGGCTTTGCCTGGAACTCGGAGGAGGGGACCCCGAGATCACCCTCGAGGATCTGGCCTCCACCAATGGCACCTTCGTGAACGGGCGGCCTGTGGCCGGAAGGGTGCGTCTCCGCTCCGGGGACCGCATCGCCCTGGGCGGCCATGTGCTGAAGGTCGTGGCCATGGACCCGCTGGAGCGCCAATTCCACGAGACCCTGGTGGATCAGAGCACCCGGGATCCCCTCACGGGGCTGGCCAACCGTGGTGCGACGCTGATCGAGCTCCAGACCCGTTTCGAACTGAGCGACCGCCACAACCGTCCGCTGGCTCTGATCATGTGTGACCTCGATCACTTCAAGAGCATCAACGACCGCTATGGCCATGCCGGGGGCGATGCGGTGCTGAAGGTGTTCGGGGAGCGGGTGCAGAAGCAGCTGCGGGGCACGGACATGGCTGGACGCATCGGGGGGGAGGAGTTCCTGGTGATCCTCCCTGAGACCGATATGGAGGGGGCGCTGAGGCTGGGTGAGCGCCTGCGGGCCACCCTGGCGGGGGAACCGGTCCGTCTGGGAGAGCTGAACATCGAAGTCACCTGCAGCCTGGGAGTCGCTCAGCGGACTTCGGATGACCGGGATGGGGGCATTCTCCTGGCCAGAGCGGACGCCGCACTCTATCGGGCCAAACATGAGGGGCGGAACCGGGTCGTCAGGTCCTCCTGAAAAATATGAAGCCCGAGGGGAGGAATCCGGCCTCGGCCTGCTAAGCTTTCCTCCATACACCACGATGCCTTGATGCACCAGCCATCCCCACTCACCTCAAGGGCCGACGACCCCGACAGCCCTACCTCCTATGCCTTCATCTCCGGAACCGGCGGGGTGGGGGCCGATGATGAGTGGGCGCTCATCCGCTATGCGGGACACCCCATCGGAGAGCTGGTTCCGATCCGGGGCGATGGCCTGCGCATCGGGCGGGGGCTGGACAACGATCTCTGCCTCCCCGACGCTGAGGTCAGCCGGCGCCATGCCTGTCTCCACCTGACGGTCCATGGGGCCGAGGGCTCCCTGGTGATGGTCCAGGACCTGGGGTCCACCAATGGGACCTACGTGAACGGACAGCGAGTGCCTCCCAATGACCACCCCCTCCATCTCTTCGACGGGGATGTGCTGCGGGTGGGGGGGCATGCCTTCAAGGTGAAGCTGCTGGACCACCTGGAGCGCTCCTACCATCAGACTGTCCAGGCCCAGACCACCCTGGACCACCTGACGGGGGTCAGCAACCGGGCCACCATCCTTGGGTATCTGGAGAAGCACACCGATCTCACCCGGCGTTACCACCGCCCCCTCTCCGTCGTGCTCTGCGATCTGGACTACTTCAAGGCGATCAATGATACCTATGGTCATGCCACCGGCGATCTTGCCCTCAAGCTCTTCGGGGCCGTCCTCCTGAGGCGGCTCCGCACCTGCGACCACGCCGGACGCATAGGGGGCGAGGAGTTCCTTGTGGTGCTTCCCGAGACCCAGCTCCGGGAGGCCTTGGCAGTGGCTGAAGAGCTCCGTGGGGCTTTCGAGGGGGAGTCAGTCTGCCCGCTCGACGGCAGCACCCCCTTCCGGGTGAAGGCCTCCTTCGGGGTTGCCCAGCTGATGGAGGAGGATCTCAACGCAGGATCGCTCTTTGCCCGGGCTGATACCGCGCTCTACCGCGCGAAGGCCCTTGGCCGGAACCGGGTGGAGTGCGACGATCCGGTATGAGCTTGCTTCTCCCCAGACGCATTGGCGGTGTGAAGATCCTGGAGCGCCTCGGTGAGGGGGGGATGGCCTTCGTCCACCGGGCCGAGGACATCTTCGATCCGGGCCGCGCCCTGGCGGTCAAGTTCCTCCGGAGCGAAGCGGGGGCCGATACGGAGCTGGCCCGGCGCTTCCTCCGGGAGGGCGAGGTGCTGAAGCACCTCTCCCATCCCCACTTGGTGGAGGTATACGACTTCGGCAGGGTCGGGCAGACGCCCTACATCCTGATGGAGCTCCTGCCAGGTGGAAGCGTCCGGGATTGTCTGGGGGAGGCGCCCGCCCGGCTCATCCGGAGGCTGGTGCCCGTGGCGGATGCCCTCCGCTATGCGCATGAGTCCGCGGTGATCCACCGCGACCTCAAGCCCTCCAACCTCCTGTTCTCGGGGGACGGCCGCCTCAAGGTGACCGATTTCGGGGTCTGCCTCTGGGAGGGGGGCGAAGGCACCCGGGTCACCCGCTCCCAGATGGTGGTGGGGACCCTGGGCTACATGGCCCCCGAGCAGCATGGTGACCCCAGGAACGTGGATGGGCGCTGTGACGTCTATGCCCTGGGAGCCATCCTCTACGAATTCTGCACGGGCCAGCCCTACAGTCAGGTCCAGCTGCCGCCCGCGGCGGTGCGGCCGGGCTTTCCCCTCCGCCTGGCGGGGATCCTCATGCGGACCCTCACGGCGGACCCCCGCCGGAGGACCCCCTCCATGGCGGCCTTCATGCAGGAGCTCTCGGACTGGCTGGAGAGTGCGGAGGCCGCAGGGTGGGGCGAGGAGGCCCTGCCGGGCTGGCGGGAGGGGGATCGGGAGGAGGCCACCCTTGCCCGCCCGCTCGGTTCTCCTCCCCGGGTCCAGAGCTCCGAGGATCGCATCGCCCCCTACCTGGACGCTCTCCAGACAGGGGGAGTGGGGGCGCGCCGGGCAGCGGCCGATGCCATGCGGACGGTAGTGACCCCGGAGGATGAGCCCTTCCTTCTGCAGGCCCTGGCCAGGGTTCCGGACGGGGCCCGATTCGCTCTGGTCCAGGCCCTGGGGCGGGTGGGAGGTGGCAACAGTCTCGCCGCGCTGAGGGGTCATCTGGATGATCCCTTCTGCCGTGGTGAGGCCGCCGAGGCCATGAGCCTCATCGCCGAGCGCTGTGGTGGCGCAGAGCAGGTGGTGGCCGCCCTCCGGGAGGAGGGACTGGGTAGCCCCTGGCGCTGGGTCCCCCGGGCCCGCCTGGGGGACCCAGCCTGGGCCGCAGCCCTGGAGGGTGCCTGGGAGACCTTGCCCGCCCCTCAGAAACTCCAGGCCCTGGAGGCCTCCCGCCTCCTGCCCGAGTCCCTCAGGGGACCCATCAAGGCCCTCACCAAGTCCCTCGCCCAGCGGAGCCCCCATCTCCGGCAGGGGTGGGAGGGGTTGTAGGGTTGTATATTATAATAATAATGTAGGCGTTCAGCCCCCTCCTCGCGGAGGGCGGTTCTGATTCCAGAGGGGGCAGGTCAGGCCGTGAAGTCCGGGGGCGATATCCCGGCGAGACTGGCCTTCATAGCCTGGGTCAGCCATTCCATCAGATCGATGCCGCGCCTTCGAGCTGTTCCCGCCAGAGTCAGCATGCGCTCCACAAAGCAGGCGCCATGCTCACTCTCCACCCCCAGGCTCACCTTCCGCCACAGCACCGCTTTCCGGACCGACCTTTCGGCTTCGTTTTTCGTGGGTACCACCCCCTCATGGGTCAGGTAGGTCCAGAGCCGGTCCCATTGCCGGAGCAGGTCCTTGGCTGTCCCCCGTGCCTTCTTGGTCGTGTCGGGGTGCTTCGCCAGGATCTCGAACCGCTCCCGCATCTCCGCCTGGATCGGCTGGGTCCGCTTGGCCAACTCCTCCCGGCTGATCTCCTCCCGTTCCCACTGGTGCCACAGGTGGAAGGCTTGGTCACTGGCCAACTTCAGCATGCACCCCTGGGTTCCTGTCTCACCCTTGCTTTCCAACATGCCCTGGATGTCCCGCCGGATATGGCTGTGGCAGAGCTGATGCAGGGCCTTGAGGGACTTCTCTTAGGGCTTCCAGCGATCTCGCTGGATGATGCCTGCGTAGCCCTCACCTAGCAGCTCCTTGGCCTGCTCCTGTCCTCGGCCTGGGAGAAGCCGAAAGGCTTCGGCCCCTGGTGTCGCGGCGTCCCAGAGCCACATCCGGTCCTCTCCGCAGCGACCGAAACCTGTTTCGTCGGCGTGGACCACTGGCAAGGCTTTCACCTCTGCGTGGATGGCCTCCGTCGTCAGGGCCACGGCCTCACTCACCGACTTGCAACAGGCCGCCACGGAACCCAGGGACATCCGCACGCCAAAGACGGAGCGGTGCATCACCACGATCTCCCGCTTGGTCAGCCGGAAACGCCCCGAGAGCATCCCGGTGAGCGCCTGGAGTCGAGGCCCGAAGGCTCCCCTGGGTGTGCCCGCCGGGGCCGCCGCCCGGGTCACATGCCCACAGCGGGGGCAGGCCTTGGACCACTGCCGCAGCTCGGTGACGAAGGCCTGAAAGGCGGGAGACTCACAGAACTGCCGGATAAGGGCGTCCCGCCTGGGAGCCCGCTCCAGGGATTCCCCACATCGCTCACAGGACTCGGGGTCGGCGTCCTTCACCTCGATCCTGGGGGCTGTCGAACAGCATAACGATGCCCCCAGGCCCTATATCTGGACGGCCAAGGCCAACGATATCCTTGCCAAGGTCATCCGGGCTCACGTCGCGCAGAATGGTCCACGTATTTCTGGGAACCTACGCTAGCCATTCATATCAAGCGTGAAATACCTGAACGCTTACATAATAACTTGCATCTTGCCTTTTGGGAGGCTCAGAAGGGGTGCCAGGCCAGCAATCCGGTAAGCATGATTGCGAGTGCTACCCCGGTCCGGCTAACCCACCGGGAGGCTTCCAGTCCGATGGCAATTGGCAGAAGGTCACGACCTAGGATCTGGTCGCGCTGCAAATCGGCGATATGCCGGTTGATGTGGTAAGCCAGTGCGGAGGAAAAGCAGGCGAAGCCAGCGTAGAGGATTCCTTGGGGTAAGGCTCCTGGCAGGGCGATGACGAGAATCGCTGGGAGCATGGCTTGGGCCAGGTCTCGTACTCCTGGGAGGTGGTGTAGGCGATTGAAGAAGCCTGGCCCCTTCCTGTGCTGCATAAAGGCTGTGCCAATAGCTAGTATGATCAATAGCCCAAGTGAGACATGCAGCCCAAAGGCCTTGGAGCATGCGAGGGCCACGAGTAAGAAGATGGATGCGATGATTTTTGCTGATTTGTCGTATTTTTTGAGCAGCTTGCCTCTGGCTAGCCCTTTGACCTCCAGGCCACAGGCGTCGATGTAAGGAATCCATGCTTGGATTCCCAGCAGATAGGTGGCGATCAGGATGCCTCCCAAGCGCGGGGAAGGTGCGTGTAGACCCAGGAACAGAAAGGAGGAGATCAGGCCCAGGCAGAGTGCGTAGGGGACTTGGAATGCCTGGGATAGGCGCTTGAGTGTCTTGCAGAGACCTGCCGGATCGCCGTGGGTTTCCAGGGCTGCAACGACCTCCTCAACAGTCCATCGCGGCGTGGAAGCGCCAGACAGGACGGCGACTCGTGAGTCTGCCTCAAGGTGGTCGAAGCAAAGTTCTGAGGCTGTCTCAACTTGTTGGGTTGGCTTCTGATGGGCTTGAGCGATCTCGGTCAGGTGGCGGGTATTGTTGGAGGATTTGCCCCCCACAATGACGACCGCATCCGTTGCTTGAATCAGGGCAAATGCCTCGGCTTGGCGCTTCCAGGTGTCTGGACAGATGGTGTTGTGGACAATGAGCTTTGGGTGTCGTGCGCATAGCCAAGTTGTGATTTCGCTGAAGGTGTGCTTCTTGAATGTGGTCTGGGCAAGGACCACGGCGGAATCCAGTTGGGTGGGGGGCAGCTTCTGGACTTCCTCCATGGTGCTGATGACGATAGCCTGTTGCGCATAGCTGATGTGGGCAATGACTTCAGGATGTTTGATGTCCCCAAGAATGATGATGGGGTGTCCTTTCCGGCTGTAGCGTTTGATGTAGGCCTGGACCTTGGTGACTTCTGGACAGGTGCCGTTGAATAAGCGGATCTTCCCAAGGGCTTTCAGCTCGCTTAGGTTGCGGTATTCCTCGAGGGGGACACCATGAGCCCGGATGATCAGCGTTCCTCGTGGGCAGTCAAACCCGTCCCTGGCTTTCCCAACACCCCGTGCGCGGAGCTGGTTGAGGGCTTGCTCGTTATGAATGAGGTCTCCGACTGTATTGACGGAAGATGAATGTCCAAATCTTGCGGAAGCTTCGAGGCTCATGTCGACTGCTCGGTGGACTCCCCAGCAGAATCCAGCATGATGTGGTTGTAAAATCTTCATTTTAAATTTTTATGTATAGTTGTATGACTAGTGTGTGCCGTTGTTTGTGTCATGGCGACCGCTGTAATGCTTAAAAAGAAGGTTGACATGCATGGGTCAAATATTGAACCCTCAATGGCGATGTCGGCGCAAATATTTCCGGTAAATATTTTGCATTCAAAATAATGAACATTTCAGCACCATGAGTTCCCTGGTTCCAGGGGTAGGGGGAGGCATGTCTGCGGTGAGAGTTTGGCTAATGGGTGGAGTTGTCTGTGCTCAGGTCGTGGCTCTGGGGGCAAAGCCCCTTCGGCACACCAAGCCGAAGGTTCCCGGCGCGGCCTCGGTGGATAGGGCTCTGCAGGCCCTGGTCTTTGAAGAGCCTCTGGTGGCACTCTCGACACCCCGCGAGCGCGAGCGAAGGGATTTGGGGAAGGCACTCGAGGCGTATCGGCGAGGCGGGAAACTCGAGGACCTTGAGCCCATTGAAGCCTTCCTCAATGCGTACCCGGGCAACCCATGGGAGCTTGCTCTGCACGTTGATGTTGGGTTGATGTACCGCCATGTCGGTGCCGTCTCGGCTGCCATTCGTCACTGGGAGAAGGCCTGGGCATTGGGCGAGAATCAGAAGGCGCCAAAGGCGGTTGCCTTGGCTCATCGGGCCTTGGGAGAACTGCTGGAGGTGAACGCTGGCCTGGGGCAGCGGCAGGCCCTGGAGCAGTGGGTGAAGGTGGCTGAGGCCCAGAGCCTTGGGGGGCTTTTGACGGAGAAGCTTTCTCTTGCCAAGGAGAGCCTGGGCTACATGCAGAACAGCCCGGAGACAGCCTATCGCTGCGGTCCGACCGCTTTGGCCTATCTCAAGGCCACTGAGGATCCGAAGGCTTTTGCGGATTCGCGTATCCAGCACTTTCTGAGCAGCGAGCAAGGGACCAGTCTCGCGAAGAATGCTGGGTGGGCCGAGCAGCTCGGCCTCAAGGTCCAGATGGCCAAGCGCTGGGCAGGGGGGGAATTCCCCGTGCCCAGCCTCCTGCACTTCCGCTCCGGGCATTTCGCGGCTGCCATGTACGCCCGAAATGGCCGTGTGCTGGTTCAGGATCCAGCCCTGGGTGACACCTGGGTTCCTCGGAGCATCCTGGAGCAGGAAAGCACCGGTTACGCACTCATCCCTGCTGGGGCGCTTCCCAAGGGGTGGACCGCGGTGAGCAAGGCCGAGGGGGAAAAGGTGTGGGGCAAGGGGGCCTGGGGTCCCGGTCGCCCAGATGATACCCGTCCTGACAGCAGGCGCTTTGGCACCCAGCTGCTTTCGAGCAGTCCGGGTGGTGTTCGGGTCTCCTACCTTGCCAATCTGGTGGACCTGAATGTCGAGATACCGGTGGTGGACTATGCTCCCGCCAAGGGCCCCAGGATCGACCTGAGTGTGACTTACAACCACCGGGAATACGGTCAGCCCGAGACCTTCGACTACTGCAACCTCGGCTCCAAGTGGACCTTCACCTTCCTGACTTGCCTGAAGGACGACACCACAAACCCTGACTTCAACGTGACCTTGTGCAACCCCGGAGGCGGGGGGCTGATCTTCCAGAGCCGGGGGGATGGGACCTATCTGCCCGAGGGTTACACCCAGGCCCAGCTGGTCCGGCAGCCCAATAATACCTACACCATCGAATACCTGGACGGGCATAAGGACTTCTATGAGGCTGCGGACCGTGGATGGGGCCTGCGTCGGATCATTCTGACGCGCCGTCAGGACCAGAAGGGCCTGGAAGCGAAGTTTGGATGGGATGCCATGCTGCGCCTGGTGTCCATCACCGATGCCGACGGTCAGGTCACCCGCCTGAGCTATGAGAATGCCGCTGACCCCCTGAAGCTCACCCAGGTGGTGGATCCCAGGGGGCGTACTACCCGCTTTGAATACGACGAGCAGGGGCGCTTGGTGCGTACGGTGGATAGCGAAGGGCGAGCCAGCAACTTCAGCTATGGCCTGGACTCAAAGCGCCCTGGCGTGGGTTTGGACTTCATCAACCATATCGAAACACCCGCGGGTTCCCTGTCCATCCGGGCGGGTGAAGGTCTTGTGGGGCCCTCCTATCGGCGCTGGCTCGAAGCCGAGAGGGGAGACGGGACCCTGGAGCGCCTTGAGGGAGGCGCGGGCTATGCTTACGAGATCGACCCCGAACAGTTTCCCAAGGCCCCGGAACTGGATACGGAAACCCAACACCCCCTCTCTGTATCAGCCCGGGAGTCGTTCTTCTGGGGGGCAGGGGCCTATCGCGGTGGCCAGCCGGACTATTCTGCAGCCCACCATATCCGTTGGGGCCATGGACCCGGAGGCTATTCCTCGGGGATCGTCCTGAGTGAGAAGGCGCCGGGTGAGGCGCGACACTGGTATATCCATGCAGGAGATTTCTGGGGAGGGGTTTTCCCGGGTGCTCATACGGATAGATACCCACTCACGCCCGAGGGGCTGTCCCGAATGGCGCCCAAGGGGGCAGCGGCGAGTGCCCTGCTGCCCGTGTGTGACGGAAATCGGAACCTGGTGACCCGGGATTATTGGGTGCGGTCGGATGGAAGCCTGGGGGTGAAGACCCAGCAGTTCGATGCGAAGGGGCAGGCCGTGGTGGTTCCTTCCCTTGCGGTGTCCAGATAGGCCATCTGGAGCGTTTTTTCGGTTCGCTTGAAATACAGTTCCGAGGTTTCCATGCGTGCAGGCGGTGGGTATCCAGTCTCTTGGGTGATGGCGCTTCTGGTGGCCAATGCGGGGATCGTGGCGAAGGCGGAGTTCGCCCCCCCGGTCTCAACCGCTACCATTACGGCCCGCCGGGTCTTCCAGGAACCCCTGGTGCCCGTGGGCGGGGAACCGTCCCTGGAGGAGAACCGGGAGCTGGCGAGGGCGCTGGATGCTTTTGCGGCGGGGCATGGCACCAAGTCCTTGACGGAGTTCCTGAGTGTCAACCTCCGCAGTCCCTGGCGGGCTTCCATACTTGCCAGTCTTGGTTGGATTTATCGAAGGGACGGTTTCGTCGGTCGAGCGGAACAGGCATGGCGAGAAGCATGGCGTCTCAGCAAGGATGGCCCGAGTCGGGCTATCGCCGATTGGAGCGTGGCCAACCTAGCGGATCTCCTCGCCCAGTTGGGCAAGAAGGAGTCTTTGGCACTCCTGCTGCAGGAAGTTGGGGATAGAAAGCTATCCGGAGTCGCAGGCACGATGTTTCAGGGCTCTCGAGAGCGTCTTGCGGCGATGACGCAGGATCCCGCCCACACCCTTTTGTGTGGCCCCAGGGCGCTCGGAGAGCTCGCGCGGGCCCTGGGCAAACCGCAGAAGCTAGATGGTCTGGCGCTCATGCAGGCGGGTCCAAAGGGGACCAACCTTGCCCAGCTTCAGGATTGGGGGAAGGGGTTGGGGCTCGACCTGGTGGGAATTCGCCTGCAGCCTGGGGATTTCCTTCCCCTGCCAGCCTTGCTTTACTGGCGGGCTGGACACTTCTCGGCGGTTCTTCGAGAGGAGCGGGGGCGCTTCCTCGTGCGTGGATTCTTGTCAGGCGAGGACACATGGATGACCCCTGAAGCCCTCTTGGAGGAGGGAGGGGGATATGCACTCGTCCCCAGGGGCCATCAGGCGTTTGCAACGGTTGGATCCTCGGTCCTCGCTACGGTTTGGGGTTCCGGTGATGTGCCTGAACACTCGAAAAAGAGACCCGCACCTGGGGACCCGGATTGCGGAGGTGGTAACTGTCCAAAGGGAATGCCTACCTATCGTTTTTATGCGGAACAGGTCAGCTTGCTGGTAGAGGACATTCCCCTTTGGTACACCCCACCCCAAGGGCCCTCGATCCAATTTCATATCCGATACAATCAATGGGACCTCCAGCAGCCGGCAACCTTCACATACTGGAATCTCGGGTCGAAATGGACCACGGACTGGTTATCCTATGTGACGGATGACCCCTCGGCCCCGGGGCAGAACACCTCCATATATCTCCGCGGTGGTGGCGTGGATGACTATACCGGCTACTCTGCGACGACAGGGGCCTTTTCGCCGCAGTACTACCACCACGATATTCTGGTTCGGACATCGGCAAGCAGTTACGAGCGGAGGCTGCCGGATGGCTCGAAGGAGATTTTCGATGCGCCGGACGGGGCGGTTGCGCCGCGGCGGATTTTCCTGACCAAAATCGTTGACCCTGCCGGTAACACCCTTCAATTTGCGTACGATGCATTGCACCGCTTGGTTTCTGCAACGGATGCACTGGGGCAAGTGACGACGCTGCAATACGGGTTGGCGGCCGATCCTCTAAAGGTGACCCAGGTGACGGATCCCTACGGGCGATCCGCTATTTTTCAATACGATGGGTCGAATAAGTTGTTCCAAGTTACGGATATGGGAGGGCTGACATCGGGTTTCGCCTACGGTCCAACCAGTGATGCGCCCAACGCGGGGGAGGACTTCCTCAACACCATGATCACTCCTTACGGCACCACGAGCTTTGCCGCTGGGGTGAACGGGACGGTGGACCGCTGGCTTCAGGCGACCGACCCCCTTGGGCAGACGGAGCGTGCTGAATTCCATAATGGCACGGGTGGCTTGCCCGATAGAGATTCAGCCGTCCCTTCGGGGTTTAATAACTACAGCCTTTCCTGGCGCAATACCCTTTACTGGGACAAGCGGGCCATGGCCGCTTCCACCCGGAACTGGACCACCGCCAAGATCTATCACTTTCTGCATACCACTTACCCGGGGCCGCCTTCACCTCTCTTGGAAAGCACCAAGGCGCCACTCGAAAGACGGGTGTGGTATCGCTACGGCCAAGGGGATTCCCGTTTTGAGGGTACCTCAAGCCTACCTTTGGCAACGGCTCGGGTGTTGGATGATGGCACAGAGCAGCGTACCCAGGCTGAGTACAACACGCTTGGGAAGCCCACGAAGACGATTGATGCCGCTGGGCGTGTGACTGCATACACCTACTCGGCGGATGGCATGGACCTTCTGGAGGTCCGCAACACCACCGGGAGCACCAACGACCTGCTGGCCCAGTACACCTACAATGCCCAGCACAAGCCCCTGACTGTGAGTGACGCCGCTGGTAAGACCACAAGTTTTACCTACAACGCAGCGGGTCAGATCCTCACCATCACCAATCCCAAGAGCGAAACGACGAGCTTTGCCTATACGGGCGGTTACTTGAGCCGCATCACCGGGGCCCAGGCGGGGGCCACCACGAGCTTCACCTATGACAAGTTTGGGCGGGTGCATACGGTGATTGGCCCGGACGGCAATGGTGTCACGACGGATTATGACAACCTGGATCGCCCCATGCAGGTCAGCTACGCAGACGGCACGACCGAGCAGATGGCCTACGACAGGCTCGACCTGAGCGCCAAGAAGGACCGGCAGGGGCGCTGGACCTACATGAGCTATAACCCCCTGCGGCGGCTCTCGGAAGTCCAAGATGCCCTCGGGCGCACCACCTCCTTCGACTGGTGCAACTGTGGGAGTCTGGAACAGCTGACGGATCCGGCGGGGCACACCACCAATTGGTGGCGGGATCTGCAGGGACGGGTCATCGGCAAGCGCCTGGATGATGGCTCCCTGACCAGCTACTCCTACGACACCGCTGGTCGATTGGTTCAGCGGGTGGATGCCAAGGGGCAGATGACCAGCTATCAGTACTATGCCGACAACAACCTAAAGCAGGTGGACTATGTCAATGCCCTGAAGGCCACCCCCTCGGTGGGTTATGCCTATGATGGCATCTACAATCGGCTTGCCACCATGACGGATGGCTATGGCACCACGACCTATAGCTACCACCCGGTTGGGGCGGGCCCGGTGCTTGGGGCCGGGCGTCTGGCCAGCGTGGCGGGTCCCTTTGCCAACAGCACCATCACCTATGCCTACGATGAACTGGGGCGGGTGCTGAGCCGGGGGATCAACGGCATCAGCGAGACCCGCAGCTTTGATGCCCTTGGCCGTCTTGCTCAGGTGAACAACCCCCTGGGGACCTTCTCCTATGCCTACCAAGGCAGCACCGGGCGCCTGGACAACATCCTGCTCCCCAACGGGCAGAAGACGGTGTTCACCTACTTCGACGCCACTCAGGACTACCGGCTGTCTGGCATTTCCAACCAAAAGAGTGATTCCAGCGTCATCTCGGCCTTCGGCTATGCCTACAACGCAGATGGAGCCATCAAGACCTGGAGTCAGCAGGCGGATGCCCAGACTCCAAGGGTCTACAGCTTCTCCTACGATGCTGCCAACCAGCTGATTGGGGCAACGCTGAACCTGGAGGGGCCCACTGGTGCCCTGATCCACCAGTATGTCTACGGATATGACCTGGCCGGTAATCGCACCAGCGAACAGATTGACGGCCAAGTCACGGCAGCGGAATACAACAGCACCAACCAGCTCACGGAGCAGCGCATCAGCACTGCCCCCTAGCGGTTTTCTGCCGCATTGAATTGCCCATCCATGTTTGCCCTGCTTTGAAGTGTTTGCCAGAGGTCACTGTGTACCTTCCCGCTGAATTGTCCCGAATGAACAAGCTCCTGGCCTGGACCACCCCGAGGTGCGCCCGGTTCCTGCTGAGTGTCCGGAGTCTGCTGAAACTTCGGCGCTTGGTGGCCCTGCCTGTGGTGCTGCTGATGATCTGGCAGCTGGTGCAGGTGTCACTGGCGGCGGCGATGCCTGCCCTCACTCGATCGCATGTTGCAGTTCAGGTGCTTGGGCAGGCGGCCACGGATGCCGATGTGTCGGGTCAGTATCTGGTGTCCGGGGATGGGTACGGGCGCAAAATGGTGTTTTACCAGCGCGGTACAACGGTGACTGGCACCTATACCTTCAACGGAAGCACCAGTTCATTCAGTGGAACGGTGAGCGGTTATACGTTGACGGGGACCTTTATCTATAGCGGGACTCGGAACTTCTCGGCCACCTACGCAGCGGATGGGCAGAGCTTTTCGGGTTCGGATTCATGGGGGAGTTTTACCGGTGTGAAGCAATCGACAGGGGTGATCCGGGTAGTCCCGAGCCAAGCTGTCCTGAAGCTCGGAGAAACCCTCAGCATTGATGGGTTGGTGGGCGGCGTGCCGGACAAAAGTATTGCTTGGAGTGCGACTGGCGGGAGTGTGGATGGGAGTGGCTTGTTCACGGCTCCTGCGACGGCTGGGGTCTATACCGTGACGGCTGCGAGTACCGTCCAGCCAGAAGTGAAGGTGACAAACGTGATCCAGGTGACCGGTGATGGAAATATGGATGCATCGGGTTCATACGTGGTGTCTGGAGATGGTTATGGCCGCAAGATGGTGTTATATCAGCGTGGGACAACGGTAACGGGTACCTATACCTTCAACGGGAGCACCAGCGCGTTCAACGGTACGGTGAATGGGTACACGCTGACGGGGACCTTTACCTATAGCGGGACCCGGAATTTCTCGGCCACCTTTGCAGCGGATGGGCAGAGCTTTTCGGGTTCGGATTCCTGGGGGAGTTTCACAGCCACCAAAGAAGCTGTGGTGAGTGTCCAGATCCAGCCAGTCGGTGTAAGAAGTCTTGACCTGTCTGAATTATATCCATTTTATGCTTCAGTGGCTGGTAGTTATGACAGGTCGGTCTCCTGGTCGACCACGGGTGGAACTGTTGCGGACGGTCTCTTCACTGCGCCAGGCACGCCTGGGAAGTACACCCTCACGGCTGTCGCCCAGGCTGATTCCAGTGCGACCGATCAGACGGATGTCTACGTCGGCACCTGGAAGGAATCCTTCGACAAGTGGAGCTTCGAGGAAGGCAAGGGGCTGTCTGCCGCGGACTCGAACGGTCGTGGCTGGACTGGCATCCTTGCTAACGGACCCACCTGGACAAATGGGAAGGTCGGCAAGGCTCTTTATTTCGATGGTAAAAACTCTGCTGTGGGGCTCCCCTATGTGCTTCCCTTGTCCAGTGCTTTCACCCTTTCTGCCTGGGTCAAACTGGATGAGGTGGGAACTGGCCACGTGAACACCATTCTGGGTGCGGGGCATGCCGAGTGTCTTCGTGCGCTGCACTGTTGTGTGAACGCTCAGGATAAGCCCTACTTCGGGTTCTATTGTCAGGACCTGACAGGCTCTAAGTCGCTGGCTGCTGGAGTGTGGACCCATCTGGTCTTCACCTTCGACGGCACCACCAAGCGGATCTATGTGAACGGGGTCCTGGATTCCTCCCAGACTTCAGGTGCCCTGACGGTTACGGATGCAAATGCCTTGATCGGCAATTATCCATTCTCGACTGGGCTTGGATTCAAGGGAGTCATTGATGAAGTTGCAATCTATAACCGTGCGCTGGTGGATTGTGAGGTGGCTGCCCTCTATGCCTCCACGGTCAACGTGACCATGAGCCCACACACGGCCACGCTAGCTGTTGGGCAAAGCCAAGCCTTTGCCGTGAATGTGGTGGGTTCCACCAATGCTGCTGTGACCTGGGAGCTTCCTGACGCATCCAGCGGGACGATCACGGCCGAGGGTGTCTATACGGCCCCCATTACAGTCCCCGCGGCTGGGGCAAGCTATCGGGTTGTGGCCCGGAGCGTTGCAGATAGCACTCAGACGGATACGGTCAAGGTTGTAGTCAAGCCGTACGTTCGCATCATTCCTGCCACCCTCACTCTGGCTGCTAACGGAACCTATCCCTTCCAGGTCGAGGTGACGGGCTTGTCGAACAGCGCCGTGGTGTGGACAGCGAGTGCTGGGGCCTTTGAAGGGAATCGCTACACGGCACCCTCAAGTCCCGGCACTTACCAGATCACAGCTACCAGCCAGGCCGATTCCACCAAGAGCGCAACGATGAGCGTCGTGGTGGGGGGAGCCAGCATGGTCAACAACGGTGGTTTGGTCGGATATTGGACCTTTGATAATAGTGGTGTAGATAGGAGCGGCAATGGTCATACAGCCACGCTGGTGGATGGTGCCATCTATGCCGCAGGTCTCAACAGCCGGGCCCTCCGCCTGGATGGGCTGAAAAGTGCCGCCAAGATCAATTATGTAAATTGTTTCAATTCATCTTTTACGGTGTCTGCGTGGGTAAAGCTGGATGCGGTCAACCGCGGTATCGACAATGCCATTCTGGGACACGGTGTGGCGAGTCCCAATCAAGGGCTTCACATCGGGGAACGCAATGGAAAAGCCTATTTTGGATTTTATTCCAATGATGTGGCTGGGAAGTCGGATCTCACGGCAAATAAATGGACTTTGGTTACTTGTGTATATGATGGAGTTCACAAGCTGATCTATATCAATGGAGTCTTGGATGCTACTCAGGCCTCTGGGGCCTATCGGGGGCAGATGCCGAGTGCTGAAATTGGGTCCTACCCATGGCCTAATTACATGAGCAAGGGATCCGTGAGTACCTGTCTCGGACTCATCGATGAGGTCCGGATTTACAACCGCGCCCTCAGTGCTGCTGATGTGGGTGCCCTATACTCAGGGGTGCCGTCCCTTGCGATCGAGCCCCGCAATGCCGTGATCTCCACGGAGCAAACCCAAGGCTTCACGGCTGGCGTCACGGGGAGCGCGAATACGGCCGTGACTTGGTCGCTTCCCAAGGCTGCTTCGGGGGATCTGACTGCTGATGGGGTCTACACCCCACCCGCCAGCATCCCCTACCAGGGTGTGCAATACGCCGTAAAGGCGGTGAGCCAGGCGCTTCCTTCCGTTTCGGACACGGTCCAGATCACGGTCAAGAACCCTGTCGATATCTCCCCTAAGGCGGTAAATGTCCCCGCCGGGGGGCAGATCCAGTTCAGTGCGGAAGTGACTGGGCTTGCCTCCACGGATGTGAGCTGGTCCGCCTCCAGTGGCTCCATCTCCTCCAGTGGCCTCTTTTCGGCCTCCACCACCAGTGGGTCGGTCACGGTAACGGCGACCAGCGCAGTGGATGCCACCAAGCTTGCGACCGCGACGGTCACGGTGACCAAGGGGGCGCTGCTGCCCGACCTTTGGCTATCCTTTGAGGAGGGAACTGGCACTTCCACGGCGGATGCGGCTGGCAGCTCCGTGGTGGGTAAGCTCTCCAGTTCGGTGAACTGGGTGACGGGTAAGAGCGGTGAGGGCGTGGAGTGCCCGGTGGCCGCTGCCACCATCCTGCTGTCTCCGGTGGTCAAGCTGGGGACTCAGTGGACGGTGGCCTCGTGGTTCCAGTACCCCTTCCCGGGCACGGGTTATCGTCACACCCTGAGCCGGGGCAACGGGGGCGATCACCAGATTGAGGTCTGGGACGATCAGGTCAGCCTGGGCTGCTATGACAACGTCACCGGAAGCGGCTTCCACGCCTGCGGCTTCAAGATGGATACCCTCTCCGCCGGCTGGCACCACGTCGCAGCGGTGGGACAGGGGGGGAAGACCCAGTTCTACATCGATGGCGTGGCGGTTGGTTCGATTGTGCCTTGGCAGTCGACTTCTGACGTCTATTGCGTCGGCAACTACCAGGGAGGGCGTGAGCACTTTGGTATTATCGATGAGTTCAAGATCTTCCATCGGCCCCTTGGGGCCGCCGAGGTGGCCAGCTTGGCTTCGGGGATCAGGATCCAGGTGAGCCCTGGGGCGATCACCCTGGCGCCTGGCGGTACCCAGGCCTTCGCGGCTGCTGTCACCGGGGCCACCAACCCCAAGGTGACCTGGGAGCTGCCCGATGCCGGGAGTGGCAGCATCTCGGCTGCGGGTGTCTACAGGGCACCCAACAACTGTGCCTACGATGGACAGCGCTTCCGGGTGCTGGCAAGAAGCGTCCAGGATCCCCTCCAGGTGGGCCTGGCCTGGGTTACGGTGAGTGCGGGTGCAGCCAAGGCTCCCCTGGCCCACTTCCCCTTCTTGGAGGGGGTGGGGAATGCCACCCAGGACGTCTCGGGCCATGGCTATCAGGGGGTTCTGGTGCACGACCCCGCATGGGTGGATGGCAAGGTGGGCAAGGCGTTGCGGTTCAGCGGCAGCGAGTACGTGCAGGTGTCGGCCTTCCCCAACCTGCCCTTTGTCCTGACGGCAGCCGCCTGGATTTATCCCACCGGTCCGGGGAGCCAGGCGACGGAAGGCGGGGTAATCCTGGGCCGGGAGAACGAGTTTCTGCTCGCCCGCTTCGCTGATGGAAGCATCCGCTACGCGCTACGGAATTCATCACCTGGTTGGAAATTTGTCAATACGGGCTGCGCTGCGCCCCTGAACCAGTGGACCCATCTTGCGCTGACCTATGACGCATCGACGGGGGTGGTGTGCCTGTGGGCCAATGGTGCCCAGGTCTACACCTTTACGGGGGCTGGGACCATTGCCTCCAGTGCGCCTGCGGGCGAAGGGCTCCGGATTGGCAGCCGCCAAGCTAATGGCAGCTACTTCCAGGGTGTCATCGATGAGGTCCGACTCTACGATCGGGTGCTCACGGACGACGAAGTATCCGCCTTGTATGCTCTTGCGGGCATGGAGGTCTATCCGCTGGAGGCCGGAGTGGCCCCAGGCAAGAAGGTCGCCTTCAGCGCGGTGATCCCTGACCTCGCGGATCAGAGGGTCACCTGGGAGTTGCCGAGCGCCGCAAGTGGAAGCATCGAGGCCGATGGCACCTACACTGCGCCCTCGGGCGGGGAGCGCAGCTACCAGGTGGTGGCGCGCAGCGTGGCCGATGTGACCCGCACGGCCTCCGCCACAGTGCATATCCGGAACACCGGAACGAGCGACGAGGCGCTGGTGGGCTATTGGCCCTTCAACGAGAGCACGGGGACGATGGTTGCGGATGCCTCCCTGACCGACAACCCCGGCAAGCTTATCGACGGTGCCGCGGCGTGGACAGGCGGGGTCCTGGGCAATGCCCTGCTCTTTGATGGGGCCAACGGCCGAGTTGACATCCCGGATAGGGCCGCCCTGAACCCCCAGAGCCTCTCCCTCTCCCTGTGGCTTCGCCTGGATCGGGATCCCGCCTTCGATACGAGCTCCAACAGTTGGCGGAGCATCCTGCACAAGGGAGAGTTCGTGGGTGGGAGCACCGGTTACGCCGTGTATCTGGAAAAGAACCGCAGCATCGGGTTCGACACGGGCACCGGGTCTGCTGATCGCTGGTGGCCCAATGGGCTCACCCTGTCCATCGGGGAATGGACCCACCTGGTCCTGGCCTTTGATGCGGAGACGGGCTTGAAGACGGCCTACCAGGATGGGGTCCTGAAGGACTCCAAGCGGGTGGTTGCCAAAGCCTTGCAGGCCAACAGTGCTGACCTGTACCTCAACAATCCCTCGGCCTACCTGCCGACCGGGGGCTACGGGAATTTCCCCGGGGCTTTCGATGAACTGAGGGTCTACAACCGGGCCCTCACCCAGTCCGATGTCAGTGCCCTGCGGGGGCGAGTGGCCACGGTGAGGATTTCCCCCGAGAGTGCCAGTCTGGTGCTTGGACAGTCCCAGCAGTTCTCCGCGACGGTGACGGGCTCCAAGGATGGCTCCGTGACCTGGAGTGTCTTGGATGTGGGCTCCATCACCAGCGAAGGGCTCTTTACGGCCCCGGCCAGCATCAGTGTCCAAGGCCTCAAGACCCGGGTCCAGGCCCTGAATGCGAGCAGTGGGGCAAGGGATGTGGTCTACGTGACCCTCAAGCGGCCTATCCAGGTGAGCCCTTCGGCGGTATCCGTGCCCGCGGGCGGGCAGGTGGCCTTCTCGGCCGAGGTGAGTGGCTTGGCCGATACCGGGGTGGTGTGGACCACCACGGGAGGCGCCATAGATAGCCGTGGCATTCTGACGGCGCCAGCCACTGCGGGCTCTGTGACCGTGACGGCGACCAGTGCGGTGGATCCCACCCAGAGCTCCACGGCGCTGGTCACTGTGAGCCCCGCCTCCGTCCTGAATTGCTTGGGGGCCAACTTCCGCTTCCAGGAGGGGAGTGGACTGCAGACGGCGGACACTTCAGGCCATGGATACATCGGGACGCTTTCGAACACAGTGGCCTGGGTGACGGGCAGATCGGGTTATGGGCTCCAGTTCGGGAGCAGCGCTTCGACCCTGCTGCTCAGTCCGGCGGTGGAGCTGGGGGTGGCCTGGACCCTCTCTGCATGGTTCCAATACCCCCTGTCCCATACGGGGACCTACCACACCCTGGCCAGGGGCCTGGACCTGGACCATCAGATCCTGATCAATACGGATGAAGTGTCTCTTGGCTGTTTTGACAACAGTGCCGGCAAGTTCCGGGACAGCGGTTTCAAAGTGAGCACCCTGGGGGCCGGTTGGCACCAGGTGACGGCCGTTGGCATTGCCGGCACCACTCAGTTCTATATGGACGGACAGGCAGTGGGCAGCCTCGTCCCCTGGCAGTCGACTTCGAATGTCTACTCCCTGGGCAACTACCAGAATGGCGGGCAGGCCTTCGGTGCCATCGATGAGGTGAGGATCTACCAGCGCGCCCTTGGACCCGCGGAGATCGCCAGTCAATTCGCTTTGGCCGTCAATGTGACGGCCACACCGGCGGCGCCCACCCTGATCCTGGGGGAGAGCCAGGCTTTTGCGGCCCAAGTGACCGGGACGGCGGATCAAGGGGTGACATGGTCCGTTCAGGAGTACGCTGGCGGAACGATCACCAGTGATGGGGTCTATACGGCGCCTGCGACGATTCCTGCCGAGGGCACGGTCTACCATGTGCTGGCCCGGAGTCATGCTGACTCCAGCAAGGTGGTCAGCATTCCCGTGACGGTGCGCTCTCCCATTGTGGTGAGCCCTGGATTCATCAGTGTCTTACAGGGGACAAGCACCACCTTCAAGGCGACGACCACCAACCTGGCTTCCACAGCCGTCACCTGGTCGGTGAGTGGGGGGACCATGGGTGCCTCAACGGGTGTCTTTGTGGCGCCCGCCCAGGCGGGTTATTACACCGTGACCGCCACCAGTGTCTCCGATGCCACCAAGACCGGGACCGCCCTGGTCTGTGTGCCTGCTGCCATCTCAGTGGTACCCGCCCAATCCACCGTCATCACCGGAGGACTGGTGCAGTATGTTGCCACGGTGACGGGGGCCACCGGCGGGGTGAGCTGGTCGCTCTGGGAGCCCCAGGGCGGCAGCATCTCGAACAGCGGGCTCTTCAAGGCATCCAAGACGCCTGGCACCTATCACATCTCTGCGATGACCCAGGCGGCGCCCCAGGTGGCGACGACGGCGACGGTCAACGTGGTGCGAGACGCCTTCTATCAGGTGGATCCCGAGTATGTGCAGGTCAAGCCCGGTGCTACGGTCGCCTTCCGGGTGCTGGGGGCTGATCTTTCAGAGGCCTCCATTTCCTGGAGCGCCTCCGGGGGCAGCGTGAGCTCGGCGGGCGTCTATACGGCACCCCTGAGCGCCGGAAGCTATACCGTGATGGCCACCGTGGCGACCGATCAGGTCCAGGTGGTGGCCGCCAAGGTTCTGGTGGCCTCCGACTCGCCGGTGGACTCGGTGACAGTCACGCCCTCGGATCTGACCCTGACCCCCGGAGGGACGGCCAGCTTCACGGCCGCTGTGAATGGCGGCACCACCGGGACCGTGACTTGGTCCTGCGTGGGGGGCAGCATTAATGGCTCCACCGGAGCCTACACCGCCCCCAGCACGCCTGGGACCTACACGGTCAAGGCCACCAGCACCGAGGACAGCAGCGCCTACGGAACCGCCACGGTAAGCGTCAAGAGCGCAAGCGGGACCGATCAGGCCTTCACCTACGATGGGAATGGCAACATGACCAGTGATGGCACTCGGAGTTTTGAGTGGGATGCGGAAAACAGACTCGTTGCCGTCGTCATCACCGCCACCGGGCACCGTTCCGAGTTCGGCTACGACGGCTTAGGCAGACGGGTCATGATCCGCGAACTGGATGTCGTCGCCACCGTCCTTACCGAGACCTCCAACAAGAAATACCTCTGGGATGGCGTGGAGATCGCGGAAGAGCGCGATACCACGGGTGCCATCGTCACCAAGCGCTTCTACAGCCAGGGGTTTGTGGATAGTGATGGGACGCTGCTGTATTACACGAGGGATCACCTGGGATCTATCCGAGAGCTGACAGACGGCAGTCAAACCATTCGAGCCAGATACGACTATGACCCCTATGGACGCATGACCAAGATCCAGGGCGACAGGGATAGCGTATTCACGTATACGGGGCATTTCTGGCATGGGCAGAGCGGGCTGAATCTGGCGATGTTCCGTGCTTATGATCCAAATTTGGGGCGATGGATTAGTCGTGACCCGATTGAAGATATTAAGGGTCTTTCCTTACGTTACTTGATTGATATTTTAAACCTATATACCTATGTTGCGGGAAGAGTTGTCAATCTTACGGATCGAACGGGGCTATCATGTGGTGAGCAGCCAGCGAGTTGTCCTCTTAATGATAAGCCTAATCCTAATCCAAATAATGATTCAAATCCGAGCAATGCTCAATTGGCGCAATGTCTAGCTAAGGCGGTAGCGACGTACGTGTCGTGTGTGCGGAAGTCTCGTAGTGTGATACCATACATGACTGCTTATAATTTGGGTAAATGTGAAACCACTAGAACAAAAGAAATATGCGAGTGTCATTCGAAATATGATGATTAAGTTGACAATTGAATTGTGATGAATCCGCCTGGAGGGTTTGGCTTATGCTTAAGCTGTCAAATTTGATTTTGTGCATTATTTCGATCACGGTCGGCTTCGCTGCTGGTTGCTTGATTGCTGTTCATTATTACGTCAACACGAAGCAGGCAATATGCCAATTGGAAGCTGATTCATACTCCACTGTTGCTACTTTGTCGAAACTGAGGGAAGGGCACTTTGATAGCGTTATTCAAGCTAAAGAACTTGAGTTGGATCTGCATATACTTGCCCTGGGTGTCCTTGCGAGAGAGCGTGGTAAAATGGGCGATGAGGCTCGTCATTGTCTACGCCGAGTCGCTAGTTATCGCAGAAGCCAAAGCTATGTTCCTAATGATCCTAATGTTCGACGTGAGATTGAAGATGCTATGAAGTTGGCTACTCCATAGACCTCTGTCCCTCCCCAAACTCCAAACCCTCGATTCCTCCTGTCCGAGCTGCGACAGAGGGAACCGATGGGAAGCCTTTCCGTCGATTCTAGGCGTTCGGATCGCCGTCAGGTTGCCATATGCAGGACAGCAGCCTCCCAAGCCTCCAGCGGCATGGTCCGGGCGCTGTGAAGCAGGTGGGTCACCTGGGCATCGGCGTGCTTCGCGCTGCATACGACATGGTGGAGGAATAGTCGCGTCAGTGCATCGATCCGCGCCCATAGGTCATCCGGCAACGCCTTGGTGCTGGTGACCGTCGCATCTTCGTGAACCTCGTCCCGCAGTTCCAGGATGGCGTGGACCTTCGCGAGGATGCCGCCACGGGTCATAGGGGCGTGCTGCTGCATGAGCGGCACCAGGACCCTCAGATCCTCCTCTGACCGTGTATAGAAGCTGCTGTGCGCCTCCCCGCGCTTCCCAGGTTTCAGCAGGCAGGCACCCACCTCGGCGGCAGCCTTCCATATGAATCCATGCTTGCCGTTGAGGGTGGAGGGGGTGAGGCGGGCAGGACCAAGCCAGGCATCCCATTGTTCCTGGTCGCTGTTCCACCGCACGTTATCGCGCCCCAATCGCGTTTGGAACCAGTCGTGCGACTTCTCCTTGAAGGGCTCCAGGTCCACCCCGGGGCGCAGCACCAGGAGCACATGCCAATGCGCGTGGAGCACGCCACGATGGCGGCGGAGGGTGCCCGATACATCCAGCGCGAACTCCCACCCCAGCACGGCGCGGGAAAACCACGCCTGTTGCGCCCATTCCGTCATGGCGGCTTCCAGCAGGTTCATGCGTTCGGCGGTGTCCTTGATGTGCTGGTGACTCATGGTGATCGCCCCGAATACGAAGCGGTTAGGAGCGATGCCCTCCTCAGCGGTCAGATACAGCACCGTGTCCGAGAGCAACCGGGAGGCTCTCGCCGCGATCTGGGGACCGCACTCGGCACACAGGGGGTCCTTGCACTTCCCGCCGACCAATCGCCTCCCCTGCGGTGTGAACTCGGCTCTCAGGTTTCCATGGGAACCACAGGCAGCAACTCGCCTCGCCAATGCCGGGTCAATCGATTCCAGGATACCAACCCAGTGCGTGCGAGAGGGCAGGTAGGCGTCCGTCTTGGCGGGCAGGTGTACGTCCAACGAAGGGAATCGATCAGACCGCCAGGGCGTGCCGTTGGGGTTGCTGGCAGTCATGCCTCACCCCTGATTTGAGAACCTGACAGGAACGCTTCCAGGTCGCTGTGGGTGACGCCGATGATGGACCGACGCCTGCGGATTGCTCTGAGGTCCCCCCGACGGATCAAACGCCTGATGGAGGATGGTGTAAGCCCCAGGACCTCAGAGACGGTCTCCACGTTGTATAGACCGGACGGGGTGATCCCACGGGCGGTAAGAAGGTCGTTCAGCATTGAACACTCCAGGTAGGCGCACGGCGCTCTGATCCGTCTGGAGGAACAAAAGGTGTCAGCAGGTGGCAAACCGCTTGTTTCGGGTGAGGAGGTGAAAGGAGGTGCCACTATGGACACCAAACACACATACTCACTCGCCCAGGTCGAAGGCATGACCGGCATTCCCGCTGAGGAGGTTCACTCCCGGATCTGGCGGGGTGAGCTTCCAGGGGACGGCAACATGGCGATGCCTGGGAATCGTCGCGCCGGAACAGTCAACGAGGCAACCATGGAGCAACTTGTGGGAGAATGTCGTGCCCGCCGGGTTGCTGCGATACAGCCTCCACCCGTCACACGTTCCCACTTCCAGGCGATCCCGTTGGATCAGGCGGCATTGGAACTGGGCGTGACGAAACAGGTCGTTGAGGGGTTGCTGTACAAAGGTGAGCTTGAGGGTCCGATGCTCAACCAGCGGTATACCGGTGTCACGCCAGGATCACTGCGCACGTACATCAGGCGTCAGGAGGAAGCATCGCTGATGGAAGCCGTCGAACAGGTGCTGGTCCCGGCGGAGGTGGATGATCCAGGGGTGTACGCTCAGCAGGGCGTGAGGGTTGATCTGCTCTCGCTGGAGGGACTGAAGGCGATCCTGACAGGACGGAACCGTACCTAATCCCTGCTCCCGTCACACCACGATTACCTTTGCGTGGTGTTTGTACCCCTCATGTCGCGTCTCTATGGATTCGATTTGAGGGGTTCACTTCTATGTGGCGATTGGAAGTGTGATGGATGTTGAGAACAGGAGGACTCACTTTTACGGATGTACAAGGAGCGACATTGTTGGTGTATTTAATAGATAGGTACATCATATCGATGAATTGGATTCAGATACTGTACATGACATGATGTGTTACATGATTTTGATACACGGTAGTCATGGCATATCATAGAAGAATATCACGACTTGATAATTGCTCTGTATGGCGACAGTCATCTCATGATCGGATCAAATTACTGCAATCACATGAGGGTCTGATGTTGCTTCTATATGGGTGACATTAGACGGGTACTAATCCTGATGTCAATCATGACAGATCTAATTCCAAGCAAGGTTGATGGCGACTATTATGTCGTGACCTATCGAGTATTATGTCGTGACCTATCGAGGATCAACTTGTGATGTAATAAGCGTTGGATTACGCTGATAGCATGTTCTGATTACTCGGTGCATGATCCTTCGACGGTCGTTTGGGGCTCCCTACTAAAGCAACCCGGTTCATGTACTGGAGCTGAGGTGCTCAAGCTTGCTTCGAGGAGCAGCCCTGGAACGACTGGTCGGTCAGATGGGGTCCGTGAGTCCGAGGGCTTGGTTCCATACCGTCCTGGGGTGCGCTATTAAAGAGCAACCCGGTTCATGTACTGGGACTGACCGTCTCTGGAGTCCCCTTATAAAGCAACCCGACTCTTGTACTGCCAACGGTGGGGCTAGGCAGCTCCCCGCTCCCTGATCGGGGCTGTGACCTCCACAGCCTCAGACTGGAGGGCTCCAGGGGTGTGGGCGGTGTCCATCAGTTCCTCAGGACTCGGAAGGTGGAAGCCCTCGTAGTATCGCTCGCTGTTCGAGGACTTGGTGTTGATCCCGGTTGCTGCTTTGACTGCCTTGCCGAACACGCGAGGATCGACCTCCAGATCGGGGTGCCATGCCTTGAAGGTGGCAAACAGTTCCTTGGTGCTGGCCTGACCGCCTGACCGGGTGAAGGCAATCAGATCGATCACGTCATCCTCCAAGTCGGCAACCCGCCTCTTGGACTGGGCGTCTACATCGACGAACCCGAGGAAGGGGGTGAAGGGGGCTACCCGATCCCAGGTCAACCGGATGCCCTCCTCTGACCATTGGTAGTCCGATTTGGGGTTGTAGTGCTTCTGGATCAGACGGACGGTGCTCTCCTGGTCCTGACGGAAGTAGTGCCGGAGGTTGCAGACGACCTTTGCCAGTGCCATCACGGGTTTGTCAAATTGCCGATGTTCCGCGTGGTCGAATGCCTGGGTGAGGTAGTAGATTGCCTTATCTCGTCGGACGGAAGCGGGTCCGGTTGCCGTGACCCAAGGCAGGCGGTTGGCAGTGCCCGTCCGGATAGGGGGCACGTTCTTTCGGCGGGCGGCTTTGGATGAGGGGGTCGGTTCGGCGGTCATGGGTCCTCCTGACGGGTGGATAAAGGGGGTGTCAGGAGCGATCTGCCCTCTGACCGGACCCTATACCACCTCGCTAGGACAAGAGCCCCTTAACCCGCCCGGGGCAGGTCCTCGTCGGGGCGGTGACCTCGGTTCAAAGGTTGACCACCCCTGTGCCATCGGTCAGGACGCTGGAGGGAGTCTCAAAAACCCCACCCGGGGGGGGTGAGGCGTGTGGAGGGGGAGGGCTGTCTTGGTGACGGTAAAACGATGGTCATGTGATGCGAAAAGCACTGATAAATAAGGCTGATCGCATTGTTTTCTATTGCACAATCGGATGATTTGGACTACACTTTGGGGTGAGAAAGCCTGTGTTGACAATTGTTTTCGGATTACGTGTTGTGTTGATCATCTAGCGAATAGAATCCGACCGTAGATCGTCACGGTATTTCCATGGCGACTGGCAGGGCTCTGGAAGAACAGAAGGCGGGTTTGGGGGGGCTCAGGGCTTCGGCGTTAGCTCTGCCTCAGGGGCAGGCACCCCAGCGGGTTTCTGTCTACGTGGGGACCCGCACCGACACTTTTAGGAGGATGGATGAACGCAAAAAAGGCGAAGACCCCCGGGCGTGTCATCGGCTACTGCCGGGTGAGCACCTCGGATCAGGCGGACTTCGGGGTCAGTCTGGATGCCCAGACGGAGAAGATCCGGGGATGGTGCGAGGTCCACGGCTACGAGGCGGGGGAGATCCTGGTGGATCGGGGGCTGAGTGGGGGGCGTTCCGACAACCGCCCCGCCTTGCAGGAAGCCTTGCGCCTGATTGGGCGGGGGGACTCCCTGGTGGTCTACAGCCTCAGCCGCCTTGCCCGGAGCACGCGGGATACCCTGGCGATTGCGGAGAGCCTGGAGCGCCGTGGGGCGGATCTGGTGTCCCTCTCGGAGCGGATCGATACCACGTCCTCCACGGGGAAGATGGTGTTCCGGCTCCTGGCGGTCCTCAGTGAGTTCGAGCGGGACGTGGTGTCCGAGCGCACGTCCATGGCGATGCGACACCTCCGGTCCTGCGGCAGATACACGGGCGGCTTTGAACCCTACGGGTATCGCAGCGTGGAGGGGGCGCTCCAGGTGGTGCCCGAGGAGATGGAGACCATCCGCCTGATTCATCACCTGCGGGGGGAGGGGGAGTCCCTGCGGTCGATCAGCAAGCGGCTGTCCGGGCACGGCATCCAGTCCCGCGCAGGGAAACCCCTTCATCCGGCACTGATCGCCCGGATTCTAAAAGGAGACGGTCATGAGTGATTCCAAGCTGCCTGACACCGCTCAGGACGATTCCCAGGAGGTTCAGGGGCAGGACTTGCTGCTGACCATGGGGAACCGCCGTTACCGCGTCCGGGGGTGGCACAAGCCCCTGAACCCCGAAGCCCTCAAGGTCAACCTGATGGTGACCCAGGCGGAGCGTTTCCATGTGGATTCCCTGGATCTCTATCAGGCGAGGGCACGAACCGCCTTCGTCCGTCAGGCGAGCCTCGAACTGGGGGCAGGGGAGGACACCCTGAAACTCGAACTGGGGAAGGTGCTCAGGAAGGTGGAGGGCATCCAGGCGGACCTGCTGGAGGAAACCCTGCGCAAGCGGGACCCACGTCCCGAACTGACGGCAGGCGAGGAAGCGGAGGCGCTGGAGCTGCTGACCGCCCCGGACCTGATCCAGAAGGTGCTGTGCGACTTCCAGGCGCTTGGCGTGGTGGGGGAGGAGCCCAACATCCTGACCGGCTACCTCGCGGCGGTATCCCGGCTCCTGGATCGCCCCCTGGCGCTGCTCATCCAAAGTGCCAGTGCCGCCGGGAAAACGAGCTTGATGGACGCGGTGCTGGATCTTATGCCGGAGGAATCCCTGGTGCGCTATTCCGCCATGACCGGGCAATCCGTCTTCTACATGGGGGACCGGAGCCTGTCCCATAAGATCCTCTCCATCTCCGAGGAGGAGGGCGCACGGCAAGCCAGCTATGCCCTCAAGCTCCTCCAGTCTGAGGGACGGGTGACCATGGCATCCACCGGCAAGGACCCCAACACGGGGATGCTGGTGACCCATGACTACACGGTGGAGGGTCCGGTGATGCTGTTCCTCACCACGACCGCCGTGGATCTGGATGAGGAGCTGCTGAACCGCTGCCTGGTTCTGACGGTGGATGAAAGCCGTGAGCAGACCCGAGCGATCCACAGCCGCCAGCGGAGCCTGGAGACGTTGGAGGGGTTCGTGGCGCGCCGGGAGCGGGAACGCCTCACCCGACTCCACCGGAACGCCCAGCGGCTCCTGCAACCCCTGGCGGTGGTCAACCCCTATGCGGATCAACTGAGCTTCCGGGACGATCAGACGAGATCCCGGCGCGATCATGTGAAATACCTGACCCTGATTCGCTCCATTGCCTTGCTTCACCAGTTTCAGCGCGAGGTGAAGACCCTTACCCATCAGGGGCAGGAGCTGCCATACATCGAGGTGATGCCCTCAGACATCCTTCTGGCGAATGAGCTTGCCCAGGAAGTCCTGGGGCGCACCGTGGATGAGCTGCTGCCCCAGACCCGGAAGCTGGTGCGGCTGCTCCATGGGTGGGTAACCCAGGCGTGCGAGGCGTCAGGCATCCCCCTGAGTGACTGCCGCTTCACCCGTCGGCAGCTCCGGGAGGCGCTAGGATGGGGGGATACTCAGCTCAAGGTGCATCTCTCGCGCTTGGTGGACCTGGAGCTGCTTCTGGCGCACCGGGGCAGGCAGGGGAAGGCGTACGCCTACGAACTGGTGTATCAAGGGGAGGACGAAGCCGGACGGGCGAGGCTCCTGGGTCTCATCGACTGCGCGCAACTCACCATGGGGGAGGTTACTCCACGGGGCAGGAAGGCGAACCTCACGCCCCTTGGTCAGGGGGTGGTCGGGCATCGGTCGGGGGACGGTCAGGGCGCGATTATTGGGGGGGATGCTGATCCCATCGAGCTTTCCAGCGAACCGGGGCAATCTGGGGCGGAACCCGCGTCACCCCCTATCACCCGGCGCAGGCGAACCGCTCAGGGGGTGCGCTGATGCTGCGGAAGCGACCCAAGCCGCCCATCGGCGATATCCACGACCCTGAGGGGCTCTACAACCTCATGCGGCGCTTCCTGGCGTGCATGGAGGAGAAACACTGTTCCCAGGAGACCGTCAGCACCCGGGAGCGGCATCTGCGCTGGTTCCTTATCTGGTGTGACGAGCGGGGATTGACCAAGCCGTCAGAGATCGACAGTTCCATCCTCGAACGCTACCAGCGACACCTGTTCTACTACCGCAAAGCCAATGGCGAACCTCTGGCGATTGCCAGTCAACACCTGCGCCTCATTCCTTTGGGACTCTGGTTCAAGTGGATGGCGAAAAAGGGCACCATTCCCAGCAATCCCGCCGCTGAACTGGAACTGCCCAAGCTGGGGCTGAGGCTCCCTAAGGCGGTTCTGACGGCGAAGGAAGCGGAAGCGGTCCTCGCCATGCCCGACATTCGCACGAGGATCGGGCTTCGGGACCGGGCAATCCTGGAGACGTTCTACAGCACGGGCATGAGGAGGGCGGAGCTGATCCGTCTGCACATGCACCAAGTGGACTTTGAGCGGGGGGTGGTCCTGATCCGGGAGGGCAAGGGCGGCAAGGATCGTATCGTGCCCATCGGAGAGCGTGCGCTGGCGTGGATTGGTGCCTACCTGGAGCGGTCGCGTCCGGCGCTGGAGAGGGGGCAGGATGACGGGGTGCTGTTCCTGACCAATCGAGGGCGTGGGTTCAGCCTCGTGAGGTTGACCAGTCTGGTGGAGGCGTACGTCCGAACGGCAGGGATCGGAAAGCGGGGAAGCTGCCACCTGTTCCGGCACACGGCGGCAACGCTCATGCTGGAGAATGGGGCGGACATCCGGGCGCTCCAGGAGATCCTGGGGCACGCCGAGCTGACCACGACTCAGATCTATACCCGGGTGAGCATTGGTCATCTCAAGGCGATCCACACCGCCACGCATCCGGGGAGGCTGGCGAAGGTGGGGCAGCATGGAGAGCCCGATGAGCCAGGAGGAGGAGGGGGCTGCCCCGACACCCGTGACCATGGGAGCACTCGGAACATTTAGGATGACATAAACACATGGAGCATAGACGTTCGATAACAACACCTTTTATTGTAATATTTACAAAATATTCATTGCGTTGAATTGTGCAACTGGATTGACTGTATTGAGTTCGATACTCCATTTCAGAATGCCGACTGAAGAAGATATCTATTTCGTCTGTGAAAGAGTAATAATCTAACTCATTGAAATACTGCACTTGCGGATCGATTCTTATGTGGAGGCTTAGTGCGGGACTCGCGAACCTGCATGGCTCAGACCTCCAAGCTCTGAGCCGTGAGCCTCTTCGTGTCCATGGAGGTCTGAATGAACAAAAAGCAGAGGACTGTCCGAACGTCCAAGATCCAAACCAAGGCAATCAGGTTCCGAGAGGAGTTCTGGTCCGATGTCCCGGAGGAAGACCTGTGGGATCGCTTAGTTCAAGACGGATGGGTGACCACTCCAAGGACAATGCCCATCATAATCAACATCATCGATGCCCTCACCAAGAAGGCGGCAGCAGGCTACACCTTTTTCTGTCTTTGGTCCCGAAGCTATGGCGAGAAGGTGGTCGAAATCGCAAACCCAAACGATTTGGCGGCAGAGGCGGGCTTCTCTGGAGAGCGAGCGGTTTACACCTGGCGGCAGCGCATGAAGGCATTGAAGGATCTCGGGTTCATTAAGACGCATGAGGGCACCCATGATTACCAGTTTGTTCTGCTGATGAATCCGCACAAAGTGATCAAAAACATGAAGGGCAAGATCCAACGGAATTTGTGGGCGCAGTTACTGAATCGTGGGATGGATATTGGAGCGAGAGATTTTATTGAGGATGAGGAAGAGAAGGAAGAAGCGAAGACCGAGGAGTGAAGACGGTGTATTCGCTCGGGGCGCACGCTGAATGAAACGCTGCAATGATGATCCGTGCATCACGGGATGTCCGGCGGTATGATGGTTTCAGTTCTTTGAGTTCTTTGAAAACATCAGAAAGACGTTGATAGGCGGGGCATTTTGGCATCTGGGGCGTGAGGATGCACCGGGTGTTGCAGATGCGGAAAACAGGCTCGTGGCTGTTGTCGTCACTGCCACCGGGCACCGGAGCGAATTCGGGTATGACGGATTAGGGAGAAGAGTCCAAGTCGTCGAGAAAGACCCAGACGCCAGCAAGGTTCTCCAGGTCACGAGTGACAAGAAGTATCTGTGGGATGGAGTGGAGATCGCGGAGGAGCGCACCGGGACCGATGGAGGGACTCTTTCGAAGGGGTTCTATGCCCAAGGCTTTGTGGATAGTGACGGGGCGCTGCTGGTCTTCCCCCAACCTTGGGACCAACTGAAATGTTCGGGTCTGGGTTTTAGGGTTGGCAATCAAGGACAGCGTGCTGCGTGATTCCGGGTTCATGGTAGCGTCTCTTCCGCCTGGACGGAGGATAAGGCAACGCTGGGAAGCGACCTGAGCGCCGATCCGGGGCCACCTGACGGTGGGGGCTGGCTCATGCCAGCCCTTCGTCGGTTACCGGGGGTGGCCCAAGGCGATAAATCCCGGGGGTTTGGGGGCAGAGCCCCCATGGCGCATAGGTCTGCGAACTCACTGGGTGTATGGAACCCCAGGCTTGAATGGGGGTGCCCTTCGTTGAAGGACCTCATGAAGGCCTGGGCGATCACCCTGGCTTCTGGCACGCCATGGAAGGATTCCCCATTCAGGCACTCGTCTCTGAATCGAGCATTGAAGCTTTCAGCCAGACCATTCTGCCAAGGCTTGCCCGGATCGATCAGGTGGGTGTCGACTCCTTGCTCTTTCAGCCAGAGCCCGATCTCCAATGAGACGAACTCAGGGCCATTGTCGCTCCGGATGAACTTCGGCACTCCCCGTTGGGCGATGACACGGGCCAGCACCTCTTTGACATGGAGCGCCCGGAAGGACCGACCCACCTCGATCGCCAAGCACTCTCGGGTGTATTCATCCTCCAGGGTCAGGAACTTTAGAGCCGACCCTCCCAGAGTCCAGGCAAACACGAAGTCGTAGGTCCAAACGTGGTTCGGAAACTCGGCAGCCCTTGGCACGCCATCGCCAGAACGGACCTTCCTGCGCTTCGGGCGCCGGGTGAGCTGGAGCCCCAGCTTTTGCCAGAGTCGGCTCACAGCCTTGTGGTTGACGACGATGTCCGCTCGTCGGAGTAGAGCCCAGATGCGGACCTGCCCGTAGCGGGGATGCTCCGAACTCAAGGCCTGGATACGCTCTGCCAAGCAGTCCTGCGGCTTCGGGCGTACGCGATAGCGCATGCCTGATCGGGATAGGCCAATCAGAGCGGCGATGCGCCGCTCCGGGATCCGCCTGGCTTTCAGCACCCGAGCCCCTTCCCGCTTCTGCCGGGCGCTTACCATTTTTTTCGGAGGAGCTCCTTCATGGCGTCGATCTCGACCTCGCGCTGCCCCAGGAGGCGCAGCAGGCGGGCGTTGTCCTTCTCCAACTGCTTGAGTCGGCGGACATCCGAGACCGTGCTTCCGGCAAACTTCCGTCGCCACCGGTAGATGGTCTGCTCGGCTACGCCATGCTCCCGGGCCAGATCTGCGATGGACTTCTCTCCTCGCTCGGCTTCCCGCAGCACAGCCACGATCTGCTCGTCTGTCAGCTTCTGGGGTCTCATCAGGGGGCTCCTCTTTCAGGATGGACCCTAACGTTTCCTTTGGCTCTCAGATTTGGGGGAAGACCACTGCTGTTCTACACCAGGGATCACCTCGGGAGCATTCGGGAACTTACGGACAATACACAGACTGTAAGAGCCCGATATGACTACGACCCCTATGGGCGCATGACGAAGATCAGTGGGGACAAAGACTCAGCCTTCACCTACACGGGGCATTTCTGGCATGCCCAGAGTGGGCTGAATCTTGCGCTATTTCGTGCTTATGACTCGAATTGTGCTAGATGGGTTAATAGGGATCCATTGGCTGAATTTGGTGGGTTGAATAATTATAATTATATAAATAACAATGCTGTTAATGACGTTGATGATCTAGGGTTGTGCTATAATTCATCTGGAGAAGTGTGGCAATGTAAGCTGAGATTTTTGGCTGCATTGGATAGCCGTATAAAGGCAATCGATCAACTGGAGGATATGCTTCGAGCTGAATATTTGAATAAAATAAAGCTTATAAATGAGCAAGTGGACATCATGAATCATCCTGTGACAGGGTGGGATGCGTCGAAGTCAAGATCTGTAAATGCTATAAATGCAGCATTCGATGTTCTGGATGAGGTCGCTAATGACTATGCAGGAGAGCGAATGCGTCAGAATGCCTATTCTCGGCTTGTTCGTCAATTGGTTATGCTGCAGAAAATGCGGCAACAGGCGTGGGATGAGTATAAAGAAAAAATTAAAACATGTAAAATGTGTGAAAAATGTTCTTAATTTTATTTGAAAGAGAGGACCTATGAAAAGGTATGTTCTGGTATATGTATATGGATTTTTCACTGCATTGATTCTGCTTGTTCTGATTTTTATTGGGTATGGGTGGCATGTGTATAAGCGTATGGATAATGCTATAATGCTGCGTGAACTTGCAGTAAAACAAAAAAGTGAAAAAATCACCAATAATATAAAGGTATATATTGAACCGGTGGTTATTTCATGTCTTCCATATGATGAAAGATCTGATTCTGTTGCAGTTTTTGAAATATTGTATGGAAAAGCTGAATATTTAAACGATAATGATCTTCAAGATTTAAATAATTCTTTCCGCGATTTTAGTGACAAAATGAAATCTCGTCCTGATCGAAGTGCAATTCTCGCGAGAGAATATGTGCTGGAATGTAAAAAAATAGCAGATAGGCATTAAAAGAGAGGTTGAATTGGCGTTGTGGCCCCTACATCCCCAGCCGCGCCCTGAGCTCCGCCGCGGCATTCCCCCGGTGGCTGAGGCTGTGCTTGATTTCGCTGCCCAGTTCGCCGAAGGTCCGGGTGTGGCCCTGGGGAATGAAGATGGGGTCGTAGCCGAAGCCCTGGAGGCCCCGGGGTTCGGGGGCCAGGCTGCCCTCCACGGAGCCGCCCACGGTGAAGGGGGCTCCCTGGGTGGGGGCCAGGGCCAGGACGCAGACGAATCGGGCGCTGCGGGGGGCACCCTCCGGGAGCATGGAGAGGAGGAGGGGGTTCTTCTCCGCGTAGCCCAGGTGGGCGGCGAAGCGGGCAGAGAGGACGCCGGGGCCACCCCAGAGGGCATCCACGCAGAGTCCGGAGTCGTCCGCCAGGAAGCCGTCCATCGGCTCGCGGCCCTGGGCGGTCCACCAGTCCCGGGCGAAGGTGGCCTTCTGTAGGGCGTTGTCCTGGAAAAAGGCCCCGCTCTCGGGGATCTCCGGGGCTTCACTGGGCCAGGGGGTGAACTCGATGGCGGGGAGGAGCTCGTGGAACTCCTCGACCTTGTGGGCGTTGCGGGTGGCGAGCAGCAGCTTCACATCAGGCTCCGATGACTTCCGTGTACCAGCCCTTGGCCCGCTCGGGGGTGATCGGGCCGTGGATGAGGGCGCGGCCATCCTTGAAGAGGGTGAAGCGGTTCTCCCCCTCGTGGCCGGTGAGGGCCAGGCCCGAGTCCTTCCAGGGCTGGCCGGTACGGGCCTCAAGGCGCTCCTTGAGGGCGCCCAGGTCGAGCTGGCGGGGCGGATTGACCCGGATCTGCACCCCTTCGAGGCCGCAGAGGGAGGAGGCCTTGAGGGACCAGCGGGCATCCAGGAACTCCGTGACCTTGTCGGTGCAGAAGCGGCAGCGGTGGGTGGGGGGCTGGATGAACTGGCGCTCGTTGTACCAGAAGTCGAAGCGGGCCACCTCGGGGTGGGGTTCCCGCCCCGTGAGGATCTTGATGGCCTCCAGGGCAGCCCAGCTGGCGGCGATGCCCACGGCGGGGCCCAGGACCCCGGCACTGTCGCAGGTATCCACATCGCCGCTGGCGGGGGGCTCCTCGATCAGGCAACGCAGGCAGGCGGTCTTCGGGGGGTTCAGGGGCCAGATCATGCCCTCGCCACCGATGGCCCCGGTGTAGATCCACGGGGTGCCGCTGAGGATGGCCACATCGTTGATCAGGAAACGGGCCTCGAAGTTGTCGGTGCCGTCCAGGATCAGGTCATAACCGGCCAGAAGCTCCCGGGCGTTGCCGGAGGTGAGATCGGCCACCTCGGCCTTCAGGGAGATGGAGGAGTTGGCTTCGCCGAGGCGCTGGCAGGCGGCCTCGGCCTTGGGGCGGCCCAGATCCGCCTCTCCATAGAGGAGCTGGCGCTGGAGGTTGCTCAGCTCCACCAGGTCCCGGTCGATGAGGGTCAGGTGCCCGACCCCGGCCCGGGCCAGCCAGGAAGCCAGCACTGATCCGGTGGCGCCCAGTCCCACCACGGCGACCCGGCGGTCATGCAGCCGGGCCTCGGGCTCCCGCCCCAAAAAGATGCGCTGCTTGGCATAACGGTCGATCATCTTCTCCCCAGATGGAAAGGGCGGGCCCGAGGCCCGCCCTTCAAGGATACCCTTCCGTCCTAGTTGACGGCGGGAGCACCCTGCTGGGACTGCTCCCACTCAGACTGGAGACGCTGGGCATCGGAGATGGCGAATTTGTAGACGTACTCGAAGCGGTCAGCGCCCTTGGTCAGGCTCATGATGACCTCGTAGACGCCCTCGGCACTGGCTTCGAAGGGGGAGGCGATCACGTTGAAGGTGCCCTCCTTGGCGCCGTCGGGGATCTGGACATCGGAGTCGCGGATGATGTCTTTGCGGTCGCCGTTGGGGGCCACGATGGCGAAGCCGAACTTGAACTGACCGTCCATGCGGGAGAAACGGGTGTAGAAGCAGACCTTGGGGAGCACGTAGGGCACGTTGGGGACCACGATGTGGTGGTCATAGAGGCCCATCAGGGAGGTCTTGCCCCCCACCTCCTGGCGGATGTCATCGCAGAGGAGGGTGAACTCGTGTTTGGGGGCCTTGATCTGGACTTCTTGCATGGAAACTCCCTGGAAGATGCGTTCTGGATGAGGGGCCAGTTTACTCCCTGCGGGAGCCCCGACCAAGTTAAGGTTTTGGAGTGCCTGTGGCGTGGAGGTCTGGTGTTCCGTTGGCTGTTCATTCTCATCTTCTCCTTTGGTCTCAGTGCCGAGGAACTCCGGCTGCAGGTGGTCTGCACCTCCGGAGTGGGGGGGCAGCTGGCGGCCCAGGACACCTACTCGCTCCAGTCCGCTCCGATGGGCTGGGTCCGCTTGGCGAGCCTCATCCGGGGACTGCGCTCTACCCTGCCGTCGACCACCCTGGTGCTCGACGGCGGAGCGGCCTTTGCGGGGAGCCCCTCCGCCTATGTCCGCAAGGTGGTGCGCCCGGACCTGCCTGAGCCCAGCCTCGCCATCATGAATGCCGTGGGCTGCGGGGCCATGGCCCTGGGTGAGCCCAGCTTCGCCTACGGCCTGCCCTATCTGAGGTCCCTGGAGGATCAGGCCCAGTTCCCCTTCCTGGCGGCCAACCTGCTCATGCCGGATGGGAGCCCTGCTTTCATGCCCTACGCCAAGCTGGAGCTCCAGGGGGTCTCCGTGGCTGTCGTCGGTCTCGCCACCTCCTTCCGCAACCCCCTGGACGCCGAGGTGTCCCTGCGGCTGGCCGATCCGGTGGAAACCCTCAAGGCCCTGGTGCCCCGGCTCCGCCAGAAGGAGAAGGCCGATCTGGTGGTCCTTCTCCTGCAGGGAGACCAGCCGCTCAAGGAGAGCGTCCCCGGAGTCGACCTGGTGGTGCAGCCTTACGGGGTGTCCCCGAGCCCTGGGGATGTACCGGTCCTGCAGCCCAGACCCCTCGGTCGGGAGCTCGGGGTCGCCGAGTGGACGATGCATCGGGAATGGGGGCGCTGGAAGCCCAAGACGCTCCAGACGCGCATGGTGCAGGTCCAGCCGGACACCCCGGCCGATCCCCAGGCCGGCGAACTCAGTGCTGCGATCCAGGGGGCCACGGACGCCTACCTGGACACCCCCGCGGCCCGGCTCGATGTGGACCTGGACGGCCGCTGGGGGCGGATGGAGGACGGTCCCCTGCTCCAGCTCCTCCACACGGTGGTCCGCAAGGCGACCCGGGCACAGATCACCGCGGTCCCCTCGCCAAGACCCGGACTCTTCATTCCCAAGGGGCCGACCTCGGTGCGCCAGTTCTACGCCCTCGCGCCCTCGGAGAGTCGCCTGGCGAGGATCCGGGTCACGGGCGCCCAGCTCAGGGCTTATCTGGAGCAGGCGGCCACCTATTACAACTTCTGCCACCTTCCCGACCTGATCTCCCACCAGCTCCGTCCCGAGGACTTCGATGTCCTCGACGGGGTGGCCTACGCCCTGGACATCTCAAAGCCCATGGGCAGCAGGGTTGTGGCCCTCAACTACGAGGGGCAGCCTGTGAAGGACACTCAGGAATTCACCCTCGGGCTCAGCGAGTGCCGCCTCCAGGGTGCCGGGGGCTATCTGGCGGCCGCGGGGCTGTCGACCCGTCCTGAGTGGCTGAGCCGGAGTTCCTTCCGCAACCTGATCCTGGCCCAGGTCCTGGAGCAGGGTCCCCTGAATCCGATCCCCACCGGTCAGTGGCGGATCATCCCCTCCCTGGACCGCGAGCGGGTGATGGAGCAGGAACACTGAGGTCATTCCGGGTTCCCACTTTTTTCCCTGCTCCATCCTGTTTCGCGGCATTCTAAGCTCACACCGGAGCCTCATTCGTGCTTTCCAAAGACCAGATGCTGGGCAAATACCAGATCCTGGACCGCCTCGGCGCAGGCGGCTTCGGGACGGTCTATCTCGCCAAGGACACCCTCCTCAACCGGCGGGTCGCCCTCAAGGTGCCCCATCACCAGGGGGATGAGCAGGGGCTGCTCCAGGAACCCCGGATCATGGCTGCTCTCAAGCACCCCAACATCGTGGAACTCATCACGGTGGAGCGGCAGGGCGAGACTTTCTTCATGGTCATGGAGTATATCGATGGGGAGAGTTTGGACCGCATGGTCCGCCGGGAGCGGACCCTGCCTCCGGGGAGGGCTCTGGACATCGCCATCGATGTCTGCTCGGCCATCCAGTTCGCCCACTCCCAGCAGGTGCTCCACCGGGATCTGCGCCCCGCCAACATCCTGGTGACGAAGGAGGGGGTGGCCAAGGTCACCGACTTCGGCACGAGCCGGATCCTGGAGATGCAGCGCGATGGCTTCGCCCGCACCCGGATCGGCAGCCCCCCCTATATGGCCCCCGAACACTTCCGGGGTAGAGCGGTCTTCCAGAGCGACCTCTGGAGTGTGGGCATCACCATCTACGAGATGCTCACGGGGACGGTGCCCTTCTACGATGCCGATCCTGTGAAGATCGCCCAGGCACTGCAGTCCACCCCCATCGTTCCACCGCATTGCAAGAATCCCAGCGCACCCCGGGCCCTCTCCGAGGTGGTCATGAGGGCCCTGGCCGTCAACCTGGGGGACCGGTTTCTCTCCGCCCAGGAGTTCCTCAAGGCCCTCAAGGGGGTCCGGGATCAGATGGGCCATGAGACCAGGCCCCTGACCGGGCTCCCGAGCACGCCGGTGCCTGCGTCCCCCCGGCCCGCCACCCTGGGCAAGACCCAACCCCGCTTCTGCTGGAACTGCTTCAAGCCCCTGCCCCGACTGGCCCAGGTCTGCCCGGTCTGCGGGGAGAAGAACTGAAGGGAGGCATGGTGGGAGGCCTTCGTGGAGTCTGGGCGCGGAGGGGATTCCGGCGCACGGTCTACCTCCTGGTGGCCGGAGCGGTGGTCCTGGAGGGGGCGGCCTGGACCCTGCGGCGCCCCTTCTTCTCCCACTGGGTCGAGGGGCGCATCAGCAGAATCCTCAAGGATGAGACCGGTCTCAGTTTCCAGGCAGACTCCCTGGAATTCCATCTGCTCAGCCGGAAGCTCATCGTGCGGAACTTCTCCCTCGGGGGGCGCCTGCTCCAGGCCCGCCGCCTGGAGTTGGAGGTCCACCCCCTCTCCCTGCTCAGTCAGTGGCCCCGCATCAGGCACATCCACCTCGATCAGCCGCGCCTGGAACTGGACCGCCAGACCCTGGGGCAGATCCATCTCAAGCCCCATCCCCCCTCGGCCGCTTCACCCCAGGTCTACCTGGGGGATCTCCTGGTCAGCGATGCTCGGGTTCTGGTGAAGGAGCCGTCCTGGGGGATCCCCCGGGTGGAGGCCTGGTTCAACATCAGGGGGACCGGGCGGGGTGCAAACCGGCTGGATGCCGCTCTCCAGGCCCCCCGCTTGGTGGTGGGCGAGGGGAGCAGGGCCAGGGAGGGGCATCTGGATCTGAAGACCTTCCTTTCCGAGGGGATGCTGGAGGTCCGGAAGGGACAGCTGGCTCTGGGGAACTCCACCCTGACGCTGGTCGGCCGCTACGAACCCGGGCCCCGGCGCCTGAATGGCGAGGCCCGCGGAGAACTCAACCTGGCAGGGGTCTCCGCCCTTCTGCCGAAGGGGATCTGGACGGGCTCCCTGGGGAAGCTCGGCTTCAAGGCCAGTGTAGCCGGTACCATCCCCCATCCCACCTGGGTGTTCACCCTTCAGGGGCGGGACCTGGAGCTTCCCTTCACGGGCCTGGGACGTTCCGCCCTGGATCTGGATGCCCATGGAACCGAAGCCCACCTGGAGCTCGGGAAGCTCTCCCTCCAGGCCCCAGAGGGGAGCCTTCAGGCGAGTGGGGGCTGGGAGCGTGGCAAAGGCAGCGATCTGGAGTTCAAGGCCTCAGGCGTCAGCCTCGCCCCACTGGCTTCACGGGTCCGCTTTGCACCTCTGGCCCGGCTTCAGGCCTCGACGGAGGGGCAGCTCCATCTGGGTGGGGCCCCCTGGGAGCGGCCTGACCCTGACAGGCTGACGGTCCGGCTGCAGGGCAGCTTTACGCAGCAGGGCCGGTCCGCCGGGGGGGTGGATCTCTCGGTGGAGGGGGGCCGTGTCCAGGTGGCCGGCCTCTCCCTGGCCCTGGAGGAAGTCCACTTGAGCGGAAAGGCCGAAGGCGTGGTGGATCGCCGGGGGCTGGCCGCTCTCTCCGGCTCTGCGACCCTCGAGACGGATGCCGCCCAGGTGGCAGCAACCCTCGACGCTTGGAAGCTGGTGAAGCTCGACATGGGGGGGGCCACCCGCGCCCAGGCCGAGGTGGGTTGGTCGAGGCATACCCCGCTCCACCTGGACGGGACGGTGGAGCTCAGCGCGCCGCGTTGGCACGGGGCGACGGCCGAGACCCTCGCGGCCGACGTGAAGATCGAGGGTACAAGGCTGGATGTGTCCCAGATCCTGGCCCAGAAGGGGAGTGGGACCGCCGCAGGTGAGCTCTGGGTGGACTGGGGTCCGGTACCTGAGGGGGGCCCGCAGATCGGGATGTGCTATCAGGCCGACCGACTGCCCATCCGGGAGGGCCTCCGGGCGGCGGATGTGGACTTCGTCAGAGTGGATGGGACCGGTAGCGGGTGGGTCCGCATCGGCGGTCCCTTTGCACACCTCACCATGGAGGGGCAGGCCCGGGCTCTGGACAACCTCGTCTATGGGGTGAAGGTGCCGGCGGTCTCCGCCGATTTCTCCATGGACCTCTCCGCGGGGCGCTTCCAGGTGGCGGATCTGCGGGTGGCTGGCGGGCCCGGTGCCTTGGGGGAGGGGGACCGGTCCCCCGAGGGGCCCCTCGCCTTGAGCGGCGGTCTGGATATGGATCTGGCCCACGGGAACTGGCTCGGTTCCCTGGAGGGGCAGGTGGACTCCAGGGTGCTCGGCCTTCCCGGCCCTGTCTTCAAGGGGGTTCTGGGTGCGAAGCTGCAGGGTCCCATGGTGGACCCCATGGGGCCCATCGCCCTGCCGGGCATGGTTCTCCACCTGAGCGGGGGCAGTGTCGAGCTGGGCACCCGGACCCTGGAAGGGCTCGAAGGCAACCTGGCCACCGGGGAGGGCGGTGTGGACGCCAGCCTGGGCATGACCGGGCGGGACCATCCCTTCGCCACCCTCCGGGTCCATCCGGAAGGGCGCGGGCTGTCCGGGGCCCTGGATGTGCAGGTCGACCCTAGCACGGCCGATACCGCCCGGCTTGCCGCCCACCTCACCGGAGGGGCGCTCAAGGACGCCCGGGTGGACTTCAGGGCCGAGGGTTCCTATGACGCCCAGGGGCTTCAATGGAAGGGGAGTCTGGACAGTTTCGAAGGACACTTCCAGGGGCTGGACCTGGTGCAGACCCAGCCTTCCCGTTTCCTGGGGGATGCCGAGGGGATGGGTGGTGATCTGGCCTTGAAGGGGATCCCCGTGGATGCCCAGGGGCGGCCCATGGCCGTGGAAGGGGCCGAGGTGCGCTTCACGGGCTGGGCCCCCTTCTCCTCTGAGGCCCCCATCAAGGTGGGGGCCTCGGGCCGGGCCGACCTGTCCGACCTCAAGGTGCTCCTGGACCGGGTGATCCAGCCCAGCCCATACAGCCTGCTGGCCGATCTCAGGCCCTCCGGGCGGGCCCGCTTCTCCCTGACCCTCAAGGGCACCTACGCGGATCCGGGTCTGGACGGAAGCCTGGAGCTCCAGGGGGGGCGGCTGCATGTGCGGACCTACCCCCAGAGCATTGACAATGTGGACTTCAAGGTGAGCTTCCGGGACCGGGAGTTCTGGATCCCCCAGGAGTCCCCGCTGCGGGGGACCCTGGCGCAGGGGGACCTGACCGCATGGGGTCGGGCGACCTGGCAGCCCGGCGCCCTCAGGGACTATGCCCTGGAGACCCGTCTCAGCGGTTTCCAGTTCCGGGACATCCCCGAGGGCTTCGAGCTGCAGGGCAGCCTGGCCGCTTCGCTGGCGGGCAATGACCGGGAGGGGGGGCGCCTGACGGGTCGCCTGGATGTGGACCACATGCTCTACCAGGCCGACCTGGACCTTGCAGACCTCATCCTGGCCGGGGCTCTGGGTGGCAGCAGCTCTGGCCTCGGCCTCGACCCCGATGATCCCCTGAGCCGCATCGAGCTGGATCTGGACCTTCATCTCAACGCACCCTGGCAGTTCGAGACGAACCTCCTGAAGCTCCAGGGCAGACCCGTGGGCAGCTTCAAGGTCCTCGGCACCGCTGCCCATCCAGGGCTTAAGGGCAAGATGGACTTCATCCCCGGCGGGCGCCTCACCAACCTCCTCCCTGCAGGCGATATCGTCCTGGAGCGGGGCTCCATCGACTTCACGGACCCGCGGGTCTTCAATCCCATCCTCAACCTCCAGGGGCGGGTGGATGTCAGCCCCTATGTGGTGAACCTGGCCATCACCGGGAGCCTGAACCAGCTCAACATGAACCCCACCTCGACGCCCTCCCTCCGGCAGGATGAGATTGTAGCCATCCTGATCGATCCCTCCTCTGCCTCCACCATCGGCACCGCCAGTGGCACCTCCTCCCAGAGCGCCATGAGCTATGGCCTGGCAGGGACCACCTCCGGGCTCCTGACCTCCCTCACCATCGCCGGCTTCCAGGAGCGGGTGAGGCGTCTCTTCAGTCTGGACCGGGTGAATGTGTCTCTCCGCCCCAGCTCCACCGGGACAGCGGAGACCAGTGTCACCCTGGGCAAGAGTCTGGATCTCCTGGGGGGTGCCCCGCTCCTCTTCCGTTACCAGAAGTCGGGGAACGATGTGACCACCAGTGGGCAGGTGGAGTGGCGGATCGGCAATCTGGTGCTGCAGCTCGGCGCCAGTTCCAGCTCCACCAACGGTCTGAGCCCCGCAGGGGAGATCCGCCACACCTGGACGCCTTAGACTGGAAGGGGGCGGCTGCCCCCAGACGGAGCACCATGGCCCAGCCCAGTCCCAAACTCCAGCAGATCGCCAAGGACTTCCAGCAGATCGCCTCCATGGCGGGCTACCTCAATTCCGCCTTCGATCCCCCCCAGCTCCGCCTCAACTTCACGATGTACGCACGGCTCTCCCTCCGGGACGAGGCCCAGGGGCTGGCCCTCATGCCCCGGCTCCGGGACTGGTGCGACCGGATGGCGGTCTCCCTGCGGGAGAACAGCTCCAGCGCCATCCTGCCCCCCCTGGTGAACTACGCCTCTCCCCAGCCCATGCCCAGTGGTGAGACCTGGTACATGGTCGCCACCCTGAACTTCAACACCAAGGTCACGGAGAACAGCTACCAGCGAGTGCGCTCTGCGGTGCTGGGGGCCTACCAGGCTGCGGCGCTTCTCCGGGAGCGGGGCTTATCCCAGGAAGAGCCTCACCAGAGGGGCGACCGCCAGACTGCAGACCAGGCCTGAGAAGAAAGAGGCCAGGGTGCAGTTGCGTCCGGAATAGCGCTGGACGAAGGGAAGCATGACATCCATGGTGGTGGCGCCGCCCAGGTAGATGGGCAGGTGGGGGCTCAAGCGGGCCGCCAGGGGGGCCGTCAGGATGGCCACCAGCTCCCGGAAGAGGTTATGGATGAAAGCCAAGGCCGAGAGGAGTGCCAGTCCGTGACTTGCGATCATCACCGGGGCCAGCGAATACCAGCCGAGGCCTGAGTAGAGCAGGAGGCCCTCCCGTAGGGGCATGCCCCGGAGCCGGGCGAAGAGCATGCCGCAGAGGAGGGAGAGGAGGATGTTCAGGAAGGGGGCGGCCAGGGCGGATGGTCCCAGGTCCCGCCACTCCAGCCGGTGGGACTCCGCGCCCAGGTCAAAGCCGATGAGGAGGAGCAGCAGGTCCAGCAGTCCCGTGGTGGCCGCGGTGAGGGAGGGCGAGCTGCCCGAGACCCGGACGGCAAGCAAGAGGGCGATCCAGCCTCCCGCCAGCCAGGCACCGTTGACCAGTACCGTCCTGAAGGGATGGCTGCCATGGGCTGAAGTGGGCCCCTCTGCGGCAGGGCCGCGGCCGCTGACCAGGCCCAGGACCCGGAGGAGTGAGAAGATGGTCGCCATCACCAGGGCCAGGAGCAGGGTCGATCCCACGGCCCAGAGGAGGACCTGGGGCTCCCGGGAGAACACCGCACGGGCCTGGGCCAGCCGGGCCCCCATGAGGAAGAGCAGGGCCCAGAGGCAGTATTGGGTGAGGGTGCGGACCCGGGTCAGAAACCCTGAACGCTCCCGGAGCAGCCAGCCGGAGACACCTCCGGCCAGAAGGAAGAGCAGCAGGATGCCCATGCTCATGCTCTGCCTCCTGGCCGGAGAGAGGGGTCGACTAGGACTCGAGGATCTCGCTGACGCTGCGGCCACCGTGGATGCGGAGGATGGCATCGCCGAAGAGGGCACCTGTGCTCAGGACCCGCAGGCTGGGGATCAGGCCGCGCTTCTCCTGGGGGATGGGGATGGTGTCGGAGACCACCAGCTCATCCAGCTCGGCGGTGGCCAGGGTGTCGTAGGCGTTGCCGGAGAAGACGGCATGGGTGACGCCCACACGGACCGTCTTCGCGCCGAACTGGCGGAGGATCTTGGCGGCCTCCTTGATGGATCCGCCCGTGGCGATCTCATCATCGAAGACAATGGCATCCTTGCCCTTCACATCGCCGATGAGGGCCACGCTCTGGGCCTGCTCGCTGTCATCGAAGCGGCGCTTGTCGATGATGGCCATGGGCAGTGTGAGGCGCTTGGCGAAGGAGCCGGCCAGCTTGGCGGCGCCGGCATCGGTGGCGACCACCACGCTGTTGGAGATGTCGGAGTTCCGGAAGTGCTGGACAAGGATAGGGTTGGCCGAGAGCTGGTCCGCAGGCACCCGGAAGAATCCCAGGGTCTGGGGGGCGTGCAGGGTCATGGTCAGCACACGGTCCGCTCCAGCGGTCTGGAGCAGGTCGGCCACCAGGCGGGAGGTGATGGAAATGCGCGCCTCGTCCTTCTTGTCACTGCGGGCATAGGGGAAGTACGGGAGAACCGCGGTGATGCGGGCAGCGGAGGCGAACTTCAGGGCATCGATCATGATCAGCATCTCGAGGAAGCTGTCACTGACGGGAGGAGCACTGGTCTGGACGACGAAGACATCGGCCTCGCGGACGCTCTCTTCGATCTTCACCTTGATGTTCTCGTTGGAGAAGCGTGTGATGCGGGCCTTGCCGAGGGGCATCCCGATGCGGGAGGCGATGGACGCCGCCAGCTCTGGGTGGCTGGTACCCGAAAAGACCTTCATTTCTCCGAACATGGTTCCCCTCTCTGTCCTGCAAACCTAAAAAGTCTACCCGATTCGCTTGCCGGGAAGATCAGACCTTGCCGCCCCCGACCCGTTCGATCCGGGCACCCAGGTCCCTGAGCTTGCGCTCGATCCCGGCATAGCCGCGGTCGAGGTGATAGATGCGGTCGATCTCCGTCCTGCCCTGAGCGACGAGGCCGGCGATGACCAGGGCGGCGCTGGCCCTGAGGTCCGTCGCCATGACCGTGCAGCCGGTCAGGGGGGCGGGTCCCGCGACAATGGCCGTGCTGCCGTCGATGCGGAGGTTGGCCCCCAGGCGCTCGAGCTCCATGGCGTGCTGGAAGCGGTTCTCGAAGATGGTCTCCCGGATGACGCTGATGCCCGTGGACTGGGTCATGACGGCCATGGCCTGGGCCTGCAGGTCCGTGGGGAAGGCCGGGAAGGGGCCAGTGCTGATGTCCTTGGCGTAGAGCTTCTGGCCGCAGTCCCGCTGGATGCGGAGCTGGGTGCCCTGGGGGCCCTCGCGCTCGGTGAAGGCGCAGCCCGCCCGCTCCAGGAGGTCGATGAGGCTGCGGATGTGCTCGGGGACGACCCGCTCCAGCACCACATCCCCGCAGGCGGCGGCCACGGCGCAGAGGAAGGTGCCTGCCTCGATCCGGTCGGGGATGATGTCATGGGTGCAGCCGTGGAGGGCCTCCACGCCATGGATGGTGAGGATGGCGGTGTCCAGGCCCTCGATGCGGGCGCCCATGGCGATGAGCAGGCGGGCCAGGTCGCCGATCTCAGGCTCCCGGGCCGCGTTGCGCAGCACCGTGGTGCCCTGCGCCAGAGTGGCGGCCATCAGGACATTCTCGGTGGCCCCGACGCTCACCTTTTCGAAGGTGTGGTCAATGCCCTTGAGGCGTCCGGCGGGAACTCGGGCCTCCACATAGCCGCGATCGATGCGGAGCTCCGCGCCCATGCGCTCCAGGGCCTCCAGGTGGAGGTTCACCGGACGGGCACCGATGGCACAGCCGCCCGGAAGGCTGACCGAGGCCTTGCCGAAGCGGGCGAGGGTCGGTCCCAGCACGAAGAAGCCTGCCCGCATGGTCTTGAGCAGCTCGTAGGGGGCCTTGGGCTCGCCATCGTCAGGTCCCGCAGCCCTCAGGGTGGCGGAGAACTCGAAGCCCTCGTCGTCCGGTTGGATCTCGGCCTCGGTGCCCATGGCCTGGAGCACCCGCACCATGGTCCGGATGTCCGAGACTGCGGGCAGGTGTCGCAGCGTCACGGGCTGGTCGGTCAGGAGGGCGGCGGCGATGCAGGGCAGGGCCGCGTTTTTGGCACCCGATACCGGTACCCGGCCCCTCAGGGGTGTTCCACCTTCGACGACCAAGCGATCCATTCCGGCCCCGACTCCAAACCTCTTAGTCTACGGGGGGAGCCTGCAAAGGTCACCCCCTATGTGGTCAGGATGTAGACTGGGGACTCCTCCCCCAGCTGACAAGGAGCCCGCGTGACGCTCTCTCTCTCCATGATCGTGAAGAACGAAGAGGCCGTGCTCGGGCGGTGCCTGGACTCCGTGCAGGGCCTGGCGGACGAGGTGGTCATCCTGGACACAGGTTCCACGGATGGCACGGCGGCTTTGGCCCGGGGGAGGGGGGCTCGGGTGGAGAGCTTCACCTGGGTCGATGACTTTGCCGCGGCCCGCAATGCGGCCATCGCCCGCTGCACCGGGGACTGGATCCTGGTGCTGGATGCGGATGAGGCGCTCGACCCCGCCGAGCACGGGCGGTTGCGGGAGGCCCTGGAGGTACCGGGGGTCGAAGCCTACCGTGTCTGGATGCGGAACCACCTCAAGACGGGGGGGGTCTTCGCCGGGGAGGGGGCCGTGCAGCGGAACGAGGCTCCGGACAGCCCCTTCAGCCACCACTCCACCGGAAGGCGCCTGCGTCTCTTCCGGCGCCAGGAGGGGTCGGTCTTCCGGGGGCGCATCCATGAAGAGGCCGAGAGCTGTTTCCAGGATCGCGGGGCGCTCTTGCGGGATCTGGAGGTCACCATCCACCACTTCGGCAAGACGGAGGTCGACCGGGACAAGGCCAAGCAGGCCGGCTACCTCCGCATCGCCCTCCAGGAGGCCGGAGAGCGCCCGGAGGAGGCGCCGGTCCACTACAACGTGCTCCAGGAGGCGCTGATGGTGGAGGACTGGGCGGTGGCCCTGGGGGCCGCGGAGCGCTATCTGGCCCTGGCCCCCGCTGCCCCTGTCTTTGTGCCCCTCGGGGCCGGCCGGGCCCTGAACGCCCTGGGGCGTGCCACCGAGGCGCTCCGGTACTTTGAAGCCGTGTTGATGCAGCAGCCTGGAAACGCTGCGGCGCTCACGGGCCGGGGGGAGGCCCTGTGGCAGCTGGGCCGCTTCGAGGAGGGCCAGGCGGCCTTCCTGCAGTCCATGGAGGTAGATCCCGCCTACACGGCGCCCTTTGTCCATTTGGCGAAAGGCCTCAAGGACCGTGGAGCGCTGGTGGAGGCGAGGCGTGTCCTGGAGGCCGGGCTTGACCAGAACCCCCGGGACGAGGTGCTATGGACCCATCTGGTGGGGCTCGGGGCCCAACATGAGCCCGAGCGGGTGGCCGCGGACGCCTGGGCGGCCATCCTGGCCGTCCCTGATGGAGGGCGGGGCATCTGGCACCAGCTCGTCGTCCACGCCCTCCTGGGCCAGGGAGAGCTGGAAGATGCCCGGGAGGTGCTGCGGCGAGGTCTGCTGGCCTTCCCCGGCGATCCCGGGCTCAAGGGGCTGCTGCTGCGCCTGGGGTGAGCGGCCCTGATCCGCTATGATCCCAGCATGCGCGAACGACGGATTCTCATCACCAACGACGATGGTCTCTGGTCCCCGGGGCTGGACACCCTGACAGAGGTGGCCTCAGCGTTCGGCGAGGTCCTGGTGGTGGCCCCGGACCGCAATCGCAGTGCCATCAGCAGCGCCATGAGTCTCCACAACATCCTGCGGGTCCATGAGCTTGGGCCGGGGCGATATGCCTGCGATGGAACCCCGGTGGACTGCGTGATGGTGGGGGTGCGCCACCTCCTCGGAGGGGCGCCGGACTGGGTCCTGGCGGGCATCAACCACGGCTACAACCTCGGGGAGGATGTCTTCTATTCCGGGACGGTCGGAGCGGCCTTCGAAGGGTGCCTCCAGGGGGCCCGGGCTGCGGCCTTCTCCATGGATGTGGAGGGGGACAGGGATGCCGCCGCGGATTGGATCCGCCGCTTTCTCGGTCGCTGGGAGCAGCTGGAGCTCCCCCCCAACCGCATCTGGAATCTGAATCTTCCCAAGGGGGAGATCCGGGGCTTCCGGCTGGCCGGGCAGGACAACCGCAAATACCACGACATCGTGGAGAAGCGACTGGATCCCCGGGGGGTCCCCTATTACTGGGTGGGGGGAGAGAACGGCCCGGTCTATGCCAGAACCCCCGGCAGTGATGCCGAGGCCGTGCAGAAGGGCTTCATCTCGGTCACGCCTCTGCGCCTGGACTTGGCCTGCCCTGAGCTCATGGGCCGGGCCGGGGAGACGGAAAGCCTGCTCAACGGAGAGGGCGGGGCCCCACTCTGAGGGGCTGCCTCAGGAGCGGCGCTCGATCCACTGCTTGATGCGGGTGGCGTCTCCGAAGGGGGTGAGCTTGCCCTGGCCATCCAGGAGGATGATGAAGACCTGCCTGGAGGCGAGCTTGGCCTGCATGACGAGGCAGTGGCCGGCCTCATCCACAAAGCCGGTCTTGGAGAGGCCGATGTCCCACTTCCCCCCCCGGACAAGGCGGCTGGTGTTGATGAAGTGGAGCTGACGCCTCCCCTGCGGGAGGTCCGTCTCCGCGCTGGTGGTGTCCTGGCGGATCTCCGCATAGCTGTAAGCGTTGCGGACCATCTGGGCCAGTTCCCGGGCGCTGGAGGTGTTCCGCTCATCGAGACCGGCTGGATCGGCGAAGGCCGTGTGGACCAGTCCCAGGTTGCGCGCCTTAGTGTTCATGGCCGATACGCAGGCTGCCAGCCCGCCGGGGTAGGTGCGTCCCAGGGCATGGGCCGCCCGGTTCTCGCTGGACATCAGGGCGAGGTGGATGGCCTCCCGCCGGGTGAGCACCGTGCCCACAGGAAGCCGGGAGCGACTGTGGCGGAGGGTGTCCACATCCTCCTGGAGGATGGTGAGCTGCTCGTCGGGATTCTGCCGGGCGTCCAGGACCACCATGGCGGTCATCAGCTTGGTGATGGAGGCGATGGGATGGATGTTGTCCGGGGCCTTCTCATAGAGGGCAGATCCGGACTGCTGGTCCAGCACCAGGGCTGAGGCGCTGTTGAGAGCCAGGGTGCGGGGGGCCGCCTGGCCCCTGGGGTGGGTGATGACCTGGTGCACCCGGGCTGGGTGGCGAGGTCTTGCCTTCTTCCCTGTCTTGGCGGGCTTTTCCGTCCTCACGACTTTGGTGGTCTTGCCGACCTTCTTGTGGTGCCGGTGAGGGGGGGTACCGGCTGCCAGAGGTGCCAGGGCCGCCAGGGCAAGCGTCAGAAGGCGGCGGGCCATTGGCCGGTATCCCATGCGTAAGTCTCCAGTCAGGTGTTTATCAGGTCTTGGCGGTCGCTTCAAGGGCGGGGGGGGATCTCTGTCAGGACGCGGTCATCGCTCTGGATGTGCTCCAGGAGCCAGTGTTGCAGAGAGCGTTCGGTCTCGGTGATCACCCCGAGTTCTCCGCGGAGGAATCGCGCGAAGAGCTGGTCCACGTTCTGCAGGAACTCCGCATGGGCCCGGCGGTGCGCCGCCAGATCCAGGGAGGCCGTCTGCAGTAGGGCCTCCTCGGTCCTGAAGTGGACCCTGGTGTAGGCCTTGAGGAAGGAGAGGCACCAGCCCAGTTCCTCCTCGCCCTGGCCGGCCTCAATGGCGGCGTGGAGCTTCACCAGAGCCTGCACCAGGGTCTTGTGCTGGGCGTCGATCTCAGGGTGACCCGTCTCCAGGTCCGGAGTCCAGGCGATGGGCTGCTCAGTCTGCATGGCGGCGGTTCCCAGCTTCCTCTCTCCAAGCCTACAAGCTTGGCTCTCCCGGGGCCACCGGGAGGGGAGCCTGAAAAAGGGCCAGAGCCGAAGCTCTGACCCTTTTTGTCTTTGGTCGGCGCGAGAAGATTCGAACTTCCGACCCCTACCACCCCAAGGTAGTGCGCTACCAGGCTGCGCCACGCGCCGTGAACTTCTAACTCTACCGGGCCTTGGATCTGGTGTCAAGGTCTGGTTTTCGGGAAGGAACGAGATGCTCCGGGGGGGAGGGCGAGGCGTTTCTGGAGTGTGCTTAGCATGTCTAGTAGGACCTGTATATCCGTCGGGGCTGGTCGGGTCGGGGCCGAGGTCTGGCGGGGGGTGCGGGGGGGAGGGAGGTGGGCGGGTTCCTCCTCTTCCTCATCGCCGAAGTCGAAACCTCGGGCCAGCTGACCGGTCAGAAGGAGCTGGCGGCAGTCCGCTACGGTGAGGCCCTCCTCGAGCCACTTGCGGATGCGCTCCAATCGCGGGAGGTCATCGCGGTGGTAGTAGCGGAGATTGCCCTGGCTGCGCCTGGGGCGGATCTCCGGGATGATCTGCTCCCAGTAGCGCAGATCCTTGGGCTTGACCCCGAGACGGAGGGCCGTCTCCCCGATCTTGAACCACTGGCGCTCCATCAGGTCTCCCGGGCCTCGATGCCGAGGGTCTTGAGACGCTTGTAGAGGTTGGACCGGTCAAGGCCCAGGCGCTCTGCTACGCGGGTCATGTTGCCGTTCTGGAGCTTCATCTCCCGCTGGATGTAAACGCCTTCGAACCACTCGCGGGCCTCCCGGAGGCTCGTGAACTCAGGGAAGGAGAAGGGGTCGGGCTCCACCAAGTGGCGCACGGCCAGCGGGCCCAGGTCCCTGGAGGCGATCTCGCTGCCCCGGGCCAGGATCATGGCCCGCTCCATCAGGTTCTTGAGTTCCCGGACATTGCCCGGCCAGTCATGGCGAAGCAGGGTGTCCCGGGCCTCCGGTGCCAGGCGCTTGGGGGTCTTCCCCTGGGCCGCGGCGCAGCGGGAGAGGAAGGCGTCGGCCAGCAGGATGAGCTCTTCGGCCCGCTCCCGGAGGGGGGGGACCCGCAGGGGCACCACGGCCAGCCGAAAGTAGAGGTCCTCCCGGAAACGGCCGCTCTTGATCTCCTCTGTCAGATCCTTGTTGGTGGCGGCGATGACCCGGACATCCACGCCCACGGCGCCTCCGCCCCCGATGGGCTCGACCCGGCCCTCCTGCAGGGCTCGGAGGACCTTGGCCTGGGTCTTGAGGGACATGTCCCCCACCTCGTCCAGGAAGAGGGTGCCTCCGTCGGCCTCCCTGAACTTGCCCTTCTGGTCCCGGATGGCTCCGGTGAAGGCGCCCTTCACGTGTCCGAAGAGCTCCGACTCGATGAGCTCCTCGGGAATGGCGGCGCAGTTGACCTCCACGAAGGGGCCCTTGTTCCGGGGGCTGAGGTCATGGAGGCGGCGGGCCACCTCTTCCTTTCCACTGCCGTTCTCGCCGGTGAGGAGCACCCGGCCCTCGGTGGGGGCCACCAGGTCCACATCGGCGAGGAGGCGCTTCATGGCGGGGCTCTCGGCCATGAAGAAGCGTCCGCGGTCCATCTCCTGCCGCAGGCGTTGGTTCTCGCTCTCCAGACGTCTTTGCTTGAGGGCATTGCCCACCACCAGCAGGAGCCGGTCCAGGTCGATGGGCTTCTCCAGGAAGTCGAAGGCCCCCAGGCGGGTGGCGTGGAGGGCTGTATCGATGCTGGCATGGCCGGAGATCATGACCACGGGCAGCTCCGGCCGCAGCTCCCTGGCCTGCTTCAGGGTTTCCAGGCCATCGATGCCCGGCAGCCAGACATCCAGGAGCACCAGGGCGATGCTCTCGCTGTCGGGGTTCTGGAGGAGCTCCAGGGCCTGCTCGCCACGCTCCGCCTTCAGGACGGTGTGGCCCTCCTCGCTCAGGGCCTCCCCCAGGGTCCGGCGGATGCCGGGTTCGTCGTCGACGATGAGGATTGCCGGTGCGGGGCGCATGACACAAGCCTACCAGTATCCCGGGATATCCCTTGCAGGAGGCGTGAATCTCATCATCCGTGTCACCATGGCAGGGGAGGAGTCATGCTGGTGGATGCCCATTGCCACCTGCCCGAGGGCGAGGTGGAGGCGGAAGAGGTCCTGGATCGTGCCCGGGCAGCAGGGGTCGGGGGCTTTGTGGCGGTGGCCGCTGAGATGCCCGACGCAGAGAGGATCCTGGCCATGGCGCGTCGTCGGCCGGATGTGGCCGCCAGCCTGGGGGTCCACCCTCACGAAGCCAGCACCTGGACGCCTGAGGATGCCACCCGTCTGGAAGCCCTCGCCGCTGAACCGGAGGTGCGCTTCCTCGGCGAGACCGGGCTGGACTGGCACTATGACCTGAGCCCCCGCGAGGCGCAGGAGGCGGTCTTCCGGGCCCAGATCCGGATGGCCCGCAGGCTGGAGAAGCCCCTGATGATCCATACCCGGGCGGCTGGGCAGGAGACCCTGCGCATCCTGCGGGAGGAGGGGGTGCCCGAGCGGGTGGGCATGATCCACTGCTTCAGCGAGGATCGAGCCTTTGCCGAGGCTGCCTTGGACATGGGCTTCTATCTGAGCTTCTCCGGGATGATCACCTTTCCCAAGGCCGCCGATATCGCTGCCGTGGCCGCCTGGGCTCCCCTTGACCGGGTCCTGGTGGAGACGGACTCACCGTACCTGGCTCCGGTGCCCCACCGGGGGCGTCGCAATGAGCCTGCCCATGTGACCCATGTGGTCCGTCGTCTGGCCGAGCTCAAGGGCCTGAGTCCGGAAGTCCTGGCAGAGCGGACCACTCGCAATCTGGAGGCCCTGTGCGGCTGGGCGCCCTGTTCCTGATTCCCCTGGGTCTCGTGGCCCAGGTCCCCAATGTTCAGAGAACCCTGCCCTGGGAGCAGCTGCCGGAGCCCCCCTGGCAACTCGCGGACGCCGCCGGAGGGGGGGAGGCTGCGGCTCCCCTCGTGACGACAGCCAAGGCGGATGGACCGCTCCGGGTCCTCCTGAGGGAGGACGGCTCTCTGCGGGTGGTGGATGCGAAAGGGCTCGTCACCCTCCGCCTGGGCCTGCCCGGCCGACCGGTCAAGGTCTGGCGGGATGCCGGGACCGTGGTACCACTCCCGGCTCCGGAGCTGCGCTTTCCCGCCCATTCGGAGATTGATGGCGGGCTGGCTTCCCTGCCTCTGGCTCCCGGGGAGGATGTCCGGGGTCGCTTCACAGGGCTCCTGTGGATCCTGGACGATGGAGAGAAGACCCTCACCATCGTCAATCCCGCCAGGGGACAGGTGGTCTTCCTCCCGCTGCCCGCCGGAGGGAATCCGGACCTTGCCTTCCATCCCTCCCACCTGCAGGTCTGGACGGGCGGGGGGGCTACCCTCACGAGGCAGGAGCGGATGGTCTGGAGACTTCCCTGGGTGGGGCTGCTCCCCCAGTTCCTGACCCTGTCTTCGCCACGGGCCGCCGGGAAGCCGGGGACCGCCCTCAAGCCCTTTCCGGCCGAGTGACGCTCCGGTGGGGGAGTCAAGTCCGCGGATGGGTAACCCGATAGGTGGGGTGGACCTGCGGTCGGGAGTTCCCCGGCTGCTCCCTTGGAGGTCGGCATGGCGACGATCACTGTTGTGGACAGCCCCAGCATCACCCTCTGGTACCACTCCGACACCAGGATCATTCACCATCAGATCCACAAGTACACCTTCGGTGAGGTGCTCAGGGATGCCTTGAACAAGGGGGTGGCGCTCATGAGCCAGCACCACGCGGTCAAGTGGCTCTCGGATGACCGGAACAACGGACCCCTGCCCCCCGAGGACATGGAGTGGAACCGGACTGTGTGGGTTCCCCAGGTGGTGAAGGCAGGCTGGAAGTACTGGGCCCTGGTGGTGCCGGAGAAGGCTGTGGCCCAGATGAACATGAAGCGCTTCCAGGCCGAGTTCGCCGCCGCCGGTGTGACGGTCCAGACCTTCACTGACCCCGATGCCGCCATGAAGTGGCTGGAGGCCCAGGGTTGATGGGAAGGCTCAGAAGCGGCAGAGGAGCTGCGCCGAACCGCTCCAGAAGTGCTCGCCGCCCCGCCAGCCACCCCAGGCCGCTTCGGTCCTGAGGGCCAGGGCCTTGCCAAGGGGCCACTCAGAGAACAGGCTGGCCAGTGCCTCGGTGGGCAGGTCTCCGGTGGTACCGGTGGAGCCCTGGGATCGGAGCCAGACCCGGCCTGATCCGTTCCCGCCGCCGGGGCTCTGGCCGAATCCGCCCCCCGATGCGCCCCCCGGGGAACCGGTGGGTCCCGCCAAGGAGGTCGTGCCCTGAGTGGATTCGACGATGCCGTGCCCCCAAGCCAAACGCAGGCTGTGCCATCCCCGGCCCCCAGGGTTCTGGCGCCTCAGATCCAGGATGGCGCCCCCGTCACTCCCGCCCTCCGGGTTGTAGCGGATCACCTGCCACCTGGCGCTCAGGGCCCAGGTGATTCCGGTGTAGGAGGGGCCGGCCTGCAGGAGAGTGGAGCTGATGCCATCGGTGTAGGCGCTGTAACCTCCCATGAGGCCGAGGCCCCATGGGCCGGAGAGGGTCAGGTTCATGTCAGCCTCTGCCCGGAAGCGGGGGAGGTAGTCCTTCCCCGCCCCGGCGGCAAGGTGGGCGGCGACCCAGGTGGCCTGGCCGAAGGACAGCTGTCTGCCCAGGGCGAGGAGGGCGGCATTGCCCTCAGGGCGGTCGAACCCCAGGAGGTCAAGGGTCCAGGGGCCTTTGGGGTCCCCGAGGTAGGCCCCTCCGAGGCTCCAGCTCCGCCAGGGGCCCGTGATCCCGGTGAAGCCCTGGAAGCTTCCCCCCAGGCTGGCCTGGAAGGTCGGGGCGACTCCGGTACTCTGGCCCTGGAGGGCCGTGCTGATCAGGAGGGTGGCGAGCAGGGCTTTCATGGGGCCTCCTTGGCTGGGGGTCGATGCCGCGGGCTGCTTCCGGGTTCAGCGACCGCGGCGGGCGCTCTGGGCGCGGGCTCCGCTGCTCCTCAGGGGGATTCCCGTGCAGGACCCGTCCCTGGCCTGTGTCCTGTCGCGGGTCTGGTCACAGGCCTGATCACGGGTTTGGGCTTGCGTTTTGTCCTGCGTCTTGTCCTGGGTGCGGGTCCTGTCCTGGTCTGCGGTCTGGGCACAGAGTGGGAGCAGGGTGAGTGCTGCGATGGCGAGGTACCTCATGGAAGCTCCTTTCAGCGCGGAAGGCGCAAGGGGTTCTGGGTATGAGCCCGCCGAGGCCGGTATTCCCCCCTGCCTCCGGCCGGACGGCTACGGTTGGGGTTCCGGCGGTTCGGAGCACGGCTCAACTTCCCGGCCATCGGGCCGGGGCTCTCAAGTGACCGTGTGCCATGCGATAAGCCCCGCTAGGGCTGAGGTACAAGGGACCACCAGCTTGGTTCCGGGCCAGTCCTGGGGCATCCCGAGATACCACCCGGACTGTCCATGGATAGACCCATGGATGGTGGAGATGGTTGAAGGTGATTTTTTGAAGGCCGAGTGCCGCCTTTCTACAGCGGCTCCTCATGCTTGCACTGGGGGCAGAGGAGGACCGTGATCGGGTCCTTTCCCCGGGGCTTCCGGGTCTTCTCGGTCATGTAGCTGCTGCCGCACTTGGGGCAGGAGCGGGGCACGGGCTTGTCCCAGGCGGTGAAGTCGCATTTGGGGTAGTTGGTGCACCCGAAGAAGGCCTTGCCGAAGCGGGACTTGCGGGGGCTCAGGTCACCGCCGCACTTGGGGCAGGGAACTGCGAGGATCTCTTTCTTGACGGTCTTGCACTTGGGGTAGTCCACGCAGCAGATGAACTCGCCGTAGCGGCCATGGCGCTTGACGTACTCCTTCCCGCAGGTTGGGCACTTCTCCCCGGTGGGCACGTCGGGGGGCACGGGGAGACCCTTGGGATCAGCCTTCACGATGCCCTTGCAGGAGGGGTAGTTCGGGCAGGCCCAGAAGGGCCCCCATTGTCCCTTGCGGAGGTTCATGGGGGTGGCACCGCAGAGGGGGCATTCCGGGGCGTCCGCCGGTTCCTCCAGGGCCTCCAGTTCTTCGGTGTGGTCGCACTCCGGGTACTTCGAACAGCCCAGGAAGAGCCCGTTCTTGCCGATGCGCTTGAGGAGGGGGGCTCCGCACTTCTTGCAGGTGCGGTCTGTGGGGATGCCCGCCTTGAGGTTGGCCATCTCCGAGCCGGCGTTGCTCAGGAGCTTCTCGAAGGGGCCGTAGAAGTCCTTCATGGCCTTGAGGAAGCTGATCTCGCCCTCTTCGACGCGATCCAGCTGGTTCTCCAGGCCGGAGGTGTAGCTGGGGTCCATGAGCTCCCGGAAGCCCTGGACCAGCAGGTCGGTCACCACCATGCCCAGTTCCGTGGGCTTGAAGCGCCCCTCCACCTTGCGGACATAGTCGCGGTCCACGATGGTGGCGATGATGCTGGCATAGGTGGAGGGACGACCGATGCCGTCCTCCTCCAGTTCCTTCACCAGGGTCGCCTCGGAAAAGCGTGCCGGGGGCTTGGTGAACTGCTGATCGGTCTCGAGCTTATCCAGCTTCAGGTGCTCGCCGAGGATCAGGGGGGGGAGGCCCACCAGCTCCTCCTCCTCGTCTTCAGCGGGGGCGCTGTCACTCAGGGCTTCGGCCTTCTGCTCCTCCTGACTGGCCCGGTAGACCGCCAGCCAGCCTGGGAAGCGCTCGATCTCACCCTTGGCCTCGAAGGTGGCCTCTTCGCCCCCCTGGAGGGCGCTGGAGGCCGCCACCACGGTCTCGTCGAAGCGGGCGGCCTCCATCTGGCAGGCCACTGTGCGGCGCCAGATGAGGGCATAGAGGCGGAACTGGTCGCTGTCCAGGCGCCCGCGAAGGGTCTCGGGAGTGCGGGTGATGTCCGTGGGGCGGATGGCTTCGTGGGCCTCCTGGGCACTGCTCTTGCCCCGGAAGACCCGGGCCTTGGCGGGGAGGTACTCCTGACCATAGGTCTTGCCCACGTAGTCCCGCACAGCTTCCACGGCCTCGGGGGCCAGTCGTGGGGAGTCCGTTCTCATGTAGGTGATGAGGCCGATGGGGCCCTCGCCGAAGTCGATGCCCTCGTAGAGCCGCTGGGCGGTCTGCATGGTGCGGGTCACGCTCATGCGCAGCTTCTGGGCGGCGTCCTGCTGGAGCTTGGCGGTGGTGTAAGGGGCCCCTGGGTTGCGCTTCTTCTCCTTGGTCACCAGGTCCGTGACCTTCCAGTCTGCGTCCTGGATGCGGTCCCTCAGGGTATGGGCCTGCTCCTCATTCTCGATGCGGCGCTTGGCCTCCTTGTTGCCGAGCTGCAGGGCGCTCCCGCTCAGGCGGGTGAGGCGCATCCAGAACTGGGGGGGAAGCTTGGCGCTGAAGCGGCCCTTGAGGACCCAGTACTCGACAGGGTTGAAGGCCTGGATCTCCCGCTCGCGATCCACGATGAGGCGGACGGCTACGCTCTGCACCCGGCCGGCACTGAGACCCCGCTTGACCTTGTCCCAGAGCACCTGGCTCACCTTGTAACCCACCAGGCGGTCCAGCACCCGCCGGGCCCGCTGGGCGTCCACCAGGCTCCGGTTGATCTGGGTGGGCTGCTCCATGGCCTTCTGAATGCCCGAGGGGGTGATCTCGTGGAAGAGGACCCGCTTCACCGGCATGCCCTTGGGGGGCTTGATGGCCTCGGTGAGGTGCCAGGAGATGGCTTCACCCTCGCGGTCAGGGTCAGTGGCGAGGATCAGCTCGTCGGCGGATTTGGCGGCGGCCTTCAGCTCGGTTACCACCTTCTGCTTGGCGGGGGAAATCTCGTATTCCTCCTGGAAGCCATTCTCCACATCCACCCCGAGCTTCTTCGGCAGGTCGCGGATGTGACCCACGGAAGCCATGACCTTGTACCCCTTGCCGAGGTACTTGGTGATGGTTTTGGCTTTGGACGGGCTTTCGACGATGACGAGCTTGGTCAAGGCAGACTCCAGGTCTCGGATGATGGCGCCAAGGATGGGAGGTCTGTCAAGCCCTTCTCTCCAGATTGAGGTCCTCGAGGATGTCCGAGGGGCCCCGGCAGAGGTGGGCCGCCCCTTCCCGCAGGAGGTGATTGACCCCTTCCATGCCTGGATTTTCAGGGGATCCCGGACAGGCCCAGACCTCACGCCCGAGGTCCAGAGCCAACCGGGCCGTCTGGAGGGAGCCCGAGCGGAGTCCCGCCTCCACCACCACCACACCCTGCACCCAGGCTGCCAGGATCAGGTTCCGTCTGGGGAAGTGCCACCTGAGGGGAGGGGCCTCCGGCGGGAAGGGGGTGATGACCCCCCCGCCGGAGGCTGCCATCCGCTCCATGAGTCCGGTGTGCTCCGGGGGGTAGGGGTGATCAAGGCCCGAGCCCAGGAGCCCCCAGGTGGGGCCTGCCTCCAGGGCTCCGAGGTGGGCGGCGCCATCAATGCCCCGAGCCAGGCCCGAGAGGACCTGGACGCCCTCTCTGGCGAGCTCCCGGCCCCATCGCCAGGCCCTGGTGCGGCCTTCGCGGCTGGCCTTCCGGCTTCCCACCACCGCCAGGGCCGGACCCGGTCCCGGCAGGCTCCCCTTCACCCAGAGGGCCACCGGATAGGGCAGAGACTCCAGCAGGCGGTCCACACCCTCCTCGCCCGGCAGGACCAGGCGTGCCCCCCGTGCTGAAGCCTCCAGTCTCCTGGCGGGCAGGCTGCGCTCCAGTCGCTCCAGATCCCGGACTTCAGCAGGGCTGAGGGGCGCCTCCACGCCCTGGGCAAGCGCCCCCCAGAGCGCCGCCTTCCGCCCCTCTGCCCAGGGGAGGACGGCGAATGCAAGGGCCCAGAGGGAGGTCTGCATGGGGATCACCCGGGAAGGTCTCCACCATGGCGCGCCTTTTTTAATATGACAAGTTCATTTTATCAAAAGTCGGCTGCTCAGTCGCTTCCGGTTGAGGGAACCCCACTGACGCCCGTCCCGGCTGGCCGGGCGATTGTCCCCCAAAAGCAGATAGCCCCGGCCCGCCTCCCAGGGACCGGCGCTGCCCCGCTCCGGGTGCTGGACATAGTCCTCTTCCAAGGGGTGCTCATCCAGCATGAAAGTGCCATCCTGCAGCTCCAGGCGCTCCCCCGGGAGGGCGATGACCCGCTTGACCATCTGCCCCTCGGGGGATTGCACCACCCAGATGTCCCCACGATGCGGCGCCCGGCTGCACCAGGCTCTCAGAGCCCAGCAGAGCTGGCCGCTCTGGAGGGTGGGCGCCATGCTCTCCCCCTGGATCCGGACCGGATGGACGAAGAGCAGGGGGCTCAGGGCCAGGGCCATGGCCATGGGGTAGAGCGCCGGGTGTTTCATGCGTGGAGGGAGAGCCTCCGTCCCCGGCCATCGGCGAGGGTGATTCCGGAGAGCCGGGCCGGTGCAGGGACCCTGGGGCTGAGCTGCTCCAAGAAGTGCCGGCAGAGGGCTTCCGGGGTGTCCAGCGGGGCCTCCAGACAGCGCCCGTCCAGGGGGGCGATGAGGGTGTCCAGGGCGGCCTCCAGGTCCCGGAAGTCCACCACCACATCAAAGGCGTCCAGCCTGGCGGTCTCTGCGACCACCTCGACCCGGTAGTCGTGGCCGCTGAGGGCTCCGTCCCGGCCCCGGAAAAGGACGGAGAGAGACCGCTCCACGGCGGCCTGGAAGATCCTCGGGACGGGGGCGGACTCGGACATGTCCTGATGATGCCACCAGGAGTGATCGGGTTCCGCTGGAAAGGGTCCGCTGCGGGACACCCTACCCCCGACCGGGGCGGGCATCTACACTTAGCGGGAAATCTCCCCTGGAGGTCACATGTCACCAGCCCCGTCTCGGGAGGAACTCGCTCTCGATGTCCTCTTCGTGGGGGGCGGACCGGCCTGTCTGGCCGCCCTCTGGCGTCTCCTGGATCTGGTGGAGGCCCACAACCGCCGTCCCGGTGTCCGGAAGCTGGAGGGGCTCTGTTTCGGGCTCATCGAGAAGGCCGAGGGGTTCGGGGATCATGCCTTTTCGGGAGCGATCCTGGACCCCTCGAGCCTGCGGGAGCTCTGTCCGGACTTCCTCGCCAGGGGCTTTCCCTCCGAGGGGGTGGTGCAGGCTGAGGAAGTCTGGGTGCTCAGCTCGGACCACGGGGGGGTGAAGCTCCCGGTGCTGCCTACCTTCCTGGGGAATCGGGGGGCTCATGTGGTCTCCCTGTCCAGGATGGTCCGCTGGATGGCGGAGCTGATCGGCGCGAGGGAAGTCCCCGGGGTGGAGGTGCTCCTGCTCCCGGGTTTCGCTGGCCAGGAGGTGCTCTGGGAGGGAGGCCGGGTGGCCGGAGTGCGCACCGCCGACCGGGGGCTGGATGGGGAGGGGCGCCCGCGGGTGGACCATCAGCCCGGAACGGATCTGAAGGCGAGGGTGACGGTCTTCGGTGAGGGCCCCCGGGGCCACTTGGCCCGGGAACTGGAGGCGGTGCTGGGGCTGCAGGCCCAGAGCCCACACCCTCAGGTCTTCGAGATGGGGGTCAAGGAGGTGTGGGAGTTGCCCGAAGGGCGGCTTTTACCTGGCTCCGTCCTCCACTGCACGGGCTGGCCCCAGGAGGAGGGAGAGTCCGGTGGGGGCTTCCTGTACGGCCTGTCGGGAAACCGGGCCGCGCTGGGCTTCGTTGTCAGCCTGGACACCCGGGACCCCTTTGCCGACGCCCATGAGTGCCTCCAGCGCCTGAAGGGTCACCCGCGCTTCGCGGAGGTCCTGGAGGGGGGGCGCCCGGTGGAATACGGGGCCAAAGCCCTGGCCATCGGCGGCTGGCACGCCATGCCCCGTCTGGCCTTCGAGGGGGGGATGCTCCTCGGCGATGCTGCCCAGATGGTGGATGCCGCCCGGCTCAAAGGGATCCACCTGGGCCTGAAGGCCGGGCTCTGCGCAGCCGAGTGTCTTCTGGACGCCCTGCTGGAGGATGCCTTCGATGAGCTCAGTCTCCAGCGCTATGCCGAGGCCTTCAGGATGTCCTGGGCGGGACAGGAGCTCAGGGCCTCCCGGGGTGTCCACGGGATCCTGTCGCGTGGGCCGGAGCCCATGGCCGCGCTGAAGCTGGGGCTGAGCCGAGTCACCGGGGGCTGGGTCCCCGGTGGGGGACGAGCTCCCCAGAGCGATGCCGACCGGACATCCACCACGGAGGCCTACTATGGCAAGCCGGGAATTCACCGATGCGATCTCGGACCCGGAGTGCACCCCGATGGCAGGTGGATCCTGGGCAAGCTCGATGCCCTCTTCCTCTCGGGCACCCGACATGATGAGCGGCAGCCCTGCCATCTGCACCTCGTGGGGGATCCAGGGATCTGTGCCCAATGCCATGCCACCATGGGTGCCCCCTGCACGGTCTTCTGCCCCGCCCAGGTCTACGAAATGAGGTCCCCTTCCGGGGGAGAGGGGCCGCGATTGGAGATCGCCTTCGCCAACTGCCTCCACTGCAAGACCTGCGATATCAAGTGCCCTGGGCGGAATGTGATCTGGACGCCACCCCAGGGTGGAGGCGGCCCGCGCTATACCCTATGCTGAGAGTGGTCCCATGAGCCTTGATCCCCGCCTTCTCGACATCCTGTGCTGCCCCGCCGAGGCAGCGGGAGTGCCCTGTCACGGTGTCCTTGAGGAGCGCGGGCAGGGTCTGCTCTGCCGGAAGTGCGGTCTGCACTATCCCATCGTGGACGGGATCCCCGTCATGCTGCCGGACCAGGCCAGCCGCAAGGAAGAACGATGAGACTTGAACGAAGCCGGGCTGAGGCCCTTCTCCAGCGGGTCCGGGGACGCCGGGTGGCCATCCTCGGCGACCTGATGCTCGACGAATACCTCTTCGGTGAGGTGACCCGGATCTCCCCCGAGGCTCCGGTCCCCATCGTGCGGGTGACCCGTGAGAGGTCTGTCCTCGGCGGTGCGGCCAATGTCGCGGCCAACCTCAAGGCCCTCGGGGCCCAGCCCATCCTCCTGGGCACCCTGCAGAACGACGCTGCGGGCAACCGTCTCCTGGGTCTGCTGGCCAAGCTGGAGGTGGGAGCCGATGGACTGGTTTTCGACTCGTCGCGACCGACCATCATCAAGACTCGGGTCATCGGCCTCCAGCAGCAGATGCTCCGGATCGACCGGGAGGATCCGGGCCTTCTGGAGCCTGCCGTTGTCGGGGGGCTCTGCGAAGCCCTCGAGCGGGCGCTTGAGACGGCGGAGGCCCTGATCATCTCCGACTACGCCAAGGGCGTGGTCGGAGAAGGTCTCATGGATCGGGTCCGGGAGGTCTGCATGAAGCGGGACATCCCCTGGATCGTCGATCCCAAGCCCGACCACCGCGAGTTCTACCATGGGGCCACCCTCATGACACCCAATACCCGGGAGTTGGTGGAGCTGGCCGGAACGCCAGTCCGCACGGAAGCGGAGTTCCTCAAGGCCGCCAAGCGTCTGGCCGAGGACCTGGGGCTGAAGGGCCTCCTGGTCACCCGCTCGGAGAAGGGGATGGCCCTCATCTCTCCCGAGACGGGGCACAGGGATCCCTGGATCATCCCCACCGAGGCGCGGGAGGTTTTCGATGTGAGTGGAGCCGGCGATACGGTCATCGCCGCCTTCAGTGCCGCGGTGGCCTCCGGTGCCGACTGGAAGGAGGCCGCCATGTTGGCCAACGCCGCTGCCGGTGTGGTGGTGGCCAAGGTGGGCACGGCCACGGCCACACCTACGGAGATCCTGGAGCACTACCGGGAACAGGAGGCCCAGTAGGGCCTGCCTACCCGGAAAGGGAGGCGTCCAGCCGCTTCGTGCCCTCTGCGTCTCCCCTTTCGACCCCTTGCGGTGCCATGGCGGAGCCACGACACCGCCTCTCAGTCCGCCAGTTCCGCGCTCAGGATGAAGTAGGCCCCCTTGGGCAGCCGCTCCACGACATTGGAGAAGTCCAGGTCATAGGTGGAGGTCTGGCCGGCGGCCAGGGAAATGATCCAGGGTCCGCCACTGGCCACACCCAGGAGGCGATCCTCCTGGTCGAAGACGGCGACGGCGAAGCCGGGGCGCAGGCTGCGCTGGGAGGTGTTGGTCACATCCACCTGGGCGCGTGCACCCATCCGGATGGTTTTCACGATCTTGATCTCCTTCTGGTCGAAGAAGATGGAGTTGATCTTGATGCCGTCGATACCGATGTCGAGGGGCAGGAGCTGGTCCCACTTGAAGGTGCATCGGCGGCTGGTGTAGCTCAGGGGTTGGGGTGCAGGTGCCTTCTGCCCCTGGAGGGGTGCCTGGGCCGGAGCGGGGGCCTGGGCGAGCCCGAGAGCCGTTGAGAGGAGGAGCCCCAGCATCATCAGTTCCTCCCGAAGAGGCCGCCGAAGAGGCTCCGCTTGGAGGATTCGGGGGCCGGGGCCGCGGGAATCTCCTCCGGGAGGATGCTCCTGAGTCGCCGGATGCGCTCGAAGACCGGGCGCAGCGCCGGGACCTTGCTGGCTTCGATCCAGTTGTCGCTGAACTGGCGGGCGACCAGGTGGTTCTCCAGCACCCGGCCTTGCTCGACCCAGGTAGCGATCTGGTCCGTGCTCAGGCTCTCGTAGAGGTCCTCACCGATCCTGAGCTTCAGGAGGTTGGGGTCCTGGGGTACCGGAACCGTGACGGGAACAGGCTCGGGGAGAGGCAGCGTGCTGGTCGGGGGGATCAGCTCTGTGATGGGCACGGATAGCGTCTGCCGGGAGGCGTCGGTGGCCTCCTGGGGAGGCTGGAGGGCCGCTTCCATGTCCTCCATGGTCATGCGGACCGTGGACAGGGTGTCGGAGTCGGGGGAGAGCGTGGGCTCCGGAGCGAGCTCTTCCTGGAGGACGCCGCCGAGGGTGGTTTCCAGGGCCTCGAGTGTCGCTTCGACATCCATGGGGCTGCTGCTGCGGGCACCGGGGAAGGCGCGTGTGCTGGTCGGAGGGGGGGCGTCGCCCAGGAGCCGGTTGATGGCGTCCCTGGCGGAGGCGTAGTGGGGCTCGGCCCCTGGGTCAGGGGGGGGAGGGACAAAGTCCACCAGGGTCCTCTCCAACTCCTCCCCGGAGTCCTCGAGGTCCCCGATGCAGAGGGAATCATCCAGCGAAGTTGCCCCTGGGACAGGGCTTTCGAAGAGGTCCTCACTCAGGTCCAGTCCTGCCAGGTCCCCTGCCGCGAGCCCCGGGACCTCCTCAATGAGGGGAGCCGGGACCGGCTCGGGGGTCGGGGGGAGGAGGCGGGCCACCACATCCTCGATCCCGAATACATGGCTGCACCTGAAGCACTTGGCCCGCCGGATTCCGGTCTGCACCCGCTCGGGTCGGAGACCATAGTGGGTGGAACAGCTGGGGCATCGAAGGGACTCGAGCACGGCTCTCTCCAGGTGAGGTGTAGAGCAAGCATAGGCGCATTCGGAGGAATGTGCAGCACGATGCCTGTGGGGCGTCGGGCAGGGTATGATCTTCCCTTGGATCCAATGGAAGCGGGAGGTCGTTTGTCTGGGCTGTTCATTACCATCGAGGGCGTGGAAGGGGCTGGGAAGTCTACCCAGATCGAGCTGCTCCTCCGCCGGTTGGTCTCGCTGGGGGTGCCGGCCATGGCCTCCAAAGAGCCCGGGGGCACCCCTCTGGGACGCGAGCTGCGGACCCTCCTTCTCACCCCTCATATCTCCGGCGAGAAGTGGTGCCCCGAGTCCGAGCTTCTTCTCTTCTATGCTGATCGTGCTCAGCACCTCAGCACGGTGATCCGACCGGCCCTGGAGGCGGGGCGCACCATCCTGGTGGATCGCTTCGAGGACTCCACCCGAGCCTACCAGGGAGCTCAGGGGATACCCGAGGCCACCATGGACAAGTTGGGCGAGTTCGTCCTCGGGCGCCTCCGTCCCCACATGACCCTGATCCTTGACATGGACCCGGCCATCTCCCTGGAGCGGGTCCGCGCCCGCAACCTGGCGGCGGGCGGAAGCTTTTCCGAGACCCGCTTCGACAACGAGACTCTGGAGTTCCACACCCGGGTCCGCAAGCGCTTCCTGGCCATTGCGCAGCGGGAGCCCCACCGGGTGGCTCTGGTGAATGCCGACCATCCCGCCGAGGATGTCCACCAGTCCATCTGGGCCCATCTGACCCCCCTGCTCCGCTCCTCGGGCTTCCCGGTGGAGTAGGCATGTTCAACCCGGGTCTCAGGGGGCACACCGCCCTGCGCCAGCGGCTCCATGACCGTGTGGCGGCCGGGACGCTCTCGGGTTCGGTCCTGCTGGCGGGGCCGGAGGGCATCGGCAAGCGCCGGGTGGCCCTGGAGCTTGCCCAGCGGGAACTCTGCCTCACCCGGAGCGCCTGCGGGCGGTGCGAGGGCTGCCGGATCCTTGAGGCCGAGCCCCTGCCCGCCGAGCTCCCCAACCTGCTCCGCATCGCCCCGGAGGGCAAGGCCGGGCTGATCCGCATCGGCGCGATCCGGGATGATGACCTGGTGGAGGGGGGCGTGATCCGCTGGGCCCATCAGGCACCCCTGCCGGGCTGCCATCGCTGGATCCTGATCGAGGATGCCCATCGCCTCAACAGCGCCAGTGCCAACATCCTTCTCAAGACCCTGGAGGAGCCCCCGACCGGGGCCCACTTCCTCCTGGTCACCCACCGTCCGGAGTCGGTCCTCCAGACCATCCGTTCCAGGTGCGAGCGCATCCCCATGCAGTCCCTCCCGGTGGAGGATCTGGCTGCCGTGGCTCGCGCCTCGGGCTGGGAGGGCGGAGAGCTGGAGCGGTGGCTCGCCCTCTCGGGGGGGACCTTCCGTTACCTGGACCCCGCACCCTTCCACCGGGTGCAGGCCCAGGTGGAAGCCTGGCTGGCCCTGCTTGGGGGGCGCTCCTTTGGCGAGGCTGCCGGTTCCCTGCTGCCGGACAAGGATCTCCCCCAGGCCCAGGGCGAGCAGGTGGGACAGGCCCTGGAGCTTCTGCTGATGGTGCTCCTGGATGTGGGGCGGATCCGCGAGGGCAGGGCCCCCAGGCTGGCGCCATGGCAGCCTGAACTGGAATCGCTGGGGGGCGGCTCCCTGGAATTGCGGGGCGCCCAGTCTGCGGTGTATGGAGCCCTGCGTACCCTGCCCCGCAACCCTGCCCCTGAGCCGCTGCTGAGGTCTGTGGCCGGCAGTTTCCGTTAGCCGGGTCGCTACTGGGCCACCACCACCCTCCCCTTCCCGGCGTCCTTGGCCTGGAAGAGGGCCCGGTCAGCCCGCTCCAGGAGATGGTCCGCACCGTCTGCGTGGTCCGGGTAGGCGGCGATGCCGATGCTGATGCTGATGGGGACCTCGTCCCCGAGGGGACGGGTCAGGCGCTGGATGAGCCGCTCGCCGAGCTTGGTGGCACCCTGGGCGAAGGTGCCCGGCATGAGGATGCAGAATTCATCCCCGCCGTAGCGGTAGAGGCGATCCTGGGTGCGGATCATGCCCTGGGCCTCCCGGGCCACGGTGGTGAGCACCCGGCTCCCGGTGGGGTGGCCGTAACGGCTGTTGATGGCCTTGAGGTTGTCCACATCGAGGAAGAGCAGCGACACCGGCTCCCGACGGGCGGCGGCGTCGCGGATGGCCTGGGGCAGCTCGGCTTCGAGGCATCGGCGGTTGTGGGCCACGGTGAGGTCGTCCCTGAAGGAGAGGGCCCGGCTCCGCTCAAGCTGCCAGGTGGTGACCAGAAGCTCCTCCACATCCTTGAGGAAGGCGAGGTACTGAGCAGCATCGCCCTTGGGTCCCCGGAGGCGGAGAAGGGCCACCTGCTCGCCCGGGCAGATGAGCCAAGCCTGGCCGGCCTGGACCAGGGCCGCCCCTTCATCGAGGGGGATGGGGGCCTCGGGGAAGCCTTCACCCACGCGCTGGTAGAAGGTGTCCTCGTCTCTGACCCAGATGGCTCCCGCAGCAGCGTCCGATAAACGGATGGCCCTGGCGAGGATGGGGCGCAGGAGCTCGTCCAGGGTCGCCAGGTGCAGCATCTGGCGCAGCCAGCCCTCGCTGCCCAGATCCCGGTTGCGGAGGTGGTCCAGAGCCTCCCTCACGGACTCCAGGGGGCTGGCCTGGCGGAGGACCCAGCCGGGGCGGCGCGAGAGGACGTCGCTCACTTCCTCAGGGCTGCCCTCCTGAACCCACCAGAGGATGTCCCCCTCCTGGGGTGGGATGAAGCGTGGATCGGGGCGGTCCCCGGCCAGGAGAAGGGTGTCTCCGCCGTTGCCCTCGAGGAGGGTGAAGCCCCAGGAGGCCAGGGCGGTCCGGAGCTCGGCGAGTCGCGGGGTGGGATGCATCTCGAGGATGCGGATCGTGGGCACGCCTGTCCTCAGCTCATGGCGGCTTCAAGCCGGATCGAGAGGCGTTCGAGGTGTGAGATGAGGGGGGCCAGGGTAATCCCGGAGTCCTTTCCGCTGCGCTCGGTCCTGACCCAGCGCTTGAGCAGCTGGACGGTCTGGGGGTCTCGGACCCCCAGGGACTTGCCGACCTGGATGAGCAGGTGGGTCGCCTTGGTGCGCTCCGGGCCCGGGGGGAGCCCTTGCTGCAGGCGGGAGCAGATCTCAAGGCCCTCCTGGGCATGGGTCAGGTCCAGGCGGATCAGGGGGATCCGGCCATTGATCCGGAGGAGGAAGACATCCAGGAAGCGCAGGATCTCCCCCACGGTCTCGGCGGCCTCGTTCAGGGAGCGGGTCAAATCCTCTGGGCTCTCCAGGGTGCGGGCGAGTGAGGCGGCGAGGCGCTCGAACTCCAGGCGGTCCTGGGCTCGGATGAGCAGGAACTCGGGACTGCGGCGGAAGGCCGCCACCCGGTTCTGGGCCTGGGCCAGGGTGAGGGCGAGGCGGGGCATGTCCTGAAGCTCCCGGTGGACCTGGATCTGCTGGAGGGCGGGGTCGAGGTGTTCCCAGAGGTGGAAGAGGCGCCGCCGCAGACGGTCACCTTCCTCGGCCAGGGAAGGCGAGTCGGGGAAGAGCCGCTGGCGGAGCTCGGGGGAGAAGAGTCCCACCAGGTCGGCCATCAGCTGGCGCTGGTGACTGAGGAGCAGGGCCTTGAGGTTGTCCAGGCTGCTGGCGAGCTGGTCGGAGTCCTGATTGACCAGGGGGGGCTGGAGGAGACCTCGAATGGTGGACTGGTCCTGGACCAGGGTGAGGACCGCCTGGCGGAGGAAGGCACCCAGCAGGAGAGCCTCCTCACTGCCCTTGGGCAGGTGTTCGGCCACCCTGGGGTGGTAGACCCGCTCGGCCAGACGCCCCAGCTCGGTCTCGATGACATAGAAGACGGGCACCTGGGCGTAGCGCTCCTGGATGCTGGCATTGGCGGCCAGCTCCATCTGCTCCACGAGGGAGAGAAGGGCCAGGTGGCTGACCAGGGCCCGGCCGACGATCCGGAAGGCGGGGGGGTGCTCCTGCCGGAGCTGCTTGAGGAGGGTGCGGACTTCTCCCGGGAGCTTCTGGGCCAGCACAGGCTCCTCGATCCGGGGCAGGCTCCAGCCGAGGTGGTTCCAGAGCCACTGCAGGCTGCCCCGGACCTGTTCCACCGCGGGCCAGTGGATCCCCCGGTCCAGGGGCAGGCTGAGGGTCACGCGGAGGGTCGAGATTACGTAATGCACCAGCAGGAGGGGTTCGGCCATGTGCCGGGTGTTGTCGGGCAGGGCGCTCTCCAGGAGCCCCTCGAGCTTCCGGATCGCTTCGATGTGGCGTCCGTTGCGGGCCAGGAGGGCCCGATTGAGGGTCTTGATCTGCTGACTGATCCGGCCGGCCAGGGCTGAACCCCCGGGGTCGCCCTCCAGGATCTGGAAGAGCTTGCGGAAAACGGGGCGGCTCTCCTGGAGGAATGCGCTCCAGTGCTCGGCTCCCCAGTCAGCCTTCCGGGTATCCAGGGAGGAGGCCATGGTCCGCAGGCTGGCGATGAGGTCCAGAAGCTGGACCACCCACTCCGACTCCTGCTGGTGGCCCAGCAGAGCCCGGTGGGCCTCCTGAGCCAGGGTGCCCAACTGTTCGAGGGCATGGGTGAGGACCAGGCCCATCGCCGGACGGGCCTCGCCGAGACGCTTTTCTGGGAACTGGTTCAGGAAGGACAGGAAAAGTCCGAAGGTCCGCTTCAGCCGGAGGATGGCCTGATCTTCCCGGCCGTCCGGGTCGGTACCCGGCTCCAGGAGGGGCACCAGGTCGCCTCCTCCCAGCTGGATCATCTCGTTCAGGAGTTCCAGGTCGAGTCGCGACAGACCCTTATCCCGGATGAGATCCCGGACCTGCTCGATGCGGCGCTGGGGGCTCCTGGAGTCGGACATGCAGAAAGCATAGCTGGTCAATGGATTTATGCCAGATGGAGCCGCTGGGAGGCCCGGCGGGCCCTCCGTCCGGCGCCCTCCGGAATCAGGCGTGCATCCGGGAGATGCGCCGATTCAACGGGGGACTATCTTCAGTGATGTGATTCACGGGGGCAGCAAGACATACTGAGTGATAGAATTCCGACATTTCGTGGACCCGGAGGCGCCCTTGGCCAGCAAGCTAGGCGAAATGCTAGTCAAAGCCCAGCTGATCACTGATGCTCAGCTGGAGGAGGCCATCCGGACGCAGCGCCGCGAGGGAGGCAAGCTGGGCAGCATCGTGGTGCGCCTGGGCTACTGTTCGGATCAGGACATCGTCAGCTTTCTGGGCATGCAGTACGGCGTTCCGGCCGCCGACCTGGAGCAGTGGCCCCCCATCGAGAACACGGTGGTCGCCCTGGTGCCGGCGGAACTCGCCCTCAAGCACAAGGTCCTGCCTCTCCAGCGCAGTGGCAATGTGCTGACTCTGGCCATGTCCGACCCCACAGACATCTTCGCCATGGATGATGTGCGCTTCCACACGGGCTACAACATCGATCCTGTGGTCTCGTCCGAGATGGGGCTGGTGAGGGCCATCGAACATTACTATGGGGGCTCCAGCGCCCTCAAACTCCGGGAGGAGGCCACAGGCAAGGGTACGGGCAGCCGTCCGGGAGGCCCCCGTGCCCCGGTCTTCGATGACGCCACCATGGACGCGGCCCTGGACCTCAAGGCCATGGAGGACGAGCTCTCCGAGACGGACACGGAATACACCTCCCTGGAGGAGGACGAGGAGAACATCAATGCCGCGGCGTTGATGAAGGGCAGCGAAGAGGCGCCGGTGGTGCGCCTGGTCAACATGGTCCTCATCGATGCCATCCGGAAGGGGGCCTCGGATATCCACATCGAACCCTACGAGAAGAGCTACCGCATCCGGTACCGCATCGATGGCCTCCTCCAGGAGGTCATGCGGCCCAATCTCAAGCTCAAGGACCCCGTCACCTCCCGCATCAAGATCCTGGCCAAGCTCAACATCGCCGAGAAGCGCCTGCCCCAGGACGGGCGCATCAAGCTGCGGGTCCATCTTTCCGGCCAGAACAAGGTCATCGATTACCGCGTCTCCATTCTGCCGACCCTCTTCGGCGAGAAGATCGTGCTGCGGCTGCTGGACAGTGACAAGCTCATGCTCGATCTCACCAAGCTGGGCTTCGAGTCCGAGAGTCTGGTGGCCTGGGACCGCCAGATCTCCAAACCCTACGGCATGGTCCTGGTGACGGGGCCCACGGGTTCGGGCAAGACCAACACCCTCTATTCCTCCATCGCCAAGCTGAACCAGGAGGATGTGAACATCATCACCGCCGAGGATCCGGTCGAGTTCAACTTCGCCGGCATCAACCAGGTGCAGATGAAGGAACAGATCGGCCTGAACTTCGCTGCGGCTCTGCGCTCCTTCCTCCGGCAGGATCCGAACATCATCCTGGTGGGTGAGATCCGGGATTTCGAGACCGCCGAAATCGCCATCAAGGCGTCCCTCACGGGCCATCTGGTGCTCTCCACCCTCCACACCAACGACGCTCCGAGCACCATCAGCCGCCTCATGAACATGGGCGTGGAGCCCTTCCTGGTGGCCACCTCGGTGAACATCATCTGTGCCCAGCGCCTGGTGCGGCGGCTCTGCTCCAACTGCAAGGTGCCAGATCCCCATCAGCTCCCCCCCGAGGCCCTCCTCAAGGTCGGCTTCACCCAGGAGGAGGTGGACCGCGGCGTCACCCTCTACAAGGGGGAGGGCTGCGAGGTCTGCAACAAGCGGGGCTACAAGGGGCGGGTGGGCCTCTATGAGGTCCTGGAGATGTCCGAGACCATGAGGGATATGATCCTCACGGGAGCCTCCGCCATGGAACTCCGGGAGCAGGCCATCAAGGACGGGATGATCACCCTGCGGCGCTCCGGGTGCCGGAAGGTGCTGGATGGTGTGACCAATATCGAGGAAATCGTTCGGGAAACCGTTCTCTGAAGAGGGGGGATCGCATGTCTGACAACGGGGCAAACTACGTCGTACCGCTCCAGCAGTTGCTTCGGACCATGGTCGAATACGGAGGCACAGATCTCCACATCACCACGGATACCGCGCCCCAGATCCGGATCGATGGCCGGATGGTGCCTCTCAAGCTCCCCCCCCTCGATGCCTCCCAGACCCGCTGGCTCTGCTACGGCGTGATGACCGATCAGCAGAAGCATCGGCTGGAGGAGGATCTGGAGGTGGACTTCTCCTTCGGACTCCAGGGCATTGCCCGTTTCCGTGCCAACGTCTTCAATCAGCGGGGGGCCACGGCGGGTGTCTTCCGCACCATCCCCGAACAGATCCGCTCCTTCGATCAGCTGGGGCTCCCCCAGGTCATCCAGAGCCTCTGCGAGAAACCCCGGGGCCTGGTCCTGGTCACCGGCGTGACCGGTTCGGGCAAATCCACGACCCTGGCTGCCATGGTGGACCGCATCAACGAAACGGAATCCCTCCACATCCTCACCATCGAGGACCCGGTTGAATATGTCCACAACCACAAGCGCTGCCTGGTGAACCAGCGCGAGATCCACGCCGATACCCACAGTTTCAAGAAGGCCCTCCGTTCGGCTCTCCGCCAGGATCCCGATGTGGTGCTAGTGGGCGAGCTCCGGGACCTGGAGACCATTGAGTCGGCCCTGACCATCGCTGAAACGGGCCACCTCACCTTCGGCACCCTCCATACCAGCTCCTGCGTCCAGACCATCAACCGCATCATCGATGTCTTCCCCGCCCACCAGCAGCCCCAGGTCCGTGCCCAGCTCTCCCTCGTGCTGGAAGGGGTCCTCTGCCAGTCCCTCATCCCCAAGGCCAGCGGCAAGGGTCGGGCTCTCGCCATCGAGGTCATGATCCCCAATCCGGCCATCCGGAACCTGATCCGTGAGGACAAGGTTCACCAGATCTACAGCATGATGCAGACCGGCCAGCTCAAATACGGGATGCAGACCTACAACCAGAGCCTGTCCGACCTGGTCCTCAGGGGGGAGATCACACAGGATGTCGCCATGGGTTACAGCAGCAACGCTGACGAGCTTCGGGAGCTCATCAATCGTGGGGTGGGCCTCTCCGGGGCGGCCCCGACAAACGCCAAGGCCCCTGCCGCAACGGTCCTGGGCGGCCGGAACCCGAATATCAAGTACACGTGATCGCTTCACAAGTGGTAAATAGGGATCTATTCTTAGCCTAGCCCCATCGTTTGGAAGAGGTGACCATGCCAGCGTTTGTATGGAAAGGCAAGAACCGGCTCGGAGAAATCCAGGAAGGTGTCATCGTTGCCGACACTCGGGATGGGGCCGCGGCCACGCTCAAGCGCAACGGCGTCCAGGTCCTCTCGGTCCGGGCCCAAGGGGCCAAGTCCAAGTCCCTGGGCAAGGTCAAACCCAAGGACCTGGCCATCTTCACCCGCCAGTTCAGCGTCATGATCGATGCCGGCCTGCCCCTGGTCCAGTGTCTGGAGATCCTGGGGAGCCAGCAGCCCCGACCGGGATTCCGGAAGACCATCGAGGCTGTCCGGCAGGATGTCGAGCAGGGGGCCACCCTGCAAGCCGCCATGGCCAAGCACCCCAAGGCCTTCAATGACCTCTACGTGAACATGGTCGGGGCCGGCGAGACCGGCGGCATCCTGGACATCATCCTCCAGCGCCTGAGTTCCTATATTGAGAAGGCCGTGAAGCTGACCAGCAAGGTCAAGAGCGCCATGACCTATCCGGTCACGGTCATCCTGATCGCCATCGCCGTGGTGGCCGTCATCATGCTGAAGGTCATCCCGGTCTTCTCACAGATGTATGAGGGCATGGGCAGCTCTCTGCCGACACCGACCCTGATCTGCATCGGGATCTCCAAGATCCTCATCAACTACTTCCCGATCGTGCTCCTCTTCATCATCATCCTGGTGGTGGGGCTCCGGCAGTATTACAAGTCCCAGGCGGGGCACCTCCAGATCGATGCCATCCTCCTCAAGATCCCCATCATCGGTGATCTCCTCCGCAAGGTGGCCGTGGCGCGCTTCTGTCGCACCCTCGGGACCCTCACCAGTTCCGGTGTGCCCATCCTGGAGGGCATGGACATCACTGCCCGGACCTCGGGCAATATGGTGATCCAGAACGCCATCCTCAAGTGCAAGGATGCGGTGGAGCAGGGGCGGAACATCTCCGCACCCCTGGCCGAGACAAAGGTCTTCCCGCCCATGGTGGTGCAGATGGTGGGGGTGGGCGAGGCCACCGGCGCCCTGGACGCCATGCTCTCCAAGGTGGCGGACTTCTATGAGGATGAGGTGGACAACGCTGTGGCGGCCCTGACCTCCCTCATGGAGCCCCTGATCATCGCCATCCTGGGCGGCATCATCGGCTTCATCGTCATCGCCATGTATCTGCCCATCTTCAACCTGGCCAACGTACTGGGCAAGGACTAAGGCTCTCCGCTTCCCAGGGACTCCGGGCTCAGGCCCGGAGTCCCTTTTGAGGCTAGAATTGCAGGATGTCGACAACGCCACCCACCTCCTTCGATGATGGACTGGACCGCCTGGAGGCGCTCGTCCAGCAGCTTGAGGGGGGGCACCTCACCCTTGAGGAGGCCCTCCTGCGCTACGAAGAGGGGGTGGGGCTGAGCCGCGCTCTGCAGGAGCAGCTGGCTGAGGCCCAGAGGAAGGTCCTGGTGCTCCGCCAGAGCCTCGGGGGTGAATACCGGGCTGAGCCCATGGAAGGGGATCCATCGTGACCGCGCAACCCCTGGAACAGGTCAAGGCCGACTTGGCCCGCTTCCTGCCGATCTTCGATCCCGTCTGCCTGGGTCGCTTCCAGCACGGGGAGGCTCCCACCCTTCAGGCGGCCATGCGCTACAGCCTGGAGGCCGGTGGCAAGCGGGTCCGCCCGGTCCTCTGCATGCTGGCGGCCGAAGCGGTGGGCGGAAGTGCCGAGCTCGTGATCCCCTGCGCTGTGGCCCTGGAATACATCCACACCTACTCCCTGATCCATGATGACCTGCCAGCCATGGACGACGATGATCTGCGGCGAGGCCGTCCCACCAACCACAAGGTCTACGGTGAGGGACAGGCCATCCTGGCCGGGGACGGTCTCCTCACTGAGGCCTTCAGGGTTCTGGCGGGGGCTGCCGGTATCGAAGCTGGGCTGCGGGTGGAACTCGTCGCCCTCCTTTCCGAGGCTGCGGGTTGGCGGGGCATGGTCGGGGGCCAATCCCTGGATCTGGAGGGGGAGATCCTCACCCGATCGGGTCAGGCCTATGGCCTGGACCACCTCCAGCTCATCCACCGCCTGAAGACCGGTGCCCTCCTGCGGGCCTCCCTGGAGATGGGCGGCGTGGCCGCCGGAGCTGATCCTGTCTGCCGGGCATCCCTCCGCGAGGCCGGAGCCGCCATGGGGCTCGCCTTCCAGATCCAGGATGATCTCCTGGACGAGACCTCCACGGACGAGCAGATGGGCAAGCGGGTGAACAAGGATCAGGATCGTGGGAAGATCACCTACCCCAAGCTTCTGGGATTGGAAGGGGCCCGGGCTGCCCTGGCCGAGGCCACTTCCAGGGCACTTGCAGCTCTGGCCTCCCTGCCGCGCCCCGGCTCCCTGGTCGCCTGGGCACGATACATGGCGGAGCGGACCTCTTGAACCAGTACCCGATGCTTCAGTCCCTTGCGGCTCCCCAGCAGATCCGCCAGTTCAGTCCCGCCCAGCTGGAGCGGCTCGCGGCGGAGGTGCGGGGCTTCCTCATCGAGTCGGTGAGCGAGACCGGGGGGCACTTCGCCTCCAACCTCGGTGTGGTGGAGCTCACCGTGGCCCTCTTCCACACCTTCGACTTCCTCCAGGATCGCATTGTGTGGGATGTGGGGCACCAGGCCTACCCGCACAAGATCCTGAGCGGCCGCATGGACCGCTTCCCCACCTTGCGCAAGCATGGTGGACTCTCCGGCTTCCCCAAGCGGGACGAGAGCCCCTATGACCACTTCGGGGCCGGGCACTCCAGCACCAGCATCTCCGCCGCCCTGGGCATGGCCGTCGCCCGGGATCTCCAGAGGCAGGACTTCACCAGCATCGCTGTCATCGGCGACGGTTCACTGACCGCCGGCGAGGCCTTCGAGGGGCTGAACCAGACCGGGTACCTGGAGACCCGGAAGTTCATGGTGATCCTCAACGACAACGACATGAGCATCAACCCCAATGTGGGCTCGCTCCAGGGCTACCTGAACCAGATGATCTCCGGGCAGTACTATCGGCGGTGGCGGGACCGGATCGAGGGTGCCATCAAGACCATCCCCATTCCCGGCGTGAGCCGGCGCCTGGCCCAGGCGGCCAAGTGGAGCGAAGAGGCCTTCAAGCGAGTGGCGATCCCCGGGCTCCTCTTCGAGGACCTGGGTTTCCGCTATGTGGGGCCGGTCAGTGGCCATGACATCCCTGCGCTCACCAAGGCCCTGGCCGAGGCCAGGACCTGGATGGAGGAGGGCCCTGTCCTCTTCCACGTCCAGACCAAGAAAGGCTATGGCTATGACCCTGCCCTGAAGGATCCCCTCAAGTGGCATGGGGTGACCGCCTTCGATGCTGAGGCCGGGGAGATGAAGGCCGCCGGCAGTGCCATTCCCTCCTACACCAAGGTCTTCGCCGAGAGCCTGGTGGATCTTGCCCAACGTGATGAAAAGATCGTCGCCATCACGGCTGCCATGCTGGATGGGACCGGGCTCAACCTCTTCCAGAAGGCCCTGCCGGCTCGCTGCTTCGATGTGGGCATTGCCGAGCAGCACGCCGTAACCTTCGCGGCCGGTATGGCCGCCCAGGGGTTGCGGCCCCTTTGTGCGATCTACTCCACCTTTCTGCAGCGGGGCTTCGATCAGGTCCTGCATGATGTCTGCCTGCAGGACCTGCCCGTGACCTTCGCCCTGGACCGGGCCGGCCTAGTGGGGGCTGACGGTCCCACGCACCATGGCCTCTATGATCTGGCCTACCTGCGTCTCATGCCCAACATGATCATCATGGCCCCCCGGGATGAGAACGAGTTGCGCAGGATGCTCCTGACCGCCCTCTACTGCGGTCATCCCGCCGCGCTCCGCTATCCGCGGGGACAGGCCGTGGGCGTGCCCCTGGAGGATCCCATCTGCCCGCTCCCCCTCGGGAAGGGGGAAGTCCTCTGCGAGGGCGGAGATCTCCTTCTGGCCGCCCTCGGGTCCATGGTGGCACCTGCCCTGGAGGTGGCCGCCCGTCTTCAGGCCGAGGGGATCTCCTGTGCTGTGATCGATGCACGCTTTGTGAAACCCCTGGATCAAGAGCTCTTCCATGCCTGGAGCGGGAAGGTGCGCGGCGTCGTCACCCTTGAGGAGGGGTGCCCCGGAGGTTTCGGCTCGGCGCTTGCGGAGTCCCTCGCCGAGGCTGGCATCGTCAAGCCCTTGCTGCACTGCGTCATTCCGGACGGCATTGTCCCCCATGGGCACCAGCCCACCCTGCTGGAGGAGCAAGGCCTCAGCACGGCTGCGCTGGTGGAGAGGGTTCGGGCCTTCTCGGAGAGGCTCCGCGGCTGATCAAGCTGTGGTCAGGAGGCGCCTCATGTCGCCCAGCAGGAACTCCAAGGCCTCCTCTGTGAGGCTCAGGGGAACCTGTTCCTTGACCTCATCCTTGCGGTAGAAGGCGATCCGCTTGATGCTGATCTTGTCCCGACCGATACAGATCTCATTGAACTGGATCTGATTGTCGTCCTTGTAGGGGGGCAGGCTCCGGAGTTGGATGTACATTCCCCGGCGGTCGTGGTCCACGATCTCCAGCCGCTCACCCAGGTAGGTGGCGTGCCTTGTGAGGATCTCGGCTCTCGAGCGCAGCTTGGCGAAACTCAGGCGCCGTGGGGTCGTCTGCACCAGAGAGAGCTGGCGCACCTCCACGGAGTGTCCGCGGCGCCGGATCTCGCCCTGCAGCACCCCATCCCCCGCAAGATCCACCGTCTCGAACTGGTCATACCCACTGAAGTCACCAGGGAGAACGGAGTCGTCGTATCGCTTGGCCTTGCGGGATGACTTCATGGCTGCCTCGCTATTCCTGACCTGCATGGGCTGAATGGGGAAAAACTGCCTTGAATCCAGCTTTTAGGTGCTTAATATGCCGTGCAGTGACGCCCTGATGGGGGGAGTGCATGGAATATCGGGCAAAGGTTTCCGCTTGTCTAGGGTCTCCTGTAAAATTAAGGCAAAAAACTATTCATACGACTATTTGCTCTTGGGCCACCTGACCGTATATAGAGGCCTGTCAAGGGATCGGGAGTAGGGGGTCCAGTTCCCGGCGGAGGATGCCTGGTCGCTGATCCCCTGGAAGACCGCCTCCAGCTTGCCATCGAGGTCATCCAGGTAGTGCACCAGGAGTGCTTCGGGAGTCTTGGGGACCACAGGGGATCCGTATTCCTGACGGCCATGGTGGCTCAGGACGATGTGGAGGAGCTGAAGCCTGAGCTCTGCGGGGAAACCGTCCAGCTGCGCCATGGCCCTGTCGATCCAGAGGGATTCCAGGGTGATGTGACCGAGCAGGTTGCCGGCATCCGAATAGCCGAAGCTCCTCTGGTAGGTCAGCTCTGCCGTCTTGCCCAGGTCGTGGAGGAGGGCTCCGGCCATGACCAGGTCAGCATGGAGCTCTCCATAGTGGCTACAGGCCCTCTCGGCCATGGTGGCCACCGAGAGGGTGTGCTCCAGGAGCCCCCCCAGGCGCACGTGATGGAGGCTCTTGGCAGCGGGGGCCTTGGCAAAGGCCTCCCGCAGGGGCAGGTCGTCCTGCAGCAGGATCTGAAGCAGCCTGCGGATCCAGGGGTCTCCGATGGCCGAGATCCGGGCATCCAGCTCACTCAGCATGTCCTCGGCAGAGCGGGCGCTGGTCGGGAAGAACTGGGCCAGGTCCCCCACCTCGCCGTCCTGGGCGAAGCGCAGCTTGTCGAGCTTGAGTTGGAGCCGGCCGTTGAAGGAGGTGATGCTCCCCTTGAGCTTGAGGAAGGCCTGGGGCTGGATGAGGTCGAGATCCCCCTCGATGGCCCTGAGGTCCCAGAGGAAGGCCTTGATATCGCCCGAGGCATCGGCGAGCTTGGCCTCCAGATACTCGGTCCCCTTGGCGCTGACCTTGAAAGAGGCCTCCTGGGCGAGAAGGAAGCCCACAAAGACATCGCCCTCCTTGAGGGTCTTGATCGGTGTCTGGCTCATGTCAGTGCTCCCGGGGAGGCTTGGGGCGGGGCAGGGTGGGGTCTTCGAGGGCGCTTTCATCCAGCGGGAGGCGTCTGTCCTCCAGGATCTCCACGAAGGACCACTGCTCGGATTTGGCCACATTGCCCTCTGGGACGGCCAGGATGCGGACCCTGAGGGCACGGTTGTAGATCGGGAAGGCCAGTTCATCGCCGGCCTTCACCTCGGCACTCGCCTTGCGGGGCGTACCGTTGATCCTCACCATGCCCTCTTCGCAGAGCTCCCGCGCCAGCTCCCGGCGCTTGAGGAGATGGGTCTTCTTGAGGAACAGGTCCAGTCTCAAGGTCATCCCTTCAGGAGCTTGTCCCTAGGCACCATGTACCGGACATTGGCACGGATGCGCAGGCTGTTGAGATAGTTCTCGATGGCGTTCTGGGCTTTGGGCTCCTGGAGCTTGGACAGGATCTGGGCCTTGACCTCCTCGAAGGGTTTTGGAAGGTCCTCCTCGGAGGCGACCAGCTGGACGAGGTAGACATCCTTGTCCGTCTCGACCGCTGCGGAGATCTGGCCGGGCTTGAGGCGCAGGGCCGCCTGCTCGATGCTGCTCAGCAGGAGCCCCTTGCCCATCCATCCCAGGTCTCCGCCCGTGGACTTGCTGGGGCTGGTGGAGTAGGTCCTGGCCAGCTCCTCGAAGGAGGCCCCCTCCGCCAGGGCCTTGTGGATGGCCTGGAGGCTGGCTGCGGTGGCGGCCTTCTCCTCGTCGGTGGTCCCCTTGGGGAGAACCAGCTCCCGGATGCGGAAGCGGCTGGGCTGCCGGTACTCGTCCTTGTGGTCTTCGTAGTATGCCCGGAGCTCCTGGTCCTCGATGGCGATCTTGGCGTAGATCTCCCGGCGGAGGACCTCCTGGCGGATGATCTCCTGCTTCTGCCGTTTCAGGAACTCAGGCAGGCTGACGCCCGCGCTGGCCCGGAGGGCCCGCTCGAAGTCCGCGTCGGAAGAGAAGTTGTTCTGCTTCTTGATCTCATCGACGTAGTTCCGCAGGTAATCGTCGGGGATGACAATGCCCAGCTCTGTGGCCTTGTCCCCGAGGATATAGCTGTCGATCAGGCCCTGCAGGGTCTTCTCCCGGGCATCCTGGAGCTTCGCGTCCAGCTCCTTCCCGGAGTACTGACGGTAGAGGGCCGCGTGTTCCTGCTCCACAGCCTGCTGGAAGGTCTTGCGGGTGATGAGGTGGTTGTTCACGACCACCAGGATCTCCTCCTGGACCTCTCCGGCGGAGAGGACCAGGGCAGGGAGCAGGAAAGGGACGAACCTCCTCATTTGGCCCCTCGCACCGCCGGACGCCGACGGTTCCGGCTGGCGGCCGGTGGTACAGGGACCTCCTCCTTGTAGCCCAGCTCTTTCTTGGTTTCATCGATGAACTTGTTGTAGACCGCTTCCTGCTGCGCATAGGTGCAGTCCTGCTTGACCTTGTCCTTGACCTTGTCGAGGGGGGTCAGCTCACCGGGGTTGCGGCTCTCCAGCTCAATGATGTGGTAGCCGTAATGGGTCTTGACGGGCTCGCTCAACTGCCCTGGCTGCAGCGTCTTGACCGCGGCCTCGAACTCGGGGACGAACTTGCCGTAGGGGACGTTCTCGTAGAGGCCACCCTTGTCCTTGCTGCCCGGGTCGTCGGAGTATTCCTTGGCCAAGTCGCCGATCTTCTTGCCGGTCTTGAGCTCAGCCAGCACCTTGAGGGCCTTGGCCTTGGCCTCCGCTTCGTCCAGGCCCTTGCTCTCCTTGTCCTGGGGATTCTTGGATCCGATCAGGATGTGGCGGACGGTGTAAGTCTCGGGTTTGGAGTAATCGGCCTTGTGGCTCTCGTAATAGGCCTTGACCGCCTCATCGGAGACATTGATCTCGGACTGGAAGGCCGCGCTCTTGGTCTGGATGAGCTCGACGGCCAGGGTCTCCCGCTCCCGCATGGCCAGCTTGTCGCGGTAGGCCTTGGTCTTGTCCAGCTTCTCGTGGCGGGCCTTGGCGGCCAGCAGGTTGAGGTCGAGGAACTGGCGCAGATACTGCTGCTTCATGCTGGGGACCATGGCCAGCATGCTCCGCTGCTGGGGGGGGACGGCCAGCTCGATGAAGAGGTCGAAGTCGGACTGCTTGAGGGGTGTCTTGCCGATCCAGGCCAGGACCTTGTCGGTTTCTGGAGCGGGCGTGGCGGCAGGCTTGACTGCAGCGTGGGGCTTGGCGTGGTGTGCTTCCGTGGCCGGGGTCTGGGCGGTGAGGGCCAGGGCCACGAAGGGGAGGAGGGCGTGCTTCAGCATGTGGGAGGACCTTTCCTTGGGAGAGTTCCGCCTCAGTCCCGACGACCGCCCAGGAGGCGCAGGAGGGAGAGGAAGATATTGAGCAGGCTGACAAAGAGGGAGAGGGCGAAGCCGGCGGCATCACCCGTGTCCCCGCTCCGGATCATGAGCGAGGTGTCATAGAGGATCTTGGCGGAGCAGGCGATGACGATGATGGCCGCGATGGCCAGGTGCAGCAGCTCCACGTGCATGAAGATGCCAATCAGGGAGCCCACGATGGCAATGACCAGACCGGTGATGATGAAGCCACCCAGGAAACTGAAGTCCTTCTTGGAGACCAGGGCGATCAGGCTCATGACCAGGAAGTCGGCCGCGGTCATGCCGAGGGCGGCGAGGACGATGCCAGGGCCGCTCTGGCTGGCGGCCATCAGGGAGGCGAAGCCCGCCAGGACGCCGGCGACGAAGGTGAAGGCGGCGAAGGCGAAGCGGTTCTGGGGGCGCCGACGGCTGACAGCGTTGGCCCAGAGGAAGGTCCCGTAGAAGGCGAGGATCAGGGCGAAGGGGAAGAAACGTCCGGTCAGGGGGATGAGGAAGGATGCCACGAAGGGACAGGCCGCAGCGCCGATGCCGGCCACCACGAAGCCACCCATCAGCCATGCGTAGACGCTCCGCACAAAACCAGCGCGATCGCGGGCGGCGGTTTGGTATGAAATATTCATTGTATGTCTGGCCTCCAATGCGGGGATACCTGGATTCTATCACCCTGGGGGGGCATTGCCCTCAAGGTGGCAGCGGGTCAGACTGTTCCCTGCGTCCTGAAGTGGCCTTCAGGTTTTCAAAGTTCCCGTGAGCAGACCCCGGATCCCCGACCCCTGGCTTGAGCGGCTCAACGAGGCCGTGAGGGATCGTTCCGCCCACAGCCGGAACCGGGTTGTGCAGGCGCCTGTCGGTCTGGACTTCTCCTCCAATGACTACCTGGGTCTGCGAACGGATCCCAGGTTGGCTGAGGCCGGGAGGGTGGCTGCCCTTGCCCATGGCTCCGGCTCCGGAGCCTCCCGCCTGCTGCGGGGCACCAGCCCCCTGCACGACGCCTTGGAGGCCGCCCTGGCCGCATGGAAAGGCCAGGAGACCTGCCTCCTCTTCAATACCGGGTTCCAATGCAATGCGACGGTGATCCCCGCCCTCCTGCAGCCCGGGGATGCCGTCTTCTCCGACGCCCTCAACCATGCCTCCATCGTGGACGGGTGTCGTGCGGCCAAGGCCCGGGGGGCCCACCTGGGGATCTACCGGCACCTGGACCTGGGGGATCTCAAGGCGCAACTTCTGGCCTGGGAGAGCCGGGCCTCCCATGAAAACCGGGCCCTGGTGGTCACCGACTCCATCTTCAGCATGGACGGCGATGCCGCGGATCTTCCGGCTTTGGTGGAACTTTGCCGGCGGCACCAGGCCCTCCTCATGGTGGACGAGGCCCATGCCACCGGGCTGCTGGGTGCCAGCGGTGCCGGCTTGGCTGAGGCCCAGGGCGTCCACGGGGAGATCCCCCTCCACATGGGGACCCTGGGCAAGGCCCTGGGCACCTTCGGGGCCTTCGTGGCCTGTGAGGTGCCCCTGCGGGAGCATCTGGTGAACCACTGCCGGGGCTTCATCTTCTCCACTGCCCTGCCACCCTCCACGATCGGGGCCTCCTTGGAAGCTGTGCGCCTGGCAAGGGTCGAAACCTGGCGCCGGGAGCGGGCCCTCGGGCACGCCCGCCGGATCCGCGAGGCCCTGGGCCTGGGGCCCGGGATCTCGCCCATCATCCCCCTGATCATCGGGGCCGAGGCCGAGACCCTGAAGCGGGCCCGGGCCCTCCAGTGCCTGGGTTTCGACATCCGGGCGGTCCGTCCCCCCACGGTGCCGGAAGGGACCTCCCGCTTGAGGATCACCACCGGGGCCCATCTGGAGGATGCCCATGTGGAGGCCCTGATCGGGGCCATGGAGGCCCTGCGTTGAAGCTCGCCGATCTGCCTTCGCCCCTCTGGGTGCTCGGCACGGACACAGGCGTCGGGAAGACCCATGTCTCCGTGTGCATCGCCCGGGCCTGGGCCGAGACCGGGCGCGTGGTCTATCGCAAGCCCTTCCAGACCGGAGTGGAGTCGGATCGCGATCCTGAGGCGGACGCCCCTCGGCTGGTCGCTCAGGGCATCCAGGCGGAAACGGGGCTCGTGCTCCGCGCGCCCCTCTCGCCCATGGCCGCCGCCGAGCGGGAGGGGCTGAACCTGGATCTGGACAGGATGCGCGTCTGGACGGCCCGTCCTGTCCCCCGGGGCACCCGGCTCCTCCTGGAACCCGCTGGCGGGGTCCTCGTCCCCCTGGCTGCCGGCACCTCCTTCCTGGACTGGGCGGGTCCCCTGGGCTTTCCGGCCGTGGTGGTGGGGCGCGGCGGCCTGGGAACCCTCAACCACATCCTGCTCACCTGTGAGGTCCTCCTCTCGCGAGGTTGGAGGATCCCCCTCGTCATCCTCAACCCTGGGGTGGACGGAGCCTTCGACGCCGCCAGGGAGAATGCTGCCCTCCTCCGCCGGATCCTCCCGATGCAAGTCGGGATCCTCGAGGACGATCACACCCTCCTGACCGACTGATCCGGACTGCCCATGACTCCCCGCCTCCCCTCCGACTGGTCCGAACGCCTTGCCTTCGACATGGCCCATGTCTGGCACCCCTTCACCCAGATGAAGGAGCACCTGGACACCCCGCCCCTCCCGGTGGTGGGGGCCGAAGGTGTGGACCTGATCCTGGAGGACGGACGGCGTGTCCTGGATGGCATCTCCTCCTGGTGGTGCAACGTCCATGGCCATGGGCATCCACGGATCCTGGGGGCCCTGGAGCGGCAGGCGGCGAAACTGGATCATGTGATGTTCGCGGGTTTCACCCATGAGCCCGCCCTGGAGCTGGTGGCCCGCCTGCGCCCCCGCCTGCCCGATAGCCTCCGGCGCTGCTTCTTCTCTGATAACGGATCCACGGCCATCGAGGTCGCCCTGAAGATGGCCTTCCAGGCGCAGATCCAGCAGGGACGGGCCGGCAGGGTCCGTTTTGGAGCGTTGCGTGAGGGCTACCACGGGGACACTCTGGGCGCCGTTGGGGTCGGCGAACTGGACAACTGGCTCACTGGGATCTTCAGGCCCCTGCTGCTGCACTGCGACCGTTTCCAGGTTCCTGAGGACCCGAGGCGGGAGCTCCGTTCCGTGCCGGGGCCCGATCTGGACGCCGCCCGCCAGGGCGTCCGGGCCTACTTCGAGGCCCACGGGGAGACCATGGCCGCCTTCGTGGCCGAACCCCTGGTCCAGGGTGCCGGGGGCATGCGCTTCTGGGCACCCGAGCTCCTCCGCGAGATCCGCCATCAGTGCGATCGCTTTGGGGTCTATCTGATCCTGGACGAGGTCATGACCGGGTTCGGGCGCACGGGGAGCTTCCTGGCCCTCGATCAGTGCGGGGTGGTGCCGGATTTCCTCTGCCTCTCCAAGGGGCTCACCAACGGGACCCTGCCGCTTTCGCTGACCTGGACCACGGACGATGTCTACGAGCACTTCTGGGGGGACTACACCCAGTGGCGCACCTTCTTCCATGGGCACACCTTCACGGCCAACCCCCTGGCCTGCGCCGTGGCTTGTGCCAGCTTGGCGATCTTTGACGACGAGCCCGTGATGGCCAGGGCCCAGGCCCTGGCAGAGGCCCTCCGGGAGGCCTGGGGGAGCCTGGATGGCCTTCCCTCCGTCCGGCGCGCTCGCACCCTGGGCTGCATTGCGGCCTGCCAGATCGTGGACCCCGCCACCGGCCTCCCTCACCCGGTCGAGGCCCGCTTCGGCTGGAAGTTCCACCGCAAGGCCCTGGATCATGGTCTGCTGGTCCGGCCCATGGGCGACTGTCTCTATCTCATGCCGCCCCTGGCCACCCCCGTGTCCAGGATCCGGGAGGCTGTGGAGGCCCTGGGGGGGCTGCTGGCCTGAACGCTCAGGCGATCCTTCTCAAGGCGTCCTGCTGGAGGGCACAGAAGCAGGCGGCCAGATAGGGGTCGAACTGCCGACCCCGCTCCCGCCAGATCTCTTCAAGCGCCGATCCATGCGACTTGACGGGGCGGTAGGTGCGGTTGCTGGTCATGGCATCGTAGCTGTCGGCAATGGCCAGGATACGGGCACCCAGCGGGATGGCTTCGCCCTTGAGGCACCCGGGGTACCCCCGGCCGTCGAAGCGTTCGTGGTGGTGCAGGACCATCCTGGCGATCCCCTCGAGACCGGCCACGCCCTTGAGGATGTCGTGGCCGATGAGGGGGTGGCCCTGCATGATCTCCCGCTCCGAGGAGGAGAGTGGCCCACTCTTGAGGAGGATTCCGTCCGGGATGCCGACCTTGCCGATGTCGTGCAGGTCTCCGGCGATATGGACCGAGAGGATGTCCCGAGGGGGCAGGCGCAGCTCGCCGGCGAGGCCGCCCGCCAGATCCGAGACCCGTTGACTGTGGCCTGCTGTGTAGGAATCCCGGGCTTCGAGGGTATGGACGAAGCTTTCGATGAAGGCGTGGATGTCAATCCGGAGCCCGAGGGGATCGGGGCTGGGGTGGGCAGTGCTCATGGAGACATGATATTGAGACACTGTCTCAATATTCAAGTCGGCACATCCCCCAAAATGGAGAACGCGGCCGGAGCCGCGTTCTCTGCAGGGAAGGGGTGCCTCCGGATCAGTGGCTCTCGGCTCCGGGGCAGTAGGCTTCCTTGTAGATGACCTCGGCCGCGCCATAGAGGGCTGAGAGGGCGCAGATGATCAGGTCGATGGCGGCGATGGTCTTGAAGATCTCGATCCCCATGTGGTCCAGGTCCAGGAAGATGAAGCCCAGGAGCAGGGTGGTGAAGATCACGATGAGGGTCTTGCCATGCTTGAGGGCGGCGCCCCACAGGACGGCGGTGAAGATGGTGAAGGCGATCAGGAACCAGAGCACATCATGGGGCTGGGCGGGGAAGATGCTGTAGCGGCCGGAGATCAGGGTCAGGATCAGGGCGATCCAGAAGGCCCCATAGCCCGTGAAGGCACAGGCGCCGAAGTTGTTGCCGATCTTGAGTTCCTGGAACCCGGCGAAGAGCTGGGCACCGCCTCCGAAGATGAGGCCGAGACCGAAGACCGGACCCAGGCCGCAGAGGCCGAGGTTGTGCATCTGGAGCACGAAGGTGGTGATGCCGAAGCCGGTGAGCCCGATGACGGCCGGGTTGCCGAACTTGGTGGGGTGGGACATGGGAAACCTCTCAAGGGCGCGCAGGGCGCATCATGGTGGCGATAGCAGGTGGGCCAGGGGCGGAACCTATCCTGGCCGAATCTCCCATTTTAGCTCGGACTGTGATCCAAGTCATGTTCTGAAACACCGGGGGACCCGGGAATACACCTTGAGATCCGTGGGCAACCTGATACACTAATCCTCCTTTGGTATCGACGTACCCGGATTCGAGAGGTTTGCCATGTCCCGTCAGTGCGAAGTCTGCGGAAAGAAGCCCCAGTTCGGACACAACGTGTCCCACGCCCACAACATCACCAACCGGCGCTGGAATCCCAACCTCCAGAACGTCCGCGCCCTGGTCAACGGTGTGCCCCGCCGCATCCGCGTCTGCACCTCCTGCCTCCAGGCGGGCAAGGTCACCAAGAACGTCTAGTCCCGGAGCCCGAGTGGCTGGAAGGCGGCTCGCGCATCTGCGGAGCCGCCTTTTCCCGTGGGAGGGACCATGATCCTGGGCCTAGATTCCACCACCGAGCACCTCCATCTTGCCTTGGTGACGCCGGAGCGGCACTGGGTGCGCAAGGTGTGCCTGGGGCAGGGGCGGAGCCATAGCCATGCCCTGATTCCGGAGATCGGCATCCTGCTGGCCGAGGCCGGCGCTGGCCCCGGGTCACTCAAGGGGGTGGTGGCCTGTGTCGGGCCAGGAGGCTTCACGGCCCTGCGGATCGGAGTCGCCACGGCCGAGGGGCTGGCCCTCACCGGTCTGCCTACCTGGGGTTTTTCCGCCTTCGAGCTCCGGGCCCGGGCGCTCCGGGCGGGAGGCGTTGCTGCACCCTGCTGGATCCTGCTGGATGGCCAACGCCAGGAGACCTTCGCCCAGAAGTGGGGGGGGGCGGCCCTGAGCGAGGGGAGGCGGCTCCCCCTGGCCAACCTCGCGGAGCATCTGGAGGGGCTGCCCTGGTGGGCCCCACGGCCCTTCCGGGAGAAGGCCGAAATCCACCTGGGTCCCTGCCCGCTGCTGCTCTCCTCCGAGGATGAGGCGACGCTCTCGGGGCTGGTGGCCATCTGCCGGGAGCGGGTCGGGAGTGTTCCCGAGTCCCCCCTGGTGCCTTACTACCTGCGGGAGACGGATGCCGAGGTCAACTTCCCCGAGGCCTCGGTCCACCTGAGCCCGGAGCTGCGCCAGGGCCTCTCCCGATGAACCGCATCCTCACCCTGGGGCCCGGTTCCGGGGTCCCCGAATGGTTGGACGCGCTGGATGCAAGGGCCTTTGGCCAGGCCTGGGGACCCCTGGGCGACCATGAGTGCATCCTGATGGCAGAAGGGATCGGCTTTGCCCGCTGGTCTGCCCAGCCGGTGCTCGGGGAAGCGGAGCTCCTGCGGATCGTGGTGTCTCCAGCCTTCCGTCGTCAGGGCACAGCGCGGCATCTGCTCCGCGCTTCGCACCGGGTTCTGGTGGGCATGGGCATCCAGGTCTTCCACCTGGAGGTCCGGGTCTCCAACCTGCCCGCCCGGACCCTCTACGAGGCCGAGGGCTGGCGCTTCCAGGGCATCCGCAGGGCCTACTACCGGGATGGCGAGGATGCAGCCCTCTACTGTCTGGGGGGCGGCTGACCCTATCTCCGGAAGAGGACGATCCGGTTGGTGTTGGTGCCGTGGGTGTTGTTGGAGACGCCCCAGATGTTGGCGGTCTTGGTGAAGTCCTGCTCATTGATCAGGATGCCCAGGGGTGCGAAGCCCGCTGCCCGTCCCAGGGGCAGGACCGCATCCTCGAGTTGGAGGGTGCCCTGGCGGATCTCGCCCACCTCGAAGGCCACGTGCCCGCCGGGGCGCGTGAGGCGATGGAGCTCTGCGAAGACCCCTGCCATGACCTCGGACCAGGCCCTGAGGGTGCGGGCCATGGTGATGCCCTGGCCGATGGTCTCGGCGTCGAGGCCGCAGAACCAGCAGCGCAGCCAATTGTCCTTGGCGTAATGGACCACATCCAGGAAGGGGGGCGAGGTGACGGTGAGGGCCACGGAGCCATCCTCCAGTTCGGGGGTGCTCCGGGCGTCCCGGGTGGTGAAGATGGCATCCTGCGCAGCCCGCGGCAGCCTCTCCAGCTCGGCCTCCGACAGTCCCTTGAGGAGCTGGCGGCTCTTGCGGATGATCAGGGCGTGGGTGTCCCGATAGGGGGGCATCTGGCCGCGCTTCTCGTTGAGGGTGCGCTGCTTCTCAGCGGTCACCGCCTGGTTGGGGGGGAGGGTGTAGACCGAGAAGAAACCCGGGCTGTGCCCGGTCAGGCGGTTGGTGGCCACCATGCGGATCCAGGTGTCCAGGGCATCCATGGACCCGCTTCGCTCCCGCTCCAGAAGGTAGCGGCGGAGGGAACGGATCTCGGCCTCCGTATCCGGGTGGTAGAACATGTCAAGTTCCGTCCCGTCTGATGGCGCTCCTCTCCGGGGAATGGTGAGCAGCCTGGACTGGAGTTCCATCATGTCCGGGGGCGTGAGCCGGGGTTCGGCGAGCATGCGGGACAAAGGGTTGATGTCATTGGCTGCCACCCGGCGACCCAGGAGGGCGGTCTCCAAGGCGGTGGTGCCCCGCCCGCTGAAGGGGTCGTACACCCGGTCCCCCGGCTCCGTCAGGTGCTCGATGAAGAGACGGGGGAGTTGGGGCTTGTAGCAGGCCCGGTAGGAGATTTCGTGGAGGTTGGAGGCCTGCCGCTGCCGCGAGGTCCAGAACTCCCCCCGGAGACGGGGCAAGGTGCTCCCCTCGAAGGGGATCCCGTCCCTGACTTGGTCGGTGCTGGCCTCGCCCAGGCGAAGGAGGGCGGGATCAGGGGTCTCCTCCTCCAGGAGGAAGGGCAGGGCTGGCTGGGGTTCCCAATTCGGCATCCCTCCAGGGTATCCCATGTGGTTTCCGATCCGGGCCGCCAGGGTAGACTGGGCCATGGCCTCCAAGCGGAACTCGGAACTGACCCGTCTGTACATCGCCGCCGGCCTGGCGGTCCTCATCTGGGGCTTTTTCCGCTTCTACAAGTTCCTCGGGGTGGAAGTGGACTCGGGCATCGACGCCCCCTCCCGCTGGGGGCTCCTGGCCCTGGGGCTGGCCAACTTCATGGCCATCATGACCCTGCTCTTCATCCTGGTGCGGAGTCTGGCCAAGGTCTACTTCGAGCGCCGGAGCGGGATCCTCGGTTCCCGGATCCGGACCCGCCTGGTGCTCTCCTTCCTGGTGGTGGGGATCCTGCCCAGCCTGATGCTCTACCTCACCGGCAGGCGCTTCATCAGTCAGAACATTGACCGCTGGTTCAAGCCCGACACGGTCCGGGTCATCCAGGATGGCGGCCGCCTGGCGGGCTCCTACCGGGAGGAACTCCGGCGGCGGGTGGAGGTGGGGCTGAACCTCGTCCAGGAACGCCCTGGTGAAGACCTGGATGCCCTCCGGCGGGATGCCGGGCTGGACCTCCTCGTGCATCGCATGGCCGGAGGGCGGGTCGCGCAGGCTCGCCAGGAGGGGCTTCCCAGCGCCGATCTTGCCCAGGGGGACGGGCTCCAGGAGAAGGGCGGAGGCTGGTGGACCCTGCAGGTCCTCCCGGGCCTGGGGCAGGAGGACTGGGTCGCCGGGGTCTTCACCCCCAAGGAGCTGGCCGAAGGGCTGACCCGCCTGGAGAAGCGCAACCAGGAGAGTGTCCAGATCACCCAGGATCGGGAGCGCTTCGAGACCCTGCCCCAGAGCAGCTTCCTCCTCCTGACCCTGCTGACCATCTTCATCGCCCTCTGGGTCGGTCTCAACCTGTCCCGTACCATCTCCGAGCCCATCCGTTCCCTGGCCAAGGCGGCTCAGCGGGTGGGCATGGGGGACCTGGAGACCAACCTGCCGGAGGAGGGCAAGGATGAGCTGGCCTTTCTCTGCCGCAGCTTCAATCACATGACCCGGGATCTGAAGACCGGGCGCATGGCCATCATCGCCCAGGCAGAGCGCATCGAACGCCAGAGGGCCTACCTGGGGCAGCTCCTGGAGGCTCTCCCGGTGGGCATCATGAGCTGGCAGCGGGATGGGAGCCTGCGGGCCTTCAACCCTGCCGCCCGGGCCTGGCTGGAGGCCCAGGACTGGGTTCCGGAGCGGGATCGTTGGGAGGATCTCTCCTCCCAGCCCCGATTCGGCAACCTCGCCCAGCTCCAGAAGCGGGTCCGGGAAACGGGACGTCCCCTGCAGGAGGAGTTGAGGATCGGCAGTGAGGGTGAGGGCCGCCCGGTCCGGGCCATGGTCCTGCCCCTCGTCGACGGGGGCGAGCTGGCGGTGCTGGAGGACCTCACCCTGCTGGCCCAGGCGGAAAAGCGGGCCGCCTGGCAGGAGGTCGCCCGACGCATGGCCCATGAGGTCAAGAACCCCCTCACCCCCATCAAGCTCACTGCTCAGCGCCTCCTGAGGCGGGCCACCCAGGGGGGGCTTGAAGCGGGGCTCGTCGCCGAGGGGGCCGAGACTATCCTGGGGGAGGTACTCAGTCTCCAGCGCCTCGTCGACAGCTTCAGCCGCTTCGCCAAGCTGCCCGTCCCCCAGTTCCATGCCCTGGACGCCGTCGAGCTGGTGCGCCAGGTCATGGCCCTATACGAACCCAATCATCCCCAGGTCTCCTGGGAACTCCAGCTCCCGGAGGCCACTCTTCCGGTGAGCTGGGATGAGGACATGGTGAAACGGGTGCTGATCAATTTCCTGGACAACGCCCTGGCCTCCCTGGAGGGGGAGGGGCGGATCGCCGTCACCCTGCAGGAGGAGGGCGGGCGGGTGAGGCTCGAGGTCCGGGACTCCGGGCCGGGGGTCCCGCCGGAGGCGCGGGAGCGGATCTTCGAGCCGTACTTCTCCACCAAGCGGAAGGGCATGGGCCTGGGCCTGGCCATTGTGCGGCGGATCGCCCAGGACCACGGGGGCGAGGCCCACTACGAAGCTGCCGAACCGGGGAGCCGCTTCTGGGTGTCCCTCCCTCACCAGGCCTCTCGGGCCTGATCCTGGAGTCCCATGCATCGACCTTCCCTTTCTGCCCTTCTGGCCGCCGCCCTGGTGGTGGCTGCACCTGCCATGGCCGCCAGTCCGCGGCCCCTCCCTCTGGCGCTCAAGGACATCGCGGACCGGGCGGCCCACATGGCGCCGGGACGACGGATCCGCCTCGCCGTCATGCCCCTGAAGGGCACGGCCTCCCAGCGATACGGGGACCGGGGCTTCGGGGCCTATCTGACCGAGCAGCTCTCCACGGCCCTGGGGGGGCTGGCCCCAGCGGTGCGGCTCTTCGAGCGGGAGCGCCTGGATGTGGTCCTCAAGGAGCAGGCCTTCGCTTCGAGCGGCCTCATGGATGAATCCGAGGCCCGGCGCATCGGTGAGCTCGCGCCCATCGACTACATCCTCACCGGTACCTTCACCCGCCTGGAGGGCTCCGTGGCCCTCCAGGTCCGCTTCCTGGATGTGGTCTCAGGCGAGGTGGCGGGAAGCCTTTCGGAGAGTGTCGAGCTGAGCCCAGATCTGGCCGGGCTCTTCGAGGATCTCCGGCAGGTCCGGCCGCCGGAGTCCGCAAAGGGCGTGCAACCGGCCACGGACCCCTGCGAGGCGCGCTGGGCTCCGGTCCGCAGGGCCATGGAGGACATCGGCACCCCCGCCAAGCTGGAGTGCTTGGTGAAGGAGGCCACGGCGATCCCCTTCGAGGGGCCCTGCGGGAAGATCCATGAGCAGGTCACCTGGCTCCTGGTGCGCTACAAGCGCGAGTCCCCGGCCTACCGCCGCTTCCTGGTGGGGGTGCTCCCCACCATCGCGGAACCCGACGACGACGAGCGCACAGGCGCCGTGCTGGTTTACCTGGAGGGGGGTGGGGAGCTGGACGACGCCGAGTGGGCTGCGGTGCAGGGGCTCATGGCCCGCTCCCGCAGGCCCTGGAGTTACCTCGACCTGCTCCTGAGGGATGCGGAGCACACCGCCGCCCCGCGCAAGAGGCTCGTGGACCGGGCGGGGCGCCTTCTCGCCGAGGCCAAGGAAGGCCGCATCGGCCGCCCCGTGCCCATCGACAGCGGGAGGCTCCTCACCCAGGTGCTCTCCCGTCTGCGGAGCCGGGAGGGGGGCAAGACGGATCTGGGGGCGGCCTTCACGGCCTATGAGCGCTACGGCAGCCGCTATGGGGTGGAGGGGGATCCTGAGTTGATGAAGCTCCTCTTCCGCTTCTGGAGTGAGAGCGAGGGGCGGGAGCGGCGTCAGGCCTTCGACTGGCTCTGTGGGCGTATCGCGGAGGCCCCCCCCAGCCGGGACCTGGCAGAGCTGGTGGTGCAGTTCCACGAGGGACTCCTGAAGGGCGTGGCTCCGGGGCATTCGCGGGAGGTGCGGGAGGTTCCGCGCAGCCCTGAGCTGGATAGGCTCGCCACCCTCTGCGGCCGGAAGATCGTCGCCGTCCTGCCCCAGGTCATCAACCGGGAGAGCCGCATTGAGCTGATGCGCTTCTGCCTCGCCCATGGCCTCCAGGGCGGGGAAGTCCCCAGCCGGGATGCGCTCCTGGCCCAGCTGGACCGTCCGGAGCCGCTGTATGAGCGTCAGGAGGCCCTCCGCATGCTGGCGGCCCTGGGGCCCGGTGCGGAGGTGGCGGAGGGGCGGGTCCTCAAGTTGCTGCGCCGGGCCGAGATCCTCAGTGGTTGGGGCGGGCAGGCCCGGTACTTCCAGAAGGACCTCCTGGACTTCGCCGGGGTGATCCGCACCCGGAACCCGGAGCTCATCGGCATCCTCGTCCAGCACCTGGGGAGCCTGGAGTCCCTCTACTACGAGGCCGCCATCGGGGCCCTGGCCCGCATCGGCGCCCCGGCCATCCCTCAGCTCAAGAGCGCCTACGATCAGATGGAGCAGCACCCCAAGCAGCTCATCGCGCGGACTCTGGGCACCATGGGGGCTCCGGCGCGGGGGCAGCTGCCCTGGCTCCGCGCCCAGATCCCGGCGGCCCCCAACCGCTATGTCCGCAATGCCCTCGAGGATGCCATCGAGGCGCTTGAGAAGGGGCGTGCGCCTCAGCCCATCATGTAGGGATAGCGGTGGTCCGTCGGAGAGATCAGGGTCTCCTTGAGGGTCCGGGGGCTGATCCAGCGGAGCAGGTTGAGGGCCGAGCCCGCCTTGTCGTTGGTGCCGCTCCGCCGGGCACCGCCGAAGGGCTGCTGGCCCACCACTGCCCCTGTCGGCTTGTCATTGATGTAGAAATTCCCGGCGGCCTGCCTGAGGGTTCTCTGGGCCTCCTCGATGGCCCTTTGTTCCCGGGCGAAGACCGCTCCGGTGAGGGCATAGGGGCTGGTGCGGTCCACCAGGGCCAGCGTCTCGCTCCAGTCCCCGTCCGGGTAGATGAAGAGGGTGAGGATGGGCCCGAAGAGCTCCGTCGTCATGGTAGGGCTCAAGGGGTCCTCGGCCAGGAGCAGGGTGGGATGGACGAACCAGCCCCGGCTGCCATCGCAATGGCCCCCTGCCAGGAGTTTCGTGCCGGGAGCGCACCGCGCCGCCTCGATGGCGCTCTGGTGGGTGTGGAAGGCGGTCTGGTCGATGACTGCCCCCAGGAAGTGGCTGAAGTCCCGGATGTCCCCTGGGCGGAGGGCCTCCACCAGGGGGATGAGGCGGTCCCGCAGGCCTGGCCAGAGGGAGGCCGGGATATAGGCCCGGCTGGCCGCGGAGCACTTCTGGCCCTGGTACTCAAAGGCCCCCCGGACCAGGGCCGTGGCCAGGGCGTCCGGATCGGCGCTGGCATGGGCGAGGATGAAGTCCTTGCCGCCGGTCTCGCCCACCAGTCTTGGATAGCCCCGATAGCGGTCCAGGTTATCGGCCACCCGGCGCCAGAGGGACTGGAAGACTCCGGTGGAGCCGGTGAAGTGGATGCCCGCCAGGTGGGGGGAGGCCAGGATCGGGGTGCTGATCTCCTCGGCCGGCCCGGCCACCAGGTTGATCACGCCATCCGGCAGCCCGGCGGCCCGCAGGAGGTCCATGATGGCGTGGGCGCTCAGGAGGGCTGCGCGGGCGGGCTTCCAGACCACGGTATTGCCGCAGAGGGCCGGGGCCGTGGGGAGGTTGCCGGCGATGGAGGTGAAGTTGAAGGGGCTCACGGCGTAGACGAAGCCCTCCAGGGGCCGGTGGTCCAGGCGATTCCAGGTGCCGGGGGCGCTTTCCGGCTGCTGCTCGAGGATCTGGCGGTAGAAGTGGACGTTGAATCGCAGGAAGTCGATGAACTCACAGGCGCTGTCGATCTCCGCCTGGTGGCAGGTCTTGCTCTGGCCCAGCATGGTGGCCGCGTTGAGGGTGTCCCGCCAGGGGCCCGCCAGGAGCTCGGCCGCTCTCAGGAAGACGGCGGCGCGACCCTCCCAGGGGAGCTCCGCCCACCCCGCCTGGGCCCCCACCGCCGCATCCACCGCCAGGCTGGCCTCGGTTGCGTTCCCCAGGTGGGCCTGGGCCAGGATGTGGTGGTGGTCATGGGGCATGACGACGGGGGCGAGCCTGCCGGTGCGGAGCTCCTGTCCTCCGATGAAGAGGGGCAGCTCCGGGACCCGGGAGGCCATCTCCGAGAGGTGGTGCTGGAGGGCTGAACGCTCCTGGGAGCCGGGAGCGTAGGCGCGGACCGGTTCATTCTGCGGAAGGGGAGCTCGGCTCAGACCTTCGGCCATGGGGCACCTCCTGGAACGGATGTCTCATCGGCATGTCGGCGCCTTCGGTGAAACCTGCTCAGCTCCTCCGCCCGAAGCTCCGCTCCAGCTCTGTCCGGGTGAGTTTCTTGAGGATGGGGCGTCCGTGGGGGCAGGTCTGGGGCACCTGGCAGGCCATGAGATCTCGCACCAATTGCAGCGCCAGGGGGGCGTCCAGGTTGAGGTGCTTCTTGATGGCGGCTCGGCAGGCCAGTTCGGCGTTGAGTTCCTTCCGGAAGGCGTCCAGGTCGAGGCGGGAACCGCGCTCCAGTCGCTCCTGGAGGGCCTCCACCAGGGCCAGGGGGTCGCGGTCCGCCAGGAAGTCGGGCAGCCCACGGACCACCAGGGTGTCCTCCCCCAGGGCATCACACTCCAGACCGATGAGGTTCATCTCCTCCAGGAAGGGACGCAGGGATGTGAGGGTGGCGGGCCCGAGATGCAGAGCACGGGCCGGCATGAGGGGTTGGACCGCTGGCGCATGGCGCCGGGTGAAGAGCCGCTCATAGAGGACGCGCTCGTGGGCGGCGTGCTGGTCCAGGATCCAGAGCTCGGGCTCTGGGCCGGTGCGGCTCTCGACCAGGAGATAGGTATGATCGAAGGCGCCCAGGAAGCGCAATTCTGGTGTGACCGTGGAGGGCTCTGCGCTGGGTGCCGGGACTTCGGGGGCCGGGCGGTAGGGCTGGTCGAGGCGAGCCTGGAAGACCTCCTCCAGGACCCGGACGGCGGGCTCGACGCTGTCCTTCCATAGGTGGGGGTGGGCCGCCGCCTGGGTACGGACCGGGGCCTCGAACTCGGGCTCCAGCGGTCTGGGGGGCAGGTCCAGCACGGAGGCGGCATCCCCCCGGAGCTGGGACCAGGCCTCCCGGAGCACCCGGCTGACCCAGGGGAAGATCCGCTGGGGGTCCCGGAAGCGCACCTCCGCCTTGGTGGGGTGGACATTCACATCCACCGCTTCCGGGGGCAGATCCAGGAAGACCACGGCAGCGGGATAGGATCCCTTGGCGAAGAATCCCTCCCAACCGGCCGCCAGGGCCGAGAGGAGCAGGCGGTCCCGGACGGCGCGACCGTTCACGAAGAGGTAGAGGTGGTTGCGGTCCCGGAAGCTCAGCTCCAGGGGGCTCAGGTAGCCCCGGAGCGTCCAGGGGGGATCTCCCTCGCGGAAGGGAACCAGGCTGCCCAGCCGTTCGCCCAGGAGGGGGGCCAGCCGACCTGCCGCATCCGGGAGGGGGGGCAGGATCAGGTCGCTGCCTTTGTCGCAGCGGATGGTCCAGTGGACCTCGGGGGTCGCCAGAGCCATCCGGGTCACGGTGTTCCAGAGGTGGGCGTGTTCCGTCTCCGGGGACTTGAGGAAGCGCCTGCGGGCCGGGAGCTGGGCAAAGAGGTCTCGGATGGTGACGGTGGTCCCTCTTGAGCGGGGTGCTGGCAGGACCTCCCGGATCACGCCGAATTCGCAGCGCAGCCGCCAGCCCTGGCCCTGGGCTTCGGCGCTGTGGAGCTCGAAGCGGGTTACGGAGGCGATGGAGGGCAGAGCCTCGCCGCGGAATCCGAAGGTCTCCAGATGTCCCAGGTCGTCGGCGCTGCGGACCTTGCTGGTGGCGTGGCGCTCCAGGGCCAGGTAGAGGTCGTCCCGCTCCATGCCGCAGCCATCGTCGGCCACTTCAAGGAGACGGCGTCCGCCCTCCTCCCAGCGAACCTCAAGTCGGGTGGCGCCTGCGTCCAGGGCGTTCTCCAGGAGTTCCTTGAGGACCGAGGAGGGGCGTTCCACCACCTCCCCGGCGGCGATCTGGTTGGCCACCTGGTCCGAGAGGATCCGGATCCGGCTCATGACTTCCGGTTGAACTGGCGCTCGTAGGCTTCCTGGGCGTACTGGCTGGGGGGCACGCCGAAGCGGGTCTTGAAGGCCCGGGTGAAGGCGCTGGCATCATAGAAGCCCAGGGCGGTGGCCACATCGGAGGGACGCTCTCCATCGGAGAGCATCTGGACGGCCCGCTGGAGGCGCCGCTCTATGAGGTACTGATGGGGCGTGGAGCTGGTGGCCTCGCGGAAGAGCCGGATGAAGTGGTCCGGGGTGCAGCGGGCCAGCTTGGCCAGATCGGGCACGCTGTTCTTGGCGCCGAGGTGGGCCTCCATGTGGTCCAGGACCAGCTGGAGCACCGAGCGGTTCAGGCGGTAGGGGAAGCGGCCCACCTCTTCCTTCTCGCTCAGACGGGCCAGTTCCGCTCCGAAGAGGATCAGGAAGAGCTCCCGGGTCATGAGCTGGAGCCCGTCGGGATGGATCATCTCCTGCGTGAAGATGGTGAAGAGCTGCTTGAGGCTCTGGCTCCGCAGGGCGGTGAAGCTCTGCTCCTGCCAGCGCCGGGGCGGGTGCTGGAAGATGGTGAGCAGGGGTTCGGGGAAGGGGCCTTCCAGCTCCAGGGCCGTGAACCCGAAGGGGGTGTCGGCCTGGTGGCGCTTCAGGGTGTGCCCGAAGCCCGGAAGGAGCAGGGCGAGGCTGCCCCGGGGCACCACGCCTTCCTCGTGGTCCTCACCCGTGAAGACCCGGATGGGGGCCGTGGGGAGCATGAGGGTCCAGGCGCTCTTGCCGGAGAGGGCGCGGGAGGGGATGGGATCCTTCTTGAGGATGGTGAGCCTCAGGGATCCGCTGGTGAAGACCTGGAGATTCTTGGTTTCTGCGTCGCTCATAGGAGAAAAAAAAGGTAGGTGTCAGATTACAAGGAAGGATGGCACCGATTCGTCCCCTTGTCATGCTTTTTTCTACAAGCTGGTCCCAGAAATATCTTTGATGAACCATGGCCCGGAATGTCTTCACTTGCTAACGGTTGGAGGCCATGCGGTAGAGGTCGGAGGGGCTCATGCCCAGATGCCGCGCCAAGGGCTTGACCGCCTCCCGTAGGGTCATGCCTCCATCCTTGGCGGCATCAAGGAAGTGGCAGGCCCAGGCGGGAAGTTCCTCGCCCTCGAGCTTTTGATGCTCCTCTCCCAGGGTCCGTTTGGCATCGGCCCCGGCGATGACCAGGACCATCTCGCCCCGGCCCTCGGAGCCCAGCTGCTCCCGGACTTGGCTGGGCGTGCCCCGGTACCAGGACTCGTGGAGCTTGGTCAGCTCGCGGCCCAGGGCGATCTCCCGGCCGGGGAGGAGCTCTTCCAATTCGGAAAGGGTCTCCCGGATCCGGTGGGGGGTTTCGAAGACCACGGTGGTCTCCTCCCGGCCTGCGAGACGTTTGAGGAAGTTCCGCCTGGGTTCGCTCCGGGAGGGCAGGTAGCCCAGGAAGGAAAAGGCGTGGGTGGGGAGCCCCGAGGCTACCACCGCCAGGGTGACGGCCGATGGGCCGGGCAGGACCGTGACCTCCACCCCGGCCTCCCGGGCCAGGCGAGCCACCTCGAAGCCCGGGTCGTTCACCCCGGGCATGCCGGCGTCCGAGCAGTAGGCCACGGTCTGCCCGGAGCGGAGGGCGGCGGAGACCCGGTCGAAGGCCAGCTGGCCGGCGTGGTCATCGAAGCGCTGGAGGGGCTTCTCGATCTCCAGGTGCTTGAGGAGACCCCCGGTGCGGCGGGTGTCCTCGCAGGCCACCAGGTCGCAGTCCCGGAGGACCTCCATGCTGCGGAGGGTCAGGTCCCCGAGGTTGCCCAGGGGGGTGGGGACGAGGATGAGGTGGCCGGACATGGTGCGCTCCTTGGTCTCCATTGTGGCAGGAGGGCGAGCCACGTCCTCAAGGGGCGGGATTCTGGGTCACGAAGAGGGTCTGGGTCGGGTAGGCGAACTCGATCCCCTCCTGCTCGAAAGCCTTGAAGATCTCCAGGTTGATGGTCTGCTGGGTGTTCATGTAGAGCTGGTAGTCCGCTTCGGTCATGAAGTAGACCACCTCGTAGAGCAGGGCGGAGTCCCCGAAGCCCTTGAGGTGGGCCCGGTCAAAGCGGGTGCAGGGCTGGGCCTCAATGATCTCCCGGAGCATCCGGGTGATGGGCTCCAGCTTGGCGTGCGGGGTCTGGTAGGTCACGCCGAGGGTGAAGAGGATCCTCCGCTCGGTCATGCGCTTGAAATTGTGGATGCGACTCTTGAGCAGGTCGCTGTTGCTGATGACGATCTGCTCGCCGGTCAGGCTGCTGATGCGGGTGGTCTTCAGTCCCACGTGCTCGACGGTGCCCTTCTCCTCTCCGACGACGATGAAGTCTCCGATTTCGAAGGGCTTGTCCAGGACGATGCTCAGGGAGGCGAAGAGGTCTCCCAGGACGTTCTGCACCGCCAGGGCTACGGCGATGCCGCCCACGCCCAGCCCCGCCACCAGGCTGGTGATGTTGACGCCCAGGTTGTCCAGGCAGAGGAGCAGGAAGACGGACCAGACGACGATGCGGGCGGTGAAGGCGAGGGCCTTCATGGAAGCCTTGTTGGCGGCACTGCGCTCGGTGCCGTCCCCGGCCGGTCGCGTGAAGAGGAAGGTGATGGCGGCGCTGGCCCACAGGGCGCCCTGCAGCAGGAGCAGGACGATGTAGACCCTCTGAACGATGCTGTCTGCCTTGGGGCTCAGGGGCAGCCATCGGCTGCCCACATAGAGTCCGGTCGCCAGAAGGGCAAAGCCCCGGGTCTTCTCGAGGACGGCCACCAGGAGGTCGTCCAGCTGGTTCTCGGTTCGCTCGGCCAGGACCGAGAGCCGGCTGACCAGGATCTTCCGGGCCAGCCAGAGGATGAACCAAAGGATGAGGGCGACGGCGACCGGGGCAAGGTAGGTCTTGGTGAAGGTCAGGAAGGTCGGCATCAGGTCATCCTGCGGTCATGGGGGGAATCCGGTGCTGCCGGAGGCGCGCCACCCGGACTGCATGGCTCGATGATAGCCGGGACTTCGGTCAGGACAGACTGGAGTAGGTCAGGGTCTGGCTGCGGAGCGCTTGGAGAATGCCCGCCGGACCGGGATCCCTGGGGAAGAAGGTGTGCCGGATCCGCTTCCTCCGCGAGTTGGTCTTCAGGGGGGCATCGGGCATGAGGATGGCCACATCGGCATCGGCCATCAGTTCGAGGTCGTTCTCGGTGTCTCCGCAGGCCACCAGGGGGCCCGAAAGGCCGCAGGCCCTCCGGAGCCAGAGGGCGGCAGAACCCTTGTTGATGCCTCTGGGCAGAATATCCACTCCAGCGTGGGTGCCCAATACATCGACCTGGACTCCAAGCCCCTGCAGACGGTCCTGCAATTCGGCGCACAAGCTCCTGAACCGGTATCCGGGGAGGATGTCGAAGGCGAGGTGGAAGGGGGAGTCTCCGCCGGGCCTGGGCTGGAGACCCTCGGGCCTCCACAGCTCCGACTCGAAATGGAGGAAGCTTCCGTCCCAGGTCCCGGCCACATGGGCTGCGTAGTCGGCATCCTGGGTCCAGCCTCCATCTGCCCTGCGGTGGTGGATGGCCGTACCCATGTCGGTGATCAGGTGATCCGGCCAGAACTGGACATGAGCCTCCAGCAGGCTGAGGCTGGAAGCCAGACTCCGCCCTGTGGCGAAGGTCAGGACCAGACGCTCCCGTTCCTTGAGATGGGACTCCAGGGCCCTGAGGTGCGCCTGTGGGGAACAGGGGCGGATCCAGGTGCCGTCCAGGTCGGAGACCAGATGCAGAACCTCATTCATGGGAACCTCCGTCAGCAGGGAACTGCATGGCGGAAGGCGGCCCGACCTTCACGAGATTCCTGCACCGCCGAACGGCGCACCCTTGCCTTCCCTGTGCGGCTTCCGGCTGGGAGGTTCCGGGGTTCACAGGCTCCAGAGGATTTCGTCCCGCCCCCTTGCCTGCCTGGGATAAAATGGGAACCATCGCACACCAGCCAAGGAGCGTCGGTGCCCAAGCCCCTCGACGAGATCCATGAGGCGGCCCCTGCTGCCGGGGCGCTTGACGCCGCGGGCCTGCTGGATCAGCTCGCCCAGGCCCGGGCGGAGGTCCACCTCCTGAGGGGGGAGCTCTCCTCCATGCGCCAGCAGGATCCCATCACCGGGCTCCCCAACCGTTTCCGGCTCCAGGATCGGCTGGAGCAGGCCACCCAGCTTGCCACCCGGGGCAGCCACTTTGCGGCCCTGCTGTACATCACCATCGACCGATTCGAGACCATGGCCCAGACCCTGGGCTTCCGTGAGATGGACGAGCTGATCCGGCAGATCGCCAAGCGGGTGGAAGCCATCCTGCACCTGGGGGACACCCTGGCCTCCCTGGGGGGGGACCGCTTCGTCATTCTTCTCCCCACTGTCCAGGACCCCTTCGAACCCTCCAGGGTGGCCCAGGCGGTGCTGGATGCCATCAGGATCCCCTTCAGGGTGGGGTCCCGGCACTTCCACTTCACTTCCAGCATCGGCATCAGTCTCTTCCCCCAGGATGGGGGCGATGTGGCCACGCTCTTCCAGCATGCCGAGAGCGCGGCCCGTCGGGCCTCGACCGAGGGCGGCAACCGGATCCAGTGCACGACGGCCACCCTCAGCGAGGCCTTCCTCGAGAGGCGCGAGCTCGAGACCTATCTTGGCGAGGCCATCGCCACCGGGGCGCTGGGGTTGAACTTTCAGCCCCTGGCCGGCCCTGACGGGAGTCTGATCGGCATGGAGGCGCTCCTGCGCTGGGATCACCCCCTCCTCGGGGCCGTACCTCCGTCCAAGATCATTCCGCTGGCGGAGGAGAATCGCCTCATCCACCCCCTGGGAGAGTGGGTCCTGCGGAAAGCCTGCAGGGAGGCAGTGGCCTGGCAGGCCCTCAGTCCCAAACCGGTGCGCCTGGCGGTTAATGTCTCGGCGTTTCAGATGGGGCATCCCCAGTGGGTGGACCTGGTAGCCAAGGTTCTGCGGGAGACCCGTCTGCCTGCCTTCTGCCTGGAGCTGGAGCTGACCGAGAGTTCACTCCTCAAGCAGGGGCGTCCCGGTGCGGGCCCCCTCCATGAGCTGAAGCGTCTCGGGGTCCGCATCAGCATTGATGACTTCGGCACGGGCTATTCCTGTCTGAGCTACCTCCAGCGCCTCCCCATCGACACCCTGAAGATTGACCGGAGCTTCGTGGCCGGGCTCCATCCGGAGACCCCGGAGGACACGGCGCTGCCCATCATCCAGACCATCCTGAACCTGGGGGCGAACCTGGGCCTGGAGGTGATCGCCGAGGGCGTGGAGACCGACATCCAGAGAAAGACCCTGGAAGGGCTGGGCTGCCGCACCTTCCAGGGTTATCTGCTGGGGCGTCCCATGGACCCCGAGGCCGTCCGGAACCTGCTCGAGGACAGCCAGATCGTGGCCTTCAACGAGTTGTTCCGGACCGATCAGCGGTAGACGACGCTGCCGGAGCCGGGGACCAGGGAACCCAGGACCCAAGCGGCCTCGCCCTGGGCCTTCAGTTCGGCCAGGATGCCGGGGGCCTCGGCGGGGGAGGCGATGAGCACCATGCCGACTCCCAGGTTGAAGCTCCGGCGGGCATCCTCGATGCTGGTCCCGCTCTTCTCCATCAGAAAACGGAAGAGAGTGGGGATTTCCCAGGAGGCCGTGTCGATGGCGGCGTCGAGGTGGGCGGGCAGGACCCGGGGCAGGTTGTCGGTGAGTCCGCCGCCGGTGATGTGGGCCATGCCCTGGAGGCGGTGGGCCTTGACGAAGGGCATGAGCAGGTTCAGGTAACTGCGGTGGACGGCCAGCAGGGCCTCACCGACCGGTTGGGAGGTGCCGGGGAGGAGGTCCTCCACCTTGAGGCCGCAGACCTCGAAGCAGACCTTGCGGGCCAGAGAGTAGCCGTTGGTGTGGAGACCCGAGGAAGGCAGGCCGATCAGCACGTCCCCCTCGGCCATGGCCTCCAGGCGGGGCAGGAGGTCGCCCTCGTCCACCAGACCCACGATGCTGCCGGCCACATCCACCTCGCCCTCGGCGTAGACGCCGGGCATCTCGGCCAGCTCGCCTCCGATGAGGGCGCAGCCTGCACTCCTGGAGGCCTCGGCCATGCCGGAGACGATGGCCTCGATCACCTCGGGCTCGAGACGCTGGGCGGCGATGTAGTCCAGGAAGAAGAGGGGACGGGCGCCCTGCACCAGGATGTCATTGATGCAGTGGTTCACCAGGTCGGCGCCCACCGTGTCCCACTTCCCGGCGAGACGGGCGACCTTCATCTTGGTGCCGACGCCGTCCATGGAGGCCACCAGGATGGGCTTGGCCTCGGAGAACTGGGCATTGAAGAGGCCGCCGAAGAGCCCGATGTCCGAGCGGACCCCCGGGGTCCGGGTGGCCTTCACCAGGGGCTTGATGCGGGCCAGGGCGTCGTCCTGGCGATTGATGTCCACGCCTGAGTTGGCGTAGCTGACGGTCTTCTCGGTCATGTTGCCTCTCCGGTGGACATGATCCCACACCCGGGGCGGGAATGTCCCCCCCCACCCCGGCGGGCCTCCCGGGATACACTGAGGTATCCAGCGGAGGCATGAATGGCAGTGGACCGGAGCAGGGCCGTCGGCGCGGTGCGGGAGCTTCTGGAGGCCCTGGGGGTCGATGCGGGCTCCCCCGAGCTCCTGGACACGCCAGGGCGGGTGGCCGATTTCTGGGCGGAGCGCCTGGAGGGCTACGGCCTCGACCCCATGGCGGAGCTCAGCCCCCTCCCCGGCGAACTCAAGCCCTGCCCGGTGATCCTGGAGGGCGTGCCCTTCGTGAGCACCTGCGAGCACCACTTGGCCCCCTTCGAGGGGACGGCGACCATCGGCTACCTTCCGGGGGCCGGCGGTACCGTGGGGCTCTCCAAGCTGGCGCGGCTGGTGCAGGCCTTTGCCCACCGCCTTCAGGTCCAGGAGCGGATGGTCCACCAGATCGCCGATGCTCTCGAGGACAGGCTCTGTCCGGAGGCCTGGGGTGTGAAATTGGTGGCGGTCCACACCTGCATGGCCCACCGCGGGGTGCGGACCCCGGGGGTTCCGGTGGTCACCACCGTGTTGGGAGGGCTCTGGAAGGAGAACCCCCCGAAGGCTTTCTCCTGAAGAGGGCCCCGGAGCAACCCGGAAAGGATGGACCGCCTGGTCGCTTTGCGCCCTCTGCGTCCCTCCTTCACCCTTGTGCGGCGTCATGGCAGAGCCAAGACACCGCATCTCAGTTGGCCTCCAGCTCCGCCAGATAGCTCTGGGCATCCTCGCTCTCGGGGTGGGCAAGCAGGCACTCCCTGAGGATGGCCTTGGCACCGCTGCGGTCGTGGAGGGCCCGCCGGGTCTCGGAGAGCTGAATGAGCGCCTCCTCGCACCTGGGATCCAGTCTGAGGGCACGGCGCCAGTAGTATTCGCCGCGATCCCACTCGGCCAGTTCCATGCAGGCGTGCCCGGCGTCCAGATTGAAGCGGAGGTGGTCCGGGTCCATGGCGCAGGCCCGTTCGAGGTACTCCCGGGCGGGGATCCGGTTTTTGAGGTGGGCGTGGGTGAGGCCCAGGAGGTGCCAGTAGTCGCTGCGGTCGGCTCCCTCTGTCTTGAAGGAGTCCAGGAGGGGGAGCAGGGCTTCCCAGGCCCCCATGCCGGCCATGCAGTCCGCCTGGAGCATGAGGAGTTCCAGGTCCTCGGGCTGCCTCTCCAGCAGGGCCTCGACCTCCGGGAAGATCTCCTGGCAGCGCCCGAGGGCTGACAGGATCTGGAGGTGTAGGGGTGGGTGGTGCCCCCCCTGTCGGTGCTGGGGCACGCCGGAGAGGAAGCTCCAGGCCTGGGCGGCATTCCCCTCGATCCAGAAGGCGTATTCGGCCCGGCGCAGGAGCCACTCCCACTGGGCCTCGGTCGCGTCCTCCTGGTGCTCGATGAGAGGGCGGGCGCGCTCCAGGGCCTTGAGGGCCCGCTGTTCCTCCCGGCGCTGGAGGGTGTGCCCGTAGAGCTCCATCCAGAGACGGAAGGAATCGGGATGTTCTTCAAGGCCTTCGAGGGTGGCCTGGGTGGCACCGGCTGCGCTTCCCAGCTCTCTGAGGGCCAGGGCCTCGGCCTCCCACAGCCGGGCAGGCCGCTGCTTCCTCGGGAGGCTGCCGGCGAGGGAGAGGACATCGGCCCAGCGGCCACAGGCCATCAGGTGTCCCATGGGGGCGCTCCTGTCCCATGCGCAGCGAGTCTGGCCATGGCGATGGCGCAGGCAGGCCAGGGAGGACTCGAAGAGCTGTTCCAGGGTCGGACGGAGTTCTGCCTCCTCCTCGGTGGCGTAGAGGGCCCCCAGGGCGGAGACCATGAGGTCCTCCTGTACCAGGGGGTCCTCCTGGCAGCCCGCCTGGGCCTGGAGCATCCAGGCCCAGGCCAGGTCGCGCCGTTCGGCACGGAAGGCCAGGACGGCGAGGTAATGATGGAGTCGGTGCCCGGGTCCCAAGCGTCGACCCAGGGCCCCGCCCAGGTCCAGGCGGTGCTTGGGGGAGAGCCGCTTCTGGGTCGCCATGTAGGCCAGGACGGGCCATCGGCGCCAAAAGGGCAGCCGGACCAGGCCGGCCCGGAAGCTGGCCTGCCAGGCTCCCGTGCGATCCCCTGCTTCGAGGCTGGCCAGGGCCCGGAGGAGCTGGATCCGGTAGCCCAGCTCGCCCCGGGCCGTGAGGCCGCTGTCCAGTCGGCGGAGCACCTGTGCGCCGGGAGCTCCGGAATGCCAGAGGGATTCGGCCTCCAGGAGTGTCCTGGGATTGGCCCAGATGCGGCGGATGGCCAGGCCGAGGCAGAGGCCGGCGAGGATGATGGACAGCAGGGGGGTCATGAGGAGCTGGACTCCGCGGCCACCCCGCGCCCGCTGATGATCCGTTGGACGATGGTGGTGCTGCTGTGTCCCGGAATGAAGGGGATGATGACGCACCTGCCGCCCCGGGCTTCAACGACCTCCCGTCCTACCACCGTGTCAGGGGTGTAGTCGCCCCCCTTGGCCAGGATGTCAGGCTGAATCGCCGTGATGAGCTCCAGAGGGGTGTCCTCGTCGAAGCGCACGACGGCATCGACGCTCCGGAGGCCCAAGAGGATGCGGGCTCGGGCCTCTTCGCTCTGGAGGGGGCGGCTGGGCCCCTTGAGGCGGGTCACGCTGGCATCGCTGTTGAGGCCCACCACCAGGAAGTCGCCCAGGGCCCGGACATCCTCCAGATACTGGACATGGCCTGGGTGGAGCAGATCGAAGCAGCCGTTGGTGAAGCAGAGGCAGGCCGGCCGGAGGGGGTGGGCCTCCAGGAAGCTGGCGGGATCGGTGAAGTAACGGGTGAGTGCGGTCATGGCATACCTGGGATAACATCATAGGTTACGGCGCAAGCCGTTCAGTCGAGGATGCCATGCCGCTTTACGAGTACCGTTGCGAGGCCTGCGGAGTCAACGAGGAGAAGCTCGAATCCTTTTCGGCTCCGATGGAACATGACTGCCCCGAGTGCGGGGCCGCGCTTGCCATGAAGCGCCAGCTCTCCGTCAGCGCCTTCAGTCTGAGCGGCGGCGGATGGTATGCCGAGGGCTACGGGAAGGAAGCCGCCTGCGGGGCCGCCCCCAGTGCCCCCGCCGCCCCTGCCGGGGGCTGCAGCGGATGCCCGTGTGCGGGCTCTCACTGATTTTCGATTGACGCTCAAAGGCTTTGGGCTAGAATTCTAGTTTCCTGGCCTCTTCGGGCCCGGTCCCTTATGCATCCGCTCCATGTCGGCTCCCTCCGGGGAAACCGACCTCTCGGGCTCAGGCGCAGATGCGCCTCATTCAGGAGGATGGTGTGCCAACCATCAATCAGTTGATCCGCAGTGGGCGGACGACCTTCCAGAACAAGACCAAGAGCCCTGCGCTCGACGCCTGCCCCCAGAAGCGCGGTGTCTGCACCCGTGTGTTCACCACCACGCCCAAGAAGCCGAACTCCGCGCTTCGCAAGGTGGCGCGTGTCCGTCTGACCAACGGCATCGAGTGCACCACCTACATCCCCGGTGTGGGCCACAACCTCCAGGAGCACAGCATTGTGCTGATCCGCGGCGGTCGTGTGAAGGATCTCCCCGGCGTGCGCTATCACGTGGTCCGCGGCACCCTCGACGCCACCGGCGTTGCCAACCGCAACCAGTCCCGTTCCAAGTACGGCGCGAAGCGGCCCAAGGCCGGTGCTGCTGCCGCTGCGAAGAAGAAGTGAGGTAGCCCATGTCCCGTCGGAGCACCCCCGCCAAGCGCGAGATCCTGCCGGATCCCGTCTACAACAGCATCACCGTCACCAAGTTCGTCAACGTCCTCATGGAGCGTGGCAAGAAGGCCACTGCTGAGCGGATCCTCTACGGAGCGCTCGAGATCGTCGCCAAGAAGACCGGCGAGGTCGCCCTGGAGGCCTTTGAGAAGGCTCTCAACAACATCAAGCCCACCGTGGAGGTCAAGTCTCGCCGCGTGGGTGGCGCCACCTACCAGGTGCCCATCGAGGTTCCCCAGAACCGCCGCCAGTCCCTGGCCATGCGCTGGCTCAAGCTCTACTCCGCCTCCCGCGGTGAGCGCACCATGCGTGACAAGCTGGCCGGCGAGATCATGGACGCCATGAACTTCCGCGGCGCTGCCATCAAGAAGAAGGATGACGTCCACAAGATGGCCGAAGCCAACAAGGCCTTCGCCCACTTCCGCTGGTAGTCACCCGTTGTTCACACGAGGGGCCGATCATCGGATCGGCCCCACGTTCTGTAGAGCCGCATTGAAATTCTGAACCCGTTGATTCTTTAGGAGGCCCCCGTGGCCCGCACGACTCCCCTCGAGCGCTACCGCAACATCGGCATCATGGCCCACATTGATGCCGGAAAGACCACCACCACGGAGCGTATCCTCTACTACACCGGCAAGATCCACAAGATCGGCGAGGTGCACGAGGGTGCTGCCACCACCGACTGGATGGTCCAGGAGCAGGAGCGCGGGATCACCATCACCTCCGCCGCCATCACCGCGGCCTGGACGCCCCAGACGGGCCTCCTGAAGGACATCGAGCACCGCATCAACATCATCGACACCCCCGGCCACGTGGACTTCACCGCCGAGGTGGAGCGCTCCCTGCGCGTGCTGGACGGCGCCGTCGCCGTCTTCTGCGCCGTGGGCGGCGTCCAGCCCCAGTCCGAGACGGTGTGGCGCCAGGCTAATAAGTACGGCGTGCCCCGCATGGCCTTCGTCAACAAGATGGACCGCACCGGTGCTGACTTCTACCGGGTCGTCGAGATGATGAAGACCCGGCTCCAAGCCAAGCCCATGCCCATCCAGATTCCCATCGGGGCCGAGGACCACTTCAAGGGCGTTGTGGACCTGGTCACCATGGAAGGCCTCACCTTCGACGAGGGTGACAAGGGCTTCAAGGTCATCCACGGCGAGATCCCCGCCGATCTGGTGGAAGAGGCCAAGAAGTGGCGTGAGCAGATGGTCGAGATGGTCGCCGAGACGGACGAGACCTTGATGGAGAAGTACCTGGGCGGCGAGGAGCTGACCGAGGCCGAACTCCGCGAGGGCATCCGCAAGGGCTGCGTGACCCTGGCCTTCACGCCTATGTGCTGCGGTTCCGCCTTCAAGAACAAGGGTGTGCAGCCCATGCTGGATGCCGTCGTCAGCTACATGCCCAGCCCCCTGGACATTCCTGCCATCAAGGGCGTGGATGAGGATGGCAACGAGGTCGAGCGCAAGGCCGACGATAGCGAGCCCTTCAGTGCACTGATCTTCAAGATCATGGCCGATCCCTTCGTGGGCAGCCTCTCTTTCATCCGCGTCTACTCGGGTGTGCTGGAGGCCGGGTCCGCGGTATACAACACCAACAAGCGTCGTCGCGACCGCATCGGCCGTCTCCTCCAGATGCACGCCAACAAGCGCGAGGATATCAGCGAGGTCCGGACCGGCGACATCGGCGCTGCCGTGGGCTTCAAGGATGTCTTCACCGGTGAGACCATCTGCGATGAGAACCATCAGGTTGTCCTCGAGTCCATGGACTTCCCGGATCCGGTGATCCAGGTGGCCATCGAGCCCAAGACCAAGCAGGACCAGGAGAAGATGGCCATCGCTCTGCAGAAGCTGGCCCAGGAGGACCCCACCTTCAAGGTGTCCACCGACCAGGAGACCGGCCAGACCATCATCGCCGGCATGGGTGAGCTCCACCTCGAGATCATCGTCGACCGCATGATGCGCGAGTTCAAGGTGGAGGCCAACGTCGGCAAGCCCCAGGTGGCCTACCGCGAAACCATCCGCAAGAAGGTCGAGGCCGAGGGCAAGTTCGTCCGCCAGTCCGGTGGCCGCGGCCAGTATGGCCACGTCAAGATCATCGTCGAGCCCAACGAGGCCGGTGGCTATGAGTTCGTCAACAACATCGTGGGTGGCGTGGTTCCCAAGGAATACATCAAGCCTGTGGATCAGGGCATCCAGGAGGCTCTGAACTCCGGTGTGCTCGCCGGCTACCCCGTGGTCGACATCAAGATCACCCTCTTCGACGGTTCCTACCACGAGGTGGACTCCAACGAAATGGCCTTCAAGATCGCCGGTTCCATGGCCTTCAAGAACGGCTGCGAGAAGGCCAGCCCCGTGCTCCTCGAGCCCATCATGGCCGTCGAAGTCGAGACCCCCGAGGACTACATGGGTGATGTCATCGGCAACATCAACAGCCGCCGTGGCCGCATCGAGAACATGGAGGACCGTGCGGGCAGCAAGGTCATCACCGCCAAGGTGCCCTTGGCCGAGATGTTCGCCTACTCCACCACCCTGCGCTCCATGACCCAGGGCCGTGCCACCTACAGCATGCAGTTCAGCAACTATGACGAGGCCCCCCGGAACGTCGCCGAGGAGATCATCGCCAAGGTTCGCGGCTCCAAGTAGTCTGTCTTTCCACCCGGGGCCCCAGGTCCCGGGTGCTGCCTTCCCAAGGCCCCTTTCTGCAAGGGGTGAGGCCGCCTGAGAACCCTGTTCGAGGCCTCTTGATAACCAGAGACCCGGGGGGGTGACCCCCCGAAGTTGCTGGAAATCCCAAAAAGCCGTTGCATTTGCAGGGGCTTTTGCTATGCTGGATAGCCCTGTCCCTGTTTATGGGACGCACCTTAGCCACGGGCGGTAAGCGCCCCACATCTATGGACGGCACGTCCGTCCCACTGGAGTGAACATGAAGGACAACATTCGCATTCGCCTGCGAGCCTTCGATCATCGCCTGCTGGACCAGTCCACGCGCGAGATCGTCGATACCGCGAAGCGCACGGGAGCCCAGGTCGCTGGACCCATTCCCCTGCCCACCCGCCTCAACAAGTTCACGGTCAACCGTTCGCCCCACGTGGACAAGAAGAGCCGTGACCAGTTTGAGATCCGCACCCACAAGCGGCTCCTGGACATCCTGAATCCCACCCAGAACACGGTGGACACCCTCATGCGCCTCGACCTCCCCGCGGGCGTCGACGTCGAGATCAAGGTGTTCAGCCGTCAGGGCAACCGGTAAGGGAAGGGGTACAGAATGTCCAAAGGCATCATCGGTAAGAAGCTGGGTATGACCCAGATCTTCAACGAGAAGGGGCAAATTGTCCCCGTCACTGTCATCCAGGCCGGCCCCTGCGTGGTGGTCCAGCGCAAGACCAATGAGAAGGATGGTTACGAGGCCATCCAGATCGGCTTCGTGGATCCCCAGGGCGGCAAGCGTGCCTCCAAAGCCGAGAAGGGTCACTGCGAGAAGCATGGCGTGGCTCCTGTCCGCGTGCTGCGCGAGATCAAGGTCGAGGCTGGCGAGGCTGCCCAGGAGGGCGACAGCATCCTGGTGACCCAGTTCGAAGAGAAGGCCAAGGTCCATGTCACTGGCATCAGCAAGGGCAAGGGCTTTGCCGGCGTCGTGAAGCGGCACCACTTCGGTGGTGGCCGTGCGTCCCACGGCTCCATGTTCCACCGCGCCCCCGGTTCCATCGGCGGCTCCTCCTACCCCAGCCGTGTCTGGCCGGGCATGCGGATGGGCGGGCAGATGGGTGCCGAGCAGGTCACCGTGCGCAACCTGGAGATCGCCAAGGTTGACGCCGAGAACAACCTGCTCCTCGTCAAGGGTGCCGTGCCCGGTCCCAAGGGCGGCTACCTCGTGATCAAGCAGGAGGCGTAAGATGGCGACTTTTCAGCACCCCGTCGTGAACCTCGAGAACCAGGCCGCGGGCTCCGTCGAGCTCCTGCCTGAGGTCTTCAAGCTCGAGGAGATCAACAACCACCTGATCTGGGAGGCCGTGCGCCACTTCCAGGCCAAGCGCCGCCAGGGCACCCACAAGACCAAGGACAAGTCCGAAGTCTCCGGTTCTGGTCGCAAGCTCTGGAAGCAGAAGGGCACCGGTCGCGCCCGTATCGGTTCCATCCGCAGCGCCCTGTGGAAGGGCGGCTCGACCGTCCATGGTCCCGTCCCCCGCAGCTATGACTATGCCTTCCCCAAGCGGGCGCGTCGCGCTGCTGTGCGCAATGCCCTCTCGGTCAAGTTCGCCGCCGGCCAGCTCCTGGTGGTGGAGAACTGGGATGTCGACTCCCACAAGACCAAGGCCCTGATTGCCACCCTTGGCAAGCTCGGTGTCAGCGGCTCCGCCCTCCTGGTCGGGACCGAGGCCTCCGAGAAGGTTGTCCTGGCCGCCGGGAACAACCCCAAGCTCCTGACCATCGAGAGCCTGGGTGTCAATGTCTACGACCTTCTGAAGTACGATCAGGTCGTCTTCTCCAAGGACGCCATCCTGGCCCTGCAGGAAGTGGTGAAGCCATGAGCAAGATCTTTGAAGTGATCCGCAAGCCCCTCCTCACCGAGAAGGGCCAGATTCTGCGCGAGAGCAACATCCAGGTGTTCGAGGTGGCCTCCTGGGCCAACAAGCACCAGATCAAGGAAGCTGCCGAGTTTCTCCTTCAGGCGAAGGTGAAGTCCGTCCGCACCGTCCGCACCCCCGGGAAGCTCAAGCGCCTGGGCCGCTGGTCCGGCACCACCAGTGCCGTCAAGAAGGCCTACGTTGAGCTGGTCGAGGACGCCACCGCCGCCGAGTAATCGGCGTAATGCAACCAACGGGCGGACAAGCATTGCCACTATCGCCCGTTATCTCTGAGGCAAGAGGATAAACATGAGCGTCAAACTGCTCAAACCAACGACCCCCGGTCAGCGGGGCATGTCGAAGCAGGGTTTCGAGGAGATCACCACCTCCTCCCCCGAGCGTTCGCTGATCGCCAAGCTGAACCGTACCGGCGGCCGTTCCAATACCGGTCGCATCACCACCCGCCACATCGGCGGTGGCCACAAGCGCCGCTACCGCATCATCGACTTCAAGCGCAACAAGATGGAGGTCCCCGCCAAGGTGGCCACCATCGAGTACGATCCCAATCGCACCGCCCGCATCGCCCTGCTGGTCTACGCGGATGGTGAGAAGCGCTACATTCTGGCCCCCGATGGTCTGGAAGTCGGTCGCACGGTTCTGGCCGGGAAGAACGCGGACATCCTGGTGGGCAATGCCCTCCCCCTCCGCAACATCCCCCTCGGCACCGAACTCCACAACATCGAGATGAAGCCCGGCAAGGGCGGGCAGATCGCCCGTGCCGCCGGCACCTTCGCCCAGCTTGTGGCGAAGGATGGCGATTACGCCCAGCTCCGCATGCCCTCCGGCGAGATCCGCAAGATCCACCTGGACTGCTACGCCACCATCGGCAAGGTCGGCAACCTCCAGCACGAGAACATCTCGCTGGGCAAGGCCGGTCGCCGCATCTGGCTCGGCGTGCGTCCCACGGTCCGCGGCGTGGTCATGAACCCTGTGGATCACCCCCACGGTGGCGGTGAAGGCCGCACCTCCGGTGGTCGTCACCCTGTGACGCCCTGGGGTCAGCCGACCCGCGGTCACAAGACCCGGACCAACAAGCGCACCAGCAAGTTCATCGTCAAGCGGATCAACTAGGAGAGCTTCAATGGCACGTTCACTGAAGAAAGGCCCGTTCATTGATGGCCATCTTCTGAAGAAGGTGGAGGCCGCCCAGGCTGCCATGGACAAGCGTGTGATCAAGACCTGGTCCCGCCGTTCCACCATCGTCCCTCAGATGATCGGCCTGACGCTTGCTGTCCATAACGGCAACAAGTTCATCCCTGTCTACGTCACCGACAACATGGTCGGCCACAAGCTGGGCGAGTTCAGCCTCACCCGCAAGTTCGGTGGCCACGCCGGCAAGTCGGATGCCAAGGCGAAGGGGAAGTAATATGTCCAACATCGTTTCCAGCGCCACCATCCGCCACCTGCGCGGCTCCGCCCAGAAGGCCCGCCTCGTGATCGACCTGATCCGTGGCAAGAAGGTTGGTGAGGCTCAGTGGATCCTCACCAGCACCAAGAAGTATGCGGCTGCTCCCATCAAGAAGCTCCTGACCTCCGCCGTCGCCAACGCCGTGGACAAGGATCCCGCCGTGAACCCCGACGAGCTTTACGTCAAGACCGCCTTCGTGGACGAGGGTTTCCGCATGAAGCGGGTCCGCCCTGCTCCCATGGGCCGTGCCTACCGCGTGCAGAAGCGCACCTGCCACATCACGCTGCAGCTTGCTGCGATCACGGCTGGGGAGGAGTAGTCCAATGGGTCAGAAAGTTCATCCGTACGGCTTCCGCGTCGTCCACACCAAGAACTGGCACAGCAAGTGGTACTCCAAGCGCGAGTACGCGACCCTGTTGCACGAGGACCTGAAGCTCCGCAAGGAGCTGAAGGCCCAGCTCCACGGCCTCAACGCCATGGTGTCCAAGATCGACATCGAGCGCGCCGCCGACAAGGTGACTGTCCGCATCTTCACCGCCCGTCCCGGCATCGTCATCGGTCGCAAGGGTGCTGAGATCGACAAGCTGCGCGAGGAGCTGCAGAAGAAGCTCAACCGTCCCGTGAGCGTCGACATCCAGGAGATCAAGAAGCCTGAAGTCGATGCCCAGCTCGTCGCCGAAGGCGTCGCCCAGCAGCTGGAGCGCCGCATCGCTTTCCGCCGCGCCATGCGCAAGGCCGAGGAAGCTGCCATCCGTTTCGGTGCCAAGGGATTCAAGATCAAGGTCTCCGGCCGTCTCAACGGCGCCGAGATCGCCCGCACCGAGGACTACCTCTCCGGCCAGATGCCCCTCCAGACCATCCGCGCCAACGTGGACTATGGCTTCGCAGAAGCCCACACCACCTACGGCATCATCGGAATCAAGGTGTGGGTGAACCTGGGCGAGGGCGCCCTCGAAATCGTGAAGCGCTGAGGTGTACCCATGCTGATGCCGAATAAAGTCAAGAACCGCAAGGTGCAGAAGGGCCGCACCCGCGGCGTCGCCCACCGCGGCAACGAGCTCGCCTTCGGCGACTACGGAATCAAGGCCACCGAGCACTGCTGGCTCACCAACCGGCAGATTGAGGCCGCCCGTATCGCCATGACCCGCCACATCAAGCGTGGCGGCCGGATCTGGATCCGCATCTTCCCGGACCGTCCCACCACCAGCAAGCCGGCCGAGACCCGCATGGGTTCCGGCAAGGGTGCTCCCGACGGCTGGGTGGCGGTGATCCGCCCCGGCAAGATTCTCTTCGAGATGGAAGGCGTTTCTGAGGAAGTGGCACGCGAAGCTCTGCGCCTGGCGCAGATGAAGCTCTCCGTCATGTCCGAGTTCGTCACCCGCACTCCGCCGGAAGAATGAGAGGAAATGTGATGAGCAAGAAGAACCCTTTTAGCGAACTGACCGGGAAGAGCACCGAGGAACTGCAGCAGTTGGAGGTCGAGTTGGCCGCCAAGCGCTTCACCCTCCGCTTCCAGAACGCAGTGGGCCAGGTCGAGGACACCGCCGAGATCCGGAAGAACCGCCGCGAGCTCGCCCGGGTCAAGACCGCCCTCAAGATCAAGCTGAGCCAGTGAGGTCGACCATGAGCCTGGAAAACAAAATGATTCGAAACGGCGTCGTGGTCTCCAACAAGGCCGACAAGACGGTCGTGGTCAAGGTGGAGCGGCGCTTCCAGCACCCCCTCTACCACCGCACCGTCAAGCAGACCAAGAAGTACATGGCCCACGACGAAAACAATGCCTGCCAGATCGGGGATGAGGTCCGCATCGTCGAGACCCGGCCCCTGTCCAAGCGCAAGCGCTGGGCGGTCCTCGAGATCGTCCAGAAGATCGGCGAGTAAGGAGGCCACATGATCCAGATGGGAACCATGCTCACGGTTGCTGATAACTCCGGCGCCAAGAAGATCTGCTGCATCCTGCCCCTGGGCGGTGGTGTGGGCAAGATCGCCCAGCTCGGTGATGTGATCACCGCCTCTGTCAAGGAAGCCATCCCCGGCGGCACCGTCAAGAAGAAGGCTGTCGTGCAGGCGGTCATCGTCCGCCAGCGCAAGGCCTACCGCCGCAAGGACGGATCCTACATCCGCTTCGACGAGAACGCCGCCGTCATCATCAAGAAGGATGGCGAGCCCGTGGGAACCCGCGTCTTCGGTCCCGTCGCCCGCGAACTCCGCGAGCGGAAGTACATGAAGATCGTCTCCCTCGCCCCTGAGGTGCTGTAATGGACAAGCCGACCAAGATGAAGCTCAAGAAGGGTGACGAAGTCGTCGTCATCGCCGGCAAGGACAAGGGCAAGCGTGGGCAGATCGCCAAGGTCAGCCCCGCCACCAACCGTGTCGTCGTCACCGGTATCAACATGGTGAAGAAGGCCGTCAAGCCCAATCCCCAGACCGGTGAGGGCGGAGGCTTCCAGGAGAAAGAGGCTTCCATCCACGCGTCCAACGTGATGCTGGTGGACCCCGCCACCCAGAAGCCCACCCGGAAGCGCGCCGAGTAGTCTTCAGACCGCCCGCCCGGAAATGGTTCTTTCCATCCGGGGACAGACATGAGATGCTATTCCTTCCGCCGATGGACAGCCCGTCGGCGGAAACTTTGAAAACCGAGGCTGGAAGGAAACGGACCGGACCGCCGGCAACCAAGCCCTTCCGCTCTCCCGAACCCTGGGACCGTAGTCGGCCCCCGGAAATGGAGGCAACATGGCTGCAAATGCGGAATGCCGCATCAAGGCCCGCTACCGCGACGAAGTGGTAGCCAAGCTGAAGGAAGAATTCGGGTACACCTCCACCATGCAGGTGCCCCGCCTTCAGAAGATCGTCATCAACATGGGCGTCGGTGACGCCATCCAGAACATCAAGGTCCTGGATGTCGCCGTCGAAGAGCTCACCTCCATCGCGGGCCAGAAGGCCGTGGTGCGGAAGGCCAAGAAGAGCGTGGCGCAGTTCAAGCTGCGTGAGGGCATGCCCATCGCCTGCATGGTGACCCTGCGCGGTCCCCGCATGTGGGACTTCCTCGATCGCCTGGTGGCCCTGTCCCTTCCCCGCGTCCGCGACTTCCGCGGCGTGCCGACCAAGTCCTTTGATGGCCGGGGCAACTACACCCTGGGCCTCAAGGACCAGCTGATCTTCCAGGAGATCGACTACTCCAAGGTCGACAAGATCAAGGGCATGAACGTCACCTTCGTGACCAGCGCTCCCACCGATGCCGAAGCGCGGGCCCTTCTCACCCATCTCGGCATGCCCTTCCGCAAGTAGTCAGGAGAACCCATGGCTCGCATCGCAAAGAGATACAAAGACGCCTCCAAGCCCAAGTTCTCGACCCAGCACCGCAATCGCTGCAAGGTGTGCGGTCGTCCCCGGGGCTACATGCGCAAGTTCGAACTCTGCCGTCTGTGCTTCCGGAAGCATGCCCTCGCGGGTGAGCTCCCCGGCGTCCAGAAGTCCAGCTGGTAAGGAGAGGCACCTATGTTCACCGATCCCATCGCCGACTACCTTACCCGCCTGCGCAATGGCATCATGGCTGGCCATGATGCCGTGGTCGTCCCCGCCTCCAGCATGAAGGAGCGCCTCAGCGGCATCCTCAAGTCCGAAGGCTACATCCATGGCTTCAAGACCGTGGAGCACGAGGGCCGCAATTACCTGATCGTCCAGCTGAAGTACGTGAAGAGCGGTGAGTCCGTGATCCACGGCCTGAAGCGCGTCTCCAGCCCCGGCCTGCGTGTCTACGCTGGTGTCAAGGAGATCCCTGACGTCAACGGCGGTCTGGGCATCGCCATCCTCTCCACTCCCAAGGGTCTGCTTTCCGGCAAGGAAGCCCGCAAGCAGAACGTGGGTGGTGAGGTGCTGGCCCACGTCTGGTAATCCAACGGCTCATTCACTTTTCAAGGATCAATCATGTCTCGCATCGGAAAAAAGCCAGTGGCACTGCCGAAAGGCGTGAAAGTGACCATCCACGGGGCCGAGGCCGTCGTCGAGGGTGCCAAGGGTCAGCTGAACTGCCCCATCCCCAAGGGGATCACTCTGGATGTCCAGGCCGATTCCATCGTCCTCTCCCGTGCCAACGATGAGGCCCAGAACCGTGCATTCCACGGTCTGACCCGCGCCCTCCTTCAGAATGCCGTCACCGGCGTCGCCGAGGGTTGGAAGAAGGAACTGGATATCGTGGGTGTCGGCTACAAGGCCGCCATGGAAGGGGCCAACCTCCGCCTGGATCTCGGCTACAGCCACCCCATCATCTATCAGGCTCCCGTCGGCATCAGCATCGCCGTCGAGAAGAACACCCATGTCGTGGTGACCGGCATCGACCGCCAGCTGGTCGGCCAGGTGGCCGCCGACATCCGCAAGTTCCGCAAGCCCGAGCCCTACAAGGGCAAGGGTGTCCAGTACACCGGCGAAGTCATCCGCCGCAAGGCCGGCAAGACCGGGAAGTAAGGGGGATACGATATGGCTAACGACCTCAAACTTCGCCGTCAGAAGACCAAGGCCCGCATCCGCGGCCGCGTCTCGGGCACTCCCGAGCGCCCCCGTCTCACCATCTTCAAGAGCCTCAAGCGCATCTACGTGCAGGTGGTGGACGACAGCAAGGGTATCACCCTCGCTTCCGCCTCCAGCCTGGAGAAGGAGCTGCGCGGGACCCTGCAGAATGGAGCCAACATCGAAGCCGCAAAGGCTGTCGGGGCCCGCATCGCCGCCCGTCTCATCGAGCAGGGCATCAAGGCTGTGGTCTTCGACCGCAACGGTTACGTCTACCACGGTCGCGTGAAAGCGCTGGCCGACAGCGCCCGCGAAGCCGGGCTCCAGTTCTAGGGAGGGGCCCATGGCTATCGAAACCAAGAACACCCAGGAAGCCCCCCAGCAGGGCGAGTTCAAGGATCAGGTCATCTATGTCGGCCGCGTCACCAAGGTGGTGAAGGGCGGCAAGAACTTCTCCTTCTCCGCCCTTGTGGTGGTGGGAGATGGCAACGGCAAGGTGGGTTACGGTCTGGGCAAGGCCCTCGAAGTGCCCTCCGCCATCAAGAAGGGCATCGAGAGCGCCAAGCGGAACATGATCAAGGTTCCCGTGACCCCCAACGGCAGCATTCCCCATCCGGTCACCGGGCGGTTCGGTGCCGGTTCCGTGCTCCTGAAGCCCGCCCCCGAGGGCACCGGTATCATCGCCGGTGCCACCGTCCGCGCCATCATGGAGGCGGTCGGCATCAACAACGTGCTCACCAAGAGCCTCGGTTCCTCCAACCCCCACAACGTGGTTCGCGCCACGTTCGCCGGGTTCCAGGACCTCATGGATCCCTACACGGTCCTCACCAACCGTGGCCTGGATCAGGCGGAGGCCTAAGATGTCCAATCTGATCGGAAAGCAGGTCGTCCTGACCCTCAAGCGTTCCACCATCAGCACCGTGCCCAAGCACCGCGCCATGGTGGCCACCCTGGGGCTCAAGAAGGTGGGCGATACCCGCGAGTGCGAGTACACCGCCAATGTGCACGGCATGGTCAAGCTCATGCCCTACCTAATCGACGTCCAGGTGAAGGGGTAAGCCATGAAGCTGAACGAACTCAAGCCCGCCGAGGGTGCCGTCAAGGCTCGCAAGCGCGTGGGTCGGGGCAAGGGCTCCGGCATGGGTAAGACCGCTACCCGCGGTGAGAAGGGTCAGAAGTCCCGTCGTGGCTATTCTGCCCAGCGCGGCTTTGAGGGTGGCCAGATGCCCCTTCACCGCCGTCTGCCCAAGCGCGGCTTCACCAACATCTTCGCTCCCGTCACCCAGGAGATCGGCCTCACCGTCATCTCCAACAACTTCGCCGATGGCGACACCGTCTGCCTCGAGTCCCTGCGGGACAAGAAGCTGGTGAGCTCCAAGATCGAGCGCATCGTGGTCCTCGCCTCTGGCGAATTGACCTGCAAGGTCACTGTGGTGGCCGATCGAGTCACCAAGGGTGCCCGCGAAGCCATCGCCGCCATCGGCGGCACGGTCCAGGAGCCCTGCAGCAAGCAGGCTGAATAAGGCTCCCCCAGGATGGAACGACTTCGGCAGCTGTTCTCCAACCCCGAACTGCGCAAGCGGCTGATCTTCACGCTTGTGCTGCTGCTGGTCTACCGTCTCGGCGTTCATGTGTCAGTGCCCGGCGTCAATGCCGAGGCACTGGCCAAGAACATCGGCAAGGCCGGTGATCTCCTGAACGTGGTGGACCTCTTCTCCGGAGGCGCCTTCAAGAAGTTCTCGGTGTTCGCCCTGGGCATCACGCCCTACATCACGGCGAGCATCGTTCTCCAGTTGATGGGAGCGGTCGTTCCGTCCATCGACAACCTCCAGAAAAAGGAGGGCGAGGCCGGACGCCAGAAGATCAACCAGTGGACCCGCTACCTCACCGTCGTCCTGGCCTTCGTCCAGGGCTTCGGCATCGCCTCCCTGGCGCAGAACATGGGTACGGATGTGGTGGCCGATCCCGGCTACGGTTTCCGGATCCTGTGCGCCTGGACCCTGGCCACCGGTTCCCTCTTCGTGATGTGGATCGGTGAGCAGATCACCGACCGCGGCGTGGGCAACGGCATCTCACTCCTCATCTTTGCAGGCATCGTGGCGGGCCTCCCCAAGGGGGTCTCGACCCTGGGCACCATGTTCAGGGACTCCATCCTGAACAAGGGGAATGTGGCGCCTCCGGGTGTCTACATTCTGCTGGTCGCGGCCATGCTGGTGGTCCTCATCGCGGTGGTCCTGGTGGAGAGCGCTTACCGGCGCATCCCCATCCACTACGCCCGACGCTCGGACTCCTCGCGGATGGCCAGTCAGCGGAGTTCCTACATGCCCCTCAAGGTGAACACCGCCGGGGTCATGCCGGTGATCTTCGCCAGCTCGGTCATCTTCTTCCCGGCCACCATCGCCCAGTTCACCCAGTGGGAGTGGCTGGCCAAGGTGTCGAGCTACATCAATCCCAGCGCCCACTTCTGGTACTACACCCCGATCTTCGTGGCGGTGGTCGTCTTCTTCGCGTTCTTCTACACGAGCATCGTCTTCAATCCCGACGAGACGGCGGAGAACATGAAGAAGTCCGGGGGCTATATTCCCGGCATCCGTCCCGGGAAGGAGACCAGCATCTACATGGATGGCATTCTCTCGAAGCTCACCTTCGCGGGTGCCATCTACCTGGCCCTGGTTTCCATCGTCCCGCTCCTCATCCTGAACAACATGCCCGGGCTCAACTTCTACTTCGGGGGCACCTCGCTGCTCATCGTTGTGGGTGTGGCCATGGACACCGTTGCCCAGCTCGAGAGCTACCAAGTCATGCGTCACTACGACGGATTCCTCGAGCAGGGGCGTGTCCGCGGTGGCCGCGGAGGCAGATCACGATGAAGGTTCACATCCTGCTTGGACCTCCCGGGAGCGGGAAGGGAACCCAGGCCAAACGTTTGGTTGAAAAATTTGCTTTGAGTCACCTATCAACGGGTGATATTCTGAGAGATGCCGTTTCGAAAGGAACGGAAATAGGCCTTCGGGCCAAGGCCATCATGGCCTCCGGTCAACTTGTGGACGACGACACGGTGAACGGACTTGTCTTTGCGCGGCTGCGGGACGAGAACGGATCTGTGCTGTTCGATGGCTATCCACGAACCCTCCAGCAGGCTGAGGCGCTCGCGACTTTCCTCTCGGCGAATCAGATCAAGCTCGGGCTCGTGGCGGACATCGAAGTCCCTGAGTCACTTCTGGAAGCCCGTGTGGTCGGACGGCGCACCTGTAGCAACAACGCGTGTGGCGCCATTTATCACCTCGAAACCAAGCCCCCCCGGGCAGAGAATGTCTGCGATCTGTGCGGAAGTCCCCTGAAGCATCGCTCTGATGACACCTCTGAAGCCTTCCGGAGCCGGATGGAAGCGTTCAACGCGACCTTCAAGCCCCTGCAGGCGTACTACCAGGGTGGCGAGAACTACCGGCTTGTCGATGGCTGCAGGCAACCGGAAGAGGTGTTCGGATCCGTGGCTAAGCTTTACGAGGAGCACGCTTGAGCAAGGAAGAAGCCATTGAGCTGGAAGCCACAGTGGTGGAATCGTTGCCCAACGCGGTCTTCCGGGTTGAGCTGGAGAACAAGCACCAGGTCCTGGCTCACATCAGTGGGAAGATGAGGAAGAATTTCATCCGCATCCTTCCTGGTGACCGCGTCCTGGTCGAGGTGACCCCCTACGATCTGAGCCGGGGGCGCATCATCTACCGATTCAAGTAAACATCGAGAGGTTTCCCATGAAAGTACGGCCCTCTGTGAAGAAGCTGTGCGAACACTGCAAGGTGGTCCGTCGCGAAGGTATTGTGCGGATCATCTGCAAGAAGAACCCCAAGCACAAGCAGCGTCAGGGTTAAGGAGACGGCATGGCACGTATCGCTGGTATCGATCTGCCGGTCCAGAAGCGAGTCGAAATCGCGCTGACCTACATCTATGGCATTGGCCGCGTCAAGGCCCACAGCATTCTCGACCGCGCCAAGGTCGACTATGGCACCCGGGTCCGTGATCTCACCGAAGACGAGATCGGACGCATCCGCAAGGTCATCTCCACCGAAGAAGTGGTGGAAGGTGATCTCCGGAAGAACATCAGCCTCGACATCAAGCGGCTGATGGACATCGGCTGCTACCGGGGCCTGCGCCACCGCAAGGGCCTCCCGGTCCGCGGCCAGCGCACCCACACCAACGCCCGCACCCGCAAGGGCAAGCGGAAGACCGTCGCCGGCAAGAAGAAGTAAGGTTTGAGGAACTGATATGGCAAAGACCCAGTCCAAGACCGCCGGAAAGAAGGTGGTCAAGAAGAAGGAAAAGAAGAACGTCCCCCACGGTGTGGCTCACATCCAGGCGTCCTTCAACAACACCATCATCTCCATCTCCGACCCCATGGGGAACATGCTCTGCTGGGCTTCCAGCGGCAACCAGAACTTCCGTGGCACGCGCAAGGGCACGCCCTTCGCCGCCCAGATCGCCTCTGGTATCGCTGCTGAGGCTGCCAAGGAGCACGGCGTCCGCTCTGTGGATGTCCGTGTGAAGGGCCCCGGTGCCGGCCGCGAATCCGCGATCCGCGCCCTGAACGCTGCAGGCATTTCGGTGACCAGCATCCGCGACGTCACCCCCATTCCCCACAACGGTTGCCGCCCCCCCAAGCGGCGGCGTGTGTAATAGAGGAGGTTAGAGAATGGCTCGTTACTCTGAAGCCGTATGCCGCCTCTGCCGTCGCGAAGGCATGAAGCTTTACCTGAAGGGCGACCGCTGCTTCAAGGAAAAGTGCTCTTTCGAGACGCGCAAAGGCAAGATTCCCGGCCAGCACGGCGCTGGCAAAACCAAGAAGCCCACCGGCTATTCCCTCCAGCTCCGCGAGAAGCAGAAGGTGAAGCGCATCTACGGTGTGCTCGAGAAGCAGTTCCGGCTCTATTTCGAGAAGGCCGAGAGCAAGAAGGGCCAGACCGGCCACAACCTGCTCGCCTTCCTGGAACAGCGCCTGGACAACGTCGTCTACCGTCTGGGCTTCGCCCCCAGCCGCGCCGCCGCCCGTCAGATGGTCATGCATGGCCACATCCTGGTGAATGGCAAGCGGGTGGACATCCCCAGCTACCAGACCAAGGCCGGTCAGAGCGTTGAGCTCTGCGAGCGGTCCAAGGCCAATGACTTCATCAAGTCCTCCCTGGAGACCGCGGCTGGCCGTGGCATCCCCAAGTGGCTCACCCTTGATGCCACTGCTTTCAAGGGGCAGATCATTGCCGCCCCGACCCGCGAAGACGTGCCTCTCGATATCAACGAGCAGTTGATCGTGGAACTCTATAGCAAGTAAGGGGACAGGAATGCTGAACCTCAGCGATTTCCAAAGGCCGCGGCTCGCGGAAGTGAACGCCGCGACCAAGACTGCCGGGTATGGCGAATTCGTCGCCTACCCTTTCGAGAGGGGCTTCGCCACCACGGTGGGCCACTCTCTGCGTCGGGTGCTGCTCAGCAGCATCCAGGGCGCGGCGGTCACCAACGTCCGGATCAAGGGCGTCCAGCACGAGTTCACCGCCCTGCCTGGGGTTCTGGAGGATATCACCCATATTCTCCTGAACCTCAAGCAGATCCCTTTCAAGCTCCACAGCTCCGCCCCCCAGATCGTCACGATCAGCCAGAAGGGCGAGGGCGTGGTCACCTCCGGCTCCATCCAGACCAACCAGAACGTGGAGGTCGTGGATCCCAACATCCACATCGCCACCCTGGGCGAGGATGGAGAGCTTGAGATGGAGATCCAGGTCAGCCAGGGTCGGGGTTTCCTGACCGCTGACCGGAACCTGGATGAGCGGCTTGGATTGGGATTCATTCCGGTGGATTCCAACCACAGCCCCATCGTCCGGGTCAACTACACCGTTGAGCCTGCCCGCGTCGGCCACAGCACCGACTACGAGAAGCTGACCCTTCAGGTCTGGACCAACGGCACCGTCGACCCCAAGGACGCTGTGAGCGACGCCGCTCTGATCATCCGGGAGCACTTCATGATCTTCGCCCGCCAGGACGAAGAGGCGGTTGAAGTCGAATCCGGCGTAGCGGTCCTGAGCAGCGAAAACGTCAACAGCATGCTCTCCAAGTCCGTCGAGGAACTGGAGCTCTCCGTCCGCGCCAACAACTGCCTGCGCAACGCCAATATCACGACCATTGGCGAGCTGGTGCAGCGGACCGAGGCTGAGCTGATGAAGACCAAGAACTTCGGGAAGAAGTCCCTCCAGGAGATCAAGGACGAACTCGCTCGCATCGGACTCTCGCTCGGCATGCGCATCGAACAAGAAGTCTAAGGAGTTCCCATGCGTCACAATGTTGCCGGCAAGCGCCTGGGCCGTACCACCAACCAGCGCAAAGCCCTCATGAAGAACCTGGCCACCGCCCTGCTCACCTCTGAGCGGATCGAGACCACTCTGGTCAAGGCCAAGGAGCTCCGCAAGTTCGTGGAGCCCTTCATCACCCTCGCCAAGAACGACACGGTGGCCAACCGCCGTCTCGCCATGGCCCGTCTCGGCAGCAAGAGCATCGTCCAGAAGCTCTTCGCCCCCGAGTTCCGGAACCGCTTCACCGAGCGGCCCGGAGGGTACACCCGCATCCTCAAGCTGGGCCACCGTCTGGGTGATGCCGCCGATATGGCCATCATCGAGCTCGTGGACTACACCCTGCCCGAGGTCAAGGAAGCCGAGTAGACCTCCAGGTCTGCCTCGAGAGCGCCCCGCAAGGGGCGCTTCTGCTATATCTGGGGACCAAAAGCAAGGGCCCCTTCCGGGGCCCTTCCAAGGACGCTTGGAGGATCAGAGCATCCCATCCAGGAAGGAGGGGGAGTAGAGGAGACCCTCCACCCGGTCGGGACCGGTGCTGAGGTAGGCAATGGGGGTCTCAACCAGATCCACCAGGGCATCCAGGTAAACCCGGGCTTCGGTGGGCAGGTCCTCCAGGCGGGTGACGCCTCGGGTGGGCTTCTGCCAGCCGGGGAAGTACTTGATCTCGGCCCTGAGCTCGTTCCAATCGGCTGCACAGGCCGGGAGCTTGGAGGTGACACGACCCTCGCCGTCCCGGTAGCCGACCACCATGCCCACCTGCTCGAAGCCATCGAGGACATCCAGTTTCATGAGGCCGATGCCGTCCACGCCATTGGTCAGGCAGGCGTGGCGGGTGATGGGGGCATCGAACCAGCCACAGCGGCGGGGTCGTCCGGTGGTGGTGCCGAACTCGCGACCGGCCTCGCGGATGCGGTCTCCGGTGGCATCCAGCAGCTCAGAGACCATGGGGCCTTCGCCCACACGGGTGGTGTAGGCCTTGGCGACGCCGAGGATCCGATCCAGGGCCTTGGGAGGAAGGCCGGTGCCGGTGAAGAGGCCCCCCAGGCTGCAGTTGGAGCTGGTGACGAAGGGGTAGGTTCCGTGGTCGATATCCAGCAGGGTAGCCTGGGCGCCCTCGAAGAGGATGGACTGTCCCTGTTTCCAGGCCTGCATGAGCTGGGTCTGGGCATCCCCGATGAGGGGCAGGAGAGGTTCGGCAATGGCCAGGATGTCCGACACGATGGTCTGGAGGGAGGGCAACTCGGCGGCAGCCGAACCCAGGCGGAGGCGAACCTCTTCATAGCCGGTGGCGATGCGGTCCGCCAGGGTTTCGGGGTGGAGCAGATCCCCCAGGCGCACCCCCATGCGGGCGATCTTCATCTCATAGGCCGGTCCGATGCCGCGCCCAGTGGTCCCGATCTTGACCTTGCCCTCTCCGGCCTCCCGCCAGCGGTCCAGGGCGATGTGGTGGGGCAGGATGACATGGGCCTTGTCCGAGAGCAGCAGGCGCCCCATGAGGTCATAACCCCGGTCCGCCAGACGCTTGAGCTCTTCCCGGAAGACCTCGAGGTTGAGGACCACACCCGAGCCGACCACCAGGAAGCAGTCCGTATGGAGGGCTCCGCTGGGGACCTGGTGGAGGGCGATGCTCTGTCCTTCGACCACGACGGTGTGGCCGGCATTGTTCCCGCCCTGGAAGCGGACGACGTTCTGGTAGCGGGCACTGAGAAGATCGACGAGCTTGCCTTTCCCCTCGTCCCCCCACTGAAGGCCCAGGATGGCTAGATTGGGTGGAACCTCGTGCATGGCAGAACTCCTAAGCGGTCAGACTACCGCGAAAAGCCTTGATTTTCCACGCGGATTTGGGGGATGGCAGGGCGCTGGAGAGGGCTCGGGGAGCAGAATCCGGTATCGATCCTGGCACTTCCCGGGCCCTCTGGTCACCCAAAGGCCGAAGGGGACAAGCTCCCATGATGGGGTTAACCTGAACGCACTGGTCCGCATGGACGTTTGAACAACTGGTCTGTCCTGCCCCGAGGGGGAAACGTGTTCGAGAAATTCACCGAGAAGGCCCGTCGCGTCATGTTCTTCGCCCGGTACGAGGCGAGCCAGTTCGGTGCCGAGAGCATCCAAAGCGGGCACCTGCTCCTGGGGCTCCTGCGGGAGGCGGAGAAGACCTCCACTCAGCTGCTCGAGCGCATGGGGGTCCAGACCAACCAGCTCCGGGACCGGCTCATCGCCTCGCTTACCCCGCGGGATCGGAAGGTGGTGCCCAGCAGCACCTCCATCGATATCCCCATGGAGGAGGAGGTCAAGCGCATCCTCCAATACGCCACCCAGGAGAGCGCCAAGCTCAACCACAAGCATGTGGGGGCCGAGCACCTCCTCCTGGGCATGCTCAGGGAGGAGGAGTGCCTGGCGGGACGCCTCCTGCGGGAGTCCGGCGCTGACCTCATCGCCGCCAAGGAGATCCTCCTCGAGTCCAGCAAGGAGGAGAAGATTGCCAAGAAGAAGAAGGAGCATCCCCTCCTGGCTGAGTTCGCCCGGAACCTGAGCGAACTTGCGGAGCGGGGCATCTTCGACAACCTCATCGGCCGGGATGCCGAGGTGGAGCGCATCATCCAGATCCTCTCCCGGCGCCGGAAGAACAACCCCATCCTCCTGGGAGAGGCGGGGGTGGGCAAGACCGCCATTGTGGAGGGGCTCGCCCAGAAGATCTTCGAAGGGGTGGTCCCCCCCGGGCTCCAGGAGAAGCGGATCTATGCTCTGGACCTCTCCCTGGTGGTGGCCGGGACCAAATACCGGGGACAGTTCGAGGAGCGCCTCAAGGCCATCATCGCTGAGGCCTCCAAGGATCCCAGCGTAGTCCTCTTCATCGACGAGGTGCACAGCATCATCGGCACCGGTGCCGCCGAGGGCAGCCTGGACGCCGCCAACATCCTGAAGCCCGCGCTGAGCCGGGGCGAGATCCAGTGCATCGGGGCCACCACCCACAAGGAGTTCGCCAAGTACATCGACAAGGACCGCTCCCTGGTGCGGCGCTTCCAGCCGGTGACCGTGAATCCCCCCGACGAGGAGGAGAGCCTCCGGATCCTGGAGGGCATTCGCAGCCGGTACGAACTCTTCCATCGGGTCCGCTACACACCGCCCACCCTCAAGGCTGCGGTCTATCTGGCCAACCGTTACATCACCGACCGCTTCCTGCCTGACAAGGCCATCGACCTGCTCGACGAGGCGGGGGCCCGGGTGAAGCTCCGAGTGGGCGCTGCGGGTGGGGGTGCGCCCCGGGTGGAGGAGGAGCTGCACCGGGTCATCAACGAGATGAATGAAGCGGTGCTGAATCGGGATTTCGAACGGGCCGTGCTGCTGCGGCAGAAGGAGATCCAGCTCCGGGAGCAACTCCAGGGCACCGAGAAGGAGCTGACCGATGAGGACTACGACCGCTTCGCCGAGGTCCAGGAGCAGGACATCGAGGATGTGGTCGCCTCCTGGACGGGCATTCCCATCAAGGCCCTCAAGAACGAGGAGAAGCAGAACCTGGCCCACATGGAGCACCGCATCAACGAGCGGGTCATCGGCCAGGAGGCTGCGGTCAGTGCGGTCAGCCGGGCGGTCCGCCGGGCCCGTACTGGGCTGAAGAACCCCAACCGCCCCATGGGCTCCTTCCTCTTCCTGGGACCCACGGGCGTCGGCAAGACCGAGTTGGCCAAGACCCTGGCCACCTTCCTCTTCGGGGATCCCAAGAAGATGCATCGCTTCGACATGTCGGAGTTCATGGAGAAACATGAAGTCTCCAAGCTTCTCGGGGCACCTCCGGGGTATGTGGGCTATGAAGAAGGCGGCCTCTTGACGGATCGCGTTCGGCGCAACCCATACTGTGTTCTGCTTTTCGATGAAATCGAAAAGGCCCATCCCGACCTGATCAACATCCTGCTGCAGATCTTCGATGACGGTATTGCCACCGATGCCTTCGGGAACCAGGTCGACTTCAAGAACACCATCATCATCATGACCAGCAACGTGGGCAGTCGGGAGCTCCTGACCGACAAGTCCCTGGGATTCGTGGAGCAGGAGCAGCGTGTCGACGCCAAGGCCGGGGATGCCCTCAAGGTGCTGAAGCGCACCTTCCCCCCCGAGTTCCTGAACCGCATCGACGAGATCGTGGTCTTCAATCGCCTCGGGGATGCCGAACTCCACAAGATCGTCCGCCTGCTGATCTTCGACCTGAACCAGACCCTGAAGACCCACGGTCTGGAGGTGGACCTCTCCGAGGCCGCCGTGGACTGGATCCTCAAGACCACGTCCCGGGACCGCTCCTACGGGGCCCGGCCTCTGCGCCGCGCCATCCAGAAGTCCGTGGAAGATCCCCTCGCGGAGCTCATGGTCGCTCAGGAGACCGTCCCCTCCGGCCGCGTATGCTTCGAGGCCGGTCCTGAGGGCCTGGTCCCGGCCTTCACGGAGACCCCAAGCGGAGAGGCCCAGCCCGCGATACCCTGATAGGGCATCTTCCCGATTTTCGGCGGCCGCCCCTGCGGCGACCGAGCATCACCTTTGACCCCTTGCCATGCGAGTGCGGATGAAACCGAGTCAAGCCATCAGCAAGTTCCTCCTGAACCGTTCGGTGCGGTTCTGTCTTCCCCTGCTGCTGGTGGGGGGGGCGGCCTGGGCGCAGGATTCGGAGACCATTGCCCGCATTGAGGTCCAGGGGGCCCAGAAGCTGAGTGCCGACACCGTCATCTTCAAGTCCGGCCTGAAGGTGGGGGACGATCTCCGCACCCTGGACCTGACGGCTGTCCTCCAGCAGCTCTGGGCCACCGGGGCCTACGACGACATCAAGTTCGAGACCGCCGATGCCCCGGGTGGGCAGGTCCTGACCATCCGTGTGGTGGAGCGGCCCATCATCAAGGAGGTCGACTACCGCGGCGGTACCGAGATCGGCATCTCCAACCTCAAGGACAAGGTCAAGGAGAAGAAGCTGACCATCGCGCCGGACACGGTCTACGATCCCGAATCCGCCCGGAAGATCAAGGGGCTCATCGTGGAGCTGGCGGCCGAGAAGGGCTTCCGCAACCCGGTGGTGGACGTGAGCCTCGAGTACATCTCCCCGGGCATCGACCGCCTGGTTTTCGATATCAAGGAGGGCGGCAAGGCCAAGATCTACCGCATCGTCTTCCGGGGCAACCGGGTCTTCTCCGGGGGCAAGCTGGCCAGCGCCATGGCCAAGACCCGGCGGCACGGGATGTTCAGCTGGCTCACCAGCCATGACCTCCTGGTGGACAAGAACCTCGACGAGGACCTCCAGAACCTCAAGAAACTCTACTGGCGGGAGGGCTACAAGGACGTCTTCGTGGGCCAGCCTACCATCCAGATTGATGACCACACTTCGAAGAGCCAGAAGCGGAAGAATGTCCAGCGGCTGAAGGAGGCCAAGTCGCCCAAATACGACCTGAGGGCCACCCTGACCATTCCCATCCTGGAGGGAGACCGCTACTACGAGGGCAAGTTCAAGGTGGAAGGCAATGACAAGGTCTTCAAGGGGAAGAAGGGTGAGGACTTCTACCGGATGAAGATCGCCGAGGTGCGCCGGGACAACCGCTCCCTCATCGCCAAGTGGCTCGATCTCAAACCCTCCCTCGAAGACCTGCCGGCGGACAAGAACCGGCCCTTCGATCTGGACGGCCTGAACCAGGGCATCGACAAGATCCAGGAGGCCTACAAGAACCTGAGCTACATCCAGTGGCATGCCGAGAAGAAGCTGGATGTCCGGGAGGAGAACGGGGTCAAGAAGGTCGACACGACCCTGAAGGTGGATGAGGGCGAGCCCTTCACCATCCGGCGCATCAGCTTCGAGGGGAACACCACCACCAAGGACAAGGTTCTCCGCCGATCGCTGATGATCCGGGAGGGGGACCCCTTCCGCTTCGAGACTTTCAAGGATTCCTTCATCGGCTTGAGCCAGCTGGGCTTCTTCGATGTGAAGTCCCAGGACCCCAAGATCGACTTCGTGCCCGACAAGCCCCAGGTGGACATCACCATCAAAGGGGAGGAGGCCGGTGTCAACGAGCTGATGTTCCAGGGCGGTTATGGCAGCGTCTTCGGCATGTCCGTGGGGGCCTCCTTCTCCACCAAGAATCTGGGCGGGGGGGGAGAGACCTTGAGCTTCGGCGTCAACGTGGGCAAGTACCAGAAGAACCAGTCCATCTCCTTCACGGAGCCCTATGTCTTCGACCTGCCCTACAGTCTGACCACCAGCGTCAGCAACGGGAGTGTGGACTACGACGCCTCCCGGGTGGGCTCGGCCTATGCCTACAAGCAGTTCACCAGGGCCCTGGGCGTCTCCGTCGGCAGCCGTCTGAGCACCTTCCTGCCGGATCGCCCCTGGGCCTTCTGGACCTCGTACTCCGTCGGCTACAACTTCCGGGTCATCCGCCTCGAGGGTGGACGCAACTACTACCTCAAGGACACCGACAACCTCCTCACCTCCTCCATCGTCCAGAGCCTGACCTACAGCACGGTGAACCACCCCTTCAAGCCCAGCCGGGGCACTAAACTCGCCTTTGGGCTCGAATACGGGGGCTGGCAGCTCGGGGGTGACCGCCCCTTCCTCAGGACCACTCTGGAGTTCACCAAGTTCACGAATTTCGCTGATCGGCATATCTTCGGGATCAACGCCAGCTTTGGTCAGATCTTCAACCTCGGCAATGACTCGCTGCCCGTCTACGATCTCTACCGGCCCGGCGGCGAGAACTCCATCCGGGGCTACCGCTACGGGCAGGTGGGCTCGGTGGTGAAGGACCTGGACGACAACACCGTCGTCATCGGCGGCAACAAGCAATTCCTGGTGAATCTGGAATACCAGCTGGCCATCGCCGACCAGTTCCGCTGGGTGGTCTTCTTCGATGCCGGCAATGCCTGGGCGCCCGGATCCGCCGCCTTCTCCGAGGCCCTCAGGCGCAGCGTGGGCGTCGAATTCCGCTTCTTCCTCCCCATCAGCCCGGCTCCTGTGCGGCTGATCTGGGCGCGGAAGCTGAATCCCTACTCCTTTGACACCGATGCCCGCAATGACTTCCAGTTCAGCATCGGGACGACCTTCTAGTCCCTGTCCGGATCTGCTCTAATCAAGGAAAACGGAGAAAGATGATGCGCAAGCTGATCACCCTCACGGCCCTGTGCGCCGCCCTGCCAGTCATGGCCCAGACGCCCCCCGCGGCGCCCCGCTTCGCACTGGTCAGCCCTGACTACATCCTGGGCAAGAGTGCTCGCGGCCAGGTGGTCACCGCTGAACTCAGGCAGCTCCGGGAGAGCCTGAACGAGCGTCTGAAGGCCAAGAATGACGAGCTCCAGCGCATGGCCCAGCAGCTGAAGTCCCCGAGCCTCTCCGAGGATGGCCGGGCCAAGCTGCAGCGCGACCTGCAGGATGCCGACACGGCCTTCAAGCGGGCCGAGGAGGATGCCCAGAAGGAGTTCGCCGGTGCCCGGGACAAGGTGGGCAAGGCCTATCAGGAGGAGGTGCTCCCCATCGTGGCCCAGGTGGCCAAGGACTGGAACGTCCAGGTGGTCTTCAAACTCCAGGATGGTCTCTTCGAATACGTGGACGAGGGCGCAGTCATCGGTTTCTCCGAGGAGGTGATCAAGCGCTATGACGCCAAGTTCGCCCCCAGTGCCAAGCCCGCGGCCCCTGTGAAGAAGGCGCCGGTCAAGAAGTAGCTCAGCTCCGGCCCGTGGAGCCGTAGCCCCCCTCGCCGCGTCCGGTCTCGCCGAGCGCGGCGAGTTCCGTCTGGGGGCTCCAGGTCCAGCGGCAGGCGGGGGCGATGAGCAGCTGGGCGATGCGCTCCTCGCGGCGGACCACGAAGGGTTCACTGCCGTGGTTGATGAGCACCACCATCACTTCGCCCCGGTAGTCGGCGTCAATGGTGCCCGGGGCGTTGAGGACCGTGACGCCAAAGCGGAGAGCCAGGCCGGATCGGGGCCGGACCTGCCCCTCGAAGCCCTCGGGTATGGCCATGCTCAGGCCCGTGGGCACCAGCCGGCGTTCCCCGGGGGCCAGGACCCAGTCCTCGGTGGCGGGGATGGCGGCCCGCAGGTCCATGGCGGCGGCGTGGGCGGTGGCCTGGCTGGGCAAGGGCATGCCTTCGCCGTGGGGGAGCTGGTGGATGGGGATGATCATGCAGGAATCCTTTCCAGAAGCAGAGCCATGCTCCGGCCCTCGGCGCTGGCCATGGCGGCGAGCCCCAGGTTGCAGCCCGTTGCCAGGAGGTCCCCGTGCAGCGTGGCCAGGAGCCGGATGCCCTCGGCACCGAAGGCCTGTCCGGTGGCCAGGCTGCCCCCGAGGGGGTTGATCCTCTCACCGATGCCCGGCTCGGTGGCCAGGCTGGGGAGGGCCTGGGGATTATTGATTAATGATTCATCAATATGAAGACGCTCCACGGCTCCGATCCCCAGCCCGGCCTGGGCCAGAAGACCCCGGACTGCACGGTCGAGGGCCTCGGCAGGGGTCACCGCCGCAGCCTGGTTGAGGCCGAGGATCCGGGTTGCAGGTGTGGCCACCGGCGGGTGGCTGCCCAGGAGCAGGGCGGCGGCTCCATCCGCCAAGCCAGGATCGGGTCCGGAGGGGAGCGGGCACTCGTCCTGGGTCAGGTCGCCATCGCGGGTCGGGCAGGGCTCCAGGTCCCACCGGGCTGCCTGGTGGCGGCTGCGGCTGGCCTCAGTCTGATCCCCGCCGGGCTGGCCTGCGCCGGGGGAGGTGCCCACGGGCTCCATGAGATCCAGAAGGAGGGGGTCCTGGGCGGTGGAGCGCCCCAGGCGGTGCCCCCACCGGGCTGCCGGCAGGAGGTAGGGAGTGGCGGAGGAGCTGGCGCAGGCCGTGGCGATCATGCAGGCATGGGCTCCGGCCTCCAAGGCATGCAACACATCCGAGACGGCTCTGAAGCCCGAGAGGGCACCCTGGTCGACACACCAGGCCGGGCAGTCCGGGCCGAGCCCTGCCTCCAGGGCGACCTGTCCGGCGGGATCGGCGCCCAGGCCATAGCGGAGTGCCTGACCGAGCACCAGGCCATCGACGTCTCCGGGAGAGCACCCGGCACGGCGCATGGCACCGGAGACGGCCATGGCGGCCAGGCGGGAGGGGGACAGCTTCCGGAGGGCACCACCGAAGGCGCCCCAGGGGGTACGGGCTGCAGAGAGGAGGTAGATGGGCAAAAGTACTCCAGCGTTCCACCATACCATCCGCTAATCCCCTGACCGTGGTAGGACGTAGCCCCTTCCGGGAGGTCACCATGAGGCTGCGCAGACTGTCCGTCGCAACGCTGGGGATGCTCCTCATGGGGACGAGCGGCATGGTGGTCTCCGCCCAGGAGGAGCGCCAGGAAATCCGCACCGCGCCCCTGGCGGGGGGCGCCAATCTGCGGGTGACCAACCGGAACGGGCACATCCGGGTGGGTATCTGGGATCGGGACCTGGTGGAGGTGAAGGCCGCCATCCGGGACACCGCCTCCCGCCGCATCACCCTCTCTCTCCGCGAGGCCGGGGGGGGGTTGGAGCTCCTGGTCCAGGAGGGGAGCGGGGACTGGCTCCGCCTGGCTGCATCCAGGTCGCCACGCTGCCAACTGGATATCAAGGTCCCCCGTAGGCTGAATGCCTCCTTCCGGACCCTCAATGGGGATGTGGAGGTCCAGGGGATCGAGGGTTTCGCGGAGTGCGAAACCACCAATGGCGATATCCGGGTCCGCCAGCTCAAGGGCGAGGTCCATTGCGAGACCACCAATGGGGGCATCGAGGCGGTGGGACTCCAGGCCAGGCTCAAGGCCGAGACCACCCACGGATCCATCCGCCTGCAGGGTGTGGCCGGGGGGATCCGCGCCGAGACGACGCACGGAGACGTCGAGGCCGAGCAGCTGGATGGATGGGGAGAAGGCATCCAGTTGGAGACGACCCAGGGGGACATCCGGGTGGTCCTGGGGCGGGCCACGGGTCACCTCCACGCCGAGACCACCGTCGGATCGCTGGATATCCGGCCCGCCCAGGGAGGGGGCATGCAGATCCAGGAGGGCCACGAGGTGCAGATGAAGATCGGGGAGGGGCGGCAGCCTATCCGCCTGGAGACGACCCACGGGTCGATCCGGGTGCGCTGAGCCCCCGGGCCGGGGCCTGGAAGGATACAATCGGCGATGATGCGATCCTCCCTTCTTCTGCCCGCCGCCCTCGTGATCCTGGCTCCCAGCCTGCTCTCTGCCCAGAGCCGTCTCCTGCCGGATGTGAAGGAGATCCACTGCAGCAATGGGCTGACGGTCCTGGTGGTGGAGCGGCCAGCCGCGGGTGCTCTGCACGCCTCCCTCTTCATCCGCGGAGGGCGCGCATCGACGGGGGGCCTCGCCTCCTGTGCTGCCGACCTCCTCGCCCACAGCCTCTTCGATCGTCTGGTGCTGCCTGACCAGGCCTCCCGGGCTCGGGCTGAGGCTTTGCTGGGTGAGGAGGAGGGCATGGCCGAGGCCCTCCGGCTCTCCCGGCTCAAGGGAGGACCCGGCCAGGCCGGGGACGGGGACCTGGTGGCAGCCCGTGCCAGGGTCCTGGACAACCTGAGGGTACTGCTCGGAGACGGGGATCTCCTGGATGCGGCACAGGTCCTCCACCGTCGGGTCGAGGTGGGAGCGGACTGGATGGCCTGGTCCGGCGAGCTGCCCGCTCCCCGCTTCCGCCCGCTTGCCGAGGGTCTGGCCGGGGCCCTGTCCCAGCCGCTTCTGGCCGACCTGCCCTGGGAGCGGGATCGGCTGGCTTCGGCCCGGGATCCGGAAGAGACGGTGCTCCAGATCCTCCTGAGTGCAGCCACCCTGCAGGGAGGCTATGGCCGGGCCGGGGCCATCCAGCCTGGAGAGCTGGCTGCTCTCCGGTGGTCGGATGTCCGGAAGTGGGCTCGGACCGCGCTCCAGCCTGGCCGGATGACCTTGGTGCTGGTGGGGGATTGCCGCTTCGCCGAGGTGGAACGGATTGTAGGAGAGACCCTCGGGAAACTTCCTGCCCTGGGAGGCGGAGGAGGGGAAGAGGTCTGGAGCGGGTTCAGCACCCCCTGGGAAGGGGCGCGGAAGATGAGTGTCACCATGCCGGGAGTCCGCAGGACCCTGCTGGTCTGGAGGATGCCGCCCCTGTCCCATCCCGATGCTCCGGTGCTGCAGCTTCTGGCTCAGATCCTCGGGACCGGGAGCGGCTCGCGGTTGAACAAGGCCCTCTGCGATGAGCAGGGCGTGGCCTCCAGGGTCTCCGTGCGCCTTGGGGTGCCCGGAGGGAGGGAGACAAACCTCTTTGTGGTCGAGGCCGAGCCCGCCGAGGGCCGTGGCCTTGATGAGCTGACCCAGGCTCTGATGGCCGAGATGCAGCGCTTCTATGCTGAGCCGCTCATGGATGGGACCATCCAGCGGGCCCAGCGGCAGGCGGAGGGGCTGGCCCAGGCTGTCCAGGAGGATGCGGGTACACTCGCGGAAGAGCTTGGCGCAGCGCAGGTCCAGGTTGGAGATTGGCGGGCCGCCTTCCTCTCAGTGCGCCTGGGGTCCGAGCTCCGTCAGGAGAGGATGCAGGCCGTGCTGCGGCGCTACCTGGCTCCGGAACAGAGCCTCTCGCTGGCCCTGGAGCCTGACCTTCTCTCGACGCCCCGGGATCTGGAGGAGGTGAAGCTGGTGAAGATCCTGGAGCAGCTAGCCCAGAAGAGGACCCAGGACAGTGCGCGGGTGGATGCCATCGTGCGGGATGTCCTGCAGCAGATCAGGATGCTCCCACCGGATGCCAGGGCGAAGACCCTGGGCCTTCTCGAAGCGCAGGTGCCCCGTTGAGACGCCTCTCCACCCTTCTCCTCACCCCTGTGCTGCTGGCGGCCCAGCCTGTGGAGCAACGCCTCACCCTGCCCAATGGCCTCGAGGTGGTCCTGATCGAGGATCACGCCCTGCCCCTGGTCCGGGCCCACCTCAGCCTGGAACTTCCCGGGTCCGGGCCCAGACTGGCCTTTCTGGGAGCCCTCCAGCCGGGGGCCGGAGGAGGGCGGCGCGGCGCCCAGGCCATGGCAGGAGCGCTGGAGGACCTGGGGGCGGACCTCCGTTTCTCCTGGCACCCCGGAAGCATGGAGTGGAGGCTGCTGGTGGGGAGTGCCGAGACCGAGGGGGCCTTCGAGATCCTGGCCGACAGTGTCTTCAGGCCGCTCTACGATGCCGGGAGGGTGGAGCGCAAGCGCAGTGCCCTCCGCAGGCAGAGCCAGGAGGCCACGGGGCGGGAGCTGGCCCTGGACCGCTTCCTGGGTGGCCTGGGGCATCCCGCGGGGGGGCGCCTGGTCCCGGAGGGGACCCTCCTGAAGCTCGGTCTGGGTGAGCTCCAGGACTACCGGAGGGCCATCACCGATCCCAGGAAGGCCCGGCTGGTCATCCATGGCGACCTGACTCTGCCGGTGCTCACCCGCGTCCTCCAGGAGCAGTTCGGAACCTGGTGCCCGGTCGTGACGCCCCAGCCTGAGCCTCTTCCCCTCCCTCCCCCCCTGTCCGAGGTCCAGGGCCTGGAGCCCCTGACCTATCTGGGGCGCCGGATCCGCCTGGAGACCTCCGCCGATCGCGAGGCCTTCAGGGTCCTGGCGGGAGTTCTGGCGGGTCGTGGTCTTCCGGAGGGGCTGGAACTGGAACTGGTGTTGGGGGAGCACGGTGATGGCGTGGTGCTGGCCCATGGCGGGCCCGGGCTGCGGGTCGCCCTGGCCAAGCTCGCTGACGCCGGGCTGGCTGAGGGCGAACTGGAGGCGGTCCGTCAGCGGCTGAGGGAGGAGCGTGCCCTTCTGCCTCTCCATCCCGAGGCCCTGGTGGAAGCCCGGATCAGGGGAGCCTTTGAACCTTTGGACGGCTATCCCCCCGCTGGGGTCCAGACCAGGCTCAGAGCCTGGCTGGACCCTGCGGGGATGTCCGCCCTTGAGATCAGGGGCCCGGTCACACCTTCACATTGAAACGTCCGGCCAGGTCCAGGTAGCGCTCCCGGATACCGGCGATGATGTCCGCGGGCAGGCTGGGTGCCGGGGGCTGCTTGTCCCAGTCCGGAAGGGTCTCCAGGTAGTCCCGGAGGTACTGCTTGTCCAGGCTGGGGGGATTGATCCCGGGTTGCCACTGGTCAGCCAGCCAGTAGCGGCTGGAGTCGGGGGTGAGGGCCTCGTCGATGAGGATGAGCTCTCCGCCGGGCAGGGTCCCGAACTCGAACTTGGTGTCCGCCAGCAGGATGCCCCGTTCGCGCGCCAGCTCGCAGCCCCGCCTGTAGAGGGCGATGCTCAGATCCCTGAGCCGGGTCGCCAGGTCGAGACCGACAATGGCCACAGTCTGCTCGAAGGTGATGTTCTCGTCATGGCCTTCATCGGCCTTGGTGGAGGGGGTGAAGAGAGGCTCGGGCAGGGGGTCCGCCATCCTCAGCCCGGCGGGAAGAGGGATGCCGCAGACGGTACCCTTGGCCTGGTACTCCTTGAGCCCCGACCCCGCCAGATAGCCGCGGACCACGCACTCGATGGGGAGGGGGGTGGTCTTCTTCACGAGGATGGACCGGCCCTCGAGCATCTCGCGGAAGGGCTGGAGTTCGCTCGGGTAGTCCTCGACTCGGGTAGCCAGGAGCTGGTTGGGGAGGATGTCCCGGGTGGACTCGAACCAGAAATTGGCCACCTGGGTCAGGATGCGGCCTTTGTCCGGGATACCGTCAGGCATCACGCAGTCGAAGGCCGAGACCCGGTCGGTGGCCACGATGAGGAGGGTCTGGCCGAGGTCGTAGACATCACGCACCTTGCCCCGGCGGAAGGCGGGGAAGGGGAGCTGGGTTTCGAGGACAATGCTCAAGGCTTTTCCTTTCAGTTCAGGTGAGTTCCGGGATGTGCCTGGGGGTGGGTGCCATCCAGTGCAGGCCCATGGGTAGGAGGTGGTAGCGGTTCTGGAGCGAGACCCAGCGGGACAGCTCGGGCTCCCGGACGGTGCCGCCCGGGCCGGTCATGGGCAGACCGTGCGCCTGGATGAAGGTGCGGACCTCGCCCGGGCTGACCCCCAGAAGTTCCGCCAGATCCTCGAGGGGGTAAAGGGTCTCGCCGGGGATGCCCTGAAGGATCCGGTAGTCGAAGGTCTCGTGGAGCACGGACTCCGTGGCCCGGCGGTCCAACTCCATGGCGGCGTCCAGGTGTGGGCAGGGGTCGCCACCTGAGAGGCTCTTGGCCTGACCCGCCCCCAGGTGGGCAAGGGCATGGGCTGGAGACTGGCGGAGGATGGCATCGAAGGCGGCCAGGGCCTCCGTGGGGCGCTCCAGGTGGAGCAGGGCCTCCCCTTTTCGCAGGAGCGTCTCTGTATCGCCGGGGCGGAGCACCAGGAGGCGACCGGTGACCCCGGCCAGCTCCTCGATCATGCCCTGGTCGCGCAGCAGCACGGAGAGCCACTCCAGGGCGAGTGCGTGCTGGGGGCTGAGGAGGAGGAGGCGCTCCAGGAGTTCGATGGCCCGGCTGGGCTCGCCCGCCTGATCCATGCGCTGGGCCCAGTCCCAGAGGATGTCGACCTGCCGGGTTGCGGGGTGTCCTAGGGTGCCGCGGCGCTCATCTGTGGGGTGCAGGATCTGGGTCCGCACCCAGGCGTAGCGGGCCGGATCCCGCCCCTCCGGGGTGCTCAGCTCGTCCTCGATGGCGTGGACCATGATCTTGAGGCCCCGGTCCCAGAGTCCGGGAATGGGCATCTGGATGTGGGTCTGGAGTTCACGCCTGAGGGGTTGGAGGGGGTCTCCCGAGCGGCCCAGGAAGAGCTTCATCCTCAGGACCCTGGGGGTGTCACCCTCATCGCTCTGGACGCCGATCCGGAGGGCCAGCTCAGCTGTGTCTGGATCGAAGCCGTCCAGGAGGAGGTAGTGGAGGGATGCCCGCATCCCTCAAGATTACCAAAGGGTCCGGTCGTCGGCCGGACCGTTTCCCTGGGACGCGGGATGAGGCTATGATGGTCGGCAAACCCTGGGGCGCTATGGAGCTGAGGATTCTGGGCTGTTCGGGCGGTGAGGCAGACGGGGAGCGTCTGACGGGGCTCCTGGTCAACGGTGTCCTGGCCATCGACGCAGGCTCCCTCACCCAGAGCCTCTCCGTGGAGGAGCAGGCCGGGATCCGGCACATCTTCCTGAGCCACTCCCACCTGGACCACATCTGCACCCTCCCCTTCTTCACCAAGAACGTTCTGGGGCGCACCGAGTCACCTGTGGCCATCCGGGCCCTGCCGGAGACCCTGGACGTCCTCCGGCGGCATCTCTTCAACGATGAACTCTGGCCGGACTTCTCCCTCATCCCCAGTCCGGACAACCCCATCATCCGCTACTCGGAGATCGAGCCGGAGCGGACCTATGAGGTGGGCGGCCTGAGGATCACCCCCATCGCCGTGAACCACCTGGTGCCCTGCGTGGGCTATCTGGTGGAGGACGACCACGCCGCCTTCATCTTCACCTCGGACACGGCCTCCACCGACCGGATCTATGCGGTGGCCAACGCCACGCCCCGCCTGGGGCTCTTCATCACCGAGGTGAGCTTTCCCAACCGCCTGACCGGCCTGGCGGAGGCCTCACGGCACCTCACGCCCGAGGGGCTCCGGCGGGAACTGACCAAATTGGGCGCAGAGGTGCCGGTGGCCATCTATCACCTCACACCCGGAGACAGGGCGGAGATCCTGCCGGAGCTGGAGTCTCTGGAGGACCCGCGGATCCGTCTGCTGAAACAGGACGAACGCATCATCCTCTGAAAGAGACCGCCCCGGTTGACGATCCCCAAGGGGGCGTCTTCCGGGGCGGTCACCTGTGGGGGCAGGATCAGTGGCTGGTGTCCTTGCCCAGGGCCTGCTGGCGGATCAGGCTGGCGTCCAGCTTGCGCTGGGCCTCCCGGTGGGTCTCCGGGTCCTTGGCCTCCTTGAGGAGGGCCAAAGCGTCCTGCTGGGCGCGCTGGACCTGCTCGAGGTTGATCTGCTCGGGGGTTTCGCTCTCCCGTGCCAGCAGGGTCACCCGGTCCGGCAGAACCTCGGCGAAGCCGCCGAAGACCGTGAGGCACTTGGACTGCCCGTCCTGGTTGTAGAAGACAAGGCCATCACCCAGGGGGGTTAGCACCGGGGTGTGGTCGGGGAGAATACCGTAGTACCCATCGCTGGAGGGGAACTGCAGGTCGGAGACGCTGGCCGAGAAGACCAGGCGCTCCGGGGTGAGGATCTCGAGCTTGATGGAGTTGGCCATGGGGCGTTACCTCAGGCCTGGGCGGCCAGCTTCTCAGCCTTCTCGGCGGCTTCTTCGATGGTGCCCACCAGGTAGAAGGCCTGCTCGGGAAGGTGATCCCACTTGCCCTCGCAGATTTCCTTGAAGCCCTTGATGGTGTCGGCCAGCTTGACGTACTTGCCGGACATGCCGGTGAAGGTCTCGGCCACGAAGAAGGGCTGGGAGAGGAAGCGCTGGATCTTGCGGGCGCGGGCCACGACCATGCGGTCGTCGTCCGAGAGCTCATCCATGCCCAGGATGGCGATGATATCCTGGAGTTCCTTGTACTTCTGGAGGATGTTCTTCACCTGCATGGCCACGTTGTAGTGCTCGTCGCCCAGGATCCGGGGATCCAGCAGGCGGGAGGAGGAGGCCAGGGGATCCACGGCGGGGTAGATGCCCAGGGCCGCGATCTCACGGCTCAGGTTGGTGGTGGCATCCAGGTGGGCGAAGGTGGTGGCGGGCGCGGGATCCGTGTAGTCGTCCGCGGGCACGTACACGGCCTGCACCGAAGTGATGGAGCCCTTCTTGGTGGAGGTGATGCGCTCCTGGAGGTTGCCCATCTCCGTGGCCAGGGTGGGCTGGTAGCCCACGGCGGAAGGCATGCGGCCCAGGAGGGCGGACACCTCGGCACCGGCCTGGGTGAAGCGGAACACGTTGTCCACGAAGAGCAGCACGTCCTTGCCCTCGGTGTCGCGGAAGTATTCGGCAACGGTGAGGCCGGTGAGGGCCACACGGGCACGGGCTCCGGGGGGCTCGGTCATCTGGCCGTAGACCAGGGCCACCTTGGACTTGGCGAGATCGTCCTCGACGATGACGCCGGAGTCCATCATTTCGTGCCAGAGATCGTTGCCCTCACGGGTGCGCTCCCCGACGCCGGCGAAGACGGAGTAGCCGCCGTGCCCCTTGGCGATGTTGTTGATGAGCTCCATGATGAGCACGGTCTTGCCCACACCGGCGCCGCCGAAGAGGCCGGTCTTGCCACCCTTGGCATAGGGCTCCAGGAGGTCGATGACCTTGATGCCGGTCTCGAACATCTCGGAGGCGGTGTTCAGCTCGTCGAATTTGGGGGCCTCACGGTGGATGGGCAGGAAAGCCTTGGCCTCCACGGGGCCGCGCTCATCCACCGGCTGGCCGACCACATTGATGATGCGGCCCAGGGTCTCGGGACCCACGGGAATCGTGATGGGGCTGCCGGTATCGGTGACGATCTGGCCGCGGATCATGCCTTCGGTGGGCTGCATGGCTACACAGCGTACGCGGTTTTCGCCCAGGTGCTGCTGAACCTCCAGGGTGACGGAGGTGGTGATGCCCTGGGCATCGGTAACGTCCGTCAGGATGGCATTCATAATCTCGGGAAGGTGGCTATCGAATTCGACGTCCACGGCGGGTCCCACCACTGCGATGACCCGTCCCTGTTTCTGTTCGTTTGACATGGTGACCTCTCGTGCGATTGGGCTAGGCGTTGGCGCCGGAGACGATCTCGATGATCTGGTTGGTGATCGAGGCCTGGCGGATCTTGTTCATGTGCAGGGTCAGCTTTGCGATCATCTCCTCCGCGTTGGAGCTGGCCTTGTCCATGGCGGCCATCCGGGCGCCGTGCTCGGACGTGGCGCTCTCAAGCAGACTCCGCAGGATCTCCACCTCGATGTACTGCGGCAGGAGGCTCTCCAGCACACGGTCGGGAGCGGGCTCGAGGAGGTGGGGCGTTCCCGGACGGAGCTCCACGTTCTCCCCGGGTTCGGTCGGGAAGACCCGGACGACCTTGGGGAGCTGGGCCACGGCGGAATGGAAGTAGTTGAAGATGATGTAGAAGGCGTCGATCTTGCCTGCAGCGTAGTTCTCGAGGGCCAGGGCGGCGATCTCCGAGGCGGCCTGTTTGAACTCCGTCAGAGGAAGGCCAGCGTAGTCGCCCTGGAGGGTGATCTGGCGCTTCCTGGCCCAGTCGATGGCGCGCTTGCCGACGGCCTGCATGCTGACGAGTTGAGCAGGGCAGTCCTGGAGGAAGGCCTGCATCTGTTTGAGGACGTTGGCATTGAAACCGCCGCAGAGCCCCTTGTCGCTGGCCACGAGCAGCACCTGGATCCGCTTCTCCTCCCTGGGGGCCAGGAAGGCCTGGGCCACTGGACCGGGTTCGAAGCTGGGATCCGAGCCCAGGCGGCCGACCACATGCTGAACCACCTCATCCAGCTTGCTGGAGTAGGGGCGCAGGGCCGTCAGGCGCTCTTGCGACTTCCGCAGCTTGACTGCGGAGATCATCTTCATGGCCTTGGTGACCTGCTGGGTGTTCTTGACCGACTTGATCCGGCGTCGGATGTCCTGGAGACCGGCCATTTCAGGCTCCGGCGGCCTGCTTCAGGGAGCCGGTGAAGCTCTCCTTGAAGGCCGTGGTCTGGGTCTTGAGGATGGCCTTGGACTCGTCGGACATGGTCTTCGTCTCCCGGACCGCGCGCAGGACTTCGGGGGCGTTGATGTCCAGGTAGTCGTGCAGCTCCTTTTCGAAGCGGCGGACCTCGGATACGGGCAGGTCATCCACATAGCCGTTGGTGGCGGCCCAGATGGAGACAATCTGCTTCTCAACGGGCATGGGCTGATACTGGGCCTGCTTGAGGATTTCGACCAAGCGCTGACCGCGATTCAGCTGGGCCAGGGTGGCCTTGTCCAGGTCGGATCCGAACTGCGCAAAGGCCGCGAGTTCCCGGTACTGGGCCAGCTCCAGCTTCACGGAACCGGACACCTGCTTCATGGCCTTCACCTGGGCAGCACCGCCCACGCGGCTCACCGAGATGCCGACGTTCATGGCGGGGCGGACACCGGCGTTGAAGAGATCGCTCTCCAGGAAGATCTGCCCGTCGGTGATGGAGATGACGTTGGTCGGAATGTAGGCGGAGACGTCGCCAGCTTGGGTCTCGATGATGGGCAGGGCTGTAAGGGACCCGGCGCCACGCTCATCCGAGAGCTTGCAGGCACGCTCCAGGAGACGGCTGTGGAGATAGAACACGTCGCCGGGGTAGGCCTCACGTCCGGGAGGACGGCGGACCAGGAGGGAAATTTCGCGGTAGGCGACAGCCTGCTTGGAGAGATCGTCATAGATGCAGAGCACGTGCTGGCCGGGGTTGTCCGAGCCAGCGGGCTGGCCGTTGGTCCCGTGCCACATGAAGTACTCGCCCAGGGCGGCACCGGTCATGGGGGCCAAGTAGAGCAGGGGGGCCGGTTCGGAGGCGGAAGCGGCCACCACGATGGTGTGTTTCATGGCGTCGTACTCTTCCAGGGTCTTCACCACCTGGGCGATGGTGGAGCGCTTCTGGCCGATGGCGACGTAGATGCAGATGACGCCGGTGTCCTTCTGGTTGATGATCGTGTCGATGGCGACAGCGGTCTTGCCAGTCTGGCGGTCACCGATGATGAGTTCGCGCTGCCCGCGGCCCACGGGGATGAGGGCGTCGATCACCTTGAGGCCGGTCTGCATGGGCTCATGGACGCTCTTGCGGTCCACGATGCCAGGGGCGATGCGCTCGATGGGGTTGAAGCTCACGGACTCGATGGGGCCCTTGCCGTCGATGGGGTTGCCCAGGGCGTCCACCACCCGGCCCACGAAGGCGGGCCCAACGGGGACGTTCATGATGCGTCCGGTGCGCTTGACGGTGTCGCCCTCCTTGATGAGGGTGACGTCGCCCAGCAGGATGATGCCGACGTTGTCCTCTTCCAGGTTGAAGGTCAGACCCATGACGCCGTGGGGGAGTTCCAGCAGCTCGCCGGCCATGGCCTTCTCAAGGCCGTGGGCACGGGCGATGCCGTCACCCACACTGATGATGGTGCCGACTTCGGAGACATCGACCTGAGTGTCGAAGCCTTCGATCTGGCTGCGTATGATGCGGGAAATCTCTTCCGCGCGGATATCCATGCAATCCTCCGAATGACCGGGAAAGGTTTAAGCCGAGAGCAGCTGACTCTTCAGGAGGCTGAGCCTGCCCTGAAGGGACGCATCATAGACCGTGGAACCAAGCTGGACCTTGAGGCCGCCCAAGAGGGCGGGGTCCTGCTGGACCCTCATCCGGACCGTCTTCCCGGTGCGCCGGCTGAGGGTGGCCGAGAGGGTCGCGGTCTGGTTTTCGCTCAGGGGCCGTGCCGTGGCGACCTTGGCCACGATCACGCCGTTGTGGCGGTCCACCAGCTCGGCGAAGGCCTCGACGATCTGGTGGATGAGGTAGAGGCGCGCCGCGTGGGCGACGACTTTGAAGAACTTGCGGACGACATCAGAGGTGCCGGCCTTCTCGAGAACGGCGTCGAAGGCCTCCGCCCGCTTGGCGGGGGCGAGGAGGGGATAGGCCGTCAGGCGCTGGAGATCGGCATGGGCCCGGACCAGGGCCTCTACGGACTGGAGCTCCTGACGTAGGGCATCCAGGTTGCCGCGCTCTGTGCCGATCTCCAGGAGGGCCTTGGCGTAGCGATAGGAGACGAGGGTGCTCACTGGATACCTCCAACCTGGTCGATGGCCCTGTCGAGGAGCTCCTCGGCCACCTTGCCCTGGGCGCGGGCCTTGAGCCGCTCAGCGGCTCCCTGGACGGCCAGTTCGGCTACCAGTGCGCGGAGTTCGGTCTCGGCCAGTCGGCGCTGGGTGTCGATGTCGGCGGAGGCCTGGGCCAGGATCACCTGGGCCTCGTTGCGGGCGGCCTCCAGGATGCGCTGCTTCTCGAACTCCGCCTCAGTCTCGGCACGGGACATCACGCTGTCGAGCTCGGCCTTGGCGGCCTCCATCCGGGTCTCCAGATCGCGGAGCTGGGCTTCGCCCTCGGCCTTGTCACGCTGGGCCTGGGCCAGAAGATCCTGGATCTCCTGGGCACGGGCCTTGAAGGCTGCGGAGAGGACCCCCTTGAGGAGGAAATAGAGGACCAGGAAGAAGATGATGAAGTTGAAGAGCTTGACGGCGAACTGTCCCGTGGGTCCCAGATTCATGCCGAAGAGCTTGACGGACTCGTGGTGGGCTTCGCCCTCGTGGACCCCTTCACCCTGGGCAGGGTGGCCTGCCGGGGTGGCTTCGTGCGGAGCGTTTGCAGCAGGGTGCTCCTGGACCACGGCGGGAGCGGCGGACTTGGGGGCCTGGGGCTCCTCGGCCGACAGCGAGACGGCCATGGCCAGGGCCAGAGGAAGGGCCAGACAGGTGAGACGTCGTAGATTCATGGGTTCAGGCCTGGTTCAAGAGATGGGTGACCATGGATTCGCTAAGGGCTTCGACCTCGACCATCAGGCGGGTTTTGGCCTCCTCGCGCTGGGCCTGGAGGGCCTGCCGGGCCTCTTTGCGCTGGGCCTGGGCCTTCTCCTGGGCCTCCTGGATGAGGTGGTCCTTCTGGAGGGTGGCCTCGCTGGACAGGCTGCGGCGGCGCTCAAAGGCCTGGGTGCGGAGCTCCTTCATCCGGGCGTCGTACTCGGCCTGGCGCAGCTCGATCTGGGCAGCGGCCTCACCCTTGGTGTCCGCACCTGAAGCGATGTCGCGCTCGCGCTCTTCCATGACTTTGATCATGGGCTTGAAGAAGGTGTGTTTGAGATAGAGGTACATGATGCATAGAATGAGCATCACAAACACGATCTCATACAGGTTGGGCTTCATGGGGTCCGGGAGGCTTCCGATGAAACCGCCCCCACCTTGGCCATCGGCCCCTGCGAGGCCCATAAGGCCCACCCATGCTCCGTTGACAGGAATCACATTACCCCCTGTTGAAGCGCCCCCTTGGCGGAGACACAGGCACACGTTTCAGCGGGGAGGACCCGCCCGAGGCCAATGCCCCATCCTAACCCCATGGGTGGGTTGGGCCAACCTTCAATTCCCAAAGATAACGTTCAGACCCGGTCCTGGTGGCCTTCTCATGATTTGGACGGATTTTGTGCTTGACCTTCTGGTGGAACCGTGGGAAATTAGAACTTCGGCGATACGGGCGATTAGCTCAGTCGGTAGAGCGGCTGTCTTACACGCAGCATGTCGGCGGTTCGAGTCCGTCATCGCCCACCAGCAGTACCACATTGGGGTTGTAGCTCAGTCGGTTAGAGTGTCGGCCTGTCACGCCGAAGGTCGCGGGTTCGAGCCCCGTCAGCCCCGCCAGACAGATAAGGGTCCCGCAAGGGACCCTTTTCCTTGTATGCCCGCAACCGTGAGAGACTAGCTTCCCGAGGATTGTCGATGAAACTGCCCATGGTCGCCCTCTGTGGACGCCCCAATGTGGGGAAGTCCACCCTCTTCAACCGCCTTACGCGAACCCGTGCCGCCTTGGTCCACGACCTGCCCGGCATGACCCGGGATCGCAGTTACGGTCGGGTCACCTGCTACGACGCCGTGGGGGAACCCGCAGAAATCTTCGAGCTGGTGGACACGGGGGGCCTGGACTTCGAAGGGGACGACATCATCACCCAGGGCATCACCCGCCTGGCCCAGGAGGCCATGGAGGATGCCCATGTGCTCATGCTCATGGTGGATGCCCACGACGGCTGGAATCCCGTGGATGCGGAGATCGCCTCCCGGATCCGGCGTCTCGGCAAGCCCGCCATCCTGGTCATCAACAAGATGGACGGGGTCAAGGGCGGCGCCCCCGACAGCGCCTTCTTCGAGCTGGGCTTCGATGAGGTCCACGTGATCTCCGCCAGCCACGGCGATGGGACCAGCGAGCTGGTGGAGAGCCTCCAGGGCCGCCTGCCCTTCCACCGCACGCCGGAGGAGGCGGATCAGCACGACCTGGCGGAGGAGACCCGCTTCGCCCTGATCGGGCGTCCCAATGTGGGGAAGAGCTCCCTCACCAACAAGCTGCTGGGCTACGAGCGCAGCCTGGTGAGCGAGGTAGCCGGCACCACCCGGGATACGGTAGATACCGTCTTCACCGTTGAGGAACGCCTCTACCGGCTGATCGACACCGCCGGTATCCGGCGCAAGGGTAAGACCACCCTGGGGGCGGAGAAGCTCTCCATCCTCAAGGCCAAGCAGGCCATGGCCCGGGCGGATGTCAGCCTCCTCCTCATCGATGCCGTGGAGGGTGTCACCCACCAGGATGCCGTGATCGCAGGCTATGCCCAGGAGGCCGGGGCCGCCGTGATCCTGGTGGTCAACAAGTGGGATCTGGTGGAGAAGGACACCTTCACCTCCATCGCCTTCGAGGAGAAGATCCGCCACGATCTGGGCTTCCTCAACCACGCCCCCATGATCTTCATCTCGGCCATGACCGGCCAGCGGGTCTCCAAGCTCTTCTCCATGATCAACGAGGTGGCCGAGGCCCACGCCCGCCGCGTGCCCACCGGGAAGCTCAACCAGTTCCTCCGGGATGCCGTGGCCGCCATGTCTCCCCACGCGGTGGACGGGAAGCTTCCCAAGCTCTACTTCATGACACAGGTGGGGGTGCGGCCTCCTTCCTTCGTCATCAAGTCCAACACCGACCGCGGGCTGCACTTCAGCTACATGCGCTATCTGGAGAATCGCATGAGGGAGGCCTTCGGCTTCACCGGCACCCCCATCCGGCTCAGCGTGCAGAAGCGGGCGGCGGGTGAGGACGGACCGAGGGAAGAGGCCCGGGTGCGCCGGATCCTGGATCCGGGCGAGGGTCTCAAGCCTGGACGGAAGACGCTTCAGAGGCGGGAGCGGGAGGCGGAGCGCGAGGGCGATGTGTCCGCCCAGCGGGGCTCGGGCAAGGCCGCCGGGGGAAGGGGGACGACCCGCAAGGCTGCCTCTGCACCTCCCAGGAAGGATGTGGGGGTGAAGTCCCGGGTGCTGAGGGCGGCCGCCGAGAAGACAGCCTCCAAGCGCTCTGCAGCCCGCTCGGGTGCCAAGACCTCTGCCAAGCGAAAAGGGTGAAAAAAGCCGCCTCAGGGCGGCTTTTTTATCGGTGGGGCCGGCGGTACCCCAGAAGGGGGTGGCGGCCGGGGTCTTTCCGGCGTCCATGGAAAAGGCCGCTTTGCGGCGGCCTTTCCCTGGTCGGTGCGGCCAACCTTACATCTGATCCTTCAGGCCCTTGGCGGCCTTGAAGACGACCTTGCGGCCGGCGGGGATCTTGATGGACTCGCCGGTCTTGGGGTTGCGGCCCATCTTCTCCTTGGTGGGGCGGACCTCGAAGGTGCCCAGGCCGAAGATGTTCACGCGCTTGCCAGCCAGGACGGCCTCCACGATCTCGTCCCGCAGACCGTCCAGGATGGCCTTGGCACGGGCCTTGGTGAGGTCATGGGCCTCGGCGACGGAGGCGGAGAGCTCGGGGATGCCGAGGGTTTCGGGCTTGGCGGCGGACTTGGTCATGGAGTCTTCTCCAAAAAAGAATGTAAAGAACCCCTGGGGGCCGGCTTGCTCTGCTCGGCCCCCAATGGGGATGGGGTACGGTCTACTCGGCAGCCAGAGCCGTGACTTCGAGGTTCAGCTTGGCGTGGACCCCGGAGTAGAGGCGGATATCCACCTCGAAGGTCCCGACGCCCTTGACGTGGGGCAGGGAGATGGCCTGCTTCTCCACCTCGAAGCCCTTGGCCTTGAGGAGCTCGGCCACATCAGCGTTGGTGACGGAGCCGAAGAGCTGGCCGTGCTCGCCGGCCTTCTTGGCGGTGGCGAGGGCAACGGCCTCCAGGCGGGTCTTGAGCTCCTGGGCGTCGGCCATCTCCTTCGCACGGATCTTCTGGGCGCGCTCCTTCTCCAGCTCGATCTGGCGCTTGTTGCCGGCGGTCACGGGGAGGGCCTTCTTGCGGGGCAGCAGGAAGTTGCGGGCATAGCCGTCCTTGACGTTGACGACGTCGCCGCGGACGCCCAGGTGGGTGACGTTCTCGATGAGCAGTACTTCCATGGGAATGACTCCTTTGGCATCCGGTCAGCGCTGTTGCGTTGTCCCCTCGCAGGTTAGGTCAGGCATCTGTCCAGACCAGGGCGCCCCTTTCGGGCCCCGTTCCCCTCAGTGGGTTCAGACCGAATTTTTACGGATGACCAGCTTACCCGAATATCAGGGGAAACCCAAGGATGGAAAAACGCAGGAGCGCATCAGGGGTGCTCGATCAACCACTGCTTGGCGGCGGAGAGATCCATCCACACAGCCCGGCGGACATCCTGGGTGTACTGGCGCAGCACATAGGCGGGATGGAAGGTGGGCATCACCGGGATGTCACCGTAGCGCTGCCACTGTCCACGGATCCTCGTGATGCCGGTGGTGAGGCCGAGGAGCTCCCTCAGGGGCGTGGCGCCCAGGGTGACAATGACCCCGGGATTGATGAGCTCGATCTGACGCTTCAGATAGCCCAGGCAGGTCTGCGCTTCCTGGGGGGTGGGGGTCCGATTGTCTGGGGGCCGGCACTTCACCACGTTGGCGATGTAGACTTCCTCGCGCCTGAGGCCGATGGCGGAGATCATCTTGTCGAGGAGCTCGCCTGCGCGGCCCACGAAGGGGCGCCCCTGGAGGTCTTCGTCCCGGCCCGGTCCCTCTCCGATGAACATCATCCTCGCTCCGGGATCCCCCTCGCCGAAGACGAAGCGCAGACGCCCGGCACCCAGCGGGCAGGCAAGGCATCCCCGGATCCGGGTCTCGAGCTCCTGGAGGGAGGCTGCCGAGGTGACGAGGCTCTCAGGAGGGCACCCCACGGGGTCGCTGGGTCTCTGGAAAACGGGTGGTGCAGGGGAGGGCGGAGGGGCGAGGGGTCTGGCAGGGGCGGTCTGGCGGGCTGGAGGCTGAGGGGCGGGGGCGAGGGCCTGGGGCGGCGGGACCAGACCCATCAGGCCCAGGTCGTCCAGCGTCTCGCGCCATGCCTTCAGTGTGTTCGCCATGCTCCCCATCTTAGCCGCACCGACCCCTACGCGGGTTCCACCGCGAACTTGCCCGTGGGGCGTAAAATGAAGCCTGATAACCCGGAACCTTGGGTCCGGATCGCGCATTCCTCGTCCGGAGCCATGAATGTCAGCCCCACTTGAAAACGCGACACCCTTCGGGGCTGTCGAAGACTTCCACCAGGCCTTCGCCGACCTCTACCCGAGGCTGGTGGCCTATGCCCGGCGCTACGGTGCCACCTTTCCCGAAGACATCGCCCAAGAGGCCTTTGTCATCCTCATCCAGCGTGAAGAACCTGTCGAACACCCTGCGGCCTTCCTCTACGGGACGGTCCGTACCCTGGCCCTCACGGAGCGTCGCCCCATGAAGAACCAGAACCTCAGCCTGGAGTCCGTGGTCGAGCCCGGCAGGGGGCCCGAGGCGGACGATCTTCTGCTGAACCGGGAGGTCCGGGAGCGGATGAAGCTGCTCTCCCCCACCTTCCGGGAGGCCCTTTGGCTCTTCGTGGTGGAAGGCCTCTCCATCCGTGAGATCGGCGGGATCCTCGAGATCCCCGAGGCCACCGTCAAGACCCGGATACACCGCGCCAAGGCCCAGCTCCGCGAACAACTCAATCATTCTGGAGGTGCTCATGTCATGGCATGACATCGCTTGCGACGAAAACACCGAGGACCGGGAGCTCCGCGCCGAGCTTTCGGGCCTGCTGGGTCTGGAACCCGGGGTGCCGGTCCGTCCGCAGGCGGCGGTCACAGCTGACAGCTCCCGCATGGCCGACGAGCTCCTGCGCGAGGCCCAGCGGCGTCGCCGTGCCGTGGTGCCCCTTGTCCGGAAGCGCACTTGGCCGATCTTCCTTGCGGCTGGTCTTCCCTTCGCCCTTGCCCTTGCCGGGGTCGGGACCTGGGGGGTGGTGCAGAAGCACAGGGCCGACTCCCTGGCCGCCGCGATCCGGTTGAAGGACGCCCAGGTCGAGCAGATGGCCAAGGCCTCCGCCGAGGCCGCTGCGCAGGCTGCCATGCAGTTGGAGGCTGCCCGGGCGGTTCAGCCCGGGGTGGTCCGCGTCCGCGATGGAGCCGGGAGTGCCGCCCGGCCCCAGGAGCTGATCCTTCCCCTCACCCGGACCCCGGCCCGGGCGCCCCTGGAGACCCAGACGGTCTCCAACCCCGCCCGCTGAGTCTGGCACCTGTCTGCGCCCCCCGGAGATGGATCCCGGGGGGCGCACCTCGTCCGGGGTGAGGCTCTGCCCTACCCATTGTCCGGACACGCTCATAGGATAGGGAGCAGAGGTTCCCCCCATGTCCAACGGTCTCCTGGTCCTGACGCTGCTCCTGGCCGCCATCGCCGCAGTCCTCGCCGGCATGGGGGTCTTCAGCAACAGCCGCCCGCCCGACAATCGGATCGGGCAGGTGCTGGACGATCTCGACGAGCTCAAGGGCGTGCTCAACACCCTCCAGAAGTCCCTGATGCAGCTGGAGCGCAAGATGGAAAAGGACCAGCGCGACTCCCGGATCGAGGTCAAGGATCTGATGGACAGGGCCGTCGACCGTCTTGACAAGAAGATCCAGGAGCTGGGGGGGTAAACCCTGGCCCGCTTCTGGCATTCCGTACTGTAGACCCTGGATTCCCCGGGGGAAAAGGAGGCTCCGATGAGTGCCTTTGATCGCAGATTCCTCCCCTTGGCCCTCCTGCTGCCGACCATCGCCCTGGTGGGTTCGCCCGCGGCGGCCCAGACGGATCAGGATGCCGATGACTACGCGGGTGAGGCCGCCGACCGCTACGCAGAGGTGCGCGTCCTGGAAGGGGAGGCTACGGTCCTGAAGGGGGATGTCACGGACGCCCTGACCCGCAGCACACCCATTGGCGAGGGTGATGTGGTGGAGAGCCATGGGCGTGGCATTCTGCAGCTTGGTGATGGCAGCAGGGTGGCCTTCGGGGAGGGGACCCGTTTCACCGTGGCCACCCTGTTCGCCGATCGGGACGGGGATCGCCAGGTCCTGCTGAAGCTCGAATCCGGCAGGCTCAGGATCCAGGTGGCCGGGGATCCCGACACCCGCTTCCGGGTGGACTCCCCCTTGGGTGGGGCCAGCTTCGGGGCCAAGGCTGATGTCTCCTTTGAAGTCGGAGCCCGTGGCCTGGAGGTCAGGGTCTTCTCCGGCCGGGCGACGGCGGGGGTGCGGGATGACCGGGAGGGGCTCTATGCCGGGGAGGTCATCACCCTTTCGGGGGAGCGTCTCTCCAGGGTCCGCGACTTCGACACCTACGATCTCAATGCCTTTGAGAGTTGGAGCGGCCCTCGTCTGGCCTGGAGGCAGGGGGCCGATCTGGACAAGGTCCCCCGGGAGATCCGCCCCTTCGCCGACGAACTGGAGGGGCAGGGGAACTGGGTCTATGTGGGGTCCGTCGGCGCCTACTGCTGGCAACCCCGTGGCGTGTCCCCGGACTGGCGCCCCTACTGGCGGGGCCACTGGGCCAGCTATCCGGGCGGCATGACCTGGGTCAGCGCCGAACCCTGGGGCTTTGTCACCCACCACTACGGGCGCTGGGGCTGGACTGCCGCGCTGGGCTGGTACTGGATCCCCGGGATCCAGTACGCCCCGGCCTGGGTGGCCTGGCAGGATGCCGATGACAGCTTCGGATGGGCCCCCCTGGGCTACTACGATGAACCCTGCACCTGGGGCTATGGGGCCTGGGGAGGCGGGTACTGCTGGAATGTGGTGAGCCTCAACTTCCTCTGGTACCCGCACATCGACCGCCACATCAATCCCGGTTGGCGGCAGCTGCCGGCCTTCGGGCCACGGCCTCACCGCCCCGGCCCCACGCCCTGGCGCCGCAGCCCTGTGATGGTCAGGCCCAATGAATTCCGGGATCCTGCCCTCTTCCGCAGGGTCGTCAGCCAGCCTGAGCTCCGCCGGGACCGGCTCCGGGATTACGCCCGGAGCTCCGAGCAGGCGACCGGGCGCACCGTCCGCCGCTTTGCGACCCCTTCCCGGGTGGAACAGCCTGCCGACAGGCCCCAGGGCTTTGCCGACCGCGAGCGGCAGTTCCGGCGGGTGGAGAGTCCTGACCGAAGGGGAGCCGAAGGCGTCAGGCCGAACCGTGGAGGCACGCCCCAGCCCGAGCGGGGCGGCGTTGTGCAGCCCCAGCGTTCCCGGCCGGTGCAGGAACCCGACGCTACGCTCCCACCGCGCCGGACCAGGCCCCAGGAACCCATGACCCGGCCGCGGAACAGTTCCGATGGGCGCAGCGAGCAGCCCTCCAGTGCTCGCCCCGCCGCCGTGGAGAGATCCCAGGCTTCACCCGAGCGCGACCGTGTTGTGCGGGAGCGGTCCGATGCGGCACCCGGTCAGAGCCGCGAGGTGCGGGAGACGCATGGGGAGACTCGCCCCAAGACCGATCAGGGCAAGGGGGCCAAGGCCTCCTTCTCCAGATCCGAGAAGCACTCCGGTGGGGACAAGGATGGCAGCCGGAAGAAGGACTGAAGGTTATCGTCGGCGGCATCCTGCCCGATAAGCCTCAGGTGGACCACAAGGAGGGCAATGCCATGGACCAGGCCTTCAGCCAGCGCGAATTCACCCGGGTGCCATCCTGTCTGACGGTCCGGGTGACGGTGGATGGCACGGAGATCCCGAATCGCGGTTCCCAGAACGTCAGCCTCAAGGGCATGCTGATCCACCTTGGGGCCCCTCTGCCCGTCGGGACACCCTGCCGCCTGACCATCCTGCTGGCGGATGGCGAAATCGAGGTGGAGGTCGAGGCTCAGGTGGTCCACAACTACGAGGCCGGGACGGCCTTCCAGTTCACCAAGATCCTGGGAGTGGAGAGCTTCGAGCACCTCAAGAACCTCGTCCTCTACAACGCCCAGGACACTGAACAGGTCGAGGAGGAGTTCCACTCCCACTGGGGTTTCAAGCGCCGCGACGAGTAGTGCTCTCCTCGCTCCTTCCGGCAGAATGGGCTCATGAGACTCATCTTCGAACAGCTTCGGATCGGCGGGGATCGTAACTTCGCCTACCTCATCGGCGACCGGGAGGCCGGTAAGGGGGTCCTGGTGGATCCTGCCTTCGATCCCGGGATGGCGGTGGAGCGGGCAGCGGTGCAGGGACTGCACATCACCCATATCCTCAACACCCATGGGCACGATGATCATGCCAATGGCAACCGTGAAGCCCATCGCCTGACCGGCGCAGAGGTGGCCGGTGGCCCGGGGCATCCAGGTCCTCTGGACCGGGTGCTGGGGGAGGGCGAGCGCATCCCGGTGGGGATCTTCACCCTGCGGGTCTCCACCGTCCCCGGTCACACCCCGGACCACTTGGCCTTCCTCCTGGAGGAGGCGGCCATCGGTTTGACGGGGGATCATCTCTTTGTCGGGAAGGTCGGTGGGACCCGGACTGAGGCGGAAGGGCGACAGGAGTGGGAGAGCCTGCGGAAACTGCTCAGGGACTGGCCGGAGCACACCACCATCTGGCCGGGGCACGACTACGGTGCCAGGCCCTCCAGCACCCTGGCCCTGGAGCGGGACTTCAACCCCTTCCTCTGTGTTCCCGACGTGGAGGCCTTCCTGGCCCTGAAGGCCGCCTGGAGTGGCTTCAAGGTCCAGCATGGGCTGAAGTAGCTAACGGTGCCCCTCCCGGCAGGGGTGGAGGGGGCCGCCCCACTCCACCTGGAGGGTCGGGTGTCCGATGCGGAAGCGGTGGTGCAGCTCATGCCCCAGCTCGGCCAGGTCAGGGGCTGGAGCCCCTTCGGCCATGACGAGGTGGGCGCTGAGGGCGTTCTCGGTGGTGCTCATCGCCCAGATATGGAGGTCGTGGATCTGGTCGACCTCCGGCCAGGACTCCAGGAAGCTCCGGACCTCCGGCAGCTCGATGGCGTGGGGGACCCCATCGAGGACAAGCACCATGGACTTCTTGAGGAGGTCCCAGGTGCCGAGCAGGATGACCAGGGAGATGACCAGGCTCAGCAGGGGATCGATCCAGTTCCGGCCTGTCCAGATCACCAGAAGGGCCCCGATGACCACCCCTACGGAGACGAGGGCATCCGTGGCCATGTGGAGGAAGGCCCCCCGGAGGTTCAGGTCGTGGTGACGATCCCGGAGGAAGAGCAGGGCTGTGGCTGTGTTGAGGACGATCCCGGCCACGGCCACCCAGATGACCGTGGTGGCGTGGATGGACGGAGGGGCGAAGAATCGGCGGATGGCTTCCCAGCAGATGCCCCCGATGGTGGCAGCCAGGAGCAGGCCATTGAAGAGGGCCGCCAGGATGGAGGACCGGCCCCACCCGTAGGTGAAGCGCCCGGAGGGCTGCCGTCTGGTCAGGGCCACGGCCAGCCAGGCCAGGGCCAGCCCCAGCACATCGCTGAGGTTGTGCCCCGCATCCGCGATGAGGGCCAGGGAGTGGGCATGGACCCCGAAGACCCACTCCACCAGGACAAAGGCCAAGTTGAGGCCGATGGCCAGGGTGAAGACCCGGGACGGACTGGCGGGCAGGGCATGCTCATGCCCGTGCTCGTGGCTCAAGCGTAGAACCCCCGGCACTGCAGGGCCTGGACCACCCGGTCGAGGGCCAGGATGTAGGCTCCGATCCTGGGCGTGGTCCGGTACTTGTCGGTGGTGGCGAAGACCGCCTGGAAGGCGTGTGTCATGTACTCCACCAGCTTCTCGTTGACCTCCCGCTCGCGCCAGTAGTAGCCGATGCGGTTCTGGACCCACTCGAAGTAGCTGACGGTCAGGCCCCCCACGCTGGCGAGGATGTCCGGCACCACCAGCACGCCATTGGAGAAGAGGATGGGGTCGGCATCGGGCGTGGTGGGGCCGTTGGCCCCCTCGACGATGATCTTGGCCTTCACCTTGATGGCGTTCTCTTCTGTGATCTGGTTGTCGGTCGCGGCGGGGACGAGGATGTCCACGGGCAGGTGGAGGAGCTCCCGGGGGTCCATGGGCTCCGCACTCTTGAAGCCGGTGGGCGTTCGGGTCTCGGCGGTGTGCTTGAGGAGGGCGTGGATATCGATGCCCCGGTCATTGCGGATGGCCCCGTGGGCATCCGAGACCGCAATGACCCGCGCCCCGGCTTCATGGAGCAGGCGGGCGCTCTGGGCCCCCACATGACCGAAGCCCTGAACGGCCACCGTGGCCCCGGCCAGGGGCTTCCCGAGGCGCTGCATGGCTTCCCGGGCGCTGATGAGCACCCCCCGGCCCGTGGCTTCCGCACGCCCCAGGCTGCCACCCATGCCGATGGGCTTGCCCGTGACCATGGCGTTGTCCGTCCGGCGGGCATGCATGGAGTAGGTGTCCAGGATCCAAGCCATCACCTGGGGCGAGGTGCCCATGTCGGGGCCCGGGATGTCCCGGTCAGAGCCCAGCATGTCCATGATCTCGGCGGTGTAGCGGCGGGTCAGCCGCTCCAGCTCACCCTGGCTCATCTTGGTGGGATCGCAGACGACCCCGCCCTTCCCCCCGCCGAAGGGCACATCCACCAGGGCGCACTTCCAGGTGTTCCAGGCGGCTCCGGCTTTGATCTCGTCCAGGGTCACGCCCTTGTCGAAGCGGATGCCGCCCTTGGCGGGCCCCCGGGCGATGTTGTGCTGGACCCGGTAGCCCATGAAGACCTCCCAGCGTCCGTCATCCATATGAACGGGGAGGCTCACGATCACAGAGCGGGCTGGGGTGATGAGCACCTTGAACAGCGCCTCCTCGAGCCCGTAGAGTTCGGCGGCCGCCCGGAGGCGTGCCTGCATGGCATCGAAGGCGCTGTGCGGGGCGGTCATGGGGTTCTCCTCGGTTCAGGCCAGGTGGGGCGGGGGGGCTTCCTCAGGCAGCTCCAGCGAGGTGCCCTGGTTCCAGAGCCCCTCCAGGTTATAGTGCTGCCGGGTCTCCTCGTCCATGATGTGGACGATCAGGTCGCCGTAGTCCATGAGGATCCAGTTGCCCCCCTGGTCCCCCTCGGTGGAGATGGGCCGCTCACCCTCAAGCCTGAGGCGCTCGAAGATCGACTCCGAAATGGCCCGGTTCTGCCGGTCACTGGTGCCGCTCATGAAGGCGAAGGTGTCCGTGAAGGTGGCGATCCCCTGGACATCCAGGAGGCGGATATTGAGGGCCTTCTTGGAGCGGGCGGCTTCCACCAGCGCCAGAAGTCTTGCGTCCAGAGTCATTCGATCTCCCGATACAGAATCAACGGTACAGTTTTTCGCCGCGGATGGCATGCACAACTTCAGTCAGAAGGCCGGATCCGTCCAGCCCCCTTTCCCTCAGGGGGTCCATCGTCCCGCTCATCCCCTGGGCATGGCCGCCAGGTGGCGGCCCAGCTCGAAGACCAGGGAGCGCAGTCCCTCGCCCGTGACACCCGAGATGAAGAGGGGCTCCTGGCCCCGCGTCCTGCAGAGGGCCTCAAAGCGTGCACGGCGCTCTTCGTCCTGGAGGGCGTCCAGCTTGTTGCCCACCAGCCAGCGCGGCTTGGAGAAGAGCACCTCGGAGAAGGTGCGGAGCTCCCCCTCGATGATCCGGACGGCCTCTTCCGGTTCCTGGACAGGATCGGAGAGGTCCACCAGATGCAGGAGCATGCGGGTGCGCTCCACATGGCGGAGGAACTGCACACCGAGTCCGGCTCCCTGGGCGGCACCCTCGATGAGCCCGGGGATGTCGGCGATGACGAAGCTCTCGAGCTCGTCCACGGGGACCACGCCGAGCTGGGGTTCCAGGGTGGTGAAGGGATAGTTGGCGATCTTGGGCCGGGCGGCTGAGATGCGGCTCACCAGGGTGCTCTTGCCCGCGTTGGGGAAGCCTACGAGACCCACATCTGCGATGAGCTTGAGCTCCAGCTCCATGTCCCGGATCTCGCCCTCCTCGCCGGGCTGGGAGTGTCGGGGGGTGCGGTTGGTGGAGCTCTTGAAGTGCTCGTTGCCCAGGCCGCCCCGCCCGCCACGGGCCACGCAGACCCGCTGGCCGTCCTCCAGGAGCTCCGCCAGGAGCTCGCCGCTGGCGGCATCCTTCACCACCGTGCCCAGGGGCACCTCCAGGGTGATGTCGGCGCCATCGGTGCCATGCCTCCGGCTGCCCTCGCCCTGCATGCCGCGGCCCGCGTAGTAGTTGCGCTGGTTGCGGTAGGGATTGAGGGTGTTCAGGGAACGGTTCGCCTGGAGGAAGACCGAGCCGCCGCAGCCGCCGTCACCCCCATCGGGGCCGCCCTTCTCGGCGAACTTCTCCCGGCGGAAGCTCGTGGCCCCGGCACCGCCGTGGCCAGCTTCCACATGGAGGGTGAGGTGATCAAGGAACATGGGGCATCCTGGGGAAAGAAAAAGCGCGCAAGCCAGTGGCCGCGCGCTTTTTGGGTGGGTCCTGACGGATCAGGCCTCGATGGGATCGATGTGGATGAAGCGGCCGTACTGGCCCTTGTCCTGGAAGCGGACCTTGCCATCGATCTTGGCGAAGAGGGTGTGGTCGGTGCCCATGCCCACATTGACGCCCATCTTGAACTTGGTGCCGCGCTGCCGGACGATGATGCTGCCGGCGGTGACGACCTCGCCCCCGAACTTCTTCACGCCGAGGCGCTGGGCATGAGAATCACGACCGTTACGACTGGAACCGACGCCCTTTTTATGTGCCATGACATTACCTCAATACTTTCTGAGTTCTGATTGAGCCGGAGCAGGCTTGGCCTGCCGTGGCGGGGGGATCAGGCTCAGCCTGGACCCCTGCAGGATTCATCCCTTGATGCCCTTGATGCGGACCTCGGTGTAGCCCTGACGGTGACCCTGGGTGCGCTGGTAGGTGGTGGTCCGCTTCTTCTTGAAGATCACGACCTTCTTGGCGCGATCGTGGCAGATCACCTCGGCCTCGACGGTGGCACCGGCCACGGTGGGCTGGCCAACCTTGATCTCGGCACCCTGGGCGACCAGGAGAACCTTCTCGAAGACCACAGCCTGCTTGGGCTCCTTCTCGAGCAGCTCGACGCGGAGGATGTCCCCCTCGGCAACCCGGTACTGCTTTCCGCCCGTCTGGATGATTGCGTACATATATCCCTCTCGTGGAGGCTTGGGCGGCTCCGAGGTACACGAAGCGCTTGGGGAGCCCAAGACAAGGCCAATCAGAATGGCATCCCCATGTCCTCGGTGCAAGAGAAATGTGCGAAGCTAAAGGCCTTTCTCCGCATCGGGATCCCCTTCAGTGTGTGGTCCACAGCCGCTGCACCAGGGAGGGGCTGTCCTCGTTGACGGCCAGGAGGTGCCGGACCTGGGGTCGGCCCCGGGGATCGAAGCGGAAGGCCCGGGCGACGATCTCGCGGTCCGCCCGGGTGGCCCGGTGGTGCTGGCGCAGGTGTTCACCCATGCTGGAGCTGAGGTAGGTCTCCACAAAGGCGGTTGCACCGTCCGGGAGGGGCTCTGGGATCTGGAAGAGCGCCCAGCGGATGGCTCCGTCCCGCAGCCGGAGCTGGCGCAGTTCCTCCATGGCCTCCAGGAAGGCCTCCCGCGCCTCCCCGGGGATCCGGTACTCCAGCTCTATCAGGATGGGACCGGCCTCCAGGGGGATCAGGTCGGAATGGACCGGGGGTTCACCATGGGGGCGGAGGTCGATCTCCTCCTCGAAGACCAGGATCCGGGTCCGGCCGATGAGGACCCAGGCCAGGGCCAAGCCTGCCCCGGAGAGACCGAAGGCCCAGGGGATCCCCAGGCGCTGGGCCACGGCTCCCCAGAAGGCCGCCCCCAGGGCCATGGAGCCTCCCCAGGCCATCTGGTAGGCGCCGAAGGCCCGGGCCTTGACCCAGCTGGGAACCGAGAGCTGGATGGCGGTGTTGATGGTGGAGAGGGTCGCCAGCCAGCCCATGCCGGTCAGGAAGAGGCAGGCCGCCACCGTGGGGGTGTGGGGCACCAGGGCGATGGTGAGCTGGGCCAGGACCGAGAGCAGGGTGAAGCCCCCCAGGAGCTGGTTGGCCGAATACCGGTTCCGCAGGCGGGGCATGAAGACCGTGATGCTGACGGCCCCGGCGCCGACGCAGCCCATCATGAGGCCGAAGGCGCCGGGGCCCAGTCTCAGGTGGTGGACCGCCAGGGCCGGGAGGAGGGAGAAGATGACCCCGGCGAACCAGGTGTAGCCCACGGCCCGCAGGAGGATCACCTGCAGGGCCCGGCTGTGGCGCACGTACCGGAAGCCCGTCTTCATGGCCCCCAGGAAGCGCTCGGAGGGCAGGTCCCGGGTGGGGACCCTCCGCTTCCAGCGGAAGAGCACCGCCACGACAGCCAGGAAGGAAATGGCATTGAGGAGGAAGGCCCAGCCCGGCCCCATGAGGGCCACCACGGTGCCACCCAGGGCCGGCCCCAGGGCCCGGCTCACGTTGAAGCCCGCGCTGTTCAGGGCGACTCCGGCCCCCAGGTCCCGCCGGGGCAGCAGCTCGGGGACGATGGCCTGGAAGGCGGGCATGCTCAGGGCCGAGCCGATGCCGATGAGCAGAGACATGCCCAGGAGCAGTCCTGGGGTCACCTGTCCCATGAAGGTGAAGACCGCCAAAGTTCCGGCTACGGCGAGCATGAAGACCTGGGTCGCCAGCAGGAGCTTCCGGCGGTCCAGGATGTCCGCCAGGGCACCGGCCACCAGGCCCAGGCCCAGCACCGGCAGGGTGGAGCCGGTCTCGATGAGGGCCACCAGGAGGGGAGAGCTGCTGAGGTGGGCCATCTGCCACTTCTCGCCCACGCTCTGGACCTGGGTCCCGATGTTGGAGGCCATGGCGGCGATCCACACCGCGAGGAAGGCGCGGGCGGCAAGGGGAGCCAGGGGGCTTCTGGGGCGGCTTTCCTGCATGGCACCGGAAGGGAAGGGGCATCGGCCCGGGTCCTGTATCCTACAGCCTCCCGGGCGGGCAGGGCAGATTCCGAAGACATCCCTTATCCTGGATCTCCGATGTCCGAATCCTTCCGCCTCGCCCAGACCTCCATCAGCCCCCCGCTCTTCCTGGCCCCCATGGCCGGGGTGACTCACTCGGCCTTCCGCCGCCTCCTGGCGGACTTCGGCGGCTATGGGGCGCTCTACACCGAGATGGTCTCCGCCTCCGCCTTCCTGCGGGAGAACCCCGCCCTCTCGCCCTTCACCCGCACCCGGCCCTGTGAAGGGCCTGTGATCTGCCAGTTTCGGATCTCCGGTGACGAGGACCTGGAGTCCGTCTTCGCCAAGGCCTCAGGCCTCGGCTACGCCGCCCTGGATCTGAACCTGGGCTGCCCCGCCCCCAAGATCCAGGGGCAGGCCTCCGGGGTGGCCCTCTTCCGGGACTTCCCGCGCCTGCGCGATGTGCTGACCCGGATCCGGAAGGTCTGGTCGGGGCCCTTCACCGTCAAGGTCCGCCTGGGCGATGATCCGGAGAACTGGAGAGGGGGCTTTCTGGAGCGCCTCCGCCTCTTCGAGGACATGGGGGTCGACGCCATGGCTGTTCACCCACGCTTCAGCGGCGAGAAGCTCAAGCGCCGTGCCCGCTGGGAGGAGTTCCCCTGGGTCGCGGCCCAGACCTCCATTCCGGTGATCGGCAATGGCGACATCTGCACGCCTTCCGATCTGCGCGGGAACCGGGAACTCTTCGCGCCCCTGGCGGGCGTGATGCTGGGGCGGATCGTGGCGGTCAAGCCGTGGATCTTCCGTGACTTCGCCGGGTTGGAGCGGGGGCCGGTCGACCCCGCAGAGATCTGGGAACGGCTCTGCCGCTACACCCTGGAGGACATGCCCGAAGAGAGGGCTCTGGGGCGGATGAAGGAGTTCAGCTTCTACTTCGCCAAGAACTTCTTCTTCGGGCACGAGATGTACCGGCGCATCCAGGGGGCCCGGGATCTGGCCGGGGTCCGCAGCGCCGCCCTGGGCTTCCTGGAGGCCCGGCCCGAGTGGAGCCGGAGCGAGCGGCTGACCTTTACCTAGTCCTTCTGCTGCTTGGCCAGCTCTTCACGGAGTCTCTTCCCGGCGTCCTCCACGGGGTAGCCGGGGAGGGCGAAGGTGGAGGCGGGGATGGGCCCCTGTTTGATCTCCGTGGCCACGGAACTCGAACTGGTCCCCATGAAGCCGCTCATCTTCGTCCTGAGGGGGATGCCCTTGATCCGGCTCATCTCCTCATAGAGCTTCCGGAAGGCGGTGGCCATGGGGCCGGCCTTGGCCATGAGGGCAGCCCGGGCACGGATCATCTTCGTGTAGCTGCCCGAAGGGATCGGGGGCACCAGGGATGGGTCCGCGCTCAAGAGCATCTGGAGCTTGCCGACCTTGATGTCCCAGAGGGTGCAGGTCCGGCCCGCCACCACTTCGGTGCCCGTCTTCTTGACTTCGCACTTGCCGGGATCGCCGAAGACGGCCCCCATCATGCCGCTGACCCCACCCCCCGTCTTGTCCTCCATGGCATCCAGGGCGGCCAGGGCGTCCTCCAGGCGGAGCATGGAGATCATCCTGTGCTCGTGGTCGATGGTGTAGGAGACCGCCTTCTCGAAGTCCACCAGACTGTCGCTCCGGGTGCTCTTGTTCTGGATCAGCTGGTATCGGGAGCTGTAGTAGTGGGTCTCGGTCATGGTCTTGCTGCCCAGGAAGGCCTTGGCGCTGGTCTGGAAGGTGATGGTCAGGTCGGCGGCGCCCATGGACAGGACGGAAAACAACAAGGCGATTGTATATAATACAAAACGTTTCATGGCTTTCTCCTTGGATGGGGTGACCAAGGTTAACCTCATTCCAGGCTGCATGCAGCCATGAAGGGATGACCATGGCGAAGGTGCTGGTGGTGGATGACAGTCGGGAGACCTGTGAGCTTCTGGAGCTTCTGCTGGGAGAAGGCGGGCTGGGGCTGGAGGTGGTCAAGGCCACCCGGCCTGAACAGGCGCTGGAGCTGCTCAATACCGGCAGCTTCGAGGTGATGCTCTCCGACATCAACCTGGAGGCCGCTCTGGATGGCCTGGATCTCCTGCGGGTGGCCAAGCCCCTGGGGGTGGAGACCATCCTCCTCACGGGCTTCGGTACGCTTGAGAAGGCCCTGGAGGCGGTGCGGGAGGGGGCCTTCGACTTCCTTTCCAAGCCCTGGAACAACGAGGAGCTCAAGTCCCTGGTCAAGCGTGCGGTGGTGCGGCGCGAGAACCTGGCCCGGAAGGCCGACAAAGGGCCGGTGCCCAAGGTCCGGAAGAGTCTGATGATCGGCTCCAGCCCGAAGATGATGGAGGTGTACCGCACCATCGCCTCCCTCCAGAACAGCCGCTCCACGGTGCTGATCTCCGGCGAGAGCGGGACCGGCAAGGAGCTGGTGGCCCGGAACGTTCACCAGAGCAGCGATCGCAAAGACCGCCCCTTTGTCGCCATCAACTGCGGGGCCATGACGGAGAGTCTGTTGGAGTCCGAGCTCTTCGGGCATGAGAAGGGGGCCTTCACCGGGGCCATCTCCGACAAGAAGGGGCTCTTTGAGGAGGCCAGTGGCGGAACCATCTTCCTGGACGAGATCGGGGAGACGACCCCCAGCTTCCAGGTCCGCCTGTTGCGGGTGCTCCAGGAGCAGGAGATCCGGCGGGTGGGCGGCAGCCGGACCATTCAGGTGGATGTCCGCGTCATCGCCGCCACCAACCGCGACCTGGAGCAGATGGTCAAGACAGGCCGGTTCCGGGAGGATCTCTTCTACCGCCTGAGCGTGGTGGAGATCCGGGTGCCCCCGGTCCGGGAGCGCTACTCCCTGGATGATCACGGTGATCGGGTGAACTCGGACATCCCCCTGCTCCTGGACCACTTCATGGTGGAGGCCAGCCAGAAGGACGGTCAGGCCTACGCCATCCGTCCGGATGCCCGGCGGATGCTCGAGGCCTATTCCTGGCCGGGCAACGTGAGGGAGATGGGGAACGTCATCGAGCACCTGACCCAGCTGAGCCGGGGGCGGGAGATCACGCCCGAGGATCTGCCGGAGAAGGTCCAGGAGGAGGCAGTCAAGCGGGGACCGGTCCTGCCCCAGGCTCTGGCTCCGCTGTTGGAGCTGATCGAGGGCTGGGATCATCTGCCCACCCTTGAGGAACTCGAGAAGCGCTACATCCACGTTCTCCTCAGACAGGAGCCCCGCAAAAGTCGGGTGGCGGAGATCCTGGGCAAGGACCGGACCACCCTCTACCGGAAGCTCAAGGACCTTGGCTTGGCCGAACCTGGTGAGGAGTAGGGGTACAGTGTTGCAATGTGCCACGCGATGCGGGATGCAACGCTCTCAGGCGGTGTCTGGATGCGTTCTGGCGAGCATTCTGAAGCAATCGGTACTTGGCACACATCCTGCCTTAAGGGAGCCATGCCGGACGCCCGGCCAACCCTAGGAGAAACTCAATGAACAAGCTCGCCGCCCTGCTTGTGGCCGCCGCCATCATCAGCCCCGCCTTCGCCGAGCAGGCCAAGAAGCCCGCTGAGACCGCCCAGGTCGAGACCAAGAAGCCCGTGAAGAAGGCCACCAAGAAGGCCGTGAAGAAGGCTGAGGCCGCTCCCGCCGCTGCCGCCGAGAAGAAGGCCATGCCCGCCGAGGAGCAGAAGGCTCCCGAGGCTGCCGCCCCCGCCCCCAAGAAGGCCAAGAAGCACACCATGAAGAAGAAGGCCGCCAAGAAGGCCGAGGCCGCTCCTGCCGAGGAGAAGAAGGCCATGACCGCCGAGGAGCAGAAGGCTCCCGAGGCCGCCGCCCCCGCCCCCAAGAAGGCCAAGAAGCACACCATGAAGAAGAAGGCCGCCAAGAAGGCCGAGGCTGCTCCTGCCGAGGAGAAGAAGGCCATGACCGCCGAGGAGCAGAAGGCTCCCGAGGCCGCCGCTCCCGCCCCCAAGAAGGCCAAGAAGCACGCCAAGAAGCACGCCAAGAAGGCTGCTGTCAAGGCTGAGGCTGCTCCCGCCGAGGAGAAGAAGGCCATGACCGCCGAGGAGCAGAAGGCTCCCGAGGCCGCCGCTCCCGCCCCCAAGAAGGCCAAGAAGCACGCCAAGAAGGCCAAGAAGGCTGCCGTCAAGGCTGAGGCCGCTCCCGCCGAGGAGAAGAAGGCTGTGACCGCCGAGGAGAAGAAGGCTGATGAGGCTGCCGCTCCCGCCCCCAAGAAGGCCAAGAAGCACGCCAAGAAGGCCAAGAAGGCTGTCAAGGCCGAGGCCGCTCCTGCCGCCGAGCAGAAGTAAGAAATCCCTTAACCGGGTGGGAAAAGCGGGCTTCGGCCCGCTTTTTTGTGCCCCAGGGAAGGGATGGCGCTGCTGGGCGAGCGTCTTGACTGTTGCTGCCACCGAGATTGCTCTGTCTGCTGGCTGAGGGTCGACCGCCTAAGGCTGTTCTCGCCTCCTGTGTCCCTTCCGAGCCTCCCCAGGGCGACATCCGATGCCAAGCGTGGGGAGACGAAGGGTCAGAGCAGAAAGGTTGCCTTGGTGGGTGCCCCAAAGGATCCTGGGCCGCATTAGGGACCCCGTGCCCGTCCGGCTGCATTGAGTGGCTCACCTGCAAAGGCCCCCGCCTCAGGCGGGGGATGCCTTACCTCTGTGTCAGAGGCCATTGGTCTGAAATTCCACCTCGATGATGTGGGCGGGCTCCTTGGTGACCCAGGGGAGGCCTTTCAGGACTCGGAGCTTTCGAGTGTCCATTGCTCATGATTGGTGGATGGCTGTCGATAATATCCTGAATTCTGTTTCAGATATTGAATAGAGGGTTGAATTCGAAGTCCTGCCGAATCGGCAAATGGTTTTAGGCCATTGCTTGGATAATTTTGAGATTCCGAGAATCCACCCGGGCGCCTAGCTCATTAGCGATTCTGTACACGGTTCCCACGCCAAGGCTCCTGGGAGATTTCCCGGTTCACAAAAGAGTTGCAAGGCTGTTGCACCCGTTCATACTCTTTGCCTAGTGAGGCGATGCCTCTTCTGCTGTTGCAGGAATGTGACGATGGCGCAGAAGGTTCCCCATCCGCCCCTTTCACCCAACCTCGACCCACACAACCACGGAGGATCCCTATGAGGAGCTATCGTTCAACCCTCGCGACGCTGATCGTCGCGGGCATCAGCGCGACGGTGGGGCTCCAGGCCCAGACCGTCACCACCGGTGCCATCAGCGGTAAGGTGCTGGATACCGCTGGAAATGTTCCCGTGGCCGGTGCGACCGTCCGCGCCACCTCTGGTCAGGTTACCCGCACGGTGGTCACCAACACCGACGGCTCCTTCGTCCTCAGCCTCCTGAACGGCGGCACCTGGAGCGTCCAGGTCACCAAGCCGAGTTACGCTTCTGCCAAGCAGCACGTCCAGGTGATGGTCAACAGCGTGGTGTCCACCAACTTCAAGATCGCCAAGGAGAGTGCGGTCACGGTGGAGGTGGTAGCCTCTTCCTCCACCCTGGATACCTCCACCACCACCACTGGCAACACCTACTCCTTGGGCACCATTGCAGATCTGCCCGTGGGTAACAGCCTCTCCAACATCGCCATGCTGACTCCCGGGGTGTCCGCGTCCGGCTTCACCAGCTCCTATGGTTATGGTCTTGACATCGCCATTGCCGGCGCCTCCGGCGCTGAGAACTCGTTCAGCGTGGACGGTCTGACCACCAATGACATGCGGTACGGTGGACAGGGTGCCAGCGTGATGACCGAGTTCATCGACCAGGTCGATATCCAGACCGGCGGGTACAAGCCTGAGTTCAGTGCCCTGGGTGGCGTCTTCAATGTCACCACCAAGTCCGGCAGCAATGAGTTCCAGGGCACCGCTTGGACCCACATCGCCCCCGCCTCGATGAAGACCGCCCCGAAGGGCACCCTCTGGTATTCCGAGACCGCTGCCACCACGGTGTGGGACGCAGGTGCCTGGGTGGGTGGCCCCATCATCAAGGACAAGCTCTTCTACTCCGTGGGCCTGGGTTACGAGACCACCGAGGTTCCCTCCTACGGCAACAACACGGGCAACGAGGTTGGCTCGGAGAGCATTCCCAACGTCCAGTACTTCTCCAAGTTCAACTACTTCATCAACCCCGACAACCAGCTCACCCTGTCCTTCTTCGGCAACCAGAAAAAGGACACGCGGGAGAACGCTGCGGCCACCGCCAATGCGCTTGGCGGCTACGGCGACGAAAATTCGGGCTACACCGAGAAGAACACCACCTCCAACTTCAACATCATCTGGGACTCGGCCCTGGCCTCCAACATGAACATCTCCGTCAAGGCCGGGCGGTTCAATCTTGGTAACAAGCTTACCCCTGCTGATAACAGTTCCCGGGTTTACGACTACACAACCTACTTCGGGACGGCCCTCTCTGGCGTGCCATACGTAACCGGGGGCGGCGGCTCCGTCAACGACGACGAGACCAATGTCAGCAACCAGTTCTCTGCCGACCTGAGTTGGTTCCTGGGCAACCATGCCCTGAAGTTCGGCTTCTCCTATCAGGACTCCGAGTACAAGGTCGATGAGACCTATGCCGGTGGCTCCTCTTGGTATCTCTACCCAGCCGAATACGGTGGAACGGGTTGGGCCGCTCGTGCCTACCAGCGCGTCTACTGGAACCACTCCAAGGCCAAGGCTAACTTCATGGGCATCTACGCCCAGGACGGCTGGCAGGTCACCAATGGGCTGAACCTCTATTACGGCTTCCGTATGGAGCAGCAGGAGCAGAAGGCCGGGTCCGACGGCCACACCTTCATGAAGTTCGACTTCCTGGACTACATCCAGCCCCGCTTGGGCTTCACCTGGGACCTGGAGGGCAACGGCAAGTCCAAGTTGAGCGGTAACTTCGGTATCTACTACGAGAAGATCCCCCAGCGCATGGCTGCCCGCACCTACGGCAACGAGTACTACCATCGCTTCCGTTATTACGATTACACCTACGACACCACCACCCACACGGTTACCCCCACCAGCCCTGCCAGCCAGGATGTCGACTACTCCACCGGCTGGAGCAATGACCCCATCGCGGACGACCTCAAGCTGCCGAAGCGCACCGAGATTCTCCTTGGCTTCGATCGTCAGGTGACTGAGCACACCACCGTGGGCATCCACGCCAAGTACCGGAAGCTGACCGATATCATCGAGGACAGCGTTCTGACCGATGCTGAGGGCGGAACCCTGGACACCAGTGATACCGTCGGCCAGGCCATCATCTGGAATCCCAAGAAGGGCAAGGTCTCCTGGACCAACACCTCCGGCGATAAGGTGACGGTGGACAACACCCTCATTCCCGAGGGCTATAACGAGTACAAGTCCCTTGATGTGACCTATACATGGAAGACCGATGACTCCATGGTCAGCGCCTCCTACACCTGGAGTCGCAACTACGGCACCTACGAGGGCCTGATCAGCCCCAGCAACGGCCAGGCGGACGGCAACATCACCGCCTCCTTCGACTACTACCCCTACGTCGGCACCGGCCTCCTGCCCACCGACCACACTCACTCCTTCAAGATCTTCGGTACCCATAAGTTCCACTTCCGTTCCGGTGACACCCTCACCGTTGGTGCCAACTTCCTGGCCCAGAGCGGGGTGCCCTACAGCTGGAAGGACGATGGCTCCACCAGCAGCCCTGCCCTTCCAGATGTCGGTCTCTACGGCAACTCCACCTTCAAGGACGGGAAGATGGGCAACATGGGCCGCACCCCTTGGGTGAAGCAGATGGATGTCAGTGCCCAGTACGAGCTGCCCCTGAGTGGCAAGATTGCGATCATGCCCATGGTCGAGGTCTTCAACCTCTTCAACGCTCGGGTTGCCACCCAGGTTGAGGAGGAGGCTGCCGACCAGAACGGTGTGCTTTACACCGGCGGCCGCTGGGGTTCTGCCACGGGCTACCAGGCCCGCCGCTACTTCCGCTTTGGTATGAAGGTGAAGTTCTAATCCCTGCCCTTCGCCTCTTGCGCCCCCGCACCATGCGGGGGCGTTTTCTTTCCCCCTACATCCCCAGCCGCACGGCCCCCGCCAGGGCCACGGGGGCGGTGACGGCCCGGAGGATGGACTTGCCGAAGCTGAGGGGCTGCCAGCCTGCCTGACGGAGCCCTTCGAACTCCTGATCCGTGATGCCCCCTTCGGGTCCGCTGGTGAAGGCGATGGGCCCGGGCCCGGGCTCGGGATTCTGCTCTCCTGTGGGCAGCTCGTAGGCCACCCACTTGCGGGGGCAGTCCAGGTCCAGGAGGGCTGTCAGGGGGATGGGATTGGCCAGCAGGGGCAGGCGGGAGCGGTGGCTCTGTTCGGCGGCGGCCAGGATGAGCTTCTGCCAGCGCTCCATGCGGGCCTGGGTCTTGCGGGCATCGTACTGGCTGCGGGCGTAGATCACCGGCTGGAAGCTCGTCACACCCAGTTCTACGAGGGGAGGCAGCATCTCGTCCAGTAGGCTCAGCTGGGCCGGGATGGGCAGACAGGCGAGGATGGGGAAGGGGGCCTCCCGGTCTTCGTCCAGGGGGGCCACGAGGCGGGCCAGGGCCCGGTCCTTGTGCAGTTCGGCGAGGTCCGCCCGCCAGAGGCCTGAGGAGAGGACCAGCTCCAGGGCATCCCCCACCTTGAGGCGGAGCACCTGCAGGTGGCGGGCCTGGGCGCCATCGAGGGGGATGCTTGAGCCGCCCTCCGCGGCCTGCTGGGTCTCAAGGAAGAGTCGGGGGGTACTCATGGGGGGAGCTCCTGGGCCGGGGAATACGGATCCCTGCGCATCCCCGGCTCGCGCCCTTGTCCGGGGGGGACAGGGGGAAAGGGGACGAAAAGCGGATGAGAAACCATGATATCCGCGTCAGCCCAGGCTCCCTGGCGCTCTGGGGGGCCCCCTCCCGGTCGCCGGGTGGCCTGCCGATGAACTGGTAGACTGTTCCCAGGAGGACGCTTTGCTGCACGCCCTTGGATCATCGGCACCCTGGTGGGCCTGGCTGGGTTTCCATCTCCTGGTTTTTCTGCTCCTGGCGCTGGACCTGGGGGTCTTCAACCGGAAGGTCCATGCTCCCAGTGCAAAGGAGGCAGGGCTCTGGAGTGCGGTCTGGATCGGCATCGCCCTGGCGTTCAACGGCCTGGTCTTCCACTTCCTGGGGGTCCAGCGGGGAGCCGAGTGGTTCACGGGCTACATCCTGGAGAAGAGCCTCAGTGTGGACAACCTCTTTGTCTTCGTGATGCTCTTCGGGGCCTTCAAGGTGGAGTTGAAGCACCAGCACCGCATCCTCTACTGGGGCATCCTCGGTGCGCTCCTCATGCGGGCGGTGATGATCCTGACCGGAACGGCCCTCCTGAACCGCTTCGAGTGGATGATGTATGTCTTCGGGGCCTTCCTGATCTACACCGGGCTTCATATGGGCTTTGCGGAGGAGAAGGAATCGGACCCCTTGGACAATGCCATGGTGCGCTTCTTCAAACGGATCCTGCCGTTGGATCCCGAGGGGGGCTACCAGCACTTCACGGTAGTCCGCGAGGGGCGGCGCCTTTTCACGCCCATGCTCCTGGTGCTCCTGGTGGTGGAGGGTACGGATCTGGTGTTCGCGGTGGACTCGATCCCTGCCGTGCTGGCGGTGACCCGCGATCCCTTCACGGTCTACACCTCCAACATCTTCGCCATCCTGGGCCTGCGCAGCCTCTACTTCCTGCTGGCCAAGATGATGGACCGCTTCCACCGCCTCAAGGGTGGGCTCGCGGTGGTCCTCACCTTCGTGGGGGTCAAGATGTGCATCTCGCACTGGTACCATATCCCCATCCTGCTCTCCCTGGTCTTCATCGCTGCGGTCCTGGGGGGCTGCATCATCGCCAGCCTGGCCTGGCCTCACGAACACTCCGAGGAACCCTGATGGAGACATGGCACCACAGCCTGCTGACCGCCCCGGTGTACCGGCCCTGCCTGGTGACCCTGGGCAACTTCGATGGGGTCCACGCCGGTCACCGGGAGCTGCTCGGGCAGGTCTGCGGGAGGGCCAAGGCCCTGGGGCTCCCCTCGGTGGTGGTCTCCTTCGATCCCCATCCTACGGTGGTCACGGCCCCGGAGCGGAAGCCCAGGCTGCTCATGACCCTTGCCCAGCGGATCAGGGCCTTTGAGGAGTGTGGCGTCGATCTGGCCTGGGTCATCCCCTTCAGCCGGGATCTGTCGGAGCTGGGGCCCCAAGCCTTCCTGGAGGCCTTCCGGCAGACCCTCCAGCCCCAGGAGCTCCACGTGGGGAAGGGCTTCCGCTTCGGGCGCGATCAGGCCGGGGATCTGGAGACCCTGCTGGCCTGGGCGGGTGGGGCTGGGTGCCGAGTGCAGGCCCATGCCTTCAGGGCCCCCGATGGGGGCCTCCTCTCCTCCACCCGGGTCCGGGAGGCCCTGGATCGTGGGGAGGTCCAGGAGGCCGCACAGCTGCTGGGGCGTCCCTTCAGTCTTACGGGCCTGGTGGTGGAGGGCGACCGCCGGGGGCGGCACCTGGGTTTCCCCACGGCCAACCTCGCTTGGGAGCAGGAGCAGCTTCCGGGGAAGGGGGTCTACGTCACCGAAGTGCGGGGGCCCCGCTTGGAGGGGCCCCGGATGGGGATGACGAATGTCGGGGACAAGCCCACCTTCTCGGGGGTACACCTCACCGTGGAGACCCACCTTCCCGGCTTCCAGGGGGATCTGTATGGCTCGCACCTGGAGGTGGCCTTCCTGCACCGTCTGCGGGGAGAGCACCGATTCAGCAGCGTGGAGGGGCTCCGGGCGCAGATCGAGGAGGATGTGGCGCGGGGTGTCGCCTGGTGGGCCCAGCGATCGGGGATCTGAATACCGGGATTCTTGATCGGGAAGGAACAAACCCGAATATGGGGTCGTCCAATGACCATGGACAGGATGTCCCTGGTTGGAGGCCAAGATGCTCTTCCGCTCCCTGATGCACCGTCTCACCGCTGTTGCCTTCCTGCTGGCGCTGCCCCTCGCCGCCGGTATGGACACCTACACCATTGATCCGGTGCACTCGGAGATCGGGTTCCGGATCCGCCATCTGGTCTCCAAGACCTCCGGCCACTACACCCGCTTCAAGGGGACCATCCGGATCGACCCTCAGGCGATCCCCAAGTCCTCGGTTGATGTGGCCATCGAGGCGGCCAGCATCAGCACCGACAGCGATGCCCGTGACAAGCACCTCCGCAGTGATGACTTCTTCGCGGTGGAGAAGTACCCCGCCATCACCTTCAAGAGTGTGGCGGTTAAGGAGGTCGCGAAGGGGAAGATCGAGGTCTACGGGGACCTCACCATGCACGGGGTGACCCGCCGCATCACAATCCCCATGTCCATCCTGGGCACCATGAAGGACCCCCAGGGCAAGGTGCATGCGGGTTTCGAAGGGGCGTTGACCCTGGATCGCAATGCCTTCGGCATCACGTCCTTCCCGGGCATGCTGGGCGACCAGGTGGAGGTCACCCTCAATGTCGAGGCTTTGAAGGATTGAAGGTCCCCCCCACCGTCTGGTGCGGGTGAGATCCGGGGGGGCGGCCAGCAGGCCGCCCTTTTCAAATCCTGAAGTGTTCGATCTGCAGGAGCAGCTCTTCGGCCAGGCGATGGAGATCCGAGGAGGTGCGGGCCACTTCCCCGGTGGTGGCGGACATCTGGGTCACCGCCGAGGCGATGCTCTGGGCCTCCTGGGAGCTCGTCTCGACCTGGCGGGCCACCTCACCACCGGCGGTGGCCTGCTCCGAGGTGGCGGCGGCGGCCTGGCGGGTGGAGGAGGCGAAGTCGTCCAGGACGGTGCGGATCTGTTTGAGCAAGTGGACAGTGGTGTCCACGGTGTGGCTGCCCTTGCTGATGGCCTCGTTGGCCTCTTCGATGAAACGGGCGATCTCCTTGGCGGAGACCGAGCTGCGTTCCGCGAGCTTGCGGACCTCCTCGGCCACGACGGCGAAACCCTTGCCGTGTTCCCCGGCCTTGGCGGCCTCGATGGCGGCATTCAGCGAGAGCAGGTTGGTCTGCTGGGCGATCTCCTGAATGACCGTCACGGCCTTTCCGATCTGTCCCGCCGTCTCGGTGATGCCCTCCATGGCTGCATGGGTGGCCTGGCCCGCCTGATCCCCCTTCTGGGTGGCCTCCAGGGCCTCATCCAGGCGTTCCAGAGAGGTCTGGGCCCCCCGGTTGACCTCTTCGATGGAGGCGGAGAGCTCCCCCACCGCGGCCACCATCTGCTCCGAGCCCTCCTGCTGGGTCTCGGCGCTGCGGGCGATCTCCCCTGCCGTGGCGGCCATCTCCTCGGCGGAGGCGGAGAGCTCGGTGGCGCCGCTGGCGACGCCTTCCACACTGCGTCTCACCTCCTGCATGATCTGGCGCAGCTGGCCGATCATGCCGTTGAGGGTGCGGGACATATCCCCCAGCTCGTCCTGGGTGTCCAGGGTGGACTGGGTGGTGAGGTCCCCGGCGGCCACGGCGGTGAGGGCGCTCTGGAAGCCATTCAGGGAGCCCTCCACCCGCTTGATGAGGATGAAGACCAGGGTCCAGCTGATGGCAAGGCCGATGACCACCACGGAGATGCCGAGCTTGGTGTTGCGGGCGACGGTCGCGTGGTTGTTGCTCACGAGGGCCTTGACCTGGTCCTGGTTGTCCGCCATCAGGGTCTTCCAGGACTCCACGCCCTTGACGAGGAGGGGATGCGCCTCCCGGTTCATGATGTTCTCGGCGGCGACCACTTCCCCGCTGTGGACGGCCAGGATGATTCGGTCGAAGTGCCCCAGCACCTCTTGCATCATGCCGTGGTAGATAGGGGCGTTCTTGCGCTCCACATCGCTGGAGATCTCTGCCTCGTACTTGGCCCAGTCCTCCTCGAAGTCCTTCCGGCAACCCCGGATCTCCTCTTCCAGAGGGGCCCGGCTTCCGGCGGGGACCTTCAGGAGCTGCTCGATGTCATAGGCCGCTTTCAGCATCTGAGTGCGGCAGATGGCCAGTTCCGTGATGGGGATGAGGTTGGTCCTGTACATGCTGTCGAAGCGCCGCATGTCGGCCTGGGTGTCCCGGACGGCCATGAAGGTCACGATGAGGGCCACCAGGGTGAGCAGTGCCGCGGAGAGCAGGATCTTGAACCTGAACCTGAGGTCGCCATACCAGCGCTTGAACACGAGGCCTCCCAGAATGCACCCCCCACTCTACGGCAAGGTGTGCCCAGGACATGAGTCCCGGGAGTCCCGTGCCGATAGCAAGCCGTTCGCGCCGGAATCGGCGCGGCGTTAAGCTGGTTGCCATACGTGAGCCGATCCATGACCCTGTCCCCCGATGAACTGAATGCAGGTCCCATGGCCCCAGGGGAACGCCTCCCCAAAGGGGGCAGGAGTATCCTGAGCCCCACTGCCGAGGCGGCCATCCATGCCCTTCGGGAGCGATACCCCGATCCCCTGGCCGCCACCCTGCCGGCCCTCTACCTGGCCCAGGCGGATCTGGGGTTCACCAGCTTGGCGGCCATGAAGGAGGTTGCCCGGGTTCTGGAGATTCCAGAGGGCCATGTCTTCGGTGTGGCCACCTTCTACACCATGTACCAGAAGAAGCCTGTGGGCCGCTTCCACATCCAGGTCTGCACCAACCTCTGCTGTGCGCTCCGCGGAGGGGCTGAGCTCTTCGAGCGGCTCTGCGAGCGGCTCAAGGTGCATCCAGGGGAGGTCAGCCTGGACGGGCTCTGGAGCGTGGAGGAAGTGGAGTGCCTGGGCTCCTGCGGCAGTGGCCCCTGTCTCCAGGTCAACCACGGGACCTACGACGAGTTCGTGGACGAGGCCCGGCTGGATGCCATCCTCGAGGCCTGTCGGCGGGGTGATGTGGCCGAGTGGGGGAAGTGATGGACATCCGCACCAAGCCCGATCCCCAGGTCTACACCTTCCCCGGCTTCGGCTCTGACCGCTTTCCCAACCTCATGCTCCGGGGGGCGGGGGACCTGGACAACTGGCGCCTGAAGGTCTATGAGCAGAGGCACGAGGGCTATCAGGCCCTTCGCCGGGCCCTGCAGATGAACCCAGCCGATGTGACCGCCGAGGTCAAGACCTCGGGGCTCCGGGGACGGGGGGGCGCTGGCTTCCCCACGGGGCTCAAGTGGACCTTCATGCCCAAGGACACGGGGGAGAAGCGCTTCACCCGCTATGTCGTCTGCAACGCCGACGAGGGGGAACCGGGCACCTTCAAGGACCGGGCGATCATGGAATACAACCCGCACCAGCTCATCGAGGGCATGGTGATCGCCGCCTGGGCCATGGGCTGCAGCCTGGGCTTCATCTACGTCCGGGGCGAGTTCAAGTGGCTCGTCGACAAGCTGGACGCCGCCCTCCAGGAGGCCCGGGACGCAGGGTACCTGGGCCGGGACATCCTTGGCTCGGGGCTGGACTTCGACATCCTGACCTACCGGGGGGCGGGAGCCTACATCTGCGGCGAGGAGACGGCCCTGCTGAACAGCCTGGAGGGGCGCCGGGGCGAGCCCCGGGTGAAGCCCCCCTTCCCGGCGGTGAAGGGGGCCTTTGGCCAGCCCACCACGGTGAACAATGTCGAGACCCTGGCGGCGGTGCCCCCCATCCTGCGCATGGGTGGGGCCGAGTACGCCAGGCTGGGCACCCCGGGCAATGCCGGGACCCGCATTTTCGGGCTCTCAGGGCACATCAAGCGTCCCGGTCTCTACGAGCTGCCCCTGGGGCTGCCCCTGGACTTCCTGATGAACGAGCTGGGTGGGGGCTCCAGCACCGGCAAGCGGATCAAGGCCGTGATCCCGGGCGGAGCCAGTGCCCCCATGTGGGACGAGCGCAGCTTCGACTGCCCTCTGGACTTCGACACCGTGAAGGCGAGGGGTTCCATGGCCGGCTCCGGTGGCGTCATCGTCATGGACGAGGACACCTGCATGGTGCAGGCCACGCTCCGGCTGTTGCGCTTTTACGCCCATGAGAGCTGCGGGCAGTGCACCCCCTGCCGCGAGGGCTGCAACTGGGTCACCCGGATCCTGACCCGCATCGAGCGGGGCCAGGGTCGGCCCGAGGATCTTCCCTTGCTGGACAGCCTGGTGCCCCGGATCAATATGAGGACCCTGTGCCCCCTGGGGGATGCCGCCTGCGGTCCCCTGGAGTCGGCTCTGCGCCTCTTCCGGTACGAGTTCGAGGCCCACATCCGCGATGGCGTCTGTGCTTCCCGCGGCCCCTCCCTGTTGACGGCCTCGGAGAGCCATTGAGCCCGATCCCGACCTTCGGCATGCTCCTGACCCTGGTGGCCTCCTTCGGGTGGGGAGGCATGGATGTCACCCAGAAGGCCCTCACCCGCCGGGTGGATCCCCTGGTGGTGGTGCTGCTGCTTCCCCTGGCGGAGGTCCCGCTCCTGGCCATCTATGCCTGGTGCGCCGGCCCCGGAGCGGTCCCGGCCCGGGCTCTGCCGCCTATGCTCGGTTCGGCCCTGCTCAATGGGGTGGGTCTCTTCTGCTTCATGCAGGCCCTCCACCGCTCACCCATCAGCCTCACCATCCCTTTGCTGAGTCTCACGCCCGTCCTGACGACCCTCCTGGGCTGGGTCTTCCGGCATCAAGTGCCCTTTCCCCTCCAGTTCGCCGGAATCTTCCTGGTGGTCCTGGGGGCTCTCGTGCTGGGGGCCCGCTCCGCGCAGTGGCACGGGCTCCGCAGCTTTGCCCGGGAGCCCGGGGTGCCGCTCATGCTGGGTGCCGCCGTGGCCTGGAGCTGCACGCCCCTCATGGATCAGACCGCCATGGCCAGAGGGGCCGGGGTCTGGTACGCTCCGGCCCTCACCCTGTGTGTGGGGGTTTTCCTGAACGCCTTCTTCCTGTTCACCGGGCGCTGGCGACGCCTGGGTGGCCAGGTGAAAGCCCTGGGACAGGTGCCGGGACTTGCCCTGGCGGTGGGGATCCTGGGGGCGGCGGTCATCGCCGTCCAGATTGAGAGCCTGCGCTATGTGCCCGCGGGCTTCAACGAGACGGTGCGCAGGGGGCTCGGCATGGCCTGCGCCATCCTCACCGGGCGGATCTTCTTCAAGGAGGCCATCACCCGCCAGATGGTCCTGGCGGTGGTGATCCTCACCCTGGGCGTGGCCCTGGTGGTGGGCTTGCGCTGATTCAGCCTGGCTTGCCAAGCCCTCGGGAGGTGGGTAAGCTGTGCTTGTGATTAATTATAAAATTTACATAAATTTTGCCTGGATCTTGCTCGTGGCGCTTGCCTTGCTCTCCCTGGGGTGCAGTGGTGGAGGGGAAGCGGAATCCGGGGACGTCTTTGGGAGCTATCGCAGGCCCTTTGCTGCGGACTCCCCTTGGAACAGTCGTCCGGTTGATCCGGTGCTCGGCAGCGCCACTGTCCCGACCGATTCCTGCTACCCCTCCATCAGCGGGGGGGCCTATTCGGCCATGTTCGCCCTGGCCGACGAGAGTGATGGACCCCAGACGGTGTACGGCTTGGGTGATGCAGCCCTGAACTTGGTGTACACCACGGCTTCGAGCGTAACCATCCCCCGCTGGCCAGAGAGTGCGATCCCAGCTTCCGGCGCTGACGGGCACTTGGACATCCTGGATCCCGTTACGGGGATCATCCATTCCTTCTGGAAGCTCCAGAAGGCCACCAGCGGAACCCATGCGGGAGCGTGGACCGCGAGCCAATACACCCGGAGTCTGATTGCCGGGCGAGGCTGGGGTGATCCGGCCCTCTACTACCAGGGGTCACGGGCCGTCGGGGTTCCGACCATCGGTGGGATCATCCGGACCCACGAGATTGACGATGGCGAGTCGCTCTACCACCACGCCCTGGCCATGTCCCTGACCTACTGTGGCCTCCAGGCCAGTCCGGCCTTCGTCTTCCCGGCGACGGCGGCGGACAGTACGGCTTCGGCCAATGAAGGTGCGATCCCCGAGGGGGCTCTGCTCATGCTGCCGGCGGATTTTGACACGAGCCTGCTGACGGTACCCAAGCTCCGGAAGGTTGCAGAGACTTTGAAAGTCTATGGGGCTCGGGTCGTGGACCGGAACACCTGTACGCCGTTTCTTATCTATGTCGAGGGTGTCACGGATACCTTCCAACTGCACGCAAGCTACCCGGACTTCACGGGTACCTGGAGCAACACCTGCGCAAATGAGCTTCAGGCCATCCGTGCGGCCCTGCGGCCTCTGGACTCCTGCGCGGCCTGGGTGGATGGGGAGGGCTCGACCTTTGCGGACTTCAGCCACAAGCTCAGGATGGTCGCAGGCAGGGGCTCCCTGAGGAGCAGTGCCTTGGATGCCTGTTCCTACAATCCGATGCTGGATCGGGTGGAGCTGGTGAACAGCGGCAGCTCGGTTGCAACTGCGGTCATCCGGGACGGGATCAACAGCGGGGTGACGCCTGCCTGGGTGGCCGGCACCACCTACCGCTTCGCTGTAACGGGATCCACCCCTGACATCAAGGTCGCCTTCACGCTATACAACAGTGCGGGGCACGTGATTGCCGGGCCCATCGGATCGGGCGAGACCGCCGATAGGGCGGCCCCCTCTGATGTCTGGTCCTTCTGTGATATGACCTTTTCAGTCCCTGCGGGCGTCTCTGGCTGGGTGCATGTTTCCGCTGAGGAACCCTGAGTCGGGTCAGACCTTGAAATTCCCGATCTGGACCAGGAGCGCCTCGGCCAGACGGTGGAGATCCGAGGAGGTGCGGGCCACCTCGCCGGTGGTGGCCGACATCTGGGTGACCGCCGAGGCGATGCTCTGGGCTTCCTGGGCGCTGGTCTCGACCTGACGAGCCACCTCCCCTCCGGCGGTGGTCTGTTCCGAGGTGGCGGCGGCGGCCTGGCGGGTGGATGAGGCGAAGTCATCCAGAACGGTGCGGATCTGTTGGAGCAGGTGGACGGTGGTGTCCACGGTGTGGCTGCCCTTGGCGATGGCCTCGCTGGCCTCCTCGATGTAGCGGGCAATCTCCTTGGCGGAGACGGAGCTGCGCTCGGCCAGCTTGCGAACCTCTTCTGCGACAACCGCGAAGCCCTTGCCGTGCTCTCCTGCCTTGGCTGCCTCGATGGCGGCGTTGAGAGAGAGGAGGTTGGTCTGCTGGGCGATTTCCTGGATGACCCCCACCGCCTTCCCGATCTGGCCTGCAGTCTCCGTGATGCCCTCCATGGCCTGATGGGTGGCCTGTCCGGCCTGATCGCCTTTCTGGGTAGCGTCCAGGGCCTCGTCCAGGCGCCCCAGGGAGGCCTGGGCACCCCGGTTGACCTCCTCAATGGAGGCGGAGAGTTCGGCCACTGCGGCCACCATGCGATCGGAGCCCTCCTGCTGGGTTTCCGCGCTGCGGGCGATCTCGCCCGCCGTGGCGGCCATCTCCTCGGCAGAGGCGGAGAGCTCCGTGGCGCCGCTCGCCACGCCCTCGACACCCTGGCGGACCTCCAGCATCAGGGAACGGAGCTGGTCCACCATGCCATTCATCGTCTGTCCCATGTCGCCGAGTTCATCCCGGGAATAGATCTCGGCCTTGGTCCTCAGGTCTCCGGCGGCCACTTTGCTCAGGGTTCCCTGGAAACTCTGGATGGCCCGCTGGATCATGCCCACGACCATGAGGCTGAGGGAAATGGCGATGATGAGCCCCACGATTTCAATGAGCAGTGATGTGATGGCGCTGCTCCTGAATGCCTCGTGGGTGGATTTGATGGCGTTCTTTACCTGATCCAGGTTGTCTTCGATCAGGACCTTCTGGATCTTCGCACTGTTGGTTAGTGCGGGGTGGGCCTCCGTTCGCAGGACTTCCAGGGCCCTGGTATGGTCCCCCTGTCGGGAGATCTCCAGGGCCTTGTCCCTGGCCGCCCTGAATGATTTCACGGCAGCCAGGTACAGGGGAGCGTTCTCCCGCTCCACCGCGCTCGACAGGTTGGCGCTGTAAATGGACCAGGCTCTGTCGAAACTCTCGTCGCTGGCCTGGATCTCCTGTTCCAGTTTCTGCTTCTGATCCGCAGAAACTTGGACGTGCAGGGCTGCGCGGTAGGATGCCCGAAGCAGTTCCGCGCGGCAGACACCCAGGTTGTCCATCGGGATCATGTTGGTGGAATAGAAGGTATCGAAGCGCTTCATCTCGCCATAACTGTTGCGGATTCCAGCGGCGGTCATGAGGAGGCTGACCAGCGCCAGGATGCCAATGACGATGCTGATCTTGTGCTTGATTTTCAGGTTGGTCATCCACTTCATGTCCTGCTCCTCAGGGACTGCGATTCTGGGAACCAGATCTCGCTGCCTTTTCGGCCTCGCGTCCGGGCGGGTTGATTCCGGGGAGGTCCTTCAATGGCGTTATGAACTTCGGGACACCCCCAGGCTCTGCTGGGGGGTGTCTTCATACAGGTATTGGGGCTGAGATGCACCGCTCCCCGGCGACATGCTTGTTCGAGCCGCCCATTGTCCCTGCTTCAGAGTTGGGTTTGCAAAGCCTGGTCAGACCTTGAAATTCGCGATCTGGACCAGGAGTCCCTCGGCCAGGCGATGCAGGTCCGAGGAGGTCCGGGCCACCTCGCCGGTGGTGGCGGACATCTGGGTGACGGCCGAGGCGATGCTCTGGGCCTCCTGGGCGCTGGCCTCGACCTGGCGGGCCACCTCGCCTCCGGCCGTGGCCTGCTCCGAGGTGGAGGCGGCGGCCTGACGGGTGGAGGTGGCGAAGTCGTCCAGGACCATGCGGATCTGCTTGAGGACCTGGACGGTGGCGTCTACCGTGTGAGTGCCCTTGTCGATGGCCTCGTTGGCCCCGTCGATGTAGCGTGCGATCTCCTTGGCGGAGACAGAGCTGCGCTCGGCTAGCTTGCGGACCTCCTCAGCCACGACGGCGAAACCCTTGCCGTGCTCACCGGCCTTGGCCGCCTCGATGGCGGCATTGAGGGAGAGCAGGTTGGTCTGCTGGGCGATCTCCTGGATGACCCCCACCGCCTTCCCGATCTGGCCTGCGGTTTCGGTGATGCCCTCCATGGCCTGATGGGTGGCCTGTCCTGCCTGGTCACCCTTCTGGGTGGCGTCCAGGGCCCCGTCCAGGCGCTCCAGGGAGGCCTGGGCACCCCGGTTGACCTCATCAATGGAGGCTGAGAGTTCCGCCACAGCCGCCACCATCTGCTCGGAGCCTTCCTGCTGGGACTCGGCGCTGCGGGCGATCTCACCCGCCGTGGCGGCCATCTCCTCGGCGGAGGCCGAGAGCTGGGTGGCCCCGCTGGCCACCCCCTCCACGCCCTGGCGGACGCTGTTCATGAGCTGGCGGAGGCCCTCCACCATCCGGTTGAGGGTGGTGCCCATGCTGCCCACCTCATCGGCGGCATCCACGACGTAGGCCACCGTCAGGTCGCCTGCTGCCACGCTATCCAGGGCCCTCTGGAACCCGGAGAAGGACTGCTCCAGGCGGCGGACGAGGTAGTAGGCGAGGCAGAAGCCCGCTCCGATGGCCACCACCAGGACCGCGATGCCGACCTTCTCGTTGCGCTTCACCGTGCGGCGGTTGTCCTCCAGGAGGTCGTGGACCTGCTGCTGGTTGTCCTCCTGGAGGGCCTGCAGGAGCTTGGCGCTCTCGGCAAGGGCGGGCTGGGCCTCCCGGTTGAGGATGTCCATCGCCCGGGCGGTCTCTCCCCGGCGGGAGGCGTCGAGGGCGCGGTCCCGGGCCGCCCGCAAGGCCTTGATGCTGGCTTCGTAAGCCCGGGCATGGGCGCGGTCCTGCTCGGTGTCGACCGCTGCCTGGACCTTGGGCCAGGCGGCGTCGAAGGTCAGGTCCGTGCCCTGGATCTCCTGCTCCAGGGCGGCCTTCTCACCCGGAGGGGTCATGATGTGGCGCTGGGCCACGTAGACACCCTTCAGGGCGAGGGTCCTGCAGAGGCCCAGCTCGGTCATGGGGAGCAGCTGCTCACCGTAGAAGCTGTCGAAGCGTCTGAGTCCCGCCCGAGTGTCCTTGATGGCCATGAGCGCCACCGCCAGCAGCGCAAGACTGAGGAGATTGGTGGTAATGAATACCTTATGTCTTATTTGAAGATTGGCGTACCACCGCTTCAGCACCTGGGACTCCGGGAAGATGTTGCGTCAACTATGAATCAGCCTCCTTCACATCTCAAGCACCGTGATGTCCTGCAGGTACGTTCCCGCCTGGGATCCCTTAGGATGAAGTCCGGAGTGAAGCATGGGCCGTGACTTCCAGACCTTCCTGAAACAGCTCGAGTCGGCGGGTGAGCTCAAGCGCATCCCGGTGGAGGTGGACCCCTTCCTCGAGATGGCGGCCATCACGGACCGGATCTCCAAGGGGCCCGGGGGCGGGCCTGCGCTCCTCTTCGAGCGGCCTGCGGGAGGCGGCATGCCGGTGGCCATCAACGTCTTCGGCTCCGAGCGCCGCATGGCCATGGCCCTGGGGGTCGAGGGTGAGCCCCGGGGCCTGGATGCCATCGGGGACCGGATCGGGAAGCTCATGCAGGAGGCCATGCCCAGGCCGGGCGGCGGCTTTTTCGAGAAGCTGGCCAAGCTCCCCCTGTTGGCCGAAGTCAGTCAGTGGATGCCCAAGACGGTCCGCAAAGGCCTCTGCCAGGAGGTGGTGCTGAAGGGCGACGAGGTGCGCCTCTCGGATCTGCCCGTGCTCACCACCTGGCCCGAGGATGGCGGGCCCTTCATCACCATGGGCATGAGCCATGTCCGGCACAGGGACGGGCGGAGGAACATGGGCCTCTACCGCCTGCAGGTCTACGATGACCGCACCCTGGGCTTCCACACCCAGATGCACCATGACGGCGCCCGGGCCCGCCATGGATACGCCCCGGGGGAGCGGATGCCCGTGGCCGTCGCCTTGGGCGGGGACCCGGCCCTGGCCTATGCCGCCACAGCTCCGCTGCCTCCCTTTCTCTCAGAGCTGATGTTCGCGGGCTTCCTGCGGGGCGAGGGCCTTGAAATGGTTAAGTGTGTCAGCAGCGATCTGGAGGTCCCTGCCGACAGCGAGCTGGTCATCGAGGGCTGGGTGGATCCGGGTGAACTCCGCCGGGAGGGGCCTTTCGGGGATCACACCGGCTATTACTCCCTGGCGGATGACTATCCTGTGCTGCATGTCGAGGCCATCACCCACCGCCGGAACCCGGTCTACAGTGCCACCCTGGTGGGCCGTCCGCCCCAGGAGGATGCCTACCTGGGGCTGGCCACGGAACGCATCTTCCTGCCTCTTCTGCAGATGGTGCTCCCTGAAGTCCGGGACATGCACCTGCCTCCGGCGGGGGGCTTCCACAACCTGGCCATCCTCGCGATCCGGAAGGAGTTCCCAGGGCATGCTCAGAAGATCATGAATGCCGTATGGGGCACCGGTCAGATGATGTTCACCAAGTGCGTGGTGGTCGTGGACGAGGACATTGACCCCCACGACATGAATGAGGTGCTCTTCCGGATCACCTCCAACGTGGACCCCCGCCGGGACATGCTCTTCACGGAGGGGCCCCTGGATGTCCTGGACCACAGCTCGGACCGTTTCGGCTTCGGCAGCAAGGTCGGCATCGATGCCACCCGCAAGGACAAGCCCTGGGATGGCTTCCAACGCGAGTGGCCGCGGGACCTCAGGCACCCGGAGGAGCTGTTGGCCAAGGTCGCACGCCGCTGGAGTGAATACGGGCTTTGACGGCCCGGGAACGCAAAGGTGAGGCCAACCCAGCCACCACCCCTTCCACCGCCAGGCAATCCCGTGTGGCGATGGAAGGGGTGCTATCGAACGCCAGTCTGAATCAGTTGCCGAGCTGACGGGTCTGGAGGGCGGCCATGTCGGACACCATGGGCACAAAGCCCACGGCCGGGATGGTCGCCTGACCCTCTGGAGAGAGGACAAAGGACAGGAAGCCCTTGATGCCAGGGTCCAGGGGCTTGCCCGCGGGCTTGTTCAGGTAGATGTAGAGGAAGCGGCCCAGGGGGTAGGAGCCATCCGCGACCGTGCTGGTCGTGGGCTCGATGGGATCCTTGGTCCCCTGGGGAATCAGGGGGACAGCCTTGATGGTGCTGCAGATCTGGCTGAAGGAACCGTAGCCGATGACGGCCTGGTTGGACATGATGTTCTCCACCATGAAGGCCACGTCAGAACCCCGGTGGATGTCCGGGCGCTCCTGGGCACCCAGTTCGACGACGTTTCTGAAGAAGACCAGGGTCCCCGAGTCCGAGGGGTGCCCCCAGCGCTCGATGGGACGGGTGGCCCAGTCCTTGGCGCTCAGGCCCAGGTCACCCCAGGTGTCCACGGGCTTGGGCCAGCCCCGCTGGCGTGTGGAACTGTACATGGCGTCCAGCTGCTCCATGTGGAGCTCTTTGATGGGGTTGTTCCGATTGACCAGGACCACGACGGCATCCCTGGCCACGGCGATTCGGATGGGCTTGTAGCCCCAGCGCTGCTGGAAGGCGCTGACTTCTTCAGGGGTCATCTCGCGGGTGGAGGGGGTCAGGGGCGTCCTGCCGTCCATGAAAGCCTGGAGGGCCGCAGCGTTGGGGTTGGCCAGATAGTCCATCCTGAAACCGGGATTCACCTTCTTGTAGGCTCGCACCCAGTTGGCGAAGAGGGGTTCCAGGAGCTCACCGACGATGGCCGAAGAGTAGTTGAGGGTCTGGGCAGGCTCCTGCGCCCGGAGGAGGGAGGCCGGCGCCGAAGCCAGCAGGAGGGTGAGGGCCGACAGGGCGGCAAAGGGTTTCCTGATCATGGGCGATCCTTCTGTTGGAAATGCCTGATGCCAGGTGAAACGCCTGTCAGGATGAGACTTGTGGCAGGAGTTGGTGGCGGGGCGATGAAAAAATGGGACAGTCCGTTTTAGTTTCCCAGCGCGGCCTGGTCCGTCCAATATTTATCGTAATTTTGATTGATCGCTTTTACCTATCAATAATTTAGCTGTCTAGACATGTATATGTGTCTGCACAAAAAGCCCCCCGCGGATTTCGGGGGGCTTTTTGTGCAAAGGGCCGATTCTGGTCTCCTGCCGGCTAGCCGAGGAAGGCCTTGAGGGTCTTGGAATAACGCGGATGGCGGATCTTGCGGAGGGCCTTGGACTCGATCTGGCGGATGCGTTCGCGGGTCACCGCGAACTCGCTGCCCACCTCTTCGAGGGTGTGCTCGTTGGTGTCGTCGCCCACGCCGAAGCGCATGCGCAGCACCTTCTCCTCCCGCTCGGTGAGGGTGTGCAGGACTGAGTTGACCGTCTCCTTGAGGCGGGCGTTGACCACCTGCTCCACGGGGGAGACGACGCCCTTGTCCTCGATGAAGTCCCCGAGGTGGGAGTCCTCCTCCTCGCCAATGGGAGTCTCGAGGCTGATGGGCTCCTGGGCGATCTTCATGACCTTGCGGACCTTGGATACCGGCATGTCCATCGCCTGCGCGATCTCCTCGCTGGAGGGCTCGCGGCCCAGCTTCTGCACCAGCTCGCGCTGGGTGCGGATGAGCTTGTTGATGGTCTCGATCATGTGCACCGGGATGCGGATGGTGCGGGCCTGGTCGGCGATGGCGCGGGTGATGGCCTGGCGTATCCACCAGGTGGCATAGGTGGAGAACTTGAAACCACGGCTGTATTCGAACTTGTCCACGGCCTTCATGAGGCCGATGTTGCCTTCCTGGATGAGGTCCAGGAACTGGAGACCGCGGTTGGTGTAGCGTTTGGCGATGGAGACCACTAGGCGGAGGTTGGCCTCGATGAGCTCGGCCTTGGCGGCGCGGCTGATGGACTCGGCGTGCCGCAGCTGGCCGAAGCTGGCGTGGAAGTGCTCGGAGTTGGTCTCGTATTTCTTGAAGAAGCGCTGGAGCTCAGCCTCGATGGCGATGATGTCGCGCTCGTTCTTCTCCTTCAGGGCGGCGAAGGCCGGGTTCTTGAGCCGGTCCCTCAGCTCGCGGAGGCGGCGCTCGCCCTCGCGCACCTGGTGGTGGTGCTGGGTGATCTTGTCGATGAGCCGGGTCACGGCCAGGCTGTTCAGCCCAAGGCGGCGGATCTGGCGGGCCACCCGACCCCGGGCCAGGAGGACCTCCCGGTCGATGTTCCGCTTCTTGGGCAGGGGCTTGCCGCTGGCCTTGAGTTCCAGGAGCTCCATCAGGCTCTGCTCAAAGCCGAGCAGCTTCTCGAACTGGTGATGGACATGCTGGGTGGCGGAGGTGCTCTCGGCATCCTCGTCGTCATCCACCTCGTCGGAGAGCCCAACCACTTCGCGGATCTTCCCGGGGTTCTCCTTCAGCATCCTGCCGATGTCGATGAGGATGTTGGAGGCCAGTCGGGAGCGGGAAAGGGCGCGCATGACGCTCCGGACACCGACCTCGATGCGTTTGGCGATCTCGACCTCGTCCTCGCGCTTGAGGAGGGGGACCGTGCCCATCTCCTTGAGGTACATCCGGACGGGGTCGTTGTATTTGTCGCTGTCGGGGCTGTCGATGTCGACCTCGCCGCCCTCCTTCTCGGGCCTTGCCGCCTCCGAAGGGGTCTCCATCTCGGTCCCGGGCTGGTCCTTGAGGGTCAGAGCCTCGTCCGGAGTCGCTCCGACGCCGATGGAGAGCTTGCCCAGCATGGTCATGACGTTCTCGACGTCATCGGGATGGGAGGCGCTCTCGGGAAGGAAGGCGTTGAGCTCGTCGATCAGCACGTAGCCGCGGCTCCGACCGATGGAGATCAGGGCTTTCGTAAGGTGGTAATAGCTTTCACGAGCTGGAGAAGGGACCATCAAAACCTCAGGGAGCTGGGAATCCTCGGACCCCCAGACGCCGTCATGGGGTGGAAGGTGCTCGGTCGACCGATGGGCACACTAAGCCCATCATGTGTGGCACCCGGACCGCCCAGTATACACGTTCGGGATTGGAAGGCAAGACTCTGGATCATGCCCCCGGTTTCAGCGCAGGGTCCTGAGCTTACGCTGCAGGCCCTTCTCCCGGAGGATGAGCTCCGCCTGCCGCTTCTCCAGGTGGCGGGCCAGCTCGGGGTCCGCCAGTACGCCCGGATCCTGGAGCTGCCGGTTGTTGGCCTGGATCTCCCGCAGGACGAAACCCTGTTCAAGCTTGAGGAATACACGTTCCGGAACCTTCTCCGCTTCATCCTTAGTGGCCCAGGAGGCCTCAAGGTGCCTCACCTGTGCGAGAACTTCATCCGGGATGAGCGCATCGTCCCCATCGGCATCCAGGACCGCCTGCAGGAAGGGGGCTCCCTCCAGGCTCTCCCACCATGCATGGGGCAGCTCGGAGATCCGCCGGCGGAGCTCTGCATCTCGCCCCAGGATGAGCAGGGGGCGCAGGGCTTCATCCAGCTTGCCCATGGCTGGAGCCTCTGGTTCCGCAGGGGCATCGATGGGGTGGGTCCTGCTCTGGACGGCCCGGTCGAACTCCACCAGGGGGATCTGCAGCTGATGGGAAAGGCTGGCGAAGAGTTCCCGGCGGTCGGGGCCGGAGGGCAGGAAGGCCAGGTACTCGGCCAGATCCTTGAGGGCTGACATCCGGTCCGGGATGCGCCGCAGATCCTTGCCTTCCAGGGCCCGATTGATGACGAAGCTGGTCCAGTCTGGCGCGGTGCCCAGGAGCTCCCGGAACCCCTCGGCTCCCAGCTTGATGCACCAGGTGTCCGGGTCCTCCCCCAGGGGCAGAAGGAGCAGACGCACATCGAAGCCCATGGGCAGGGCCAGCTTCAGGCCCTTCTCCATGGCCCGGAGCCCGGCGGCGTCTCCGTCGAAGCAGAGGACAAGCCGCTTGGTGAAGCGGGCGATGAGCTTGAGATGCTCTTCGGTGAGGGCGGTGCCCAGGGGGGCCACGGCCTGATGGATGCCCTCCTGGTGGAGGGTGAGGACATCGAAGTAGCCCTCCACTACCAGGGCCCCGTCCCGCATGTGCCCTTTGGCGCGGTGGAAGCCGAAGAGCACCGAGCCCTTGTTGAAGAGGGGGGTCTCGCGGGTGTTCAGGTACTTGGGCTTGGCATCGCCGAAGGCCCTGCCCCCGAAGGCGATGAGGCGCCCCCGGGCGTCGTGGATGGGGATGGTGAGCCGGTCCCTGAGAAAGTCGAGGCTGCTGCCCCGCTCGCTGCGGCCGGCCAGACCTGCCTGCTCGATGAGCTCGGTGGAGAAGCCCTGCTGGCGCAAGTGTCCCACCAGGGCCTCCCATGCGTCCGGGGCGAGGCCCAGCCCCGACTCAACGGCGAAGGGCGGGCGGATCCCGCGTCCCGCCAAGTAGCTCTCGGCCTTGGGGCTCTCCTTCAGGCGACGGGCGTAGAACTCCTGGGCCGAGTCCAGGACCGAGCGGAGCCGGGTTTCCAGGTCCACTTCGGCATGGGAGCGCTCCCGCTTCCTGGGCAGCTCGATGCCGGCGGCCCGCGCCAACTGCTCCAGGGCCTCCGGAAAGCTGAGCCCCTCCCGCTCCATGAGCCAGGTGAGGGCATCGCCATGCTTGCCGCAGCCGAAGCAGTGGTAGAAGCCCCGGTCCGGCACCACCTGGAAGCTGGGGGTCCGCTCGGCGTGGAAGGGACAGCGACCCACCCAGGCTGAGCCCTGGCGGCGGAGCTGGACCGCCTGCCCCACCAGGGCCAGGAGGTCCGTGGCGTCCTTGATCCTGAGCACCAGCTCCCGGTCAGACATCGGGGTCCCAGTCCTCGAAGAGGCTCTGCGGCAGGGCCTGGGTGACATCCAGCAGGGGCGTGAAGGCGCTGCAGGGCGTCCAGGGGTGGTCGGCCAGGAAGGGACCCGGTGGGGGGGCCCCCGGGGGGAGCCAGTGGATGGCGGGGAGGTACTGCTGCCCGCGCAGGAAGGTCTCCACGGCTGCCTCTTGGGGCAGGGAGGGGACCCTGAGGAGGACGCTGGGGGGGTGGACCAGGGTGCCCGCGAGGGCGGGGGGGAAGAGGGTCCGCGCCTCCAGGGGGGAGGGTTCCCGGGGGTCGGCCCCCAGGCCGGGGGTGAAGGCGGGGCTGGAGGGAGGCAGGGGCAGGGCGCTGCGCCAGGGGTGCCCCTCGCGCATGGACTGGTGCCCCAGGATGCTGGAGGGGAAGGGGTCTGAGCAGACGCCGGGCAGAACCGGTGTCCGGAGCCCTTCGGCAAGGTCCCTGGCCAGGCTGGAAAGGCGCCTGGCGGCCTCCTCCCAGGAACCTCCGGAGGCGAGGTACTCCCGTCCTCCAGTCACCGCCAGGCGCCAGGAGGTGCGGCGGCGGTGGAAGGGGAAGGCCTCGGGCCAGGCCCCGGCTGCCAGGCGCTGGCTCAGGGCCAGCTCAAGGCCACCCTGGGTCTCCGTGACCAGGGGGAGGATCTCGGCGCTTTCAAGGTGAGCCAGGGCGGCCAGGGGCACGATGATCTCGCCCCAGAGGCACTCCAGGGTCCGCTGGGGCAGGGTGGCCTGGGTGCCGATCTCGGGCAGGCGCCAAGTCTCTCCCAGGGGGTCCGGGCACCAGCCCACCCAACCTTGGCGCCAAGCCCTTCCTGAGGCTCCGGAGGGAGGGCTTGGCGCATGGAGCCAAGCCTGGAGGCGGGCGTCGGGGATGCCCGAGGGGAGTTCGTCCCGGAAGTGGAGGGTGAGGCCTGGCAGGGAGGCCAGGGCCCCCCAGAAGGCCGATCGGGTGTCCGGGGGCAGGGCCTCCAGCCACTCAGGAGGCGCATCCCAGAGCAGGGCGAGGCCTCCCGGGAAGACCTGGGCCAGCTCCCCAGCGGCTCGGAGGGCCATCCAGGGCGCTTCGGCCAGGGGGGCGCGGGTGTCCAGGAGCCGGGCCGCCACCCAGCCCCGCCAGGGGGTGTCCCATCCGGCCCGGATCAGGAAGCCCCGACCTTCTCCCCGTCTCATGGGACCTCCGGCAGGAAGGCCGGACGGCCGAAGCCGCCGGGAGCCCCGGCTCGGGGCCAGAGGGCGTGGAGCCAGGCTCCGGCCTGCTCGGCTGCCTCGCGGGGGGCGGCCCCGTGCAGCCGAAGGGCCAGCCAGGCTGCGGCCAGGGTGCAGCCGGTGCCCCTGCGCTCCCCCGGCAGGCGGGGCCTCGGAGTGGACGGAAAGACGCCCTCCCGGGAGATCCAGAGGTCCTGCACCTGGTCGCCCTCGGCGTGGCCGCCCTTGAGCCAGACTGCTTCGGCCCCGAGCTCCAGCCAGGGAGTGGCGAGGCGGGCGGGGTCTCCGGAGTCCCGACCCAGGAGGAGGCAGGCCTCCTGTCGGTTGGGGGCGACGGTCCAGCCTCCCGCGGGGAGGAGGACCCGTGCCATGGCCAGCAGGCTCCTTCGGCTGTGGAGACCGGTCCCTGAGGTCGGGGCGGCGATGGGATCCCAAATCATGGCCCGGGCGCCCGTAGAGGGCAGGGCGGTCAGGCAGGCCGCGAGTGCCGGGCGGCTGAGGGCAGACAGGCCCAGCTTGAGACCCCAGGTGCCGGTGAGATGGGGGCGCAGGGCCAGGATGCACTCGGCCGGGGCCAGCCTGGGGGCGGCAATCCGGTGGCAGGCCTGGCCGGTCTGCAGTGTTTCCGCCGTGCAGACCGGCATGGGGTAGGCACCCAGGGTGGAAAGGACCTGGATGTCCCGGGACAGGCCTGCGCCTCCAGACGGATCCAGCCCTCCGAGGCAGAGGGCGACCGGGATGGGGCTGGAGGTGCCGAGCTTCTGGTCCATGGAATCTACGAGCATGACACAGGACGTCCGGCTCAGATCCTCCGGCTCGGGTCGATGATCTCGACGATGCGGAGCCCAAGGCTGTCCTCCAGGACCGTCACCTCGCCCCGCATGATCACTCTCCCCTTGCAGAGCACTTCCATGGGCTCGCCGGCGCTCTTCTTAAGTTCGACCAGGGAGCCAGGCTCCAGGTCCAGGAGGTCCCGAATGGTCATCCGTGTCTGTCCCAAGAGGATTTCGAGACGGAAGGGGGTGTCGATGACCGGCATGACATCCGCAATCACATGCTCAAAGGACATGGCCCGGTCCTGCTCCTGCTTTTCGGCATGTCGGATGGCCAAGGGGTGCTCCAGGAAGACACCGGGTCCGGGATTCGGACACCTGGACCCGGTAATGCAAACTCAGTGCCCGATCAGCGGGCGATGGCCCAGTCCACCACGAGCACATCCTTGACGGGGTGCTTGGGGCGCTTGTGTTTCTTGTCCTCCTTCTCGCCGGGCTTGAGGGGCTTGGGGGCGAACTTCTCGTTGAGCTGCTCCTTGAGCTCATTGCGGAGGGCCTCTCGGCTCTCGGGGTCCGTGGCCTCCTCCAGGGTCATTTGGGAGAGGGCCGTGAGGACCATGGACTCCACCATGCTCCGCTCAAGGGTCGGCTTGTCGCTGGCCGCCTGTTTGCCGATCTCCGGATCCCTGAAGACGATGGCGAGCTCGCACTTGAGATAGGCGCTCTTGTTGGGTCCCTGGAGGTTGACGATCTTCTTGATCTGCAGCACGGCTGGCCCTGAGGCCCCTTCCCCCTCGCCTCCTCCGGAGGCGGGCTCATCCTCATCCTCTTCGGCCCCCCCCTGGGCCTCCTGGTCGGGGTTCTCCTTGGCCTTGGCCGCCTCGGCGGCGGCCGCGGCGGCCGCCTTCTTCTTCTTCATGTAGAAGAAGCCCCCGCCACCTCCCACGACAACCACGGCTGCTGCCACGATGATGATGAGTTTTTTCGAGAGCATCGCTTTCCTTCCATCAGCTTGGCCCGGTCAGCCAAGGCACATTATCGGCCAGTCCGGGGGGAGGCATGAGTGGGATCCCTCCCGGGCCCCTTGGGAACTGGCTGGAACAGTGTCCCATTTGGGGAGTCTATCGTCCCCCGGCTGTGGTGGTGGTGAAGAAGCCTTCCCTGGAAGAGAAACAGCCCGCCGAAGCGGGCTGTCGAGGAGAAGAAGGGGGAACTACTTCTTCTTGCCCTTCTTGGCGCCGTTGACATCGTCGGCCAGCTTCTTGCCGGGCTTGAACTTGGCGACCTTCTTGGCGGCGATCTTGATCTTCGCGCCGTCACGGGGGTTGCGGCCGGTGCGGGCACCGCGGGCGGCCACGGAGAAGGTGCCGAAGCCGACGAGGGTCACCTTGTCCCCGGCGCGGAGGGCGGCGGAGATGCTGGAGACGAAGGTGTCCAGGGCCACAGCGGCCTTGGACTTGTTGATCTCGGCCTTCTCGGCGATGGCAGCGATCAGTTCAGCCTTGTTCATGAAAACCTCCAGAAATGGGGGGGTGCCCCAGTTAGAAAATACAGTCAGTTCCGGCCCTTGCCGGGCTTGTCATTACGGGCTCTCAAGGGGGATCAGCGCCTGAAACCTCGATGGATTCTAGGTGTTCACTAAACTAGGAGCAGGTTAGGCCTGAGTTCTTTTTGCGTCAAGGAGTTTTCGGAAAAAAAGAGCGTTGAATCCCGTCATTGCGTCATCGAGGGCGAGGGATTGTCGCGGGATGCAAGTCTTTTCTCGGTTGTAATGTGTGCAAACAATGTGGATGCAGGTGTGGTGCTGCTTGGCGGATGCCGCATGGGCCCAGAGCCCCTCTCGATGGCGATCCCGCGCCCGAAAGGTGCTTCCTGGCAGAATGGGGGGATGATCGGCCTCTACTACCTGCGTGTCTCCTACGACGGATCCGCCTTCCATGGCTGGCAGATCCAGACCACGGCCCGATCCGTCCAGCGGGTTCTCTGGGATGCCCTCCGGGCCCTGGATCCCCAGGCCTCCATGCCCCAGGGGACCGGCCGGACGGATGCCGGTGTGCATGCCCGGGCCCAGGGGGTCCTGATCACGACTCCCCGGGCCTGGGACCCCTATCGGCTGCTGGCGGCGCTGAACGCCCACATGCCCGGGGATGTCCGGGTCATGGAGGTGCAGGAGGCTCCCGAGGGTTTCTTCCCCCGCCAGCATGCTGAGGCCAAACGCTACACCTACCGTCTCAACGAAGGGCCCGCCGAGGATCCCTTGGAGCGTCACCTCCGTTGGCACATCCATCGGGCCTCGCCCCTGGACCGGGGGGCCATGGCCCGGGCGGCGGCCCAGCTGGTCGGGGAACACGACTTCAGCAGCTTCAGGCATCGGGACTGCGTGGCTGCCACACCCGTCCGCCAGGTCCACCGGGTGGAGCTGGTCGAGCGGGGGAGCCAGCTTGATCTGATCTTCGAGGGCAACCGTTTTCTCATGCACCAGGTCCGGATCATGGCCGGGACCCTGGTGGAGGTGGGATTGGGCCGCCTGGGCCCCGATGCGATCCCTGGGATCCTGGAGGCCCGCGACCGGTCCAGGGCCGGTCAGACGGCTCCCCCCCACGGACTGTGTCTGGAGAAGGTCTGGTACCGGTCCTGCTGGGGGATCGGCGAGGTCTATGTCCCGCCGTCCTGGGCCAGGGAGGTCTGAGGGCCTCAGACCGCTTCCGGGTCCTCGGTAGCCTGCTCCGACTCGCGCTTGACCAGGATGGCCGGGGAGGAGATGGGGAGGCTGGTGAAGCCGTTCCAGACGTAGCGGGTGCCACGCTTCTGGCCCTGCTTGATGATCAGGCCCTCCTCTTCCAGCTCGCCGAAGAGGCGGCGGAGGAGGCCTGGGGCACCCTCCGCATCCTTGAGTCCGAGGAGATCCTGGGCCTGGAAGCTGGAGAGATATCCGTTCTCTTCCAGGGCAGCCACCAGTTTGGGCTTGAGGTCCTGGGGGTCGGGCTTGGTGAGTCGTTTGACCTGCAGCTCGGGCAGGGAGGGGAGGGGGTATTCGATGGGGGGATGGAAGGGAGGCGGCTCAACCGCGGGGATGGCTGTAGGGGCTTCTTCAGTCTCCACCAGGAGGCCGCCGTCCAGAAGAATGTCCGCTTCTTCGCGCTTGTACATGATGATAGTGGAGCTGGCGGGGATCCCCTCCGCATGCAGCGCCTCGAAAACACGGTCCCCGATCCGCTTCTTCTGCTCGCTTGTCAGTCTGGGGGCGTGAATAATGACCAAGGCCATGGGTACTCCTGATGCTCAACAATCATTAGTATAGAATCCGCGGGTGTTGATTTTAATCACTTTGCTGTAAACAAATTGATGTGCCGGAGGGCTTGATGGGAACCACCAGCAGCAGGGAGGCCGCCGCCCGCCCCATGGAGGAGGTCCGTTTCGAGATGTTCCTGCGGGAGCGGAAGCTCAAACTCACCGGCGAACGCATGGCCATCCTGGCTGCGGCTTTCCGGGAGGACACCCACTTCGATGCAGAGAGCCTCCATGCGGACTTGAAGGGAAAGGGCTCGCAGATCAGCAGGGCCACGGTCTACCGGACCCTGGATCTGCTCGTGCAGTGCGGACTGGTCCGCAAGCAGAGCCTGGGGGCCAATCACGCCAGCTATGAGGCTGCCCGGGATGAGCACCACGATCACCTGGTCTGCATCCAGTGCGGCAAGGTCCTCGAGTTCTACCGGCCCGACCTGGAACTCCTTCAGGAGAGCATCTGCCAGGAGCGGGACTTCCACCCCTTCCATCACAGTCTCCAGATCTTCGGCCTCTGCTCCAGGTGCAAGGGCGGGGTCAGCGACCGGGACATCCAGGGACGGGTGGCCCACCTGCATACCTAGAGGGTTCCCATGAGCGCGCTCTGCATCCAGGACATCACCCGCCTTCCCAAAACGGATCTCCATGTCCACCTGGACGGAAGCCTCCGGCTGGAGACCATCCTGGATCTGGCCCAGGTCCAGGGGGTGAAGCTGCCTGCCGGAGATCCGGAGCGGCTCCTGCCCTTTGTGCAGGTGGGGGACAACTGCAAGTCCCTGGTGGAATACCTCAAGGCCTTCGATGTCACGCTCTCGGTCATGCAGACCTACGAGAGTCTGGTGCGCACCGCCTATGAGCTGGGGGAGGATGCGGCTCGGGAGAACGTCCGTTACATGGAGGTCCGCTACAGCCCCATCCTGCACCAGCAGAAGGGGCTCACGCTCCACGCCATCGTCCAGGCGGTCCTGGAGGGGCTTGCGCTAGCCGAGCGGGACCACGGCATCCGCACGGGGGTGATCCTCTGCGGCATGCGGCACATCAGCCCCGAGATCAGCCTCAAACTGGCGGACCTGACGGTGGCCTTCAAGAACAAGGGGGTGGTGGGCTTCGACTTGGCCGGGGCCGAGGAGGACTTCCCCGCCAAGAAACACAGGGACGCCTTTGGCCGGGTGCTGGCCAACAACATCAACTGCACGCTCCATGCCGGTGAGGCCTATGGACCCGAGAGCATCCACCAGGCTATCCACCTCTGTGGCGCCCATCGCATCGGCCACGGGGTCCGCCTCATTGAGGATGGGGACCTGCTCAACTACGTCAACGACCACCGGATCCCCCTGGAGTGCTGCCCCAGCAGTAATGTCCAGACCCGGGCCGTCCGGCGTCTGGCGGACCATCCCCTGCGCCTCTTCTTCGACCTGGGGCTCCGGGTCACCGTCAACACTGACAATCGTCTGGTGACTGGGACCTCGGTCAGCCGGGAACTGCTGGCCATCCACGAGGAGCTGGGTTTCAGCCTCGAGGAGCTCAAGGAGATCATCCTCATGGGCTTCAAGAGCGCCTTCCTGCCCTATGCCATCAAGCGGGCCCTGCTGGCGGATGTGGTGAGCGAGCTGAAGTCCTTTCAGCCTGGGAGCCTGGAGAGCAAGCGCGAGCAGTTGTAGGACGGATCGGCGATCATGGAGGGATGACGAAGTCCCCGATTGATCCCTTTGCCGAGCTCCTCCTCCGGGGGGAGCGCACTCTCCTGACGGCCCATGAGAACCCCGACCCTGATGCGGTGGGGGCCCTCCTGGGGCTGGACCATCTCCTCCGCCACCTGGGCAGGGAGCCCCGGATTGTGGTGAGCCCGACCCTGCCCGAGTCCCTGCGTTTTCTGGACCCCGAGGGGCGGATCGAGTCCTTTGATCCCGGGGGGCTCCATCAGGATCTGGCGGCCTGGCCCGACACCTGGGTGCTGGTGGATGCCTCCGAGGTCCAGCGTCTGGGAGGGCTGGAGGCGGCCTTCCGGGTCTCCCCGGCCCGGAAGCTCTGCCTCGACCATCACCTCCAGGAGGATCCCCAGGGCTTCGACTATGCCCATATCGATTCCGCGGCGGGGGCGAGCTGCGAGCTGGTGACCCTCTTGGCCGTGCCCCGCATGGCCATCCCCCCGGAGATGGCCCGGGCCCTCTGGGCTGGCCTGATGGACGATACCGGGAGCTTCCGCTTCTCCAGCACCTCGGCCCGGGGTCTCCGCTGTGCGGCGGACCTGGTGGAGGCCGGCGCCCGACCGGACGAGGTCTACCAGGCGCTCTACCACCAGGGTCGTCCCCAGCGCATGAAGCTCTTTGGACGGGCTTTCGCGGCCATGCGGTTCCTGGATGGCGGGCGCTACGCCGCCATGCTGGTGACCCAGGCTGACCTCGCCGCCTGTGGGGCCGTCAAGGACGACCTGGAGGGATTGATCAACCGGCCCCTTGAGATCAAGGGGGTGGAGGTCTCCTGCCTCCTCCAGGAGCTGGGCGATGGCCAGGTCAAGGTCGGGCTCCGCTCCCGGGGGCAGGTGGATGTCAATGCCGTCTGCCGGCTCCTCGGCGGAGGCGGGCACAGGCTGGCTTCCGGCGCCAAGGTGGACGGACCGGGCAAAGAGGCCCAAAATAGGGTGGATCAGCTGGTGCTGTCCCAGATGGCCCGGGACCTCCCCATCCGCTGAAGTCCGGTGCCCCCGGAGCCTGCTTCCCTGAAGGTCGGCTCCCGTCCCTCAAACCCAGTTGTCATATCCTATGACCACATCACCTCGGCGGAACCCATCCATGTCCTCCAGAGACAGAAGCACCGCCCCCAAGCTGCCCCCGGATCCGGACTCGCCTCTGGAGCTGGTGACGCGCTTCGAGACGGAGGCTGTCCCCTTCGTGGCCAAGGCGAATATCCCCTCCATGTTCGGGAACTTCACGGTTTATGGCTTCCTGGAGAAGCTCACGGGCAAGGAACACATCGCCATCGTGGCCGGTGAGATCGATGCCCGAAAGCGGATCCCGGTGAGGATCCACAGCGAGTGCTGGACCGGGGATGTCATGGGCAGCCTTCGCTGCGACTGCCGGGCCCAGTTCGAGGGGGCCCTGCGCTACATCGCTGAGCACGGGGGCATCGTCCTCTACATGCGCCAGGAGGGCCGGGGCATCGGTCTGCTCAACAAGCTCAAGGCCTATGCCCTCCAGGAGAAGGGGCACGACACCGTGGAGGCCAATCACCTCCTGGGCTTTGAGGACGACCTCCGCTCCTATGGTGCAGCCGTGGAGATGCTCCGTTTCTTCGGCATCACCAAGGTGAAGCTGCTCACCAACAACCCCCGCAAGATCCAGTCTCTGGAAGATGCGGGGATCTACGTCCAGCGCGAGTCCCACCAATTGGGCTCCAACCCCCACAACCTCTTCTACCTCAAGACCAAGGCCGAGAAGTCCGGCCACATGCTGGACTTCCAGGAGGAGCCGGAGCTGTAGGGCTACTGGTAGTCCACGCTCACGGTGAAGATGCCCGTGTAGTTGCCTGGCTTTTGCTCCGGACCGATCCGTACGCTGGCACCGACTCCGAAGTCCAGGCCGCCAGTGGGTGTGGTGCCCCGGGCGGGGATGCTGCAGGTGAAATCCCGGACTTCGAGGCTTCCCCCATTCCCTGAGCAGATCACGGATCTGGGCAGGTTGATGGTGAAAGGGACCCCGGGGTAATCCCCCAAGTGGAAGGTCGCGGGATGGGCTGGGCCGCGCATGAGGACAGGGCCGCCCGGAGTGCTGCGCACCCCCCCTGTGGCGAGCACTTCCAGGGCCCCTCCGCTGGTGCCGGGGAGGAGGCTGCCGAACTGGAGGGAAGCGGTGTTCCTGAGGTGGAGTGTTCCACGGAGCACGAGTTTGACGGGGATCGCCAGGCGGAGGAGGTTCTTGCCTGTCTCCACCACAAGCCAGACCTGGCCCTGGTAGGTGCCTGGCTTGGCGCCGGCGGGCGCATCGACCCGGGCCCCGAATCTTACTTCCGCAGAACCGTCTCCGCCAAACACGGCAGCAGAGCCGCTTGGCGCAAGGCTGAAGTCTGTGAGTCTCAGGGGAGGGCCCCCAGGGCCTCCCATGGCGAGGGTGGTGGGCTCGATCCGGGCCGTGAACCGGGTTCCTGCGGCCCCTCCGATCACTCTGGCTCTGGCCTCATGGCAGGCGCTCAGCCGGGTCATGGGGCGCAGGTTTGTCCCATGGGGGATGATGGCGCCCTGCTCGGTGAGGGTCAGGGTGCCGCCTTCAGGCTCCACCAGGAGGTTGCCGAACTGGAGTGGTTGGATCAGCTGGATGAATCCCTCAAAAGATCGGCTGGGCGTCGAAGCCTGCAGAGGTGCAGCAAGCACCGCCAGGGCGGTGAGGGACATTGCGGAACGTTGATGGCTCATGGGGTGCCCTCCACGATCAGGTCCTGACCTGCGACCCAGTATTTCTTGGCGTCTATCCGAATGTGACGGACGGGGGGGTGTTCAATGGCCAGGCGGCGGATGTCAGCCTCCGAAAGGCTGAGCACGTAATCGCCTGGTGGGACATTGTTGAACTCGAAGTACCCGTCATAGGCACTTCGCTGCTGCAGGCGGACCTTGCGGGCGGCATTCGTGAGTTCTACCTCGACCCCGGGGAGCTCGGTCTTGTGTGTTCCCTTGTGATAGCGGAGGGTCCCGTCCACGGAGCCGAAGACGCCCACCGGGAAGTCGAGCTGGTAGACGGCCCCCGGCCTCGGGATGATTCTGTAGGACTTGACGGTGGCCAGAAGGGAGGGCTCTTCCAGTCCCGAGTCATCGAGACGGATGTCCAGTTCCTGGTTTTTCGCCAATCCGCTGATGAAGGTGATCCGGTGGTCCTTGATCTGGTTGTCCATGGTGTTGTTGGCGACTGTGATCTGGCCCCCTTCAATCAGGCGCTCGCCAGGGTCCCGACGCCCATTGCTGTTGGCGTCCAGGAAGGTCACCGCCGAGATGGCCCCCGCCGTGGCTGTGGAAGTGGCTTGGGTCATCCACCGGTGGCTGCGGGGCTCCCGGCCGAAGGAGGCCTGGAGTCGCAGCCGGATCCCGTAGCCCGTGTTCTGGCCGTATTGGAGCTCTGCGCCATAGCCGAAGGTACCCTGCTGCCGGCTGACCGATCCCAGCAGAGTGGTATCAGCCAGTTTCTGGCTGCCCCGGAGTTCTGACTGGAAGGAGACCCCCTTGAGGGTGGTGTAGTTGGCCAGACATCCCCAGCTCTGCAGGGTGGTGGCGCCGGCCTGCCGGTGGGCCGCCAGATTGGCCTGGAACTCGGTCTGGCGGTAGCGCGAGCTCCAGTACATTTCCAGGTCCCAGGCCGGCGACTGGGTGGAGGAGGCGAAGGTATAGGCCAGGCCTGGGGAGAACTGGGAATTGGAGAAGGTCAGCGTGGTCTTGGCATTGGCCGTCTCAGTGCTTGTCCCATCGGTATAGCGTTTCCCGTTGTAGGCGAAGGTCATGCTCGCGGGGATCCGGGCAAGCGTGGTGTTGGCATCGTACTGGGCCAGGGTCCGATTCCGCAGCAGCTGGGGGTTGGAGGTGTTGCCCATCTCCTCGATCACCTGAAAGCCCCGACGGTACTCCGATCTCTGGAGCTGGAAGCTGGAGTAGCTGAAGCCGGTGCGGAAGACGGCATTGGCTGCCAGACCCGGCTCGGCGCCATCAGTGACCTCACGGGAGGCATTGCCCTGAAGGGAGAACCGATTGGTCAGCAGTCGTCCCCCGATTTCGTCGTAGCGATGGGCCAGACCGTCGGGAAGGTAGAGGTCGCTCACAGCACTGTGGAGGGCCAGGGTGCGGGAGAGTCCGTACTCCGCCTGAGCCATGAAGAGGGGGTGCTGGAACGACTCCCGCACGACGTTGAAGTCACTCTGGGAAGCGTCCAGGTCGGGCACCACGGGACGTGCACCCAGGATGCGGTAGTAGAAAGTGCCCGGGGGTGGCTGGTCCTCCTGGATGTCCATCCGGCTGCGCTCTTCCCGGATCTCACCGAAGGGACCATGGAAGACCAAGCGGAACTCATTGGTCCCGAAGCGCAGCTGGATGTCCTTGAACTCGTACTGGCCGTCTCCCCGGGAGCGCTGGTAGCCGACAAGCCCAGAGTTCTGGTAGAGCTCCACGGACCACCCTTCCAGGAGCGGACCATGGAATGTCCGGGCCGCAAAGCGGCTGCGGTAGGCCAGGGGGAAATTGTCCAGAAGGACACCCCGTGCCTGGGGGAGGCTGCCCCCCAGCTCCAGGCTGGGGCTCACCAGAAGACTCCCCAGTTCCAGGTTCCGGGCGTGGAGCGGTCCCAGGAGGCTTGCCCTCGGGTCCTCCCGGAAGAGGGTGAAGGTGCTCTGGTGCATGGACGCGTTCTCATCCCGGACGATCGTGGCCTGGGCACTCATCCAGAAGAGATCACCGGCCAGAAGGGCCGTCCCTGAGGGACCCCCTTCCGAGTCCTTCTGTACGTGGCTGGCACTCATGGAGAGATCCACCATCGGCATGCTGAGGAAGGCGTAAGGGACCCGGTGGATCGGGACGGCAAGGGGCTCCGTTCCCTGGGGGCCTCTGCCCGTCAGCAGGTGGTCACGCTGCCACTGATCCTGGATCGGCAGGCGCTCTGTGGGGGTGATGACCACTTCCGAGGCCTTGGGGTCGATCTGGAATTTCAGGGGGAACCACTTTGCCAGGAGGGCAGGGTCGATGTAGAGCTCAGTGGTCCCCCTCCGCCACTGATCCTGTGGCAGAGGGCTCGTCTTCCGTCCGATCTGAACGTGGCCGCTCCGGGTGTCCAGGCGGAAGATCCGCTGCTCCTGGATGAAGAAACCCGAAGCGCCGGAAGCGTTCTGGTCCAGGCGGATCCCGAAGGACAGGAGCCTGCATAGTTCACCCAGGGGGAGGAAGATCCGGTTCCCTACGGGGAGGGCCTCCAGGCTGTCGGAGAGGGCGCGACTATCCGGGCCGGACTCCAGGCGAGGCTGGAGCAGGAGGGTGTCCTCAGCCAGGGGAGGGGTGGGAACCTGGATCGCCCAAGCGCAGAGTGGAGCCTGGAGAAGGGCCAGGTGGCGTAAGCCGATAGGCGACATGGCGCCTCAGGGGAGCTTGAGGTAGGTGACCGAGGAGGGCTTTTCCTCCTGGGGTTCGGTCATGCGGTAGCTGACCTTCAGGCGGGTTCCCTGGAGATCCTGTGCCGACACGCCCTCGAGTCCCAGGTGAATCGTCCGGAATGGGGTGTTGTGGTAAATGGGGATGCCGGGTTCCTCCGCGAGGACCTTGCCGGGCTTGAGATGGCCTCCTGAATCCACCGAGACCTGGAAGACGCCGCGGACGCTCCGTTGTCCCGCCTGGACCATCTTCAGGGACAGGTCGAGGGGAGCTCCCTGCTGGGGTGGCTCCAGCCGGGCCTCCTGGAGGGTGACCTTGGCGGCCAGGGAGCCTTGGCGGACGATCACGGGGATGGAGATCCCCATGATGGTGGTCACGTCAAGAGAGACACTGTGCTGAGGGTTGTCATCGGGCAGGGCCGAGGGGGCATGGGTCGGGGGGATGGCCTCCATCAGCAGATGGGAGCGGTATTCACCATCCGGAAGGTTCTCGGGCTTTCGCACCTGCAGACGGACCGTCTGGATCTCACCGGGTTGCAGGGTTACCTGACGGGGACTGATTCGGATGAGATCGCTTGCCGTGATCTCGCCCGGTTGTTTGTCGTGGGGCTTGAGCTGTCCGTCAGGCCCCATCTCCATTTCGGTGAAGAGAATCCTGTAGGTGGCAGCCTGCTTGCCCGCGTTGCGGAGCATGATTTCAGTGGCCCGGCTCCGGCCCTCCAGAGTGACCCGCACGGGAAGGACGGCCAGATCGCCATTGGCGGTGGATCCACTCTGAGCCTGGGCCGAGAGTGAAGCCAGCGGGAGGAGAAGCGCAAACAAGAGGCGCCGCATGGCGAACCTCCAAAAAGAGACCAGAGGTCTCCAGGGGGATCCTGGAGGCCTCTGGGTGGGGCTGCATGGGGTTTAGAGGTAGGCGACCGTGACAGAGATGCTGCCGGTCTGGCGTCCCCAAGCGCGATACTCGGCGGGGATGTTGACCGTGGCGCCGACGTGGAACTTCTCCTTCACGATGCTCTCGTGGTCGTGGTGGCCGTGGTGGCCGCCGCTGTAGTCGTTGGTGAAGGCGGTCGGGTCGAAGGCGAGGCCGCCCGTGAGGGTGCCGGTGGTCTGGATGCTGACGGGGAAGTCCTTGTCGCGGCGGAGTTCGAACTCGGCGGCAGAGGAACGGCCCCTGCCGGTCATGGCCTGGCAGTTGGTGTCGTAGCTGATCTGGCTATCGGTGCCCATGATGACCTTGGCAGGGGCATTCTCGTCGTTGATCAGCACGTTGCCGAACTCCATGGCCTGCTTGGCCCAGACGGCCACGGGGGAAACGACATGGATCTTGACTTCACCCGTCGAGGTGGCAGTGGCGCCATTGCCAGCGGCGAAGAGGCCAGTGGAGGCGACAGCGAGGGCGAGGGCTGCGAGCTTGCGCATGATGGTACTCCGGTTCTAGTGTCCTGGGCTGGGCCTGGGACAATGTTTGGGTTAGGCCCGGATTGGGCCTGGTGGTTGGGAGCTGCTGGGTGCCCTCCGGCTTCGAGGTCTTCCCGGGATGCCCGGAAGTCGGAAGAGCCATGGTCGGTTTCTGGTCACCTACCCGAGGATGGCTCGATCAGGGGTGAGACAAGGTTCACATCCCGCCGATGGTGGTTCAATGGTTTTTTAGGTAAATATTCTTTTACCGGTGCCGTTTTTTTGCATGCAAAAAGGGCTGTTCGGATGTATCGGGTTGTGTGGCAAGGCGTTGACACACATATCTGCGCGAGAAATACAAGGCATGCCTGGACGTGGGCGGAGTGGGTGAAAATCCGCTCCGGAGGCCTGGATTCCCGGCCTCCCGACATGAGGGAAATGGAGGACGCACGCAGGGATGGGTGCTAAAATCCCTTTCGTCTCGGGTATGACTCATGCATGTGGTCGCTTCGGCACTTGGTGCCACCAAAGCCAGTTCCCCTTCCGGCGGTCCGCAGCGCGTTGGGGTGTCGGATCCGGGGCGGCCCTCCCTGCTGGTGATCGAGGATGAGAGGGTGACTCTGGCGCTGCTGCGGCGGGTCCTGAGCCGGGCCGGTTTCATGGTGCTGGAGTCCACCACCGGCGAAAATGGGCTCTCCCTCTTCCTGGCCCATCGTCCCGCCCTGATCCTCCTGGACATCGGACTGCCCGGAATCGATGGGCTGGAGGTCCTGCGTCGCCTGCGCGAGCAGCATGACGGAGTTCCGATCCTGCTGCTGACCTCCATGGACGGCAACCGGGACCGGGTGGTTGGCCTGGATGCGGGTGCCGACGATTACGTGGTCAAGCCCTTCGATCCCTGCGAGCTGGTGGCCCGGGTCCGGGCCCTCCTGCGCCGTGTCGTCTCCCAGCCCGCCGCCCGGGAGATGATGGTTTCCGGAGATCTGCGCCTGAGTGTGCTCACCCGCAAGTGCTCCAAGGGGGTGCGGGAGATCGATCTGACGCCCACCGAGGCGGTGCTGCTCTCCGTGCTCATGACCCATCCCGAGGAGGTGATGAGCCGGGAGAGCCTGATGGAGCACCTCTGGGGCCAGCAGTGCCATGTGACCGGCAAGAGTCTGGATGTCTATGTCCATCGGCTTCGGGAGAAGCTGACGGATGAGGGTGGGGAGTCGCCGATCCGCACCGTCAGGGGCGTGGGCTACACCCTCCGCTGAAGCCTACTCCTCCCGTCTCGGCAGAAGCAGGGCGCGCTGGACCCGCTCCAGCCCGCCCTGCAGCCGGACCAGCTTCCAGGCCAGGACCATGGCGTAGCCGAGCCAGACCCAAAGCAGGCGGGGATCGCAGGGGGTGCGGCGAAGGGGCTCGAAGCCGATGTCCATGCGGATGCCGTACATGAACCACACCACGATGCCGAAGCCGATGAGCAGGTGTCCCCAGCGGATCCAGTAGGGGCGCAGCCCGTCCTTGATCCGCCAGCGCAGCAGGAGCCAGCGGCTGAAGAGCTCGCTGCCCTGCTCGGCGAAGTGGAGCGCGATCATGCGGTCCACCAGGGGGGCATAGCGGTGCACCTTGAGTTCGGCCAATTCCTCGTCGGCATTGACGGCTCGCAGGAGGGCGCTGCGGATCTTCCCCGCGCACTCCTCCCAGGGGGCCTCTTCCCGGTGGAGGGCCAAGTGGAGCCTGACCAGTCCTACCCAGAGCAGCGCCTGGGCCAGGAGCACGCCCCAGAGGGCCATGCCGCGCCAGCCGAAGGCCTGGGAGACGAGCAGGAAGCGGGTCAGATCCATGGGACCAGTCTACTCCGGGGGAGCTCAGGGTTTCTGGAGCTTGCGGATCCAGGCCAGAAGATTGGGATCCTGATGTCCAGTGAGGCTCTGGGCGATGAGAAGGTCCTCCAGGGCGCCCTGAAGCTCCCCCCGTTTGACCTGGACGAGGGCGCGGTCCCGGTAGGACATGGGGTCGCCGGGGTTCAGGAGCACCAGGTGGGTGGCGGCCCAGTACGCGTCATTCCACTGCTGACTGCGGAGGAATCGGACGTGGAGGTTCCGGGCCAGGCGGGAAAGGATGGCCCGGTGGGAGACGGGAGCCAGCATGGAGCTGTCGAAGGCCACCCGTCCCTCGGTGGCCAACTCCACCAAGCGGGCTGCCTCCTCCTCGCCCACAGCCCGGCAGCCGTTGAAGGGGTCGAAGTGGAGGGTCCCCACATCCAGGCGGAGTCCGGTGATGAAGTGGCCGGGAAGGGCAACCCCCACGGCGTCCAGGCCCAGGCGCCTCGCCACATCGATCCATAGGATGGAGAGGGCGATGGGGAGGCCCTTCCGGGTTTCCATGACCTGGGGGAGGACGGCATTCTCGGGGCGGTCATAGGTCTCCCGGTCCCCCCTCAGGCCGATATCCGTGGACAGGTAGTGATTCAAGGCGTCGATGGCCTTATGCAGGCTCCAGGGCAGGGGCATGCGCCCGGCCAAGTCGAAGGCCCAGCCGGCAAGGATCTCCAGGGTGGGGGCGGGATCGGGTTCCGCCAGCATGGGGGCCACGGTCCAGATGGCCCCCTCTGCCAGTTGGCTGCACTCGGGGTCGGCCTGCAGGTACTCGTGCAGGGACACGGTCAGCCTCGCCTGCGGAGCCAGGCCCGGAGGCCCAAGGTGACCAGGACGACGACGATGGCGCCGTAAGTCCAGCGGGTCCAGCTGTGCCGGGCCGACTCGAGCTTGGCCTTCTCGTCGGCCAGCCGTGCATTCTCCTCAATGGAGACCTTCCGCTGGGTCTCCCGGGCTTCCTGTACGGCCTCCCGGGCGGACTTCCGGCTCTCCTCCAGCTCTTTGAGGGCCGGATCCCGCTCCTCGTCGATCCGGGTGAAGCGTCGAGCGCGGTGGGAAACGCCCAGCCTGGCAGCCGTGAGGCTGTCCTCCTCTTCACTGCTGCCGTTGTCCAGGTTGTCTGTCAGGTACTGGACATCCTCCCGGAGTGCCACCAGTTCATGGTGCTGGCGATTGAGCATGGCTCCGTTCATCCAGGTGAGGGCACTGAGGAGGGCCAGCAGTGCGATCACGCAGCCCATGAACCAGGTGGGCAGGCCCTTTCCGCTCTCTCCATTGCTCACGCGACCTCCCGCCCCAGAATGAACAGTGTACGGTCATCCCGGTTCTGGGGGGGGCCACCCTGGGCCTCGAAGGCGGCCAAGTCGCTGAAGATCGCCTCACAGGCCGCCCGCGGGGATCCCGTGCCCTTCAGATGCATGACCCGGGCCGCCAGACGCTCCGGGCCGTAGAGCGCGTTCCCGGCCCCCATGGTCTCCGTGATGCCATCGCTGTAGAGCACGATCCAGTCCCCTGGTTGGAGCCGCCCTTCCAGGATGCCCCAGTCGGCCTCCCCCGCCGGTCGGAGTCCCAGCCCGCGGCCCTGGGGCATGAGCGGCTCGATCCCGTCCCCCCCCCTCAGGAGGAGCGCGGCTGGATGGCCGGCCCGGACCAGACGGAAGCCGCCCTGGGCATCCCACTCCAGGACCGTGAGGGTCAGGAAGTCGCTGGGGCCCAGGAGACCCCGGAGGGTGCTGTCGAGCTCTGGCATGAGCTGCTGCAGGGGCAGGCAGTCCTGGTGTCGGGTGGCGAAGCGGAGGAGGGCGATGGCCTGGCTCATGTACAGGGCCGCTGGAAGCCCCTTGCCGCTCACATCGCCCACGGCGGCCATCCAGCGCTCCGGCGTGGGCTGCCAGACCTGGAGCAGGTCCCCTCCCGTTTCCAGGGCCGGATCCAAGCGGAAGGCGCACTGGAAGCCGGGCATGGGGGGCGGTGTGGCACTGATGAGCTTGGCCTGGATCCCATGGGCGCTCATCATCTCCTGCTCCAGGCGCCCCTGGTCAAGGAGCCGCTGGTGGGCCAGCGCCATCTCCAGATGCATCCCCGCGGCCACAGCGAGCTCTCCCAGGAGTTCCCGGTCCTCGCGCCCAAAGCCGAGTTCGGCGTACTTGCCTCCCAGGAGCACGGCCGCTCGGGGTTCCTCACCGGCCATGAGGAGCACCAGAATCTGGGCCCCCAGGTCCTCCAGGCGGCGCCTGACCCCCGGGGCCTGAGTCTGGAGCCACTCCGCCTCTTCTGTCTCCAGGGGGAGGACCAGCTCCCCTTGCTCCCGGGCCGAGGCCATGAGGGCCTGGGGCAGAACGAGACGGTCCCGGGTTCCAACGGGTGGGAAGGCCTCCTCCGAGGGCAGCTCTACGCTATCCTCCCTCAAGAGGCCCACGCTCAGGAGCTGGGGGCGGAAGGCCTCCCTCAGGCCGAGCTCCAGGCTGGCCAGGACCTCCCCCTCGGAGAGGTGGGTCCGGGCTCGGCGGAGGCGGCGCAGGACCAGATCCCGGGAACGCTGGATGTCCCGACGGAAGGTGCGCCGCAGCGTGAGCAGGGTGGCGCGCAGCAGCCAGCCCACCGGCAGGGCGGCCAGCCCGGCGGCGACGCCCAGGAGCTCGGGACCGACGCCCCTCACCCGGTCGAAGGTCCATGCCAGGGCACCCAGGTAGGCCACCAGTACCGCACTGGTGACCAGGCAGTAGGACAGCCACCTCAGGATGGCCCTCCTCACCTCGAAGAGCCCGTGGCGGAAGATGGCGTAGGCGAAGGAGATGGGCAGCAGGGGCAGGGGGGCGAAGAAGACCCAGGCCTCCCGTTGGAACATCAGGCTCTGGCCAGCCGACCGGAGGCTCAGGCCCGCGAAGAGGAGGAGGTCAAGGGCGAAGGCCGTGCTGAGGATGAGGGCCGGGAGCAGGGCCCTGCGGTGCGGCTCCTGTACGCGTCGGGATCCTGCCCAGAAAAGACCCAGAGCGGCGGCCAGTGCGATGAGGGTGGCGATGGAGAGGGTCGGGCCCACGATAGGGGCGTTGAGCCGTCCAGCGATCTGCTGGGTGGCGAACCCTGGGAGCCACCGGGCGCCCAGGAGCAGGATCAGGTTGAGAAGCCCCAGGAAGAGGAAGGTGCCGTAGAGGCCCGCCAGGAAGCGCCGCTGGCGGCGAAGGGCGAAGGGGTGGGGGAAGCGGAGAGCGAAGTGGATCCAGAGCGCGGGAAGCACTGCCCTGACCAGGCTGGAGATGGCCTGGAGGGCCACCAGCCAGGTCGCAGGGAAGCTCCCTCGCACCGCCCCGAAATAGGTGGTGGCCAGGAGGGCGGTGAGGCCCAGATAGTAGAAGTGCCGGGCCACCTTCCGCCGGGGGGAGGAGATGGCCACCAGCAGGCCGATACCCCAGGCCACCAGACCCGCCAGCAGCACGATGCACTGGGTCCGTCCCAGGGGCTTGGTCAAGCGGATGGGCAGGTAGAGCTCCCGTCCCTCCCGGCGCAGCGTATAGATCACGATACGGTCCGCCGGGAGGCTGTTGATCTGCATCTGGGCCTGCAGCAGGCTCTCCTGGGTGGGTTGGAGCGAGCGTCCGTTGATGGCCACCAGCTCATCCCCGTCCAGGATGCCTGCGTCCTCCGCCACACCGTAGGGGAGGATCTCCTGGATGAGCACCCGTCCCTTCTCCAGGCTCCAGGTGCACTGGTCATCGGCTGGGGCGAAAGCCCACTGGTGGAGGTAGAAGAAGCCCAGGGACAGGATGAGCCCCAGGACGCTGGTCCAGACGATGCGCCATCGGATGCTCGACAGGGACGGAAGCAAGGTAGCCTTTGGGGAGAGGTGCGGACCGTGGAGGAACGGAGAGGCTGGTGGATCCTGGTGGGCGGTCGGCGGCGCCTGGGACGCGCCTTCGCGGAGCAGTGGATACGGGAGCGGAACCTGGTGCTGACCAGCTCCCGCGCCTGGGAGGATGACGCAGACTGGGTCGAATCGCTTAGGCGGACCGGCGAAGTGAGGACCCTGCGCTGGCAGGCGGAGGACCCTGGCCTCGTGATCCAGATGATGGCAGATCTGGAGGCCCTGGCGGGGGAGGGGATCTCGCTTGCCAATGCCCTCATCGCCAGCAGCACCTTCCCCATGGCCCCCCTGGGCTCCTGGACTGCGGAGTCCCTGGAGGCCACCTGGCGGATGAACCTCAGCTTCCCCTTCCTGGTGGCCCAGGCCCTGGCCCCGCACATGGCCGAGGGGGGATGTCTCCAGTTCCTGCTGGACACGGCCATCCATCGGCCCTGGCTGAAGCGGCTCCCCTATTCTGCCGCCAAGTCGGGCCTGGCGGCCCTGGTGCCCGGGCTCGCCCAGCTCCTGGCGCCCAGGGTGCGGGTGGTGGGCCATGCCGTGGGGGTGGTCCTGGCCGACGAGGGCTCCGATCCCGCCTTCCTGGCCTCCCGCAGTCTGCTCAAGCGCCTGGGTGAACCGGAGGATCTGGACCGGGCCATCCGCTATGCCGCGGAGAGTCCCTATCTCACCGGGGATATCCTGACCCTGGATGGAGGTCGGCGATGGGCTTGAATGAATTAATTATAAATGAAATTTTCCTCTCCATCCAGGGCGAGGGCACCCGGGCCGGGCGGCCCTGTCTCTTCATCCGCACCACGGGCTGCCCTCTGCGCTGCGTATACTGCGACACCACCTATGCCTTCGGGGAGGGGTTACCGATGGAGCTGGAGGCCATCCTGGAGGAGGTGCTGCGGCGCATCGGTCCGCCCCGCCGGGGCCCCAACGCGCCCTTCGTGGAGTTGACCGGGGGCGAGCCCCTGGCCCAGGTCGCCAGTCTTCGCCTGATGCAGGCCCTCCTGGACCGGGGCTACGAGGTGGCCCTGGAGACTGCGGGGAGCCATGACCTCGCTTCCGTGCCCCGGGAGGTGGTCAAGATCGCTGATCGCAAGACCCCCGGCAGCGGCATGGCCGAACGCTGGCTGGAGTCGAACCTGGACCACCTCGTGAGCGGCCAGGATGAGCTCAAGTTCGTCCTCTGCGGCGAGGAGGACTATGCCTGGGCCCGGGACTGGTGCCTGGAGCGTCACTTGCCGGAGCGGCTCCACATCCTCTTCAGCCCCGCCTGGGGGCGCATCGATCCCCGTTGGCTGGCCGAGCAGATCGTGGCGGATGGATTGGATGTGCGCTTCCAGCTCCAGCTCCACAAGCTGGTCTGGCCTCCTGAACAGCGAGGGGTCTGATCTTTCATTAAACCCTTCAGCCCCCTCCGGACTCCAATCCCTGAAGAGGTTGAGGGGGGTGTTATGGCCGCTGTATGGCTGAGATGGGGTGCTGGACTGGGCTTGATCCTGCTGCTGGCTTGCGGGGGTGGTGGGGGAGGGGGTAATGGCGCCGGGACGGCCGCGGCCATCACCCTCCAGCCGGAGTCTCAGGTGGTGACCGTGGGGCAGGGGGCGAGCTTCAGGGCTGCGGCCACCGGGAACCCGGCACCCGCCCTCCAATGGGAGAGTTCCACGGATGGCGTGTCCTGGCAGGTGGTGCCCGGTGCCACCACGGGCACCTGCTCCATCACCACCACCGTCGCCGATGACGGCCTCCGGTACCGGATGAAGGCGAGCAATGCCTCCGGTACGGTCTATACCGCGACGGCCTCCCTCCAGGTCCTGGCTACCACCCAGGCCGTGACTGGGTGGGGGCTGGTGCAGGGCCTGGGCTATGACGGAGGGATCAAGTTCCTTGGCATCCCCTACGCCAAGCCCCCAGTGGGGGCGCTTCGCTGGAAAGCCCCCGAGGATCCCGCGGCGTGGAGTGGGCTCCTGAACACTCAGACCTTCCGGGATCGATGCCCCCAGATGCTCTTCCAGCAGGGCGATACCACCGGGACCCTGGAAGGGGATGAGGACTGCCTCTATCTCAATGTCTGGACCCCGGACCTCAGCAACCCTTCACTGCCGGTCCTGGTGTTCCTCCACGGGGGCGCCCACCAGCAGGGGGCCCCGGATGAGACCGCCCAGGGTGTCCAGTTGTACGACGGCGCACGCCTGGCCCGCCTCGGGCCTGCGGTGGTGGTGACCCCGGAGTTCCGGGTGGGGCCCCTCGGCTACCTGGTCCACCCCGGGCTGGATGCCGAGAGCGCCAGCAACCGCTCGGGCAACTTCGGGGTCCTGGATCAGATCAAGGCGCTGCAGTGGGTCCATGACAACATCGCCCACTTCGGTGGGGACCCCTCGAAGGTCCTGGTCTTCGGCCAGAGTGCGGGCGCCGTGGATGCGGGGAACCTGCTCCTGGCCCCAGGTGCTGCTGGACTCTTCCAGCGGGTGGCCATGGAGAGCGGCATGCCTGTCCTGAAGGACTATGCCCAGGCCAGCAGCGAAGGCATGGCCTGGGCCGACGGCCTGGGGGTCACGGGTACCGACAGCGAGAAGGTGGCCCAGCTCCGTGCCCTGCCCGCCGCGACCCTGGTGGCCACTGAGACCAATCCCCTGGCGGGTGGTTTCGTCCAGCAGGCCTGGCAGCCCACCCTGGATGGGGTCACCTTTCCCCTGGGGCCCGATGCGGCCTTCGCCGCTGGGCAGTTCAACCAGGTCCCGGTTCTCCTGGGCTCCACGGCCGCTGAGATGAGCCTCACGGCTCCGGCGACCGTGACGCCGACCCAGGTGTCCCTGCTCTTGGCGCTCATGGTCCCGGCGGCTTACCGGGACCAGGCGGCGGCCCTCTATCCTGGGGGCAGCAGCAATGATGAAGCGCGGGAAGCCTATATCCAGATCCTCACGGACGCCCAGTTCACGGCCGGTGTGCGGCGGACGGCGCGCGCCCTCTCGGCATGGTCGGGGAGTCCGGTCTACCGCTACTTCTTCACTCACACCCAGGCGGGGAGCTATGCAGGCCTGGAGGCCTACCACGGCATCGATCTCTTCTATGTCTTCAACACCCTGGACGATACCGCCTACGCCAGCCTCGGCCTGAAGACCGCGGCGGACCAGGGGGTGGAGGACGCCCTCCGCTCGGCCTGGGTCAGCTTCGCCTCTACTGGGCAGCCGCCTGCGGCTTGGCCTGCGCTCGGGGGGGATACGGACCGCTACATGGAGGTGGGGGATGCTCTGGACGGCACCCAGGCCGGGGTGCGGACGGAGAAGTGCGACCTCTGGGATGCCCTCCGCTGAGGCTCAGCGACGCTCCAGGATGAAGGTCACGGGTCCGTCGTTCACCAGTTCCACCTCCATGTGGCACTGGAAGAAGCCGGACGCGACCCGGCAGCCCTCGCCCCTGAGCCTCTCCAGGAAGACTTCGAAGAGGCCCCGGGCCTGGTCGGCGGGCATGGCGCTGTCGAAGGAGGGGCGCCGCCCCCGTTCGATGCTGCCAGCCAGGGTGAACTGGGAGACCGCCAGCACTTCGCCTCCAACATCGGCCAGACCCAGGTTCATGCGGCCTTCGCCATCGTCGAAGATCCGGAGTCCGGCGATCTTGGCGGCGGCCCAGGCACAGGTGGCCTCGGTGTCCCCGGTCTCCAACCCGGCAAGGACCAGGAGGCCCCGCCCGATCTCCGAGGAGCGGCCCTCGGAGCTGACACAGGCCCGCTTCACGCGTTGGATGACGGCCTTCATCGATGCTCCTTCATGCAAAAAGGCGCCCACCGAGGGGCGCCATTCCGGATCGGATCCCGCCGAGGGCTACTGGGCGGACTCGGTGCGACGGACTTCCTTGAGGCGGCCGGCCTTGCCCAGCTTCTCCCGGAGGAAGTAGAGCTTGGCGCGACGCACCTTGCCGTGACGGATCACTTCCATCTTGTCGATGGAGGGACTGTTCAAGGGGAAGATGCGCTCGACACCGACGCCGCTGCTGATCTTGCGGACGGTGAAGGAGGCGCGCATGCCACCGCCACGGAGGCTGATGACGGTGCCCTGGAAAACCTGGATGCGCTCCTTCTCGCCTTCCTTCACCTTGACGTGCACCTTGACGGTGTCGCCGGGGGTGAGGCGGGGAAGGTCCGTGCGGAGGAGGCCGGCTTCGAGGCGGTCGATGATGTTCATGGGATCTCCTAGGGGCCAGCGGTCCCCGACCGATCGCGGCGGGACATGACACACGTTTCCCCAGAACGGGGAGTCCACCAGTCTATCGGGATTCCCGGAAAAGGGAAGCGGGGATCTGGGGCGTGGGGCAGGAGCAGGGCCACGGATCGAGACAGATAGAAGCATGGGGTGCTTGCGGCCCGGGCACCCCTGGATGGGTCGCGACCCATCCGTGGCCATCGGCGGGAAGCCGTGGTTCAAATGGCTTTTCGTGCCCATGGGGCTCAGGCTCTGGGGAATCCCTTCCATCCCTTTGGCTTGGGCTGGTCGAGGGTCTCGGGATGCTCGACCTGCCAGGCGCACCACTGCTCGGAGCGGCTGAGTCCCGGCAGTTGATTCTCCCTGTAACGGGCCCAGAGGTCCGGTCGGAGAGTCCGGGTCCGCAGCATGGCCTCCCTGAGGCGCCAGAGCCGGATGGCTTCATGGTTGCCGCTCCTCAGCACCTCCGGCACCTCTCGTCCCTCGAAGCTCTCTGGACGGGTGTAGTGGGGGTGATCCAGGAGTCCTGTGGCAAAGCTGTCCTGTTCGGCGGATTCCCTGTTGCCCAGGACGCCGGGCAGCCAGCGGCACACTGCATCGATGAGGAAGAGGGCCGGGAGTTCCCCGCCCGAGAGGACGGCTTCGCCGACGCTGAGTTCCTCGTCAACATAGAGGTCGATGGCCCGCTGGTCCACGCCCTCATAGCGCGAGCAGACCAGCACCAAGTGGTCCAGGGCGGCCAAGTCCAGGACCTTGGCATGGGTCAGAGGAGGGGCTGCGGGGGTGAAGTGGATGACCCTCCGGCGTCCGCTCTCCGGAAGAGAGGCCAGGGTGTCCCGGAGGACCTCGGGGCAGAGGACCATGCCGGGCCCGCCTCCGAAGGGACTGTCGTCCACATGGCCGAAGGTGTTGCCAGAGAAGGGACGGTAGCTGCGGGTGGCCAAGGTGTGGCCGAGCTCCCGGAAGGCGCGTCCGGTCACGCCGAGGCGAGCGGTGTCGAAGTATTCCGGGAAGAGGGTCAGGCAGTCGAAGCGCATCAGCTCATCAGGTGGGTCAGGGTGTGGAGGGCCCGGGTGCACGCATAGGCGATGATCCGGTAGGACGCTGCATAGTAGGCGGTCAATCCGAGGCTGGCCAAGGTGCCTATCCAGCCCCAGAGGGGGCGCTCTTCCAGCAGAGCGGCTCCCAGGAGTACCAGGATCCCACAGGGCAGGAGATTGCCGAAGGGGAGGGGGACGGGGAGGGCCAGGAGGAAGGCGGTCCAGGCCACCACCAGGCCGGTCCAGTGCTGGTGGAGGGCCCGGCGGGTCCCGGACCTGGAGCCCAGGCGCTCCAGGTAGCTCTCCAGGCGGATGAGGGTCCGCTTCAAGAGGCTCTTCTGCAGGGGTTGTCGCTGGAGTCGGGCTGGAAGGCTGGGGTGGGGGACGCCCAGGCTCATTTGGATGCCCAGGCCCAGGATGGCGAGCCCGGTGATGGGGGCTGTGCCCACATTGAGTCCAGGTACCAGGTTGGGCAGGGCCAGGAGCAGGACCAGGAGGCCGTAGGTCTGCTCCCCGGCCTGCTCGGCCAGTTCCCCCAGGGTGGTCTCACCCTCCCGGTCCAGGAGGGTGTGCAGGGCCTTGAAAAAGGGGGCCTGTCTTGGACGGACCTGGACGATGGGGCGCAGGTGGCCGAGCCAGGCTCGGAACCAGAGTCTCCGGCGTCTGGTCCGCAGCCGGGGCCAGAGGCCCAGGAGCCTTTGGCGGGACCGCCGGGCCAGCCGCTGGAGGCGGCTCACGGACCGGTCTCGCTCCAGCCCTCCCCGTTCTCGTTCTCGGGCTCTTCCGGGACCCGGTAGGACTCCGTGGACCAGGCCCCCAGGTCTAGGGTCCGGCAGCGCTCGGAGCAGAAGGGGCGGCAGGGGGCGGTGTCCCAGTCCACGGCCTTCCGACAGATGGGGCAAGGCAGAAGTCTCATGTTTCCAAGTCTACTGGGCCTGTTGTTCCTTGCCACGGGGTGATGATCTTCATTTAAAAATGAAAGAAATCTTAGTCTAATAATGTAGGTATGCTTGACACGCTCTTCGCCTGTCCTATCATGGGCTTCGGGCAGGGAGTTCCGGTCCCTCCCTCATTCACCCGTCTCTGGAGGCACCATGAGCAAGATCATCGGTATTGATTTGGGCACCACGAACAGCTGCGTCTCCGTGATGGAGGGCGGCCAGCCCAAGGTCATCCCCAATGCGGAGGGGGCGAACACCACTCCCTCGATCATTGGCTTCAATCCCAAGACAGGGGAGCGGTTGGTGGGTGCTGCGGCCAAGCGCCAGGCTGTGGCCCAGCCCAAGAACACCGTCTTCTCCATCAAGCGCTTCATGGGGCTTCCCTACGGGGACTCCGACCGCGAGCAGAAGCTGGTCCCCTACACCGTCGAGCGCACGGACAAGGGCGGCTGCGCTGTCAATGTGAGCGGCAAGCACCTCACTCCCGAGGAGCTCAGTGCCATGGTGCTGGTCAAGATGAAGGAGAGTGCCGAGGCCTACCTGGGTGAGAAGGTCTCCAAGGCCGTCATCACCGTCCCGGCCTACTTCAATGACGCTCAGCGCCAGGCCACCAAGGACGCCGGTGCCATCGCGGGTCTCGAGGTCATGCGCATCATCAACGAGCCCACCGCTGCGGCCCTGGCCTACGGCCTCGACAAGAAGAAAGACGGCACCATCGCCGTCTTCGACTTCGGCGGCGGCACCTTCGACGTCTCCGTCCTCGAGGTCTCCGAGGGCGTGGTGGAGGTGAAGTCCACCAACGGCGATACCCACTTGGGCGGTGACAATGTGGACCAGCTCATCATCGACTGGCTGGTGGAGGACTTCCAGAAGACCGAGGGCATTGATCTCCGCAAGCAGGCCGACGCCATGCAGCGCCTGAAGGAGGCTGCTGAGAAGGCCAAGTGCGAGCTCTCCGCCACCACCCAGACCGATCTCAGCCTGCCTTACATCACCGCCGATGCCAGCGGCCCCAAGCACATCAGCCAGACCCTGACCCGTGCCCGCTTCGAGGCCATGCTGGAGCCCATCATCCAGAAGCTCAAGGTCCCCTGCGAAAACGCCATGAAGGACGCCAAGCTCAGCGCCAGCCAGATCGATGAGGTTGTGTTGGTGGGCGGCTCCACCCGCATCCCCAAGGTTCAGGAGATGGTGAAGGCCCTCTTTGGCAAGGAGCCCAACAAGAGCGTCAACCCCGACGAGGTGGTGGCCGTGGGGGCCGCCGTCCAGGGCGGCGTGCTGGCCGGTGATGTGAAGGGCGTGCTGCTCCTCGACGTGACCCCCCTCTCCCTGGGCATCAACGCCAACGGCGGGCAGATGAGCGTCATCATCGCCCGCAACACCACCATCCCCACCCGCAAGAGCGAGATCTACACCACCGCCGTGGACAACCAGCCCGGTGTGGACATCGAGGTCTTCCAGGGTGAGCGTCCCCTGGTCGAGGGCAACAAGCTCCTCGGCAAGTTCCACCTGGGCGACATCCCCCCCGCGCCTCGCGGCATGCCCCAGATCGAGGTGACCTTCGATATCGACGCCAACGGCATCGTGCACGTCACCGCCAAGGACAAGGGCACCGGCAAGGACGCCAGCATCACCCTCACCGGCAGCACCGGCCTCTCCAAGGAGGAGATCGATGCCAAGGTGGCCGAGGCCGAGGCCCACAAGTCCGAGGACGAGAACCGCAAGTCCCTGCTGGAGGACAAGAACCACCTCGACCAGACCATCTACCAGGTCGAGAAGCTCCTGAAGGAGAACGGTGAGAAGCTGCCCGCCGAGGACAAGGCCGACCTGGAGAAGGCCGTGACCGAAGGCAAGGAGGCTCTGGCCAGCCTGGACAAGGACCGCATCAAGAAGGCCCTGGAGGAGCTGCAGGCCAAGAGCCACAAGGTGGCTGAGCACATCTACAAGGATGCCCAGCCCGCGCCCGAGGGGGCTGCCCCTGCTCCCGAGGGTGAGCAGAAGAAGAAGGACGACGACGTCATCGACGCCGAAGTGGTGTAGTCCTCCACGGATCGGGTCCGGTCCCTGAGGTGGAATGCGGCAGTCGGGGCGCCGAGGCGTCACCGGCTGCCGTTTCCCGTTGGGGGGGCATGTCATCCTCTACGCGGAGGTTCTGTCTTGATCCAGCTCTATGTCGATGCCGATGCCTGTCCCGTGAAGGACGAGATCTTCCGGGTGGCCCGCCGCCATCGCCTCCCGGTGCTGGTGGTCTCCAACCGCCGCATGGGCCTGCCCCATGACATCCTCATCCAGAGGATCGTAGTCGGGGAGGGATTGGATGTGGCCGACGACTGGATCGCCGTCAGGGCCACGTCTTCGGACCTGGTGATCACCGCAGACATTCCCCTGGCGGCCCGGTGCCTAGCCCGAGGGGCCAGGGTGTTGGACCACCGGGGCCAGCTCTTCACGGATGAGAGCATTGGCAATGCCCTGGCCAGCCGGGAGATCAACGCCTACCTCCGGGAGATGGGTGTCCTGGGCGGAGGCCCCAAGCCCTACAGCGCCCGGGATCGCTCGCAGTTCCTGAACACCCTGGAGAACCAGATCCAGGCCCTCCTCAAGGTCCAGCGCGCTGCCCTCCCCAAGGAGCTCTCATGAGCGAAGTCATGACCCCTCCCCGTATGCGCCTCCTCCAGGGGGTGGCCAAGCACCCGGATGTGACCCGGGAGCGCTGGCTGGCCATGAAAGGAGTGGAGGCCGGTGACCTCGACTTCCTGCTCCGCTCGGATCTGATCCGCGAGCGGGAGCTTGGGGTCTATCGCATCTCCCATTTGGGGCAGATGGCCCTCAAGCGGGGGATGGGCTGAAGGCAAGTCAAAAATCTGAGTGCAGTGTGTGCAACCTGATAGAGTGCTTCCATGAGCGTGCCCGACTACTACAAGGTCCTGGGCGTTCCCCGGAACGCCTCGGATGACGACATCAAGAAGGCCTACCGCAAGCTGGCCCGAAAGTACCACCCCGACCTCAATCCCGGGAGCAAGGAGGCCGAGTCCCGCTTCAAGGAGGTGACGGAGGCCAACGATGTGCTCTCCGATGCCGAGAAGCGGCGGAACTACGACCAATTCGGCGACCCCAACGGGCCCGGCCCCCAGGTGGGCGGGGGCTTCGGCGGGGGGGGCGGCTTCAGCTTCGAGGACCTCTTCCAGGGCTTCGGGGGGGGTGGGCGGCCGAGGCGGGCGGGGCCCAAGCCGGGCGAGGATCTCCAGCACACCGTGCGTATCAGCTTCCAGGACGCCTTCAAGGGTACCAAGCTGCCCCTCAACATCACCCGCACCGAGACCTGCCGGACTTGCCAGGGAAGCGGGGAGTCCCCCTCGGGCAGCCGCTCCATCTGCGGGGTATGCCATGGCCGGGGCTACCTGGACCAGGGGGGCGGCTTCTTCCGCTCCCGGGTCGAGTGCGATGCCTGCGGTGGCACCGGGCGCAAGGCCCCGGCCTGCCCGGAATGCCAAGGGCGGGGCCGGAATCCCCGGCGGGAGACCATCACCGTGGCCATTCCTCCTGGGGTGGAGGACGGCGGGCGCCTCCGGGTCGGGGGCAAGGGCGAGGCCGGAAGGCGGGGAGGAGGTCCCGGGGACCTCTACATCCAGATCCAGGTGGAGGCCGATGCCCGATTCGAGCGCAAAGGGGCCAATCTGTACGTCAAGCTGCCCATCTCCTTCGCCGAGGCGGCCCTGGGGGCCAAGGTGGAACTGCCCACCCCGGATGGTCCCGCCACCATCAAGATCACCCCGGGGACCCAGAGCGGCTCCAAGCTGCGGGTCAAGGGGCGGGGCATGCCCCTCCCCCGGCACGCGGACCAGCGGGGGGACCTCTTCGCCGAGATCCAGGTGGTGACCCCCCAGCTCCAGGATGAACGCAGCCGGGAGCTCATGCGGGAGCTGGGCGAGCTCAACGACCACGGCATCCGTGACGAGGTGTGGAGGCAGGCATGAGGCACGACCCCAAGCGCGGGCTCTACATGATCGGCGTGGTGGCCGCCCGCTACGAGATCCATCCCCAGACCCTCCGCCTTTATGAGCGGGAGGGGCTCCTCCTGCCCAGCCGCACGGAGGGCAAGACCCGGCTCTACAGTGATGATGATCTGGAGCGCCTGGAGTTCATCCTCAGTCTCACCCGGGACCTGGGCGTCAACCTGGCCGGGGTGGAGGTGGTGCTCAATCTCCGGGACCGCATGCAGCGTATGCAGGAGGAGCTTCAGAAGAGGCTCGATGCCTATGAAACTAAACTGAGGGCCGCAGGGGTCGAAATAGACCATGGACGCGAGTCCTTCAGCCCCACGGGTCTGGTCAAGCTCGCCTCCACTGGCCTCCGCAAACGCTGACAGGGTATGCTCTCCCGGTAGCCCTTCTGCCACCCTGTTCCTTCCCAAGGTGAACTGTGCCCCAACGGCATATGGAAGAACACTCCCTCGACAAGTACTTCGATTCCATCCGGGATCTGCCCCTGCTCACCGCGGAGGAGGAGCAGCTGTATGGCCAGATGTGGCAGAACGAAGACAATCCCCCTGAGGTGCGGTCCGAGGGGCTGCGGCATCTGGTGGAGGGGAACCTCCGCTTTGTGGTCAAGGAGGCCCGCAAGTTCCAGGGCATGGGTCTGGACCTCCTGGACCTCATCTCCGAGGGGAACCTGGGGCTCATCGAGGCCGCCAAGCGCTTCGACCCCACCCGCGAGAACAAGTTCCTCACCTACGCCTCGTGGTGGGTGCGCCAGGCCATCTTCCATGCCCTGGCAGAGCACGGCAGCAAGATCCGCCTCCCCCAGAAGGTGGCCGGCCACCTGGTCCAGTTGAGCCGGATCACCAATCGCCTCTCCCAGGAACTGGGCCATCCTCCCCTGATCCAGGAGATCGTGGCGGCGAGCCACTTCTCGACGGAGGAGGTGGAGCGCCTGCAGCTTCTCCAGCAGACCACCTGCACGGTCTCTACGGAGCAGGGCGTGGGTGAGTCGGACCTCACCCTGGGGGACAGCCTGGAGCAGACCAGCGAGCCCAGCCCTCTGGAGACCCTGGACCAGGAGTCCTTCCTCGACCAGGTGCGCCTGAGCCTGGCCATCCTCAATGACAAGGAACGGGCCATCATCACCCGCCACTTCGGGATGGACGGGACAGAGCCCATGACACTCGAGAAGATCGGCCAGACCTTCATGCCCCCCATCAGCCGGGAACGGGTGCGGCAGATCGAGGAACGGGCCTTCGCCAAGATCCGGGACCGCCGTCGGGTGCTTCTGGGGCAGTTCCTGCAGGAGTGCAAGCTTTGATGGCTCGGAAGGACTGCGCCCTCTGTCAGGGGCGGGGCTTCATTGTGGATCCGGATCCCCTCAAGCCTGTTCGCCCCTGCGAGTGCGCACGCAGCCAGCGGGCCGAGGCCGCGGCTCTGGGGATCCCTCCCCGCTACCGCCAGTCCACCTTCGAGTCCTTCTGGGACTGGTGGAAGCTGGAGCATCCCAGGGATACCGTGGCTGCGGATGTGACCCGGGCCTTCCTGGCCCTGGACAACCCCACAGCCCGGGCGGTCCTCCCCAGGGAGATCGCCTCCAGGGTCGAGCTCATCCTGCACCGCTGCGGTGCCAAGTCCCTCCCTGCGGGAGAGGTGGGTTGGAAGGACCTGAAGCCCGCCCTTGAGCCTGACGGCTACCGCAACCTCTTCAACTGGGCCCGCAGTGATCGGGACGCGGTGGACCTCTGGTGGATCGACGGTCCTCCGGGGAGCGGACGCAGCAGCCTGGCCGCCGCCGCCCTGCGGGCCTGGGCCGAGCGCACCGGCCGTCCGGGCCTCTTCGTGAGTGTGCGGACCTTCAGCCAGGAGCTGAAGGACACCTACTACGACTCCCGCAGCTTCCGGAATACGGACTTCCAGAGCGAACGGGACCGCATGGCGCCCTTGCTGCAGGCCGAGTGCCTGGTGCTCGATGACTTCGACCGGCTGGATGCGGACATCCGGGTGGTGAGGTCCATGGCCCAGCTTCTGGACCATCGCTACGGTCAGGAGCTCCCCACCATCCTGACCGCAGGGCGCTGGGCCGAGTCCCTCCAGACTGAGGCGCCCGAGGCCTATCCCCTGATGCGGCTGGAGGACACCAGTCTCCTGCGCCGGCTGGCCCAGGCCCGTCGGGTCATGCTGGCCCCCTGTCTCGAGCGTCTCCTCGAGACCCTGGCGCCCAAGGCCAAGCCCCGGACATGAAGTTCCTGCTGCAGGGGCTCTGGCGAGCCCACCTGAGGCGCCCCCGGGGGGGCTGGATCGCCCTGCTGATCATCACCCTGGTCCTGGGGGCTGGGATCTTCCGGGTGGAGCGCCGCCTGGACCTCTTCAGCCTGCTGCCCACGGATCATCCGGTGGTCCGGGCCAGCATCGAGGCCGGGGTCGGCAAGCAGGAGATCCTCTGGGTGGCGGCCGAAGGGGACATCAAGAACCTGGAGGCCCGGGAGGCCTGGGCCGATGGCCTGGTGGAGCGCTTCCTCTCCGAGGATGCCCTGCCCATGAACGGGATGAGCGGAGAGGGGCAGATCTCCCGACCGGTGCCGGTCCCCGGCCCCAAGGGGGCCTCCCTCTGGCCCCCCCTCCTGGCTGCAGGCAACTTCCTGGAGGGGGATCCCGCCGTCGGCCGGATGGTGACCGAGAAGCTCTACGCCGTGGCTCCAGTGATCCTCGGGGATCAGCTTGCGCCCCTGGCCAGCCCGGAGGGGCTGCGGGAGCGCTTCCAGGCCACCGCCCGGGCCCTGGGCTCCCCGGATCCTGCCCAGGCCAGGGTCGCCGCCCTGGATCCTCTGGGGCTCCTGCAGAGCCTGCCGAAGGACAATGTCACCCTGGCCCGTGCCACCTCCGGACTCTCCGCCTTCCCTCTGCGCCTGCGCACGGGCTACCTCGAGACCCGGGACGGGCGCTTCGTTCTGCTTCCCCTGGTGCTCGACTTCCCGAGCTCCGACGCCCGGAGCACGGCTCGGGTCCTGACCTGGATCGGAGGGGGGGCCAAGGGACAGCTGCCCCGGCGGGTCAGTCCCCGGGACCTGGACCAGGCCCTGGCCCCCAATCCGGATCGCGCCTTCCCCATCCAGGCCACCGGCGCCCATGCCGTTGCCTACTGGGAGACACGGCAGCTGGGGCGGGAGGTGGTCCTGAGCCTCATCCTGAGCTTCGTCCTCATCGGGGTGGTCTACTGGATCGGCTTCCGGACCCTGGCGGGTTATGGCTTTGTGGTGGTTCCCCTCCTGCTGGGGATGTTCTGGGCGTTGGGGCTCACCGGCTGGATCCTGGGACGCCTGAACCTCATGGCCGCGGCCTTCGGTGCAGTCCTCCTGGGCATCGGCGATGACGTGGGGATCCTCCTCTTCAGCCGCTATCGGGAGGAGCGACAGGCTCGGCGATCCAAGCCCGCGGCGTTGCGCATGGCCCTCCTGGGGACCGGGCCGGGCATCATCGCCGGGACCCTCTCCACGGCACTCGCCTTCCTGGCCTGCACCCTGACCCCCTTCCCGGGATTCCGGGATCTGGGGCTCACGGCCGGCCTGGGGCTCCTCTCCTGCCTGGCCTCCAGCTTTCTGGTCCTTCCCGCCCTGCTCCTGCTCTTCGACCGGGGGCGGGGCGTCTTCGCCGCCACCAAGAGCGCCCCTCCGGTGCGCCGGAGCATCCCTGCCTGGAAGCCGGTTCTGGTCCTGATCTTCATCCTGGTGGCCGCCTGGGGAACCCGCCGCCTGACCTGGGAGGAGGATCTCCGCCGCTTCCGTCAGGCGGGCAACCCCGCCCTGGCCTTGCAGGAACAGCTGGGGAAGGCCCTGGGTGCCGGCCTCCAGCCCCTGGAGATCCAGATCCCGCTGGATGACTCCGAACACTTCGCCCAGCGCTGGAACCACCTCGCCGTGGCCCTCCGCCGCGAGGGCATGCCTCTGCCCGCCTGGGCCCCCCCCTCCCGGAAGCTCCGCATGGTGCTCGGCTCGGAGACCTGGTACCGGAAGGCCCTGGAGGAGGCCGAGCGGGCCGGGCTGGATCCTGCGGCCCTGGAGCGCCCCCTTGAGGCCTTCCGGGCCACGGTGGAGAATCCCCTGGCCGCACCTCTGGCCCTACAGGAGGTTCTCTCCCCGGAGGCCCCCGGTGGCGGGAGTGCTGCGAGTCCGGGAAGCCGCTGGTTCCATCGCCATGTCGCGGTCACGCCTGCGGCGCCCCACTTCTCCCTGCCCCTGCGTCTCCCTGAGGCCGCCCAGGAACGGGTGGAGAACGAGGCCGAAGCCGTGGGTGCCCGCATGGTCGGGACTCGTCCCCTCTTCCGAGCCATCAAAGAGGTGGCACGGCACTCCCTGAGACAGGTCATCGGGCTGGCCTTGGCCGCGGTCCTCCTGGTAGTGGCCCTCTTCGGGCGCAACTGGCGTTTTCTCGGCCTCGCCCTCGTCCCCCTGGTGGCGGGACAGCTCGGCGTGTTGGGCTTCCTCGGCCTGGTGGGTGAGCCCCTCACCTTCCTGAGCCTGGTGGCCATCCCCATCACTCTGGGGGTCAGCGTAGACACCGCTATGAACCTGCTCCACCGCTCCCGCCTGGATCCCGAGGCCTCCGGGAAGGTCGCCCGGGTCAATGCGGTCTGCGCCGGTACCACCATCGCGGGCTTCGGCGGTCTGGTCTTCAGCGGCTACCGTGGTCTGCGGGGCCTTGGCCTGGCGGCCCTCGGGGGCGTGGCTCTGGCCCTCCTGGTGACTCAGTGGCTTCTGCCCTGGATGGTGGCCCGCTGGTTCCACACCCGCAAATCGGCCCCGGAGGAGTCATGAGCCCCGAGGGCTTGCAGGCCCGTCTGGAGCTGCGGCTGGCCCAGGGGGGGCTCCCCGCGGCGGAGTTCATGGCCCTGGCTCTCTACCACCCCGAGGGGGGCTACTACCGGCGGGCGACAGGCCCCTGGGGCTTCGGAGGCAAGGACTACTACACGGCCCTGGATCTGGGTTCCATGCTGGGGGAGACCCTGGCTCTGCGGCTCGAAGAGGCCTGGCTGCGCCTCGGGAGGCCCGGGCGCTTCACGGTCCTGGAGCCCGGAGCAGGCCGGGGATGGCTGGGCCGGGACCTGCTCAAGGCAGCCACGGGTCCCTTCGCAGAGGCCCTGAGATACCTCCACCAGGACGACAATCCTGCGGGACGAGAGGGGGCGGAGGAGGCCCTCACCCCCTGGCTGACTACGGGGCAGGCGGGCTTCCTTGCTGAGGCCGACTTGCCGGAGCCTTTCACCGGCGCGGTCATCTCCAATGAGCTCTTCGACGCCCTGCCAGCCCAGCCCTGGCGCTGGTCCGGTGAAGGCTGGGAGCGGGAGCTGCTCACCCGGGAGGGCGCTGCCTGGGAAGCGGCGGAGCCCGGGGAGGCTGCTGCCTGGTTTGAGTCCCAAGCCGAGGACGGACTGCAGCCAGGGGATGCAGGCGTCTGGTGTGCAGGGCTGCCCGAGCTGGTGGGTCGGCTCTGCGGCTCCCTCCGGGAGGGGCTCTTCCTGGCCATCGACTATGGCGACACCGCCGCGCGGCTCCTGGCCAAGGGGGCGGATCTGCGGCGATACAGGGGCCATACGGTGGACGGCGCCTGGTGGGAGGCTCCCGGGGAGGCGGACCTGACGGCCGACGTGGACTTCTCCCGCCTGGAGGCGCTCCTCCGGGCTGCGGGACTGGGGGAGCTCTCCCATCGGAGCCTGAGTCGCTGGGTCCGGGAGCATGCCCCCATCGCGACCTGGGAGGCGACTTGGCAGTCCCTGGACCCGAGAGAGCGGATCAAGCGCACCGAGAACCTGCTCCAGCTCACTCTTCCCGGGATGATGGGGGAACGCTTCCGGGTGCTGGAGGGCTGGAGGGTCCCAGCGCCCTCCTAAACCCACCTCGCCTTGCTAGGTATACTGGGCGCCCCATCTGAAGGAGTCCCCCATGCCACGCACCCCGTTCCTGCACCTCGGGTTGGCCCTGGCCACCCTCACCGCTGCCGCGGAGACTCCCGTGAAACCTGAGAACATCCCCATGCTCGCCCCCTGGACCGGACCCTTCGGGGGCGTCCCGCCCTGGGACAAGGTCAAGCCCAAGGACTTCATCCCCGCCTTTGAGGCGGCCATGGCGGTGAAGCGCCGCGAGATCCAGGCCATCGTCGCCAACCCGGCGCCTCCCAGCTTCGAGAACACGATCCTGGCCCTGGAGCGCTCCGGCAAGGTTCTTTCCCGGGTGGGCATCCTGGAGGACGTCTGGTTCGGAACCCTCAAGCTGGGCGAAGTCCCGAAAATCGAGGCCGAGATCAGTCCGAAGCTCGCCGCCTTCGGTGACGAGATCATCCAGAACGGCCCCCTCTTCAAGCGCATCGAGGCGGTCTACCTGGCCGCCGACAAGGCTGGCCTGGACCCCGTCCAGAAGCGCCTCACCTGGCTCTACTACACCAACTTCGTGCGCTCAGGGGCCCGGCTAGACCAGGCGCAGAAGGCCCGGATGAAGGCCATCAACCAGCGCCTGGCCACCCTCAGCACGATCTTCAGCCAGAATGTCCTGACTGACGAGAATGAGGACTACACCCTCCTTGACCGCAAGGCTGACCTGGACGGCCTTCCCGCCGACTTCTGCGATGCGGCCGCCCGTGCCGCCGAGGCCAAGGGTTTCAAGGGCAAATGGCTCATCGCCAACACTCGCTCGGCCATGGAGCCCTTCCTCTCCTATGCCACCAGCCGGGCCCTGCGGGAGAAGGTCTGGCGCACCTACATCATGCGCGGGGACCACGGCGGGAAGACGGACAACAACGCCAATATCCAGGAGATCCTGAAGCTCCGCTTCGAGAAGGCCCAGCTCCTGGGCTACAAGACCTATGCCCATTGGTCCCTCGAGACCTCCATGGCCAAGACCCCTGAGGCGGCCATGGCGCTCATGGAGGCCGTCTGGAAGCCCGCCGCCGCCCAGGTCCGGGCGGATGTGGCGGAGATGCAGGGGATCATCGACAAGGAAGGGGGGCACTTCAAGCTGGCCCCTTGGGATTATCGGTTCTATGTCGAGAAACTCCGCAAAGCCAAGTACGACTTGGATATGGGCGAGGTGCAGCCCTACATGCAGCTGGACAAGCTGCGGGAGGGCATGTTCTGGGCGGCGGGGCAGCTCTACGGACTCTCCTTCACCCAGGTCCAGGGCCTTCCCCTGCAGCACCCGGATGTGAGGGTCTACGAAGTCAAGGATGCCAAGGGCAATCACTTGGCCCTCTGGTACTTCGATCCCTTCGCCCGGGATGGCAAGAACAGCGGGGCCTGGATGAACGAGTACCGGGGTCAGGAGAAGCTGGATGGGGCAGTCTCCCCGATCGTGTCGAACAACTCGAACTTCACCAAGGGGGCTCCCGGGCAACCCGTGCTCATCTCCTGGGATGATGCCGAGACCATGTTCCATGAGTTCGGTCACGCCCTCCACGGCATGCTCTCCGATGTGGCCTACCCCAGTTTGGCCGGGACCAATGTGGCCCGGGACTTCGTGGAGTTCCCCTCCCAGATCAACGAACACTGGCTCATGACGCCGGAGATCCTCAATCGCTTCGCGCTTCACTACCAGACCGGCAAGCCGATCCCGGCGGAACTGGTCGAGAAGATCAAGCGGGCCTCCACCTTCAACGAGGGCTTCAAGACCATGGAGTTCCTGGCCTCCGCGGTCATCGACATGGAGTTCCACCTGGCCGGGGGCAAGGCCATCGATCCCGGCAAGTTCGAGCGGGAGGAACTGGCAAGGTTGGGCATGCCCGGAGAGATCGTCATGCGCCACCGCCCCACCCAGTTCAACCACATCTTCTCTGGGGACGGCTACTCGGCGGGTTACTACTCCTACCTCTGGGCCGACGCCCTGGTGGCGGACGCCTGGGAAGCATTCCAGGAAGGGAAGGGCCCCTGGGACCCCACCGTGGCTGCCCGCTTCAAGGACTGCATCCTCACCAAGGGCAACACCCAGGATCCTGCCGACGAGTTCCGCGCCTTCCGGGGCCGGGATGTGGACACCAAGGCCCTCATGCGGGCCCGGGGCTTCCTGAAGTAGCCTGAAGCACTGAGCCCCTCCCGCCGGAGGGGCTCAGTGCTTCAGAGGGCCATGCTCATCCGGGCGGAGAGCTCGCGCGCGGCGGCTTCAGGGTCCCCGGCGCTGCAGATGGCGGAGACCACGGCGATGCCCTCGGCGCCGGCCTTCACGACCTCTGCGATATTGCCGGCGTGGATCCCCCCGATGGCCACCAGGGGGTGGCGGCTGAAGGCCCGGATCCGGGCGAGGCCTTCCAGGCCCCAGGCTCCCTTGGTGTCCGCCTTGGTAGGGGTACCGAAGACGGGACTCACCCCCAGGTAGTCAACGGGCTGCTCCTGGGCACGCTCCACCTCCTCCCAGGTCTCCACGGAGAGACCCAGGATGGCATCTGGCCCCAAGAGGCGCCGGGCGTCCCAGGGGTCCATGTCGCTTTGGCCGATGTGGGCGCCTGCCGCGCCACAGGCCAGGGTCACATCGATCCGGTCGTTGATGATGAGAGGATGCTCACCCAACATGGCTTTGAGGGCTTTGGCCTGGGCCACGAAAGCCCGAGTGTCCAGCGCCTTCTCCCGTAGCTGCACGCTGGACACACCGCCCCGGAGGGCGGCGGCTGCGATGGCCTCCAGACTGCGTCCCCGGGAGAGATCGCGGTCCGTGACGAGACAGAGTCCCGGGAGGCTAGGCATCGACCTTGATCCGCCGGGCCAGGTCGGGCTCATCCAGCTGATAGAGGGCGTCCAGGAAATGGAGCTGCAGGGTACCCGGGCCATCAGCCTTCTCGGCCGCCATCTCCCCGGCGATGCCCATGACCGCCATGGCCTGGGCGGCGGCCAGGGCCGGATCGGGAGTGATGGCGGCAAAGGCTCCGCAGAGGGCGGTGGCGGTGCAGCCAAGGCCGGTCACCCTGGGCATCAGGGCATGGCCGTTGTGGACGCGCCAGGAGCAGTCCTTGCCCACGATGTAGTCTGTTTCCCCGCTGATGCAGACGGCACACCCATAGGTGTCCCGCAGGGTGGCGGCGGCGGCCAGGGCGGCGTGGGAGCTCTCGGTGCTGTCCACGCCCTTGGTCTGGGCCAGCTCTCCGCAGGTGGCCATGATCTCCGAGGCGTTGCCGCGCAGAATGGCGGGTCTGGCCTCCTTGAGCAGCTCCCGGGCCGTGCTGGTCCGGTAGCTCGTGGCGCCGGCCCCGACGGGGTCCAGCACGATGGGGATGCCCTTCTTCCGGGCTGCCTCGGCCGCGAGGAACATGGCCCGGATCCACTCCTTGCTGAGGGTCCCGATGTTGAGCACCAGGGCGGAGGAGATGCTCACCATCTCGGCCATCTCCTCCGGGGCATGGGCCATGACCGGCGAGGCCCCCAGGGCGAGCAAGGCGTTGGCCGTGTTGTTCATGACCACGTAGTTGGTGATGTTGTGGACGACGGGGGACTTGGCGCGGAGGGCCTGTAGGGTGGCCCAGGTGTTCAGGGGATCGGACATGGGACTCCTTGCATGGCGGACTGCTGGCCCTATTCCACCATCAAAGGGCAGCCCTGCCCAGGTCGGACCCTTGCTGGCCCAAAGGACGCCGGTCTGGGACGTTCACCCCTTCTTTACGGAACTTTACAAATCCTTGCCGAAGCGAAAGAGAGCCTTCAGACGAGCCAGGTACAAAGGAAACCAAGGAATTCCCCACAGTGCGTTTGATGGGCGCAAGAGGCGCCCAGGTCTCAATCAATCTTTCCAAGGGAGAAGGTGCGGCTCATGCAGGCACAACAGAAAAACTCTGCGTTCGCTTTCGGTCTGGCGGGTTGGGGGACCATCCTTTACTGCCTAGTCATGTTCTTCTTCTACGTGGGTATGGTGAACGACGGCACCAATGTGCTGGCCCCCACGGTGGCCGCCAACCTCGGCTGCGCACCGGGGACCCTGATCCAGCTCAACGGGTATGCCGGCATGGTCGGGGTGGTCGGGTTCATCCTGGTGGGACAGGTGAACCGGAAGCTCGGGGCCCGGGCGACTTCATCACTCTGCACCATCGTGGCGGGCGTCGCCTACATCGTGTGCGCCAACGCGGCCAGCATCTCCATGTATTTCATTGCCATGTGCATCGTGGTCACCGGGATCATGTCGGCGGGCTACATCGCCGGTGGCACCCTGACGGTGGCCTGGTTCCCCAAGAAGAAGGGGATCATCATGGGCTACACCACCATGGGACACAACTTCGCTTCGGCATTCTACGTCGCCATTCTGGCCGGGCTCGTGGCCGCTGTAGGCAACATCAAGGGCGGCAGCGTACCCATCGGGGTCGCCGCAATCTTCCTTGGCATCCTGGGGGCGGTCTTCATGCGCAATACCCCCCAGGAGCGGGGGCTCAATCCTGACAACGTCAGCGACCACATCTATGCCACCGAATACTATGTGGGGCATGAGGAGGACAGGGACGGCGGATGGACCGTCAAGTCCCTTCTGAGCAAGCGTGAGACCTGGCTGGCGGCCATCACCACCGGGGCCTTCCAGATCTGTTCCGTGGGCGTCATGTGTCAGCTGGTCACCCGCAACATCCGGGACTTCGGCATGACCCAGGGGCGCGCCCTGGCTTTGATGACCGTCATCGCCCTCATCGGAGTGGTGGGTTCCTGGCTCATCGGGATCATCGATGACCGAATCGGCACCAAGCGGACCATGCAGCTCTTCGGTCTCTGGTATGCCATCGCCCTGGCTTTCAACTTCATGGCGCACGGCGTCGGCACCGCCTTCTACATCTCCATCTTCATGATCGGCATGGGCATCGGTGGCTCGGCCAACTTCACGACCTCGCTGCCGACTTCCATCTTCGGCCGTCAGGGTTTCGACAAGGTCAACTCGGTCATCTTCCCCATGCAGGGCTTGGTGACCTCGTTCTGCTTCATCATCAATGGGGTGGTGACCAATGTGATCGGCAACCTGACCGTGGCCTACGTCATCTTCGCCGTGATCGCCCTGTTGACGACTGCCCTGGTCAGCGTGGTCGATGAACACAAATACAACAAGGATTGGGAGGCTGGTGTGGATGCCAGCCAGGGGGGAGCCATCGGGCAGAGCCTCCCGGAGGATGCGCTGGCCTGAGGCCCCTGCTTCGTATCCGTGCCGGGGGGCCCTTGGGCCTCCTGGCACGGGGGCTCAGAATTCCCGCCCCAGTTTGCGGCAATGGTCCCGGATGCGGGCCCGCTCGGCGGGCAGGTTGCCGGAGAGTCCACCGAGCAGGGCGAGCGCAGCCTCGGGGATGCCCACTCCCAGCAGGCGATCCTCCACCATGATGCGCCGATGGGCCTCCCGGAGGCCCAGGGCGTCGAGCTTCTCATCCGAGTGGCCTGCGATGGCGATGGCCAGAGCCTTCTGCACGGTCAGCCGGGTGCTGCGGCTGCGGTCCGCCTCGTAGGCATAGGCAAACCCATAGGACCAGACTCGGTCAAACCATCCCTTGAGGATGGCGGGAACATCCGACCACCAGAAGGGATAGATGAAGACCAGCCCCTCGGCCCGGGCCAGTCGTGCCTGTTCCGCCCTGATGTCCCCTGGGCGCTTTGCGGCCGAGTCCATAGCGGTTTCCAGGGCGAACTGGGCGGGCTTGAGGATGGGGTCGAAAGCCTCGGCATAGAGGTCAGCCACCTCGAAGGTGTGTCCAGCCTCCAGCAGGCCCTCCAGGAATACCCTTCCCACCTCCTGAGTGAAGGAGGTCGGCTCTGGGTGGGCCAGTACAACCAGGACGTTCATGGGCTCAGCTGTGTACGCCCGGCGCTTCGTGGCCGGTACTGGCGACGTATTCGTTGTAATCACCCTGGTAGAGCAGGGGGGATTCGTGCTCCTCGACAGCGAGTTCAAGTACCCGGTTGGCGATGCCTCGGAGGAAGTTACGGTCGTGGGAGACGAAGAGGATGGTGCCTTCGTAGTCCTTCAGGGCCTCGATCAGCATCTCCTTGGTGGCCAGATCCAGGTGGTTGGTGGGCTCGTCCATGACCAAGAAGTTGGGGGGGTAGAGGAGCATGCGGGCCATGACCAGGCGGGACTTCTCACCGCCCGACAGGGCTCGGATCGGCTTGTCCACTTCGTCGCCGGAGAACTGGAACGCGCCCAGGAGGTTCCGGAGCACGCCGAGGCCCTCCATGGGGTAGTCCTGCTGAAGCTGCTCCAGAACCGTGAGATCGGGGTTCAGGAGGTCCAGAGACTGCTGGGCGAAGTAGCCCATCTTGAGGCTGGCGCCCAGCTTGACTGCCCCGGAGTCCGGTTCCAGAGCACCTGCCACCATCTTGAGCAGGGTGGATTTGCCTGCGCCGTTCTTGCCCATGACGCACCAGCGCTCCCCGCGCCGGATGTGGAAGTCGAAGTCCCGGTAGAGCTTCTTGTCGCCGTAGGCTTTGTTGACCCCCTCGACCATGACCACATCGTCGCCGGAGCGAGGGGGGGTGCGGAAGGTCCACTTGGTCACCTGGCGCTTCTTGGGCAGCTCAATGCGTTCCTGCTTCTCGAGGGCCTTCACCCGGCTCTGCACCTGGGCGGCCTTGGCGGCGTGGGCCTTGAAACGGTCGATGAAACGCTGTTCCTTGGCCAGCTTGGCCTGCTGGCGTTCGTAGGCGGCCTCCAGGTTGGCCTCCCGCTGCTCCCGCTCCTTTACGTAGAAATCGTAGTTGCCCGAGTAGGTGATGATGTCACCGCCATCAATCTCCACGATCTTGCTGACGATGCGGTTCATGAAGTCCCGGTCGTGGGAGGTCATGAGGATGGTGGCGTCCACGTTCCTCAGGAAGCCCTCCAGCCAGAGGATGGATTCGATGTCCAAGTGGTTGGTGGGCTCGTCCATGAGCAGGACGTCGAAGTTGCCCAGCAGCACCTTGGCCATGGAGACGCGCATCTTCCAGCCGCCCGAGAGGGCGCCCACATCGCCGTCGATCTGTCCCGGGGCGAAGCCCAGGCCCTCCAGGCAGGCCCGGGCCTTGGCCTCCAACTCGTAGCCCCCGGCGTGCTCGTACTCCTCCTGCACGTGCCCGAAGCGCTCCAGGATCTCATCCATGCGGTCCCCCTGCTCGGGGTCGCACATGGCCAGGTTTAGCTGCTCCAGCTCGTGGTGGAGCTCTCCCAGGCGCCCGGAGCCCGCGATGGCCTCCTCCAGCACCGTGCGCCCGGCCATTTCGTCCACTTCCTGGCGGAAGTAGCCCACGGTCAGCTTCTTGGGCACGGCGACGACGCCGTCGTCGGGGCTCTCCTCGCCCATGACCATGCGGAAGAGGGTGGACTTGCCGGCCCCGTTGGGTCCCACCAGACCGGCCTTCTCTCCAGGGTTCACCTGGAAGCTGGCATCGATGAAGAGGACCTGCTGGCCGTACTGCTTGCTGACATTGGAGAACGAGATCATGGAGCTCCCGGGGGCGTTGCGCCGAACCTTCCATTCTATCCCGGGAGCTCCCCCGGCATCATTCCCTCAGAATCTTCTGGGCTACCCGGCATTGGATTGGGTCATATTGAAACTCGCGTCACATAGTGATGGTTTTTATGTTTTTATTTGTCTGAAGTGGTCCTTGTTTTATCAAAATACCTCCATAACTCACACCTGGAGGTTCAGTGATGATGAAGTGGAATATCACCAGCAGGCACCATCCCCAGCTCAGTACGGAGCGCTTCTACTACGAGTGGGGTGTGATCCACGTGGCTCTGATGTTGACCAATGCCTCGACCATGCAGAGTTTCAGGCGCTACGTGCAGCACTACGCCTTTGACTTCGAGATGATCCCCGACGAGGCCCGCCTCCTGCCCCTTCACCCCACCAAGTGGCAGAGCTTCGCCGAGCACTGGATCGAGAGTGTGGAGGCCGTGGGGCATGCCTGTAAGACTGAAGATTACCGCTCTCGCATGCACCCCCATTCCTTCAGTGACTCCGCCATGGAACTTCACCTGCTCCAGGGAACGACCGTGTTCGAGCGCCCTGATTTCAAGTCGGGTGGCGTGAAGCTGATCCACAACCTCAAGCTGAAGCCCGGCGTCAGCCTTGAAGCCTTCAACTCCTTCCTGGCGGACAAGCATGCCCCCCTGGTGGTGGATCTGCTCAATGCACGGGGGCTTCGCAAATACGAGCTTGATCGCCAGTTGGGCCTGGATCCCAACCAGTTCAAAGGCACCCTCTTTGAGAAGGGCGGGGTGGACCAGTACGCCGGGCTGGAGGAGCTCTGGTTCGACAGCCTGGAAGAAGCTCTGGCCTTCGGGAAGGATGCGACGATCCGCCAGGCCCTGCTGGAGAGCTACGGGCAGTTTGTCGACCTCCAGGCCAGCCACTCCATCTATCTGATCGAGCGGGTCGCCTTCGACTTCATCACCAAGGAGGCCACGCCGCTGCCCGCCATCCTGGACCCCAACAGTTGTGAGGCCAAAGCCAGCGCCAACGACTGGAAGGTCTACCAGCCCTGCCTGCTCAAGCCTGAGCCGCACCAGACCAACTGCTATCGCGAACGGCCCTGAGACGTTGATGCCCGACGGGCGCCCCTTTCACACCTTTATGTGGAGACATGTCATGAAAATCCTCGGAATATCCTTCGGCGGCCGCAACGGCAGCAACGACGCCATGTGCAAGGAGGCCCTCAAGGCTGCCCAGGAGATGGGGGCCGAGATCGAGTTCATCCGTCCCCTCGAGCTTGACCTCAAGCCCTGCAACGGCTGTGTGGCCTGTGTCAGGAAGCTGGTCCAGGGCAAGAATCCCATTTGCGTCATCCAGGACGATTTCCCCTGGCTGGATGACAAGGTCGCCGAGGCCGACGGCCTCCTCTTCTTCCTGCCCATCTTCGAGAAGGGCGCGCCCGCCAGCTTCAAGATCCTCCAGGATCGCCTCTGCGGCCCCAGCCACGACCGGGCCTTCATGATGGCCTGCACCCAGATCGCCGAGCAGACCGGGAACGAGGGGCCGAATCCCCGCTATCTGGTGCAGGACAAGCCCGTCTCCTTTGTCATGATCGGCGGCAGCGACTGGATCACCCGCGTGGCCACCGATACCAAGCTTTTCGCCATGACCCCTGAGTGGAAGATCATTGATGAGATCGTCTTTCCATGGTCCAAGGCCATCGTGGCGGAGGACGAGAAGGTGGCTCAGTGCCATCAGGTGGGCGTGAACATGGTGAAGGCCTTGCAGGCTCCCGCCAGCGCCAAGTACCTGGGCGATCCCGGTGTGTGCCCCAACTGCCATTCCCGCAACTTCTACCTCAATGACGCGATCACCGAGGCGGTCTGCGAAGTCTGTGGCCTCATTGGTGAACTCAAGTCGGTGGACGGCAAGGTGGTCTTCGAGTTCCCTGCGGAGCAGGTCCAGCACGCCCACAACAACGTCTCCGGGAAGTTCCACCACTTGGACGATGTGAAGGGCAACGAGATGAAGATCGCTGAACTCCGGAAGACGGAATCTTTCAGTAAGCGGATGGCGGGCTACCGGGACTTCATCCAGGCCAGCATGCCCACTGCGTAGGGTTTCCAGCGCCCAAGAAAAAGGAGCACGCAAGGTGCTCCTTTTTCTTGGGGATGAGTCTGTCGTCCTACTTCATGTGCTTGTATCGTGCCTCACGCCCTCTGCCTTCCAGTGAGAGGTCGGCGAAGGGGTTGAAAAGGGGGTTCTTGACCGGCTTGTAGAGGCTGTGGAGCTGGGGCAGGAAGACGCCCCAGTTGCCGATCTCCTCGGCGCAGTGAGCGGCCCAGATCCGGCCCTCCTCATGGGTTTCCTTCTTCCGTATGCCGAAGGCGGAGGATTTGCCAATCACGCCGTAGTCGGTTTTCTCCCACTGGTGGAGACGGTAGCCCAGGGGAGAAGGGTTGATCAGGGACTCCTCTCCAAAGCCCAGGCCACCCACGATTACGGCGTGTTCGTAAGTGATGTAGTCGCGGACTTCGACGGGTACCTCCTCCAGCTTCTCGAAGCGGATGTAGAGATTCTGCCGGGTACCGTCGTTCCAGGTCTGGGGGGCGATATGGACCGAGCCCCTGGGGTCCCCCGGCACCACGGGCACCGCCCATTGCAGGGGCTCGTGCTGCTCGGGGTGCCAGAGCAGCACGGCCTTCTCCATGTTGCTCCAGAACCAGTCGATCATGTGGGCGGTCACACCTTCGTGCCGCCAGTCCAGGTGGGTGCCCAGGGCGTCCTGGGTGAGGCTGAGTGTCATGGGGGTCTCCTGTCCGGTTTGAAGGGCCAGTATCGCCAGAGGAGGCCATGACCTGCGGCACGTAAACCACGGATGGTTTCTGGGCTAGGGCCCATGAATTCGCTGCTTTCCCGCGCATCTGCGGTGCGGCTCCGGGCGGCATAATGGAGCCTCACTCGGATCACGACATGGACCTCAAGCTGCTCAACTGTTTCCGGCTTGTGGTGGAGCAGCAGAGCTTCACCAAGGCCGCCCGCATCCTGGGCATCACCCAGTCTGCCGCCAGCTATCAGATGGCTTCCCTGGAGCGGGAGCTGGGGATCACGCTGTTCCGCAGACTCCCCCAGTCCCTCCGTCTGACCCCCCAGGGGCGCCACTTCTACCATCGGATCGAGGATGTCCTGGCCATTTACCAGAAGGTTGTGGGCGAGGTGCAGGATATCGAGGCCGGTCGGCTCGGGCAGGTCAGCCTGGGGGTCGCGGGGCACGCCGGGGGGGACTTCACCCCCCGCCTCATCAAGGTCTTCCGTCTGCGCCATCCCGGCACCCTGCTCCAGCTTTCCCGGGTGGACCTGACCTCTCTGGAGAAGGCCCTGGAGGAAGGGCAGCTGGATGTGGGGGTGACCCTGGGCTTCCGTGAAGAGGAGCACCCGGGCTTTGGACGGCGCTTCATTGCCGAGGAGCCGGTGGTGGCCCTGCTCCCCGAAGACCACCCTCTGGCGAGTCGAGAGGCGCTGACCCTGGGTGACTTGGAGTCCGAGCCCTTGGTGCACCTCCTGCCGGATGGGGAACCCGATGGGCGTTCCGGGGTGGTCCGGATGTTTGTGCGCCACGGGTTGACCCCGAAGGTGACGCAGCGCGTGGCCGATTTCGATGCATTGGTCCTGTTGGTGGAGGCGGGTGCGGGCATAGCCGTCTTTCCCGCGTGCCGAGCCGCGACCTGCGGGACCGCCAGGGTCAAGGTCATCCCGCTTGTGGGCGCTGGGGCCCGGGAGGATGTCTTCCTCGTCTGGAATCGGGAGGCCCTGAACCCCGCCCTTGATGTCCTGTTGGCGGAGGCGGCGGCGATCCTGGATGCCCCTCAAGGGGTAGAGCCGGGCACGGGTCGGTGCTAGAGTGCCGGGTCCTATCGGGGAAGGCGGCCCCCGGCGACCCACGTGGCCATCCAGCGCGTGAGCCTGGGCATCACCACGTAGGCCATGGCCCCCACCACCAGGGCTGTGAGCAGGGCCACCCGGATCAGGTAGGGCAGGCCCTTCAGCCGGGGGGAGATGTACCAGAGGCTGAAGGCCACCAGGGGGTAGATGCCCATCCAGGTGACCACGGCCTAGCGCAGGCGGGAGGGCGGCGGCTGGGGTGCTGCGCCCCGAGGCCCTGACCCTCTTCCGGTGGCCCCGGCGGAGGCCGCCCGTTTCCCGGACCTGGCGCGGGTCGTGGACCTACTCCTGGGGTGCCCGGCCGCGGTTGTGCTGATAGAGGGGTGAGTCCAGCTCCGGGATGCGGCGCTGGTATTCGTCCCGGGGGATGGCGTTCTGCCAGCGCCCGGAGACCATGGCCAGGCCGCAGAGCACCATGAAGAGCCCCAGGATGAGGGCCCCCAGGCGCAGGCCGTCGACCGCCTTTCGTCCGGGCGCCTCCAGGGCCAGGGTGGCCTTCACCGGGCAGGCGTCCACGCAGCGCAGGCAGGCGTTGCACTCGTCGGTGCGGACCCGGGCGAGGCGATGCACCGGGATGCGGCTGGGGCAGGCCCGGGTGCAGGCCTTGCAGTCGATGCAGGTGGAGGCCTCCCGGCGCACCTTGAGGGGGCTCAGCATCCCCAGGAGGCCCAGGAGGGCGCCATAGGGGCAGAGGTAGCGGCACCAGACCCCCTCCACCAACACCGAGAGGGCCGCCAGCACCAGGATCACCCCCAGGGCAAAACCGCTGAGGCGGGCGAAGAAGAGATACATCTTCAGGTCCGCCATGCGGTTGTAGGGGCTCCCCAGGAAGGCCTCCAGGGCCTTCAGGTTCATGCCCATGATGGCCCATAAAAAGAGGGCCAGGAGCAGGTACTTGACCAGACGCAGGGGCCAGTCCAGCCAGCGTGGGGTGTGCAGGTTGCGTCCAAGCAGGCGTCGACCCAGGGCCGCCAGGGCCTCCCCCAGGGTGCCCACGGGGCAGAGCCAGCCGCAGAAGCCCTTCTTGAAGAGCAGGCTGATAGCCAGGATGGCCAGCAGGAGGGTGAGACCGGCGGGGTGGATGGTGGTGTAGTGGCCGGTCTGCGCCCACTGGCGCAGGCTCATGAGGGCGCTGATGGGCAGAAAGCCCTCCGCCCCCGGCGGCCGGGGTACGTAATGGGCGGTGCTCCCGCTCATGCCCCAGCGCATGAAGAGGGCGAACTCGACACCGATCCAGAGGCACAGGAATACCAGGGCGGCTTGGACCGTGTGGCGGATGAGCTGGTTGCGCTTCAAGGAACCCCCGTGACTCCTGGGTAGGATGCCACGGGGGAAGGGGTGGGTCAGAGCCCGGCTCCCAAACGCTCAACCCTCCAGGGCGGCGGCGATGACCTCGGCGTAG